>CATLGV010000020.1 GCA_949948735.1 uncultured Lachnospiraceae bacterium | reverse complement strand
CAACACTATATTCTATTATTCAAAAGGATTCCAATATCCGATTTGACTTTGCCTTGCGGTTGGCAAACGAATTAGAAATTGATGTGAATGAGATATGCGCCGCCAGTCCATTCTCCGGCGCTATTACCGAAGAAGAAATATATCCCACGCTCCCCGATGGACTAAATGGCGCTCTTGACGGAAACAGGGTAAAAGTATATCTGAAAAATTCCCTATATCCGCTTATGTACCTGTTTGGGAAAAACAGTATGCCCGATGTGGATAACCTGTTAACTTCATTTTATCAGCTAGACGATGAAGCAAGAAAGGAAGTAGTGGAAACGATACAGTTCAAATTACAATATCACAAAGACAAAGAACGGGCAGAACAGGTAAAGCAAATAAAAGGTTGGTAAAAAGACAAACTCCGATGAAACTTGGCACCACTTTCATCGGAGTTCTTTTTTATGGCACCGTTTTGGCACCGCTTTACACATTTTCGCTGTTGCAAAGTTTCAAAAAGGGCTTCCCGATTTCTCGGAAAGCCCCATAAAATCTAGCTTTTTACTGATTACTCAATAATCGTAGCCACACGACCAGACCCAACAGTCCTGCCACCCTCACGGATAGCGAAGGTAAGGCCCTGCTCCATAGCGATCGGATGGATGAGCTCGATGGTCATCTCTACGTTATCGCCAGGCATGCACATCTCTGTACCAGCCGGCAACTCGCAAACACCGGTAACATCCGTTGTTCTGAAGTAGAACTGCGGTCTGTAGTTGTTGAAGAACGGTGTATGACGGCCACCCTCGTCCTTTGTCAGTACGTATACCTGAGCCGTAAATTTCTTATGGCATGTAACCGTACCCGGCTTTGCAAGAACCTGTCCTCTCTGAATCTCTGTTCTCTGAATACCACGAAGAAGAGCACCGATGTTATCACCCGCCTGAGCCTCGTCAAGAAGCTTACGGAACATCTCGATACCTGTACATACGGTCTTTCTTGTCTCCTCGCTGATACCAACGATCTCAACTTCTTCATTTACATGAAGCGTACCGCGCTCTACACGACCGGTAGCAACCGTACCACGGCCTGTAATGGTGAAGATATCCTCGATAGGCATCAGGAACGGCTGATCTGTAGCACGTACCGGATCCGGAACATACTCGTCAACTGTGTGCATCAGCTCAAGGATCTTATCGCCCCACTCGCTGCTGGGATCTTCCAGAGCCTTCAGCGCTGAACCACGGATAATCGGGCATCCCTCAAACTCATACTCCTCAAGCTGCTCTGTGATCTCCATCTCTACCAGCTCAAGAAGCTCAGGATCGTCTACCATATCGCACTTATTCATAAATACGACGATATAAGGTACGCCTACCTGACGGGACAGAAGGATGTGCTCCTTTGTCTGCGCCATAACACCGTCCGTTGCAGCAACAACAAGGATAGCGCCGTCCATCTGAGCAGCACCGGTGATCATGTTCTTTACATAGTCAGCATGGCCCGGGCAGTCAACGTGTGCGTAATGTCTCTTCTCTGTCTCATACTCAACGTGTGCTGTAGAAATAGTGATACCACGCTCTCTCTCTTCCGGAGCCTTATCGATCATATCAAATGCAACTGCCTCACCTGTACCAAGTCTTGCATTTAATGTCTTTGTAATCGCTGCTGTCAGTGTTGTCTTACCATGGTCAACGTGTCCAATGGTACCAATGTTACAATGGGGTTTACTTCTTTCAAATTTAGCCTTTGCCATTTTAAAAGTCCTCCTTAAAAAATTATAATCCTTCTATTAGTTTCATTGTTTGTAGAGCTTTACCCAACTAGCTTGATTATATTAGAAAATGCTGGGTTTTTCAAGTATATTTTATAAAATACCGCGCGCAAAGCCTATTTTGTCTTTGCAGCAAGCACTTTATCCTGTATTGACTTCGGAACCTGCTCATATTTCTCGAAGAACATGGAGTAATTTCCGCGTCCCTGCGTCTTGGAGCGCAGGTCTGTCGAGTAGCCGAACATCTCCGCAAGCGGAACATAACCGCGAACCAGCTTGCCGCCGCCGATATCGTCCATACCCTCAATACGTCCGCGACGGGAGTTGATATCGCCGATAACATCGCCCATATACTCCTCCGGCATTGTTACCTCAACCTTCATAATCGGCTCAAGAAGTACCGGTGACGCCTTCTGCATCGCTTCCTTGAACGCAAGAGAGCCTGCGATATGGAACGCCATCTCAGAAGAGTCTACCTCATGGTAAGAGCCGTCATAAACGTTTGCGTATACGCCGACAACAGGGAAGCCGCCAAGGATACCCGCATGTGTCGCTTCCTCGATACCCTCTCCGACTGCCGGAATGTATTCCTTGGGAATCGCACCGCCGACAACGCTCGACTCAAACTTGAACAGCTCTTCGCCGTTCGCATCCATCGGCTCAAACTTAACCTTGCAATGGCCGTACTGTCCACGTCCGCCGGACTGCTTCGCATACTTGGAATCCACATCAACAGCCTTTGTGATTGCTTCCTTATATGCAACCTGCGGCGCGCCGACATTTGCCTCCACCTTGAACTCACGCAGAAGCCTGTCTACGATAATCTCAAGATGCAGCTCGCCCATACCGGCAATAATCGTCTGTCCTGTTTCCTGATTCGTGTGTGCACGGAATGTCGGATCCTCCTCTGCAAGCTTGGCAAGCGCCTCGCCCATCTTGCCCTGGCCGGCCTTGGTCTTCGGCTCGATTGCCAGCTCGATAACAGGCTCCGGGAACTCCATGGACTCCAGGATAACCGGATGCTGCTCATCACAGATCGTATCGCCGGTCGTCGTAAACTTAAAGCCTACTGCCGCAGCGATGTCACCGGAGTAAACCTTCTCCAGCTCCTGTCTCTTATTCGCATGCATCTGAAGAATACGCCCTACACGCTCCTTCTTGTCCTTCGTCGCATTCAGTACATAAGAACCGGAATTCATCGTACCGGAATATACTCTGAAGAACGCAAGCTTACCGACAAACGGATCCGCCATAATCTTAAACGCAAGCGCAGAGAACGGCTCTTCATCCGAAGAATGTCTTTCAATCTCATTTCCTGCCAGGTCTACGCCCTTAATCGCAGGAATATCCGTCGGCGCCGGCATAAAATCAAGAATCGCGTCAAGCAGCTTCTGAACGCCCTTGTTTCTGTATGCGGAACCGCAGCAGACAGGAACCGCCGTACATTCACATGTCCCCTTTCTCAAAGCAGCCTTGAGCTGCTCCACGGAAGGCTCCTCGCCCTCAAGGTACATCATGGTTAAATCATCATCTAATTCGCAGATCTTCTCTACCATTTCAGCATGATAAAGCTCTGCGTCATCCGCCATATCCGCCGGAATCTCCGCAATGGAAATATCATCACCCTTATCGTCGTTATAGATATAGGCTCTCATCTCCATCAAATCAATGATTCCCTTAAACTCGTCCTCCTTGCCAATCGGCAGCTGAAGGATAATCGCATTCTTGCCGAGTCTTGTCCGGATCTGGTCTACAGCGCCATAAAAATTCGCGCCCAGAATGTCCATCTTGTTGATGAATGCCATTCTCGGTACATTATAGGTATCAGCCTGACGCCATACATTCTCTGACTGTGGTTCAACGCCGCCCTTTGCGCAGAAAACACCTACGGCACCGTCAAGTACACGAAGCGAACGCTCAACTTCTACAGTAAAGTCTACGTGCCCCGGCGTATCAATGATATTGATACGATGCTCCAGCGCATTCGGGTCAACATTCGCACTTTCCTGATGTGTCCAGTGACAGGTTGTAGCGGCTGACGTAATTGTGATACCTCTTTCCTGCTCCTGCTCCATCCAGTCCATGGTCGCAGTACCTTCATGGGTATCACCGATCTTATAGTTCACACCGGTATAGTATAAGATACGCTCTGTAAGAGTTGTCTTACCCGCATCGATATGAGCCATAATACCAATATTTCTGGTCCTCTCCAAAGGATATTCTCTTCCAGCCAAGGTTTTTCCTCCTTACATAATATAAAACGGTAGTGCACAAAAGCTTAAAAAGGCTGATGCGCGAAAGCAAACGTTTTCGCTCCGTACATCGCATGATCTGAAAACAATATACGCGAAAGCTTTGGCCTCGCGCCCGCGCATCTCAAAATTAAAAACGATAATGCGCGAAAGCTTTGTTTGCCTCTGCCATTTTATGCATATCTTCTTTTCTCTTTACTGCAGCGCCCGTATTGTTCGATGCATCAAGAATTTCGTTCGCAAGACGCTCTTCCATGGTCTTCTCGCCTCTCTTACGTGAGAAAAATACTAACCAGCGAAGACCTAACGCCTGACGCCGCTCCGGCTTTACCTCAAGGGGTACCTGATACGTCGCACCGCCAATACGTCTTGCTTTACATTCGAGCATCGGCATGATATTGTTCATTGCCGACTCAAATACGTCCAAAGCAGGCTTCTGCGCTTTCTCTTCAACTCTCGCAAACGCTCCGTATACAATCTTCTGGGCAACACCCTTCTTACCGTCTAACATAATGTTATTGATAAGCTTGGTAACTACCTTATTGTTGTAAATGGGGTCCGCCAGTACGTCTCTTTTTTGAATATGTCCTTTACGTGGCACGGTTCTTCCCTCCTTAACAATTATAGTGATTTCACTATCTGATTAAATCAACGGTACTCACATTATAAAACTTTGTGTTCGCGCGGTTTTCTATTTTAATACGGTATTAAATCAGAATCCCAACACTAATTAGTTTTTGTGGTACATGCTATTTACCAGCCTTCGGCCTCTTAGCTCCATACTTAGAGCGAGCCTGCTTTCTGTTTGCGACGCCCGCGGTATCAAGCGTACCTCTGATAATGTGGTATCTCGTACCAGGCAAATCCCTAACACGTCCGCCTCTGATCAGAACAACGCTGTGCTCCTGTAAGTTGTGGCCCTCGCCCGGGATGTAGCTTGTTACTTCCATTCCGTTTGAAAGACGAACTCTGGCAATCTTTCTCAAAGCTGAATTCGGCTTCTTCGGTGTTGCAGTCTTAACCGCTGTACAAACGCCTCTCTTCTGAGGAGCGGATGTATCCGTCGCCTTCTTCTTTAAGGAGTTGTATCCTCTCTGAAGTGCCGGAGCAGTTGACTTCTTAACGGTTTCCTGACGTCCTTTTCTTACTAATTGGTTAAATGTTGGCATTCCTTTTCACCTCCTGTATGCTTAACTAAAATGCCTAAACACGGCACAAAATACACGCGTTTCACACGCATGCTTTATTATTATACTTTCACATGTTCGCATTGTCAATTGTTTTTTGATTTTTTTCCAAAACAAAGGATGCTTCACCTAAAATGAAACATCCTTTGTCCTATAATCAGCTTATTTGACGCCGGTTATTCAACCGTAAGCGGTTCCATCACGCTTTCCGCGGAATGTACTGCCGCCGTGTCGTCTTCCTCATACCCGAAGTCCGCTTCCTCTTCAAAATCCAGCGTATCCTCAAGCGTCATATCCGTATCAAGCTTTACATTTCTGTAACGCTTCATACCTGTACCTGCCGGAATCAGCTTACCGATAATAACGTTCTCCTTCAGGCCCACCAGCGGATCAATCTTTCCCTTGATAGCCGCCTCCGTGAGCACCTTGGTGGTCTCCTGGAAGGAAGCCGCCGAAAGGAAGGAATTCGTTGCAAGCGCGGCCTTCGTGATACCCAGAATAATATCCTTGGCCTCCGCGGGCTGCTTGCCCTCGGCGATAAGCCGCTCATTGATGTCCTCCAGCTCCAGGCCGTCCACAAGCGTTCCCGGAAGGAACTCCGTATCGCCGCTGATTTCAATGCGCTTTTTCTTTAACATCTGACGCACGATAACTTCAATATGCTTATCCGCAATATCAACACCCTGCAGACGGTAAACACGCTGAACCTCACGCAGCAGGTAATTCTGGACTGCGCCGATTTTCTTGATTTCAAGCAAATCATGCGGGTTCACACTACCCTCCGTCAGCTCGTCGCCCGCCTCCAGAACCGCTCCGTCCATAATCTTGATACGGGAGCCGTACGGAATAAGGTACGTCTTCTCATTGACGCCGTCCGAAACAATAATCTCACGCTTCTTCTTCGTGTCCTTAATGGTGGCCGTACCGCCAAACTCCGCAATAATCGCAAGTCCCTTCGGCTTTCTGGCCTCAAAAAGCTCCTCTACACGCGGAAGACCCTGCGTGATATCGTCACCGGCAACACCGCCCGTATGGAAGGTTCTCATGGTCAGCTGTGTACCCGGCTCGCCGATGGACTGCGCCGCAATAATGCCGACTGCCTCGCCGATTTGAACCGGTTCGCCGGTAGACATATTGGCGCCGTAGCATTTTGCACAGATACCAACATGCGACCTGCAGCACAGGATATTCCGAATCTTTACCTTTTCAATCGGCTCGCCCTTCTCGTCCACACCCTTGCTGAGGATCTTTGCCGCACGGCTCGGCGTAATCATGTGGTTCTTCTTAACCAGCACATTGCCGTCTCTGTCCACAATATCCTCACAGGAATATCTTCCCGTAATTCTGTCCTTAAGCCCTTCTATCGTCTCCTTGCCGTCCATGAAGGCGCTTACCTCCATGCCCGGGATAAAGTCCTTCCCCTCGCAGCAGTCTACCTCGCGGATAATCAGCTCCTGGCAGACATCCACCATTCGACGCGTCAGGTAACCGGAGTCCGCAGTACGCAGCGCGGTATCCGATAGACCCTTGCGCGCGCCGTGCGCGGACATAAAGTACTCCAGTACGTCAAGGCCCTCACGGAAATTCGACTTAATCGGAAGCTCAATGGTACGTCCGGTCGTATCCGCCATCAGGCCGCGCATGCCCGCAAGCTGCTTAATCTGCTGGTTGGAACCACGGGCGCCTGAATCTGCCATCATAAAGATATTGTTGTACTGGTCAAGCCCGTCAAGCAGCGTCTGCGTCAGCTTATCGTCCGTTTCCTTCCAGGTCTCGACAACCGCCTTGTAACGCTCCTCCTCCGTCATCAGACCACGACGGAAGTTCATCGTGATACGGTCAACAGTGGCCTGCGCATCCGCAAGCATCTGCGGCTTCTCCTCCGGCACGGTCATATCCGAAATAGAAACCGTCATTGCCGCTCTGGTTGAATATTTATATCCCATAGACTTGATGCTGTCAAGCACCTCCGCGGTTCTTGTCGCACCGTGAATATTGATAACCTTCTCCAGGATTTGCTTTAACCCCTTCTTGCCGACATGGAAATCCACCTCCAGAAGCAGGCGGTTCTCAGGATTGCTCCTGTCCACAAATTCCAGATCCTGCGGCAGAATTTCATTAAATATAAAACGTCCCAGGGTTGACTCCACGATACCGCTGAGCACCTCGCCGTCGGGCATCGTCTTGGTCACACGCACCTTAATCCGTGAATGCAGCGTACACGCGCCGTTCTCGTAAGCCAAAATCGCTTCGTTTACATTTCTGAAATATTTTCCCTCGCCAATCGCTCCGGGACGCTCCTGCGTCAGATAATAGATGCCAAGCACCATATCCTGTGAAGGCACCGCAACAGGCCCGCCGTCCGAAGGCTTTAAGAGGTTATTCGGAGACAGCAGCAGGAACCGGCATTCTGCCTGCGCCTCTACCGACAGGGGCAGATGCACCGCCATCTGGTCGCCGTCAAAGTCCGCGTTAAACGCGGTACAAACCAGCGGGTGCAGCTTAATCGCCTTACCCTCTACCAGAATCGGTTCAAACGCCTGAATACCAAGCCTGTGCAGTGTCGGTGCGCGGTTGAGCATAACCGGATGATCCTTGATAACCTCCTCCAGCACATCCCAGACCGTATGATCCAGCTTCTCCACAAGCTTCTTTGCATGCTTGATGTTTTGCGAAATCTGTCTCGCAACCAGCTCCTTCATTACGAAAGGCTTGAACAGCTCAATCGCCATTTCCTTCGGGAGACCGCACTGATAAATCTTTAGCTCGGGGCCGACAACGATAACCGAACGGCCCGAATAGTCGACACGCTTGCCGAGCAGGTTCTGACGAAACCGCCCTGATTTACCCTTAAGCATATCCGACAGGGACTTCAATGCCCTGTTGCCCGGGCCGGTCACGGGACGCCCGCGTCTGCCGTTATCAATCAACGCATCCACCGCCTCCTGCAGCATGCGCTTCTCGTTGCGGACAATAATATCCGGCGCGCCAAGCTCGAGCAGTCTCTTCAGACGGTTATTTCTATTGATAATCCTTCTGTACAAATCATTCAAATCCGATGTGGCAAACCGGCCGCCATCCAGCTGAACCATCGGGCGCAAATCAGGCGGTAATACGGGAATGGTATCCATAATCATCCACTCCGGCTTATTGCCCGACGCCCGGAACGACTCCACTACCTCCAGGCGCTTTACAATCTTTGCGCGCTTCTGGCCCTTCGTGCTCTCATTCTTCAGATCCGCATTCAGCTCCTCGCATTCCTTTTCCAGGTCGATCGCCTGCAGAAGCTCCTTAATCGCTTCCGCACCCATGCCTACGCGGAACCGGCTGCCCCACTTTTCCCGGTTGTCCTGATATTCCTTCTCGGACAGGACCTGCTTGTATTCCAGATCCGTATCCATCGCATCCAGCACAATATAGGAAGCAAAATACAGCACCTTCTCAAGCACCCGCGGCGTCAAATCCAGAATAAGCCCCATACGGCTCGGGATTCCCTTGAAATACCAGATATGCGACACCGGAGCCGCAAGCTCAATATGCCCCATACGCTCTCTGCGGACGCTCGACTTTGTTACCTCAACGCCGCAGCGGTCACAGATAACGCCCTTATATCTAATCTTCTTGTATTTACCGCAATGGCATTCCCAATCCTTACTGGGCCCGAAAATCTTCTCACAGTACAGACCGTCGCGCTCCGGCTTCAGGGTCCTGTAATTGATCGTTTCCGGCTTTGTTACCTCGCCCTTGGACCACTCCCTGATTCGCTCGGGAGAGGCTAGGCCGATCTTAATGGCATCAAAGGTAATAGACTGGCATGATTCATTTCTATTCTCAGACATTCTGGCACTCCTTCCAAAACAAATTGTCTCTTTCCCTACTCTTCAAAATCATCGTCAAAGCTGTCGTCATCCTCGAAATCCTCATCCGAGTAGTCAAAATCGTCCTCCACTGCGGCATCGATCAGATCCCCGCTTGCGGAATCAAATTCTTTTTGCTGATAACCTTCAAGATTTTCTCTGTTATCGTACCGATTATCGCCCTCCATCTCAACACGGAAATCGCTGTCGCTGTAGTCCACCGACTCCATAATCTCAACTTCGTTGCGCTCCTCGTCATATACCTTTACATCCAGTCCGAGTGACTGCAGCTCCTTCAATAATACCTTAAAGGATTCGGGAATGCCCGGCTCCGGAATATTTTCACCCTTGATAATTGCCTCATAGGTCTTCACACGTCCGACAACGTCATCGGACTTCACTGTCAGGATCTCCTGCAGCGTATGAGATGCGCCGTAAGCCTCAAGCGCCCAAACCTCCATCTCACCGAAACGCTGTCCGCCAAACTGCGCCTTACCGCCGAGAGGCTGCTGTGTAACCATACCATACGGTCCTGTCGAACGGGCATGAATCTTATCGTCTACCAGATGATGCAGCTTCAGATAATGCATATGGCCGATGGTGACCGGGCTGTCAAAATACTCTCCCGTCCGTCCGTCTCTGAGCCTTACCTTACCGTCTCTTGAAATCGGAACGCCCTTCCAGAGCTTTCTGTGCTCCCGGTTTTCCGATAAGTATTCCATAACCTCGGGCAGAAGCTCCGCCTTATGCTTTGCTTCGAACTCCTCCCACTCAAGGTTTACATAATCGTTGGCCAAATCAAGCGTATCCATAATATCCGCCTCGTTCGCACCGTCGAATACAGGCGTAGCCACATTAAAGCCAAGCGCCTTTGCCGCAAGCGAGAGATGGATTTCCAACACCTGTCCAATATTCATACGGGAAGGCACGCCAAGCGGATTCAACACAATATCAAGCGGCCTGCCGTTTGGCAGATACGGCATATCCTCAACCGGAAGCACGCGGGAAACAACACCCTTGTTCCCATGGCGGCCTGCCATCTTATCACCAACAGAAATCTTTCTCTTCTGGGCAATATAAATACGAACCGACTGGTTTACCCCCGGCGCAAGCTCCGTATCGCCGTTTGCGCGCGAGAACACCTTTGCATCCACAACAACGCCGTATTCTCCGTGCGGAACCTTCAGGGACGTATCGCGCACCTCTCTTGCCTTCTCGCCAAAGATTGCACGCAAAAGCCGCTCCTCTGCCGTCAGCTCCGTCTCTCCCTTCGGCGTTACCTTACCGACCAGAATATCCCCGGCACGAACCTCCGCGCCGATTCGGATAATGCCTCTGTCATCCAGATCCTTCAGCGCATCGTCACCCACGCCCGGAACGTCTCTTGTGATTTCCTCCGGCCCAAGCTTGGTATCGCGCGCTTCCGTCTCGTACTCTTCTATATGGATGGAGGTATAAACATCCTCCTGAACAAGGCGCTCGCTTAAGAGCACCGCATCCTCGTAATTATAGCCTTCCCATGTCATAAACCCAATCAGCGGGTTCTTTCCGAGCCCCAGCTCTCCGCCGCTGGTCGCCGGGCCGTCCGCAATAACCTGACCGGCCTCCACATGGTCGCCCTTTACAACAATCGGCTTCTGGTTGTAGCAGTTGGACTGATTGCTTCTGACAAACTTGTACAGATGAAACTCGGCCTTCTCCCCGTCGTCATACGTCATCCGGATAAGCTTCGAGGATACGTAGGTTATCGTACCGGCCTTCTTGGCAACCACACACACGCCGGAGTCAACCGCCGTCTTGACCTCCATACCCGTACCGACAACCGGCGCCTCCGTAAACAGCAGCGGGACCGCCTGACGCTGCATGTTGGAGCCCATCAGGGCACGGTTTGCGTCGTCATTCTGCAAAAAGGGAATCAACGCTGTCGCCACTGAGAATACCATCTTCGGAGACACGTCCATATAATCAAACATTTCCTTAGGATACTCCTGTGTCTCATCCAGATAACGGCCGGAAACGGAGTTGCGGACAAAGTGCCCTTCCTCATCCAGCGCCTCGTTCGCCTGCGCTACATGATAATTGTCCTCCTCATCGGCAGTCATATAGACCACCTTATCCGTTACGCGCGGATTCTTGGGATCTGATTTATCAATCTCCCTGTACGGCGCCTCAATAAAACCGTATTCGTTGATACGCGCATACGATGCAAGCGAATTGATCAATCCGATATTCGGACCCTCCGGCGTCTCAATCGGACACATTCTGCCATAATGCGAATAATGTACGTCACGAACCTCGAATCCGGCGCGGTCTCTTGACAAACCGCCGGGTCCCAATGCGGATAAACGTCTCTTGTGCGTCAGCTCGCCAAGCGGATTGTTCTGATCCATAAACTGTGACAGCTGGGAGGAGCCAAAGAACTCCTTAATCGCCGCCTGCACCGGCTTAATGTTAATCAGCGTCTGCGGGGATACGTCGTCCGAATCATGCGTCGTCATGCGCTCGCGCACCACGCGCTCCATTCGCGACAGACCGATGCGGTACTGATTCTGCAGCAGCTCTCCGACCGCACGGATGCGGCGGTTGCCCAGATGATCAATATCGTCGCTGTTGCCAAGGCCGTACTCCAGATGCATATTATAATTAATAGAAGCAATAATGTCTTCCTTGGTAATATGCTTGGGAATCAGCTCGTAGACATTTCTGGTAATCGCATCCGCCAGCTCCTCCGGATTCTCGGCATATTCCTCCAGAATCCTGCGAAGCACGGGAAAATAAACCTGTTCCGTAATACCGAGGCTTCTCGGATCACACTCAACAAAGTTCGTAATATCTACCATCATATTGGAAAGAACCTTTACAACCTTCTCCTCCGTCTGAATCCACACAAACGGAACAGCGGCATTCTGCATGGCATCTGCCATTTCCGCTGTTACTTTATCATTCTTCTGTCCGAGCACCTCCCCGCTGAACGGGTCAACCACATCCTCGGCAAGCACCTGATTGCGGATACGGTTCCGGAATGCAAGCTTCTTGTTAAATTTATATCTTCCGACCTTGGCAAGGTCATATCTTCTGGGGTCAAAGAACATGGAATTTACAAGGTTTTCCGCGCTGTCCAGGCTGAACGGCTCCCCCGGACGGATCTTGCTGTATAACTCCCGAAGCCCCTCCTGGTAATTCTCCGCCGTATCCTTGGTAAAGCTGGCGTGAATCTTGGGTTCGTCTCCGAACAGCTCAAGAATTTCCTCGTTGGTGCCTACGCCCAGCGCACGCACAAATACCGTAATCGGCACTTTTCTTGTCCGGTCTACACGCACATAAAAGACATCGTTGGAATCGGTCTCGTATTCCAGCCATGCGCCGCGATTCGGGATAACTGTACAGGAAAATAATCTCTTACCAATCTTATCGTGTGTAATACCATAATAGATACCCGGTGAACGTACCAGCTGGCTGACGATAACGCGCTCTGCACCGTTAATTACAAAGGTACCCGTTTCTGTCATCAGTGGGAAATTACCCATAAAAATTTCATGCTCGCTGATTTCCTCTTTCTCCTTATTGTGGAGGCGAACCCTGATTTTTACGGGGGCTTCATAAGTTAGATCTCTCTCCTTGCACTCCTCGATTGTATGCTTGATCTCGTCCTCTGCCAAAACATAATCTACAAATTCCAGACTCAGACGCCCGCTGTAATCCGTGATTGGAGAGATATCCGCCAGTGCTTCCCGAAAGCCCTCTTCAAGGAACCACTTGTAGGAGTCCTTTTGAACCTCGATAAGATTGGGCATATCCAAAACCTCTTTTTGTCTCGAATAGCTCATACGCATCGTCTTACCGGTGACAACTGGACGTATTCTGTTCTTTTCCATGACATTTCACCCCGTTCTTTATGATATACATCTACTTTCATTTATGCTGTCCGGCACATCCAATAACAAATAACCTGTAACATAAAATGAGCACACTTTTCCACAATAGTGCACATTACATGTTAGCACAAGCAGTTTGGTAAGTCAAGAAAATTTTTCCGGCAGATTCAAAAAGGCCGGGATAAAAATCCCAGCCTCAATCAGCTCATCAATTACTTCAACGTAACCTTAGCGCCTTCAGCCTCAAGCTTTGTCTTAATCTCCTCAGCCTCAGCCTTAGCTGCCGCTTCCTTCAATACCTTAGGAGCGTTGTCAACCAGATCCTTTGCTTCCTTTAAGCCAAGGCCTGTCGCTTCACGAACAACCTTAATAACCTTAACCTTGTTCGGGCCTACCTCTGTAAGCTCTACGTCGAACTCATCCTTCTCCTCTGCTGCCGGCGCCGCGCCGCCTGCTGCCGCTACGACAACGCCTGCCGCTGCGGATACGCCAAACTCCTCCTCGCAAGCCTTTACCAGATCATTTAACTCTAAAACCGTAAGCTCTTTAATCGCATCAATAAACTCTGCTGTTGTCAACTTTGCCATTTTCTTTCCCTCCATAATCGTTTTTATTCATTCTAAGTAACAATATACCGGTTACTCTGCGGGTGCCGCTTCCACTGCCTCTTCTGCCGCGGGAGCCTCCGCTGCAGGTGCGGACTCACAGCCGTCTGCGCCGCCCTTCTCCGCAATCTGATTAAGCACACGAGCAATATTTGTGATAGGCGACTGAATGCTTCCAAGGAACTTGGAAAGAAGCTCTTCTCTCGAAGGAATACCTGCAATCTCTTTCATTCCCTTCGCATCATAAAGCACGCCGTCCACAACGCCTGCCTTCATCTCAAGTGCAGGACACTCCTTGGCAAAATTGTTTAAAATTCTTGCCGGTGCAGTCGCATCCTCCTTGCTGATGGCAATCGCGTTGGTTCCCTCAAAGCTCTCTGCCAGCCCTTCGAACTCAGTGCCCTTGAAAGCCCTGGTCATCATTGTGTTCTTGTAAACCTTGTACGTAACACCGGCCTCGCGAAGCTGCTTACGCAGAACCGTATCCTGTGCCACCGTAATGCCGCGATAGTCCACAACTACAACCGATGCAGCATCCTTGATGTTCGATGCAATCTCCGCAATGATGGGTTGTTTTAATTCGACCTTTGCCATTTTCTTACCTCCTTATAGATTTATGGAGACGGATTGTCTCCTGCCGAAAAGGAGTCCGACAATACTGTATCACGTAAAAACCCCTCCCTTTATATCCTGCATAAAGACGGAGAGGTAAAAGCATCATCCTGAAAACTCTTTTCCTCGGTAGGCGATACGCTTACGCCGCGCGAACATCCGATAACGCACATTCACAGCAGCACCTACTGTCTTCGGCATGGTTTTATAACCTTAAATATCCTACCATACGCCTGCCAGCCTGTCAAGCACTTTTTTGCCCCCTGCCAAGATCCCGGCAGGGTCCTGTCAGGACACTGACAGAACCCCGGCAATGTCAGCCTCCGCCGTTATAAAAAGCTGACATTGCCCTCCGCGTCAATCTCAACATTGGGAGAAATGCGGCGCATATAGTCCAGCACCTCTTCCTTTTCCGCGCCCTCCAGCAGCAGTGTACGGCAGTCCGACTGCCTGCACGGCACAAACCGGAAGCTCTCCAGCGCCCCCTCCTTTATGGAAATCTCTATCAGGCAGGTGTTCTGCGTCTTGGAATTAAACCAGTAATTTCCCAGGCTGTAAATGACCGGAACTCCCGAAACGGTATCGAGCCGCTGCAGGCAGTGCGGGTGATCGCCTATAATCAGATCCACGCCGGCCTCGGCATAAAGCGGCGCCTGTTCCTCCTGAAGCCAGTCTGTCCCCTCCTGTCCCTCGGTCCCCCAGTGAATATACAGAATCGTAAAGTCGCTGTTTGCTTCCGCTTCCTTTATCGCCGCTACAAGATTATCCGGATTCATGCACCGGAATACGCCGGGGCTGTTCTCGGTCGCGCCCCTGGTATCCGGCGTCCCGTTGCGCTCTATCTGCGTCGCACTGACAATCGCGATTTTCATGCCGTTGGCAATGATGTACATCGGCTTTACCGCCTCCGCAAGGTTCTCTCCCGCCCCCACATAGGCAATACCTGCATCGTCCAGCGTCGCCATCGTGTCCAGCAATGACACTTCGCCGTAATCATAGGCGTGGTTGTTCGCAAGCGAGACAATATCCACCCCCAGCTGATGCAAAAATGTCACATTCTCAGGCCTGGCCCGGAATGTAAACTGCTTATCCGGCGTAGGCTCCCCGCGCGTCGTAAAGGTAAACTCGTTGTTGAGCATAAACACGTCCGCGCTCCGCATCCGCTCCAGCAGGCCGGCGGAAAAGGTATCCTCTATACTGCTGCCCCGCAGCGTATATTTGTTCATCATCGCATAGCTGTCGTCCAGCAGAATATCCCCGGCAAACGCAAAGGTCACGCGCTCCATGTCCGCGCATTCTACAAGAAGCGCATTCTGCCCCTTTTCCAGCGTCTCAAAATACAGCGCTTCCCCCGCCGACGCAAGGTCCTCCTGTTCCGAGCCTGCCGCAGTCCCCTGCTGTGTATCCGCGGCAGATGTCGGAATTGTCTGCTGCGCCTCGGACGGCTCCAGAACCTCATACGGTACTTCCTTCTTCTGTTCCTTTACACCTTTTCTCAAGAGCAGCGCATACGCCGTCATTGCCGTAAGCCCTGCCAGTACAACGCTTGAGGTGACTATCGTAAAAAGTAAAATCCGTTTTCCTGCTCCGCCCTTACGCCCGAACATTTATAACAAAACTCCTTTCACAATGCTTCTTTCTGAAATGCTGCCGCCATTTCTCATAGTATAAAAGACCCCGCTTATAAAACGAGGTCTTTGTCACTTCACCTATTTCATATTAGAACTTCGCAACGCTGACCTTAATACCAGGCCCCATTGTCGACGCAAGCGTAATGCTCTTTAAATACTGGCCCTTCAGATTAGAAGGCTTTGCCTTTACAATCGCATCCATCAATGCGTTCAGGTTCTGTGTCAGCTGCTCCTCCGTGAAGGATGCCTTCCCGATCGGGCAGTGAATGATGTTGGTCTTGTCAAGTCTGTACTCAATCTTACCGGCCTTAATATCGTTAATCGCCTTGGTAACATCCATCGTTACCGTACCGGCCTTCGGATTCGGCATCAGGCCCTTAGGTCCCAAAACCTTACCCAGACGGCCGACAACGCCCATCATGTCCGGCGTAGCTACTACAACGTCAAAGTCCAGCCATCCATCGTTCTGAATCTTCGGAATAAGCTCATCGCCTCCGACATAATCCGCTCCGGCAGCCTCAGCCTCCGCTACCTTATCGCCCTTCGCGAATACCAATACCTTTACGGTCTTACCTGTACCGTTCGGAAGAACAACCGCGCCGCGGATCTGCTGCTCCGCATGACGTCCGTCACAGCCGGTTCTGATGTGAACCTCTACGGTCTCGTCAAACTTCGCGGTTGCAGACTTCTTTGCCAATGCTACGGCATCCTCAATTTCATAAAATGTTGTCCGGTCAACCAGCTTCGCGGACTCCATATATTTCTTTCCATGTTTCATTCTCTATCCTGCTCCTTTCCCAGTCTACCTGCACTTAATCTTCTACTGTAATGCCCATGCTTCTGGCAGTACCCGCTATCATGCTCATTGCAGCCTCAAGGCTTGCCGCGTTGAGGTCAGGCATCTTTAACTCAGCGATTTCCTGAATCTTCGCCTTGGAAATAGAAGCAACCTTGTTCTTGTTCGGCGCTGCCGAAGCAGATTTCAGATTGCACGCCTTCTTTAATAAAACCGCTGCGGGCGGAGTCTTCGTAATAAAGCTGAAGCTTCTGTCTGCGTAAACCGTGATTACAACCGGAATAATCATACCTTCCTGATCTGCGGTTCTCGCATTAAACTGCTTTGTGAACTCCACAATATTTACACCATGCTGTCCAAGTGCAGGACCAACCGGCGGAGCCGGTGTTGCTTTTGCGGCAGGAATCTGTAACTTAATATATCCTTCTACTTTCTTTGCCATTTTGGCACCTCCTATTTTATTCTCAGTCTTGAAACTGTTTTGTGGTTACCTGGGCGGATGACCCTCCCACGCGGAACCCAAGAGTCCCGATTAAACATTCTAGTACATCTTTATCTGAATGTCAATCCTAAGCCTTTACATTTTTTTGATATCGGCAAAATTGATCTCAACCGGCGTTTCCCGGCCGAACATCTCGACATTGATGGTCACGGACTGCCGTCCGACATCAATCTTCTGGACAGTCCCCACGGTATCCTTCCATACGCCCGCAATAACGCTTATCACGTCGCCCTCGGCAAACTCCACGCTGATTTGGCTGCCAAAGTCGAGCGCCTTGAGCTCCTCCTCCGTCAGGGGCACAGGCTTGCTTCCCGGCCCTACAAAGCCGGTAACGCCTCTGGTATTGCGCACAACATACCATGCGTCATTGTTGTCCGCGTCCATATGAAGCAGGACATATCCCGGAAAGAGCTTCTTCTGGGAGCTCTTCTCCACGCCGTTCTTAACCTCCATGACATCCTGCAGGGGAACCCGGACCTCCAGAATTTCATTCTCAAGATGCCGGTTCTCGATTGCCTTCTCAATATTTGCTTTTACCTTATTCTCATAACCCGAGTACGTATGGACAACATACCAGCCCATGCCCATACCGCTCTTGTTATCGCTCAGAGCCACTCTGCTGCGCGGTTCCTCGTCGATAGCATGAATCTCATCGCTGCCTGCAAGCGGCTCCGCTTCAACAGCGGCAGCTTCTTCCGTATCCTCTCCGGCCGTGGAAGACGCCTGAGACGATACCGGCTGCCATTCCTCCGCCATCGGGGTAATAAGCTTTTTGGCTACTGCTTTGGCCGCAGACTTTCCCGCCGCCATACGTTCCTTTTTCTCTCCCATACTATCCATCCTCACGCTTATATTACAGCCATCAATGCAGACCGGTTATAAAATTCACACCGAACTGGATCAGTGTATCCATAAAGGCAATGATAAGTCCTAATACAATCGAAGCGCAAAGCACCGCTACAGACTGTCTAAAGGTCCCCTGCTTATCAGGCCAGACAATCTTGGCAAATTCTGTTTTTACACTCTTCCAGAAGCTCGTCTTCTGCATATCCTTCTTGGGTGACCCGCCCATACCTTACCTCCATTCAAGCACACTTCCGTTTCCGCGCCCTGTGCTTTCAGCTGATTATTTTGTTTCCTTGTGCAGTGTATGAGTCCTGCAGAACTTACAATACTTCTTGGTCTCCATCCTGTCCGGATGCGTTTTCTTCTCCTTTGTAGTATTGTAATTACGCTGCTTGCACTCTGTACAAGCCAATGTAATCTTTGTACGCATAATTCCACCTCCGCTAATATTCTAACTAAACACTTGTCCTCCTGCGCATGATTTGAATCGTCTTTCAGAAAAAAATGCATAAAAAAAAGACCGAACTCACATCTTGCCTTTCAACTATATCACACCGCGCGTTTATCGTCAACTTATATTTTGAAAAAGCGGCAAAAACACTTGATTTTCGCCCATAATGGTGCTATTCTGAATATACATATATAAAGGAAGCTATTGCCTTTTTACGGGAAATTTTACAGAAGGGAGGGGCAGATCCATGCCGATTTCTTTTACAACTCTGCAAATTTACGACCAATATCTGACTACATACCGGAATAAAAGCGGAAACGACGGTTACGGCAAGAGCAGCAAACGCAGCTCGCGCTTTGACACCCATGACGCGGATGAGCTTAAGAGCGTATACAGCAGCATTCAATGGAAAAACCGCTTTGCCCCGCTTTACTTAAATGACCCGACACCGCGTTCTATCGCCTATGCCGTGCATTTAAAGGAAAGCGCTCAGGATTTAAAGCAGACCATTCACGCTTTAAGCGGGGAGGATGACGAGCTGTTCTCTCTCAAAACCGCCTACAGCGATAACGAAGCGCTGGCAAGCGTTGAATATGTACCCGAGGATGCCGACGGAAGCGTCCCCTCGGATTTTGATCTCAAAATCCGCAGCTTCGCTTCCCCGCAGGTAAATACCGGCGCATTTCTCCCGTCAGACCAGCCGGTGGCGATGCGCCCGGATAATTATTCCTTTGATATTCTCACAAGCAAGCTGCACTATGAGCTGCAGTTTACCGTGAATGAGGGAGAGACGCACCGCGAGCTCCAGGGTAAGCTGGCGCGCCTCATCAATAATTCCGACCTGGGCGTTCATGCCAGGGTCCTTGAGAACCGGAACCGCAGCGCACTGGAGATCACCTCCGACGCGACAGGCATGCCTTTTCAGGGCGTCAGCCACTTTACGGTTACCGACGAGAGTACCAGCTACAATAACGGTATTGTCAATTACCTGGGTCTGAACAAATCAATAAAAAATGCGACGAACGCAGTTTACACCATAAACGGAGCGGAGCAGTCCTCTTACTCCAATACGATTAACGCCTTTGGGGCTTATCATATTACCCTGCATCCGGAGGAGGCTGCGCCGCCGTCAGGCGCACAGTCCAAGGATACGGCGAATGTAGGGCGTGCCCGAATCAGCCTCTATGCCGATTCCGAATCGCTCTCCAATAATATCGAGACCTTTGTAGACGGATACAACCATTTTGTAAACGACGTTTTGTCGGAGGACGACGAGGGGAACGGCACAGAGAATGTTTCCGGCCCGCTGACCAGACTGCTGTCCAATGACATGAGCAAGTTTCTGCGGTTTCACAGAACCGATTTGGAGAAGTACGGGATTTCCATCAACGAGGATTCCACGCTGGAATACTCCAGGGCGGAAGGCGTCTCCGATCCCGCGGCGCTCAAAACCTTCGGCAGCCATGTGCTGCGAAAGCTCAACTCCATCGCCATAGATCCCATGGAATACGTGGACAGGCGGATTTGCGCTTACTCCAATCCGTCCACGCACTATATTAACCCGTACATGACCAGCATTTATACCGGTATGCTGTTCAACGCCTGGACATAGCGTTATTTATGCCAGTTCCCTGCGAACCATGTCCAGCGAAGCGCGGATTACCTTATCCATATCATAGTATTTATATTGTCCCAGCCTGCCGCCGAATAAAACGTTTTTCTTCGCCGCGGCAAGCTGGGCATATTTTTCGTAAAGCGCCGCATTTCTTTCATCATTGACAGGATAATACGGCTCGTCCCCCCGCTTCCATTCCTGCGGATATTCCCTTGTGATAACCGTATCCGGCTGTTTCCCAAACGTGAAATGCTTGTGCTCTATGATCCGCGTATAAGGCACCTCCCGTTGTGTGTAGTTGACCACCGCGTTTCCCTGATAATTCTCTACGCCTGACAACAGCTCTGTCTCAAAGCGCAGGGAACGGTATGCCAGCGCTCCTTCACGATAATCAAAAAACGCGTCGATCATCCCGGTGTAAAGCACCTTGGCAAAGCAGTCCGCCCCGTCCATTGTGACATATATGTCATTTTCTTTGTCTTCCCTGACAAACTCTTGGAATTCGGTCTCAAGCTTTACCGGTATCCCTTCCAGAAGCTTCTCGACCATGCGCGTATACCCTGCCTTCGGAATCCCCTGATACGGATCGTTAAAATAATTGTTATCATAGGTAAATCGCACCGGCAGCCGCTGTATAATAAAGGGTGGCAGCTCCTTACAGTCCCTGCCCCACTGCTTCTCCGTATATCCCTTGACAAGCTTTTCATAGATGTCCTTCCCCACCAGCGACAGGGCCTGCTCCTCAAGGTTTTGCGGATTATCAATGTGCAAATCCGCTATCTGCGCGTGAATCCGTTCTGCCGCCTCCTTCGGCGTTTTAATCCCCCACATTTTCGCGAAGGTGTTCATATTAAAGGGGAGATTGTACAGCTCATCCCCGTAAACTGCCACCGGCGAATTCACATAATGGTTAAACTCCGCCAAATCGTTTACATACGCCCAGATTTCCCTGTCCGCAGTATGAAAAATATGGGCGCCGTACTGATGCACCGCAATCCCGTTTACTTCCTCCGTATAAATATTGCCCGCAATATGCCCCCGCCTGTCAATGACCATACAGCTCTTCCCCGCGCGCTTCAGCTCTCTTGCGAATACGGCGCCGTAAAGCCCTGCGCCTACAATCAAATAATCATATCTCATTGTGTTCCCCTGTTCCTTTCCTGTCCGTTTTCCCCCGGACGCGGACCATCCGTCCCGTTTCCCCTATACAATGGCCGGCGCCTCCCATTCCTTCGCCATCCGCGCATATTCTGCCGCCTCCTGCGCGCGGCCAAGAAGCCGGCAGCTCTCCGCAAGCGCCGCAAGCGCCGAGACGCCGCTGCTTGCCACATCCAGCTCGCTCTCACACGCAAAGGCCGCTCTGTAAAACCATGCCGACGCCTCCGCATGCGCTGTATTCTCCGCAAAAAAATATCCCAGCTCAAGGCATACCTCCGCCGAAGGGACCGTCACTTCCTCACGCAGGCTCAGACGAAGAATATCCGCCGTCTGCCCTGACAAGCGGTAATATTTTATCAGCACCGCGATGACGCGGCGGCATTGCAGGGCGTCCCCGCGCTCCGCGGCCGCCGTAAGCGCCTCCTCCAGGAAGCCGGCCGCATTTTCCAGCGCCGCTTTTGTCCCCGCCTTGTAAAGCTCCCGCAGGTACATGCCAAGCAGGCGGTCCGAGAGCATGCCCTTTTCGCCGATGATGCGTTCAAACACGCCAAAGTCCCGGCCGCTGTGATCCCCCTGCGGCCGGTGCTGTATCTCGATATCGCTGTCAAAAACAACCGGATTCAGGTTGACCGTCTCATGGATGGGTTCTATCCAGGTAAATTCCCGCAGACGCTTAAACAGCTTGGGGCGCAGATCCCTTGCAAAATTTTCGGTCGGATGATGGGGCTGCTGCGTGACATAAATCATCTGTACGATCTCCACCTCCGGCAGAAGCGCTGCCTTTAATGTCCTCAATCTGTCCTGATTCTCCGCATCCAGCACCTCGTCCGCATCCGCCGAATAAATATAATCCCCCGTCGCCTTCGAAAACGCAAAATTTCTTGCGGCCGCAAAATCGTCCTGCCAGTCATAGTCGTATACATGCGGCGTATACTCCGCCGCAATCGCCCTTGTGTCATCCACGGAGCCTGTGTCCACGATGATGATCTCATCCATAAGCCCTTTGAGGGAATCCAGGCAGTCCCGCAATACCGCCGCTTCGTTTTTAACAATCATGCACAAACTAAATCTCATACCGCACCTCTGTCCTTCCATCTGCAATAGAGATATTATAGCCCACTTTCCTTATTTCTTCAACACAATAACATTGTTCGAATTTTATTGGCCTTTCCCGCGGCCCCGTGATATAATAGGCCTATAAGCATTAAGACAGGAGGTTCCTATGGCTGCTTCACCCAAAACGCTCGGCATCGTGATCTGCAACTATAACAAAGGCGAGGAAACGCTTGCATGTATCGAATCGGTCTTCCGTTCAAAGGGCCTTACCGCGGAAAGCTACAAGCTTTATGTGATAGACAATGCATCCACCGACGACTCCGCCGTACGCATTTTTGACGAGATGACACGGCTGAAATACCATGACCGGATTTCACTTACCGTATCCTCCGAGGATATGGGCAGCTGCGGCGGCATCAATCTCGGCATCAAGCAGGCGCTCCATGACGGCTGCGAATATATCTGCTGCCTGGGCGAAGCCGTGACGGTCCACGAGGATGCTCTCCGCAATATGATGCGCTTTCTGGCGCGAAATCCGAATGTCGGCATGGTGGGCGGAAAGGTCTACCACAGGCATATGCCCCGCTATATCCAGCAATACGGCATTTCCATTGATTTTAAGCATTTCCGCGCCACTACGCTCTATGCGGATATGCTCGACGATGACACGCTTCCGAACGAAGTATACTGTGACGCTATCGGCGCATGCGGGCTGATGATTCCTGCCGCAACCGTAAAACGCGCCGGGCTGATGCCCGAAGACCCGTTTTTATACTGGGACGATACAGAGTGGGGATATCGGATACGCCAGGCCGGACTTGATGTTGTCGCGCTCGGAAACGTCCTGCTGTATCACTCCGCGAGTCCCCTGCACCACTGCGACGATACAAAGGCCAACTATTATCTGACCCGGAACTGCCTTCATTTTTTTATGAAATATACCCGCCCGGAGCACTGCATGAAAATGAGCATTATGATGCTGCGTTCCGTCTACGAGTCGTTCTATCTCCACAAGATGGGACATGCGCACAATATGGCGCAATCGGACATGGCCGCACTGCTTGACGCCGCATACAATGTCCGCGGGAGAGCCGCCTGCAACCGTATTCTGGATAACGACGAAAACGGTCTGGGCTTTGTGAGCTTCTTTGAGGAGCAGGAGGCCGTGTACATGGAGGAGGATGATCCTTTTCTGGAGCAGGTCATCCGCCAGATTAATCCCAATATCGTGTTTATGCAGCTGCCAAGCCCCGGCGTCGTGACAATTATCCGGTGCGAGTCCATCCTTGGCATCAAGGATTTCAGCTTTTCCATTGATTTCAGCGCGGACGTTGTCTATATCGACAAGGGCTACCGCATGCTGGCTACCCGCGAGGATGCCCGGCTGGTAAAGGATTATGAGACCAATCTGCAGACCTTTCTGTACGCGATGCAGCCGGCCATCCTCCGCCGCATTGAAGAAATGCGGGGAATCCGGCTGTAACAGCTGTTTACAGAGAGACTCGGTTTACAAATAGCGGAAAGGCAGAATTTTATGGACTACAGACAGATTTACGAGGTTTTACTGCAGACACAGTGCGCTTCCTATCAAAATATGCTGGAGCTTCTGACACGAATTGAACGGCTGGACGAGGCGTTTGCCGCGCTCTCTGCACAGAACCGGCCTGACGCCGGCAAAATCGGCGCCATCACCGCACAGAAGGAATATCTGATCGGGCGGCTGGACAGCCTTTCCCTGCATGCCAGGCAGGCGCACGAGGAGCTGCAAGGCATGCCCGGGCTGTATCAGGAAATTGCCGCGCATCCGCTCTGCCAGCGCATGGAGGCTCTTAAGCTTGCCGCATATCAGCGCATCAGCGCAGTGCTTGAAAAGGAGGATCTACAGGGCCCGGATATCATAAAACGGCTTGAGGACTATAAAGAGTCCCTTGCACTTGATATCAAAATAAAGGATATTCCGCTGTCCAAACGGCAGCTCTTTGTGTTCATCCCCCATAAAAGAAAATAAGAAACCGGGTGCATGTGTTATGCACCCGATTTTCAGCTGTTCAAAATTCTTTCCTTCTCGACGCGGCAGGCTGCCAGCTTGTCGACAAACATGTTTGCCATCTCCTCCTCGCCCATCTTCCGATATATGTTGATAATATTCTCGTAGCAGTCGATCAGGTTCTCTCCCAATGTCTCCGCATCCGGGAGCGTAACCGTCTTCAGATACAGCAGCAGCGCCTTCAGGGGCTGATCATTGTCATAATAAGCCATCGCATGCGTGAATACAAACTTTGCTGTTTTGCACCGGTCTGCGTATTTATTCATCAATGCCAGCGCATCCTCATCCCTGTAAACCTTTGCGTAAGCCGTTGCCAGAGATGTCACAAGCGTCTGCACATACAGCAGCTCTATCGACGGATCCGACGCCAGCGCACGCTCATAGCAGTCCACCGACTTTTCATAATTCCCTAATATATATTCCGACTGTCCCATCTGAAACAGAATATAAGGATCCTCCGGGTTCTTCTCCAAATGCTTATAAAGCATGTCGAGATTACGCCTCTGCTTGATCTCCATCTCCTCCGGAGAAAGCGCATATCCGTGATGCACCACCTCCATGGGCAGCACAAACGCGCCTTTCTTCTCTACCTTACCGGTTGCCACCAATTGCTCATGGATAGCATTCTCATACGTAAAGAAGTTTTTATTATAGAAGCGCACCACGTCGTCTACCGCGTAATTCTCCCTGCCGTTCCTGTCAAATACCAGGTTTTTCAGCTTTATCATACCGGCCATCCGCGGAAATTTCTGCATTAAAATACGCACCTGAGGAACCGCAATGCTTGTCACATACTCGTCGCAGTCCAGAGACAATATCCAGTTATTTGACGCCTGTCCGGCGCAGAAATTCCTCGCCGCGCTGAAATCATCCACCCACGCAAAATCGAGCACCTTATCCGCGTATTTTTCCGCCAGCTCCTTTGTGCGGTCGACAGACCCCGTATCTGTCACAATAATTTCAAATCCATACGGAAGAAGCCGTTTCAGGCATTCCTCAATATGCTTTTCTTCGTTTTTCGCAATAATGCACACAGAAATAGGTACCTTTGACATAGCTTCCCCCTGTTTCGTATAAAATAATCTGTCCGGTATGCGCGATACCTATTTCTTTTTATCCATAAGCTGCGGATCAACCTGATTGATTTTGCTGACCGCGTTATAATACTTCACAGCCGCGCTTGTCGAAAGCCTGCTCCTTTTGATTTCCTGACGCTTCATGCTCAGGGCCGCCTCCATGGCGGCTTTATTGCGCTTCTCCTGTGCCTCCACGGAAACTGCCTTCTCGACAGCCTGGCGGACCAGACCCTGAAGCTTCAGCACACCGTCCCTGTACTTCTCCGGATTTTCCTGAACCTCCTCGCGAATCAGCTCATACGTAGACGTAAATCCGTCGTCCAAGCGATTCATCTCGTCAATCAGCCCGCCCTTCTCATCCATGATCTCGTCATATGCCTCTTCGTCAAAGGACTGTGCGGTAGAGCACTCCAGCTGCCGCTTATTGACCTCCGTGATGCGGTCCAATACCTCGAGTTTTTTTTCAAGGCTCTCTGCCATAATCTGAATATAGTTCTCTGTCATCACTGTTTCCTTCCTTCAGCCTGCTGTCAACGCGTTACCGGATTCAGGTCCCAGTTGATTTCATGCCGGGAACATATCCCGTGGGATTCTGCATACTGCCCGCTACCCGCGCCTGTGCCGATGGATTTGATTTATCCCCGGAGGCCGCCTTCATGGCCTCCTTCCAATTGTCTCTCATAGAGCGCAGATGGGTTAAAATCTCTTCCATAATCACAGGATCCTTTTTCACATTTGCCTCATGGCAGCGCCTCAACAGATACACATACACCTTCTCAAAATCTTCCCAGACCGGATACTTTTTATCCAGCGTATCGCGGAAATTTTGAATGATGTTTTCCACCTTTACAATATTCTCATGCGCCTTCGCCGGATTTTTATTTTCGATCGCCACCAGTGCCACATTTGCGAACTTTATCGCGCCCTCATACAGCATCAGGGTCAATTCAGCAGGTGAAGCCGTCATAATTCTGCTGTTCTTATACTGTGCGTATCCATTTTGCTTTAGCATGTAATCCCCTTTCTTCTCAAATATGAACTTCTAAATCATTATCAGATAAATCCCTGCAATTACATGCCAAGCATACTGGTAATCGTATTCTGGTTAGACTGCAGCTTTGACAATGCAACCTCCATCGCCGAGAACTTTTTGTACCACTTGTCCTCATACTCGCTGAGCTTCTTCTCCGCATCCTTAATCTTTTTGGTGTAATCCTCATACTCTATCTTCATACGCTTATCGTCATACACCTTGTAGATGCTGCTGTGCTCGGTCGCCTTCATGGCGTCGCCCAGCTTCTCGTACATATTCTTACACATAGAAGAGAAAAAGCTGGCAACCATGTCCGGATCCTCCGCAATGGCCGCACGGAGCTTATCATCCTTGCCGGATACCGCCTCGTCATCAGCGTCGCCCAAAATGTGCAGCGCATGCCGTTCGCCTTCCTCAGCCTCGAAATAATTGAGCGTCTCAATGCCAAAATCAAACAGCCACATTTTCTTTCCGTTTACTTCATAGGAGCTGTTGATTACGCCCGTCAGAGAGGTCATAATGTTCTGCAGCGTGCTGTCCTTACGCAAAAGCGAGCCCTTAATGGTATCCTCCCACTTTTCAACCTCATCCTCGGACATGGATTCTTTTTCCTCATCCGAAAGCATCTGGTACTTTCTGGTTGAGTCGGCATTGTACTTCTGATAGATATCATTGATAATCTCATTGTACTCCGTGACGAAGTCCTTGATCATATCGTACATGCCGTCCGTATCTGTCGATGTACTGATTGTAAGCTCCTCATCCGCAGCCGTCGTATCCGTTACCGTGATGGAAAGTCCGTTAATCGAAAAATTATTGCCGGACGACTTAAACGTCGCATTATTCAAAACGATCTCCGCATCCTGCGCGTCTATCCTTGTGGCATTTGAGCCGTTTGCGTAGGTCGCCGTCGTATCAAGTCCCAATGTCTTCAATGCGCCCGCATTGTCCGCCTCCAGCTTGAACTCCTTATCCAAACCGGTATCCTTTGAGCTTACAAAGAACCGCTGATTTGATGCGTCAAAGGACGCCTTGACGCCTGCCGCATTCAGCTTCTCTACAAAATCGGAAATTGACGTCTCCTCGTCAATTTTAATCTCTGTCGTTTTCGCGTCATTGCCCTGGCCTACCGTCAGCTTAAAGGTCGTGCCCACCAGAGAAGGATCCATCTCGGCAAGCTTATCGCTGCTTTCCCACTCTGATTCGATTACCTTCCATTCAAGGCCCAATGATTTTAACGCATTCTCGTTGTCCGCATCCAGTCTGAACTCATTCTTGCGGCTGCCGCCCACAGCGCTCGCGCTCATCAAAAAGCGATGATTGGTTGAATCCCAGGAAGCGTTTACTCCCCCTGCCTGCAGCTTGCTTACAAAATCATCGATCGTCGTGTTCGCGTCAATTGCAATAGATGTCGTCTTCTCGTCGCTTCCGTAGCCTACCTTTAATTCGAAGTTCGTCCCTGCCAGACTGGGATCGATATCTGCCAGCTTATCGGAGCCGGACAGTGCAGAACCGGTGCTGCTCGTAATCGTCGTACCGTTTATAAAGCCCTTCTTACCGCCGTTCTCTACCTTCTTATCCAGCTGCGCACCGGTCAGATACCCGGCCTTCGCTACCTGATTCACCCGCAATGTCTGTACGCCGTTGACAGCATTCCCTGTCGCCGTAACCGACGCCTTGGTCGGATCTGAAATCTTTGACTTCTTCTTCCCGTAGCTTCCCACCAACCGCATGTTGGATAAGGTTTTGCTGTACAGATTGTAAATTCTCTTGTTCAGGTCCTGCCATATATTCTGTGTCCACTCAAGCTTTTTCTGGTCATTCTTCAGATTGGTTACCTTCTGCGCCTTCGCGCTAACCATGGACTGTATGATCGCTTCCGTATCCATACCGGAATACAAGCCGGTCATTCTCATTAAATCTGACATATCCTATCCCTCCATTGCTATATTACAACTTCTCATCCACCAGGACGCCCGCAAGCTCCATGCGCTTCGCAATCAGGTCAAGGCTCTTTTCCGGGGGAATCTCCTTAATGACCTCCTGCGTATCCTTATCCACCAGGGTGATGGTTATGCGGTTTGTCTTCTCGTGAATGCCAAACTTTGCTTCCGCATTCGGCAGCGCCGACGCCACCTGTTCCATAATTTTTTTGAGTTTATCCTGAAATGCCGTATCATCCTTCATCAGACTCTCTACATCCCCTGAGAACTCAATTGCTTTTTCTGCCGCCTGTGGCTGGCTCTTAAATTTTCCTTCCGTGGATTCCGTATTTTGTGTTTCAGCAGTCTTTTTCGCTGCCGCCGGCTGGCTCGCTGACTGAACCGGTTGAACCGGCTGGCTCACCTGCTGTGTGCTAACACCTGTCATAGGCTCTACATACATGCTTATCACCTCCATGTCACGCATGCTAATCAATATTGTTCATTCTTTATATCGGCTTTATTTCGCAAAACATTAACAGGTAAATCACTTTTTGTCAGGATATTTTATTCAAAAAAGAGACTGCCGGACTCCGGCAGCCTCTTCTTTATGACAGAAGTAATGCGTTTCACGCTCTTCCTGTTCTGTTTGATTCGCTATCGCAAAACGGCTATTAGCCTAAGAGGCTGAGTACGCCCTGGTTAGACTGGTTCGCCTGTGCAAGCATAGACTGGCCTGCCTGTGAAAGGATATTCGCATTGGAGTACTTCACCATCTCTGTAGCCATATCCGTATCGCGAATCTGGCTCTCGGCAGCGGTTGTGTTCTCTACGATGTTATCCAGGTTGTTGATCGTATGCTCTAAGCGGTTCTGTACTGCACCGAGTGCGGATCTCTGGGTAGATACCTTCTTGATTGCCGCTGCAATCGTCTCGATAGAATCTGTTGCGTTCGTGCCGTTGGTGCCGTCTACACGGAGTCCGTTGACGCCGAGGCTCTTTGCGCTCATCGCTTCGATATTGATGTTGATCTTGTTGTTTGCGGTACCGTCTGCGCCTACATGGAAGTCAAGGTGCAGATCTGCTGTCTTATCCTTGGTTGCCGCAATCAGGGAAGCCTTCTCTTTTGCAGACAACTCTTTTCCAAGTACATCGTATACCTTCGGTGCGCCTGCGTTTGCAAAAATCTTGCCTGCAGCTGCGGTAGAACCAGCTTTTGCGCCCTCTTCGTTTGCTGTGAAATACTGATCCAGCTTGTTTGCGGAAATCGCATTGCCGTCCTTGTCATACAGAGCGTATACATCTCCTACGGCATACGCTGCAGTCGCCGTATAAGCCGTTATAATTTCGGAACGGCCTGCGGTTTTTCCCGTATCCGCTACGGTTACGGTAGCAACCTTGTTGCCCTTTGCATTTACAATATAAAACTTCTTCTCATCTGTCGCATCCGTAACTACATCGAAATTGCTCTTTGCGTCACTGCCGTTCAGAGAGATAGAATAAGCCACTTCATTATTCACGGTGCTTGTCGTGATGGTAAGACCCTGATCTCTGAGCGCTTTTGCCAGATTGTTGGAATCGGATGCAGAAACACCCTTCGTGTTGTCAGCTTCCTCAAACGCTACAGTTGCCGTCAGTCCGGAAGCGGTTGTTCCGCCGTTCTCGGATGCAAACTTTACAGTCGCCTTCTCTGCGGTCTCAACTGCCTTATAAGAATAAGTATAGCCCATCGCATCCTTATTCTTGGTGTCGCCCTTTAACAGATAAGTCTCGTTGAACTTGGTCGTCTCCGCTACACGGTCGATTTCCTGTGTCAGCTGGTCAATCTCGTCCTGAATGTAAGAACGGTCGTCCTCAGAGTTCGTGCCGTTTGCCGCCTTTACTGCCAGCTCGTTCATTCTCTGAAGCATATCATGCACTTCCGTCAATGCGCCTTCTGCTGTCTGTACGGAGCTGATGCCGTCCTCAGCGTTTGCGGACGCCTGTGTAAGTCCTCTGATCTGCTTTCTCATCTTCTCGGAAATCGCAAGGCCTGCTGCGTCGTCTGCCGCACGGTTTACCTTGTAGCCGGAAGATAACTTCTCTGTGGACTTGGATAATGTCCCCTGTGTGATTCCTAACATTCTGTTAGAGTTCATTGCTGTGAGATTGTGCTGTACTACCATAATTTTACCTCCTTGTTTTCGACAGGGGCGTCTTCCCTCATATGTGGAAGCTTCTGTCCACAGGAAATCCTTCTCCCACGGAAAATCCTTTTTCCGTTGCCTGTAGCACTGTCCTTGATGAATTTAATTTAAGAATCTTACAGGCTCATAAACCCCAGGCATTTATAATCCCGTAAGTATTGTTTACATTATCTATATCGGCGCTGTCCCTCAAAAACTTTATATCCGGCTTTCATTTTTTTACAAATATATTAAAAATTCAAGAAGGGGCCGCCCGGCAGGGCAGCCCCTTCTAATGGTAGAAGTAAAGCGGTTATACGCTTTCCGTTTTATGATACTGTCAAGCAGCCATTAGCCTAACAGGCTGAGTACGCCCTGGTTGGACTGGTTCGCCTGTGCAAGCATAGACTGGCCTGCCTGTGAAAGGATATTCGCATTGGAGTACTTCACCATCTCTGTCGCCATATCCGTATCACGGATCTGGCTCTCGGCAGCGGTTGTGTTCTCTACGATGTTATCCAGGTTGTTGATCGTATGCTCTAAGCGGTTCTGTACTGCACCGAGTGCGGATCTCTGGGTAGATACCTTCTTGATTGCCGCTGCAATCGTCTCGATGGAATCTGTTGCGTTTGTGCCGTTTGTGCCGTCTACGCGGAGTCCGTTGACGCCAAGGCTCTTTGCGCTCATCGCTTCGATATTGATGTTGATCTTGTTGTTTGCGGTGCCGTCTGCGCCTACATGGAAGTCAAGGTGCAGATCTGCTGTCTTATCCTTGGTACCCATAACCATATCCGCTCTGGTCTGTGCGGACAGCTCCTTGCCAAGTACGTCGTACACCTTCGGTGCGCCTGCGTTTGCAAAGATCTGAGTCGTACCGGTAGCCGTAGAACCAGCGGTCGCGCCGGCTACGTTTGCCGTAAAGTACTGATCCAGCTTGTTTGCGGAGATTGCGTTGCCGTCCTTGTCATAGAAGGAATATACATCGCCTACCGCGTATGCAGCTGTTGCCGTGTAAGCCGTCACGATCTCGGAACGGCCCGCTGTCTTGTCTGTCGCACCGTCTGTTATCGTTACGGTTGCAACCTCGTTGCCCTTTGCGTTTACAACCTTAAAGGATGTGCCGTCCGCATTTGCAACAACATCAAAGTTGCTCTTCGCATCGCTGCCGTTGAGGGAAACAGAATAAGCAACCGCATTGTTTACGGTGCTGGTGGTAATCGTAAGACCCTGATCCCGGATTGCCTTTGCGAGGTTGTTTGCGTCTGCAGCGGTAACGTCCTTGCCGTCAGCAGTTGCGAAAGCTACGGTTGCCTTCAGGCCGGAAGCAGTGTCTCCGGCTGAGAATGATACTGTAGCGTCAGCCTTGCTCGCTGCGTCAACTGCCTTGTAAGAATAGGTATAGCCCATGCCATCCTTATTCTTGGTGTCGCCCTTTAACAGATAGGTCTCGTTGAACTTGGTCGTCTCCGCTACACGGTCGATTTCCTGTGTCAGCTGGTCGATCTCGTCCTGGATATAAGAACGGTCGTCCTCAGAGTTCGTGCCGTTTGCCGCCTTTACTGCCAGCTCGTTCATTCTCTGGAGCATATCATGTACTTCCGTCAATGCGCCTTCTGCTGTCTGTACGGAGCTGATGCCGTCCTCAGCGTTTGCGGACGCCTGTGTAAGTCCTCTGATCTGCTTTCTCATCTTCTCGGAAATCGCAAGGCCTGCCGCGTCGTCTGCCGCACGGTTTACCTTGTAGCCGGAAGATAACTTCTCTGTGGACTTGGATAATGTTCCCTGTGTGATTCCTAACATTCTGTTAGAGTTCATCGCTGTAAGATTGTGCTGTACTACCATAATTTTACCTCCTTGTTTTGACAGGGGTATCTTTCCTCAAATGTGGAAGCTTCTCCCCCACGGGAAATCCTTTTCCCACGGAAAATCCTTTTTCCGTTGCCTATCGCACTGTCTTTGATTAAATTTGTTGAAGAATCTTTCTATAATAAAACCGGTTATCAGCTGTACCGGCGCGCCTCCTGTAATACTGCCGCCCGGGATTATTACCGAATACTCTCTTTACATTTTTTATATCGGCAATGTCTCTTCAAAACTTTATATCTCCGAATCGTTTTTAGCAATTTATACTGCCGCGATTTTTGCACAGCAAAAGGAGCCGTCCTGTCGGACGGCCCCTTCTTATGGTAGAAGTAAAGCGATTACACTCTTCCCATTTTACAATTTTGCCAAGCAGTCATTAGCCTAACAGGCTGAGTACGCCCTGGTTGGACTGGTTCGCCTGTGCCAGCATGGACTGGCCTGCCTGTGAAAGGATATTCGCGTTGGAGTACTTCACCATCTCTGTCGCCATATCCGTATCACGAATCTGGCTCTCAGCAGCGGTTGTGTTCTCTACGATGTTATCCAGGTTGTTGATCGTATGCTCTAAGCGGTTCTGTACTGCACCGAGTGCGGATCTCTGGGTAGATACCTTCTTGATTGCCGCTGCAATCGTCTCGATTGCGTCTGTTGCGTTGGTGCCGCTCGTGCCGTCTACGCGGAGTCCGTTGACGCCAAGGCTCTTTGCGCTCATCGCTTCGATGTTGATGTTGATCTTGTTGTTTGAGGTGCCGTCTGCGCCTACATGGAAATCAAGGTGCAGATCTGCGGTCTTATCCTTGGTTCCCATAACCATTGTCGCCATATCCTTTGCGGACAGCTCCTTGCCGAGTACGTCATATACCTTCGGTGCGCCTGCGTTTGCAAAGATCTCAGTCTTGCCGGTAGCGGTTGCGCCTGCAGTTGCATTCGCCTTATTTGCCGTAAAGTACTGGTCCAGCTTGTTTGCGGAGATTGCGTTGCCGTCCTTGTCATAGAAGGAATATACATCGCCCTCGACATATGCTGCCGTTGCCGTATAAGCTGTTATAACCTCGGAACGACCCGCCGTCTTGTTCGCGCCCATGCCGTCTGTCAAGTTTACGGTTGCAACCTTGTTGCCCTTCGCATTTACAATCTCAAACTGCGTGTCGGTCTTCATAACAACATCATAATTGCTCTTTGCGTCGCTGCCGTTCAGGGAAACAGAATAAGCAACTGCATTATTTACGGTACTGGTTGTAACCGTGATACCCTGATCCCGGATTGCCTTTGCCAGATTGTTGATATCTGCCGCAGTAACATCCTTGCCGTCTCCAGCTTCAAACGTAATATCAGTCAGACCCAGCTGAGAAGCGGTCGTTCCGCCTGTAACCGCAGTAGAAAAGCTTACCGTTGCCGTTGCCTTTCCGTTTGCAGCGTCAGCGCCGACTGCCTTATAAGAATAAGTATAGCCCATAGCGTCCTTATTCTTGGTGTCGCCCTTTAACAGATAGGTCTCGTTGAACTTGGTCGTCTCCGCTACACGGTCGATTTCCTGTGTCAGCTGGTCGATCTCGTCCTGGATATAAGAACGGTCGTCCTCAGAGTTCGTGCCGTTTGCCGCCTTTACTGCCAGCTCGTTCATTCTCTGGAGCATATCATGTACTTCCGTCAATGCGCCTTCTGCTGTCTGTACGGAGCTGATGCCGTCCTCAGCGTTTGCGGACGCCTGTGTAAGTCCTCTGATCTGCTTTCTCATCTTCTCGGAAATCGCAAGGCCTGCCGCGTCGTCTGCCGCACGGTTTACCTTGTAGCCGGAAGATAACTTCTCTGTGGACTTGGATAATGTTCCCTGTGTGATTCCTAACATTCTGTTAGAGTTCATCGCTGTAAGATTGTGCTGTACTACCATAATTTTACCTCCTTGTTTTTGACAGGGGCGTCTTTCCCCCGTAAGGTTTTCCGAAATATTCCCGGAAGCCCTTTTCCCACGGGAAATCCCTTTCCCCACGGAAAATCCTTTTTCCGTTGCCTATCACACTGTCTTCATTTTGATTTTTAAGAATCCCTTTGCCGCAAAAGTCTCGGGCGCCGGCTCTTATGGGCGCGCCTCCTGCAGAGCCGGTGACCGGATTTATTATACGAAAGATTCTTACACTAATTATATCGGCGGACTGTGCGGATACTTTATAGCGATTCAGATTTTATTTTTTACATTTGGGTTAAGGTCTGATAAAGATGCCGAAATTGCAGCATTAAGGGCAGCAATTAAAAAGAGAAAAGGCAGCGAACCGCCACGATTCGCTGCCTTTTTATTCTTTTATTTTCTCAGGCCAATCCCTACTTTAACAAATCCGCAAGCTCTTCTACGCCTGCTACATTTGAAGCGGCCTTATTGGCTTCCTGTATCTGGTCATATACCTCCTTGCGGTATACAGCCACATCTTTCGGGGCGTTAATCCCCAGCTTTACCTGCTCACCCTTAACTTCAAGCACCGTTATCTCTACGTCGTTATTAATGATCAGAGCTTCGCCTTTCTTCCTTGATAGCGCCAGCATATACTCACCTGCCTTCTTTTTATGCGTCCACTGCCTTGTGTGCCATCAAATCGTCATAAATCGCATACTTGATGCTGTAACGCTCATCCTCGCAGATGAGCTGTACAGCCTTGCGATTGTCCACGCTGACAATAATCGGCGCCTTCAGGTTCACCGTCGTCTGGGTAACATCGCTTGGAACCGTAACCGTGACAAACATCAGAATGTTCTCGCTGTCCAGGTTATCGCCCAGCGGCGCCAGGAAGTCACGGTCAAACTGCGGGGTATATCCCGGCATTACCAGCTCCGGATTCATCACCGGCATCGCAAACCCCGGCTCCTGCAGGGACTGGAGCCACTTGATACTGGACTCGCTTCCCTTTTCAATGTTGTAAATCAAGGTAAAATCCTTCAAATCAGGAAATCCCAAAATACCGCGTTCAAAGCGGATAATCTTTTCCTCTTCAATCGCAATCTTCCCAAATGCCCTTGTTTCAATCTCTACCATATTCTCCTCATTTCTACGCACATCCCTGTGCAAAACCGTATACCGAAATCCCGCAGCTCTTATCGGATAAAATCCAACAGCGTCGTCTGCAGCACATAGCTGATAGAGGAAAGCGCTGCCTGATAGGTCATCTCCACGCTCTTTAACTGAATCGTAAGGTCTGCGTAATCAACATCCTCATTCTCGCTTACCAGTTCGCCGAAGCTGGTCTGCTGTACGTTCAAACGGTTCTGTATCAGCTCCAGACGGCTGCCTCTTGACGCACAGTTCGTCTCCGCAAGCGTCGTCTGCTTCATATATTTGTCGCATTCCGTAAGCATCTCACCATGGCGTTTGGTAATCTTATCTCCTACCATAGTCTTTGCCTTTTGAAGCGCCTTATACTGCTCTTCCAGCTTTTTCAGATCATTATCCTGATATTTACCGGAATCAATCAGCTTCTTGACCATGATGGAATTGTCGTCGAGCACCGCATATTCCTCGATCATCTGCACCAGCTCCTTGGCGTCGCGGCCCAGGCCATGGTTATACACCTCATCCGGTGTCGTATTGACACGGATTGTCTGATGGTTGCCTATGTCATACTCAATAATCTGCCTGTCATCCGGCGTCAGCTCATCCGTCAGATAGTTCTCGTTGTACTTCAATGTCCTGCCGGTCTCGGGCTGCGTCCGCTCCACATAGAAGTAGTGAATGGGATCCAGATCTCCCTCGGCCCAGTTGCTCTTCTCGTAGCTGATGCGGAACTCCGTCGAAGAAGGCTGAACGGAAAGCTCCTCCTTCACATCCGCCCCCAGCAGAAGCTCTCCTGTAGAGGCAATATATACCATTGCTTCCGGGTGATCCACAGCATACTGGTACGCCTCGTTGGTTGCGCTGTCAAAAGGAACAATATCCTTTGAGGTCTGGGTCGGCGGAACCGTCGAATCGTCAAATTCGCGGTTAATGCTGTAGGTTACGTCAAGCCCTGTCCTGTCCTTATATGTCAGGGTCAGATTCGGATCATATTCATATTTGTCATAAAGCTGACGCGGGGTAACGCCATCGGCTTCATAAACAATATTACCGTCCGCGTCCCTCTCATAAACCGGCGTTGTCGTCGGATTGCCGTCCGCATCCAGCTCAAAGACCGGCTGCGCGTTCTGCTGCGGAATCCTCAGCCCGTTCTCATCCCGTTTAAAGGCCGCAACATCCGTATCGTCGTATGCAAGCCGGATACGGTAAATGTCGTGCGTCGCCACATCATATTCCTGCGTCTGCTGCGTGTACTCTCCGCCTGCATCCTTATTGTTAAAGTTGCCCTCGTTGATACCCTTCAAATCGCCGGTATTGACAAAGGTCATCTTGGAGATGCTGCTGTTGGTCATCTGCTCCGTAATAAAATAATTCTCAATCTTATCTTCCATAAAGGTCAGCGGAAGATCCGTGCGGTATCCGGTAAAGATGCTTCTGCCGCCGCTCTCCGCATTGCCCGTCGCGTAAAACTCCTTTATGGTGTTTACCACCTTTTCGAGCGTCGCCTGCCGGTCCTCCTGCTTCTGATAATTGCTCACCGCCTGATTGATGCAGGTACGGATATCGTTCGACAGCATATCGCTCACCGTGCTGAGCGCCGACGCCGTAAGCTCAATCCAGTTCTGCGCGTCCTTGGAATTCTTCTCATAGTACTGGTCGATCTTATCCAGGGTGGAATTCAGCTTCAGGGAGCGAATCGCGATAATCGGATCGTCCGACGGTCTGGAAATCTTCTTGCCGGTCGTCATCTGATTCACCAGCTTTTCATGACGCGCCTTATTGGTATTGAGATTGCGGAGTGATGTATTCTGCATCATCTTCGTTGTTATACGCATCGCCATATTATTTTATACCCCCGTTTCTAATATCAGTCTCTCGTAACAGTCATTCAACACGGATATCATCTTGCTTGCCAGATTGAAGGCATTCTGGTATTTGACCATATTCGCCGCCTCTTCGTCCGTATCGACGCCGCTGATGGAAAACCGGCTGTTCTGAATCGACTCGTCAATGCTCATATAAAGCTCCTGGAAGTTGTTCGCGCTTGACGCGTTCAGTCCCGCATCCCCCAAAAGGCAAATCAGGAAGCTCTCTGCGCTGCAGCCTCTGAACTTCATCTTGTCAAGATTGGTCGACAAATCCTTCAGCTCATTCAGAATATCGTATTTGGAAACGCCGTCCGTCTCTATCGTATGCGTAATCATCGTGCTCGCATCATGCTCCAGCGTCTTCTTGACATTGAAATTGGCCGCCGTCAGGGCAAAATAGCCGTCGTCCGTGGAGCTGTAACGTTTAGACCCCAGCGCGACATTCAGCTTATACTGATCCCCGGTCACCGCGTTGTCTCCGGTAAAGAAGATCTCTCCCGTCCTGTCGTTCTCGTTATAATCCGTAGCGCCTTCCTGCCCGTATATCCCGTTAAAGGCGCTCGCGTAATGGCGCACCCATTCGTTCATCTGCTCCAGATAATAGGGAATGCCCTGATAATCCACCCGCTCGCCAACCTTTGCGTTCTGTCCGATCACATCCTTGGAAACCTTCACCGGGTTCCTTGCAAGATTGTCCGAAAGCTTAAAGGTGTAATAGCATTCTCCGTTTTCCAGCTGCCTGTATTCAAAGCTGTCATAATAATAATATTCCCCGCTGAGCATAATCCGCCCGTCCGCAAGGGGCAGGGTGCTCTTGGACATATCCTTGAGGAAATCCTCCGTCACCTGTACCGTCACGGTATTTTCAATGGAGTTGACATTGGAAATCGTTCCGTGGAACGCTTCTTTATTATTGCCGTCCCGCATCTCAATCAGGCCCTTAAGCTCACCTCTGACGGATTTAGCGTAAACGCCCATCTCTTCGCCGGTATCCGTCCAGCGGATGTCATACAGGCCGTCCACATCGTTCTGATTGACCTTCTGCCATTTTTCCCGCGGTATGCACTCAAGCTGGCGGTAACGGTAGCCCTCTACCAAAAGCTGGCCGCCCGCAATGCTTACGACGTAGTTGTTCATTCCGGTATCATTGCCGGCGTCGTCATAGATGGGATTCTCCTCGCACTCAACGTCAATGACTGCCGAAAGCTGGTCAATCAGCAGATCCCGCTTGTCGCGAAGCTCGTTGGCTACGGCATTCCCGCCCGCCTCAATGATATTAATCTCTTTATTCAGCGTCGTAATTTCCTGCGCGATGCTGTTGATTTCATTGGTCTTGATCTCAATCTCGTCATTGACGTCCGTCTGCATCTTCTGGAAGCTGTTGTACATAATATTAAAATACTCGCACAGGTTTCCCGCGGAGCCGATAAACGCAAGCGCAAAATTTACCTCGCCCGTGTTCGTCGCCAACGAGGACAGCGCAGCCTGATACTCGCTGAAAATCTGTTCAAAGCCCTTGACCTGATTGGTACCTCTCTGATCCCGCAGATAGTCCTCGATAATCGCCGCGTAATACTGCTTCTTATCCGCCTCTCCCAGCTTGGAATTATTATTCCAGTATTTCTCATCGTAATAAATATCGCGGATACGCTCCGCGCCAAGGGTATCGACGCCCGCGCCGACACAGCCGTAGCCCTGGTAGACACGCATCGCGGCCGCGGCCTGCTGGTTGACTGCCTGTCTGGAATACCCCGTCGTCTCAATATTTGCAATATTGTTTGCCGTGGTATTCAGGCCGGCGTTTGCCGCGACCAGACCTGTATATGATGTATTTAATCCCAAAAACGTGGATGGCATAATTGTTCCTCCTTATTATTCCCGTAAAATTATCCGCAAGGCCCGTCAGGAGGCCATACCCAGCAGAACGTCCAGCATGCTGTTCACAACGTTGATATAACGGCTTGCTGCATTGTAAGCGTTTTTGTACATAATCATGCGCTCCAGCTCCTCATCCGAGGAGACGCCGATAACAGTCTGCCGCTCATTATCCGCCTGCTCCACCGCAAGCTGTTCGTATTCGTAGAGCAGCTTATAGACATTGCCGCCGCTCGACACCTGGCCCATCAGATTGCTGTAGCAGTTCTCAAAGGTGCTCATCGCGGTCGCGTTCGGATTCAGATAAATGCCGTCCTTCTGGAACGCATCCACAAACGCCTGCCCGATGTTGTAATCCGCCGAGTCGTCCTCGTACTTGAAGCCCAGCAGCGCCGGCGTCTGTACGAGCTTAAGATTGATGTCCATATTGGTACAATTATAGAGAGAAAAGGCAACATCCGGATCCTCTTCGTTATACTTCCAATAATTGTTTGGAATGGGGTTGCCCTTCTCGTCACAGATTCTGACCATGACAACCCTTCCGTCCTTGTCGAAAATCTTGTTGCCGGATTCACGAAGCTCTCCCGCGGCGATTTTCTCCTTGATCTGCTTCTCATCATCGGCGGAGGTCATAATGCGCTGATACGGCTCTGTCAAAAGCTTCTGGAACATCTGCATCGGCGAACCGTCCTCATTGCACAGATACCCGCTCACCGGGTCGCAGGCCTGCGCAAGCACGTCGTTGACCTTCGTCGCAATCGCATGCACCAGATGGTCAAACTCCGCCTGCACATTCATAATAACAGAATTTGCAATCTCTTTGTTGTAATATTCCTTGCCGTATTCCGCGTTATACTGCTCTGCCGTAATGCCCAGCTTATCAAGCTTTGCCTGCGTGCAGATATCCGCGTTTACATCCGTATAATTCGCAATATGGTCGCCTCTTGCCAGCAGGAGTCCGCGCAGGGAGCCGACGTCCGTATTTTTTGCCGTTGAGATTTCCTCCGTCAGGTTAAATACCTTCGCGCCGTCGAAATCCTGCACCCGCCTGCCGTTCTCGTCCGTCACCCATATGACGTTATGCGGCCAGTACGGCGTCACAAAGCCGTTGCTTTCGTCCGTCAGCATGCCCATCTCATAGCAGCGGTTCCCCGTAACAAAATCCGTCCCGTTAAAGCGAACCGTCACAACGGAATACTTATCCTCCTCGTACTCGATATTGCCATAGCCTGCAAGCGTATCCAGCAGCAGATCCCGCTCATCGCGCAAATCATTTGCAGATTCCACGCCGCCGACTTCTATTCTTGAAATTTCTTTATTTAATGCAACGATTCGTTTCCCGATCTCATTGATGTCGTTTACCGAATCCTTGACCTGCTTGTTGAGATTATTCTGATACTCGATAAAAGAACGATATACCGAGGTCGCGTTTTCAATGAAGCTCGCGCATTTCTGCACCAGCGTGGACATATTCACCGTATCGTTGGGGTGCTTGGAAAGCTCCTGCATCGCCGTCCAAAGCCCGGATACGGACTTTGAGAACGCGGCGTCCTCAAACTCGCCCATAATGTCCTCTATCTCCAGTATCGCCGCATAGGACGTCTCGTAGAAGCCGTATCTTCCCGACTCCTCGCGGAATGTCCTGTCCAGAAACATATCCCGGACATGACGGCAGTCGGCGTACTTCACGCCGTCGCCGATTTGGACATTGTAACCGGCCATATTCTTTTGTGTATTGGTATATGTGGTATCGGAATTTGCCACCTGCTGGCGCACATATCCTACCGTATTCAGATTTGAAAGATTATGCGCTGTCGTATTCAGCGCGTTCTGTGAAGCGCGCAACCCGCTGTCACCGATATATAATGCTCCAAATAAAGACATGGTACCTCTCCTCGTGCTTTCCCGCTTTTATTGTTTTGCGTCGAAACCACCATGAAAGATACCAAGTGCACTGCCGTTTGTGTATGCGTCTTTCGAATAATTGGCTGTTTGCGGCGCAGACTTCAGCGCTCTGATCATGTTCAGATTAAAATCAACCATCTCGAGCTTATCCATCAGCAGCATTTGATTCCTCTCATTGACTGCCTTCAGGTTCTCTGTCGTCTTCTTTAACCTCTCATGCACGTCGATCAGCTTTTCCTGCTGACCCGGCATTTTTTCGAGCATCTGAATCAGGTTAATCAGTTTCAATGTTTCAACATCCCTGTTAACTACGTTGGCAATGTCAGCCAGAATTTTATTTCTCTGCTTCTCGATTATCTGGATTTTGCCTACGATTTCCTGTTCATCCTCCGTGATTTTCCCCAAGCCCTCGATATCGCCCTTCACGATAGCGGAGGTCTTTTCCCCGGCGAGTACTGTCAGCGTTCCATACTCCGCATTTTCCCTGTCCAGTACGTCGATTAAATTCTCTAATAAGCTAGCCACACGTATACCTCAATCCTTAAAACAATCCGTTATATTTCTCCAGCAGCTTTGCCGCGAAATCCTCCGTGCTTACTTCATAGGTACCGTTATCAATCCGCTCCTTTAAGGAACTTACCATATCCGCCCTGACGTCCGGTGCATTCCGAACCGCCTGCTTCGCAATCTGGGCGTCTCTGCCCGCGTCGGAAAGCATCAGCTGGTCGCAAAAACCGTTTTTAGCGGTCGCGCCCTTCTTCTCGTCAGTCTTCCTCAGCTTACTGTTCCCGTAGATCTGTTTTATCTGATTATAAGCATCTATACGCATTAAGACTCCTCCTCCCTGAATCCGTCTTCATTGTATATATTCTATACTCCTTATATCTAATTTATCGGACGTTTTCCGGTATACTTTATAGCTGCGGCCGAAAAATTTCGCGAAGCAAATATACGCGGTTAAAAGGAAAGGTGAAGTAATACCCATCGGCAAAGTCCTCCGTCAGCGCCATGATTTCACGCGCAAGCGCAATCCCTGCGGCCTCCCCCTCTTCCCTGGAAGCGTTCTCAGCGTAACGGTCTACAATGTCCTGCGTCACCTCAATACCCGCAAGCTCGTTCTTCATAAAGAGCGCGTTGTTTCTGTTTACCAGCGGCATCACGCCGCAGAGAATGCGCGCGCCGGTTTCCTGCCTGATCCGGCGGACTCTGTCTGCCGCTTCTTTATTAAATATGGGCTGTGTGATAAAAAACCGCGCGCCCGCCGCAAGCTTCTTCCTGACACGCCCGATTTCCACCTCAAGGTTGGGCCTGCCCTGATTGATGGCCCCGCCATAGTTCATCGGCGCCCCGCGAAAGCACTCCGCGTTCATATCCTGCACAATGCTCATCAGCCGCACCGAATCAAACTGGAACACGCTCTTAACACTCTGGCGGACCGCGTACGGCACCGGATCTCCGGTGACCAGAAGAAGATTATAAATCTCATTGATATGCGCCCCCAAAAGCGTCGAGCGCATCGCGATTGCGTTTCTATCGCGGCAGCATATATGCGGCATCACGCAGATACCGACCTCCCTGCGCACCTTTTCCGCCATCAGCACAGAATCAACGCGGGTTCTTCCCGACGGGGAATCCGGAAAGGTCAGCACGTCCGCGCCCAGCTCCTTTAACAGGCGCGCTGCTGCCAGCAGCTTTGTATCGTCCGCGTCAAAGGGCGGCGCAAGGTCTACCGCAATCAGCTTTTGGGCGCCGTTTTCCTTTCCCGCAAAAAAGGCATTGTCCCGTACCGGCTTCGTCACGGCCGCTGCGGCCGGAGCGGGCCGTTCCCCCTGCGGCTGCCCTGACCCGGCCCGCTGCGCGAGCCGCCGGATAAATTCCGGCGTCGTACCGCAGCAGCCGCCGACAATGTCTATGCGTCCCCCGTCCGCAAGCTGCGCGGCTTTGTCCGCAAAATAATCCGGTTGTCCGGCAAAACGAATCTGATTCCGGATGCGCGCCGGATAGCTGGCATTGGGGAGCGCAATCCTGTATTTACCCGACGGCATGTCCAGCGATCGGACAACCTGCTCCATATGTGCCGGTCCTACGCCGCAGTTAAAGCCTACCGCGTCGATTTCCGCCGTCCCGGCTGCCTGCGAAAGCAGTCGCCGCGCACTCAGGCCGCAGGCGCTGTATCCAAACTGATTGACGCAAAACTGCACCATCACGAACACCTCGTGCTCCGCTTTGATTTGCTTTATCGCAGGCAGAATGCAGTCCAGCTCCGGAAAGGTCTCAAAATTGAGGATTTCAATCCCTTCCTTTATAAATGTCTCCGCAATGCGGCAATACTCCTGTGTCCGTCCGGCGGCGCGGTCGGCGTCCGCCGCGTCGTTTACCGGTACAGGGCCGATATCGCCCGCAATAAACAGCGGCGCCGCCTGTCTTGCAAGCCGCACCGCCGCCCTGATATTATCCTCAACGGCATCAGGCCCGGCACCAAGCAGCTCCGTATTGGCCGCAAAGGTATTCGTGCGGACGAGCCCGGCGCCCGCGTCGATATATTCTTTATGAATCTCCAGAACGCGGGCGGCCTTTACGGCGTCGGTATTGGCAAGCTCCGGCATCTCATTTGTCCCATACTTCTCCGCGTAATAGGTGCCGAAGGCGCCGTCCGTTATCAGTCTGTGTTTTTGAAGGTATTCCCGAATGTTTGTTGTCTGCATGTTGACTCCGTTTCTGTGCCTTTCGTTCGCGCAGGCACAAATATCGCAGCGGATAATTTATTCCAATCTGCCGCACTTGTATCTCATTATAAATAGAAGCGGAGAAAAAGGCAAGTCAGGATTGGTGTATCTCCCCCTCCACATACCTGCGCTCCATCTGGTGGCGCAGCTTTCTGTTCTCCACGGTATCAAAGATGATGGAAAAGTCATAATCCTCCGGGTACAGTTCCGCCGCCGCTACATGCAGCTTGATTCGTTTATGGTTCACCCATATCTTTTTGTTCGGCATCTGAATGCGCAGCACGCCCTTTTCGTTTGCCGTCTCGCACACGATACCGATTTTCCTGTCCGGATACACCATCACGCTGTCTCCCCGCCGGAAGCTGCGCGCCCTCTCCGATCCCCCCTTTGCCTCCTTTATCTTCTCGATGCGCGGCGTGCGCCCTGATGCGAAAGCGGTCTCTGGCGCGCGGCCGGCCTCCTGCCCCGCGCCGGGGGCGTACGCGGGTGTGCCGTACGCCGCCTCTGCCGCCGTTCGGAGCATCGAATCGGGCATACCGAGGCGTCTGGCAATGTGGAATGCGCAGCTTTCCCCTGCCTCCCCGATCACGAGCTGATACAGCGGACGCAGGCTTTCCCTGTCAAAGGTCATCCGCGCATTCACAATCCCCTCCCTGCACTGGGCATACTGCTTGATCTCGGGATAATGCGTCGTCACAAGATACAGCGCGCCGCTCCCTGAGAGCTCCTCCAATATCGCAACCGCTATGCCCATGCCCTCCGTGGGATCCGTCCCCGAGCCAAGCTCATCCAGAATCACGAGGCTGTCCCGGTTGACGTTTTGCAGAATATCCAGCACATTTGTAATATGCGCCGAAAAGGTAGAAAGGTTCTCCGAGAGATTCTGCCCATCCCCGATATCGCACAGATAATTGCTGTTCATACAGATATCCGCCTCGTCCGCCGCCACATGCAGACCGCACTGCGCCATCATACAGCTGATTGCGACCGTCTTTATCGCAACCGTCTTTCCGCCGGTATTAGGCCCTGTGATGACAATCCCCTTCACACCGTCCCCCAGACTGAACTGCAGCGGCACGCAGGTTTTCCTGTCCATCAGCGGATGCCGCGCACCCTTTAGGACGATGCGCCTGTCCGTGTTGATTGCCGGCTCCACGCAGCCGTAATCAATACTGAGCTTCCCCTTTGAGAATATAAAATCCAGCTTTTCCATCAGGCGCAGACTTTCCCGAAACGCCTCGCTGCCGTCCGCGGCCATTGCCGACAATGTATACAGAATCCTGCGCTCCTCGTTCTCCGCGTCGATGCGCAGCTCGCAAAGCTCCTCGTAATATTTTGTAACCGACGCCGGTTCTATGAACAGGGTGTTTCCCGTCGCCGATTTATCTATCATACTGCCGCTGATTTTAAACTTATACTCCTTTTTCACAGGAACACATATATGCCCGTTTCTCATCGTGCTGTAGGTGTCCGACATGCACTCCTTGTTGGCGCGCATCACGGCCTCCGCCCGTTCGCGCATTTTCTCCTCCGCCCGCACGATTTTGCCCCGCAGCTCCCGCAGCAGCGGCGTCGCGTTATCGTCGACGCTTCCGCCCCGAATCTGCATGCGGATTTCCTCCTCAAGCCCGGGCAGCGCGTTCAGGTTCTCTCCATAATAAGGCAGCGAAAGCTCATAGCGCTTTCCGTCCTCCAGCCAGGATTTCATCCGCCTTATAGCGACAAGGGCGGTTCCGATCTCCTCCAGCTGAGCCGCGGCAAGGCAGCTTCCCTTCTGCGCGGCGGCAAAATAAGCCTCGATGCCTGTAAACGCCGCCAGCGGCGGATTCCCGCATTTTTCAATCAGAATCCGCGCCTGTGTCGTCTCACGCATTTTTGTCCGCAGCTCACTCTCGGAAAGCATGGGGCGCATTGCTGCAATCTGTTCCCTGGCCCGCTGTGTCAGCGCAAGCGCGCCCCATGCCTCCTTTATTTTGTCAAACTCAATAATCTGTTCTGTCTTATCCATTTTTCCTCCATTTCAAAACATGTAATGCAATCTAAAAAGCGCTTATGAGCTCGCACTGTTATAGCGGCGAATGCCGCCCTTCCACAATGCGCAGGTTATCCCTGTAAACACGCACGTCACAATCAGTGCGTGCAGCGCCGTCCCCGGCGTGCATTCCCCCACAAGGCTTTTGACCGGAACGGTCGCCATGATGCCGTAGGGCAGAACGCAGCAGAATATAAGCTTATACACGCCGTAAAACACGGTTCCGGGAAGCTGCATGCACAGCTCCAGACAGGCCTCCTCCAGCTGCTCCATCTTTGCCGAGGATACCAGAAAGAAGGAAACGCAGCGCATCATCACTTCCATGTCATAATACAGAAGCGTCATCAGCCCCACCCAAAACAGGTACGAAAGCACCGTGCCCGCGCCGATTTCCATCCCGGTCTTGTGTACGCCGTACGCGATAATGACAAGGCTCATCAGTACCAGCGGGATTGAGCCCGGATTGACGCGCTCAAACGACAGCCGCAGCAGCGGGCTTACCGGCTTTGTCAGATATAAATCCATCTCGCCGCTTTTGACCTTCCACGGAATGCTGCTGATCCCAAAAAAGTACACAACCATATTCACGGCGTTAATCAGCGAAAACGTACCGATATACAGAATCATCTGCCCATGTCCCCAGGAACCGATACGCTCCACATTGGCATACACCGCCGAAAATATCATAAGCTGCACCACAAACAAGCTCCCGTCCACCAGAAACGGGCCAAAAAATCCGATTCTGAACGTCATTAAATTCTGGAAGCGCAGACGTATCAACGCTTTGATTACTCTTATATTTTTTCTCATTCTCTTCTCCCTTTATATGCCCACGCCGTCATAATTTTTTGCATACCGCCGCCAGGCGATACCGATTGCCGCCTGCAGGATAACGCACCAGCACGCAAGCACGGCAAGCCCGCGCGCGGCCTCGTCCGCACACCGCCCCGTCAGGAGCATGGACGGCAGATAGGTGACATAATAGAACGGCAGGAAGCGCATAAAACTGACAACCGTGTCAGGAAAGAGTGCAAGCGGAACGATGCTGCCTGTCACCAGCGCGGCCAGATTGTTCTTTATCATCAGAAAGGTGCTGATTTCTTCGTACTTAAAGGTCAGTATGCCCAGGAAAAAATTCAGCTGCACCATAAAAAACAGCCCCAAAAGAACCATGACAAGCGCGCAGGCAATTATCAGGCCGTCCTCTATGATTGCAAATTCGATTCCGAACAGAAAGATCCATATAAAGGCTGCCGCAAAGTCAAAAAACAGGTAGAACAGCACCACGCCCAGCTCCATTGCCGCAAAATATCCCTCAACATTAACCGGGATAACGATGTATTTGGAAAATATGCCGTTGCGTATTTCCGCCGCTATCTCCTCGCTGATGCCATGCGACATCTCAAGCTGTGTGAAAAAGGAGCTGATAATGTAATACGACAGCATCCCATGGAAGGTAAAGCCCGCAACCGTCTCCTTCTGCGCAAAAATGACCCGCCAGAGCAGAAAAGCAAACAATATTCTTCCGACAGTAAACACCATATTAAATATCACGTCCGCCCGCCATGCAAGCTGCGTCTTCAGATAGGTTTTCGCAATTTCCCTGTATTTACGCATTCTGCCGCTCCTCCTCCCGATAAATCCGCTCCACCACAACGCCGATTTCATCCTCCGCAACCGTAATATCCTTCGGCTCATACTGCATCAGTTCGTGCAGCGCGTCCTTGATGTGCTCCTTTGGCACCTCCACCTCGCGCCTGTACGGCGGCCGGTCAAATGTCGCGGTGATTTTCTTATTTTTCTGATACTTCTCAAACAGCTCCTCCGTCCCGCCGTCGTATATTTTACTGCCATGGTTGACGACGACCGTCCGGCCGCACAGCGCCCGGATATCCTCCATATAATGTGAAGTCAGCAGGATTGTCGTCCCGCGCTCCTCGTTTATTTCTTTCAGAAATTTGCGTATCTGCTTTGACGCCACGGCGTCCAGCCCGATGGTCGGTTCGTCGAGGAACAGCACCTGCGGGCCGTGCAGCAGCGCCACAATCAGCTCCATCTTCATGCGCTCCCCCAGAGAGAGCGTGCGCACCTGGACATTCATCAAAGCCTCCACGCCGAACAGCTGTGCAAAATACTCCCTGCTGGCCTGATACTCCGCCTCAGGTATCTCGTAAATCTCCTTAAACAGCCGCAGCGTATCGTTCATGGTAAGCTCCATAAAAAGCTGGCTTTTCTGTCCCATGACGACGGCATACTTCTTTTTAAAAGCGTTTTTCATATCATTCGGGTAATAGCCAAGCACCTCTATGCTGCCTGACGTCGGCGCGATAATGCCGGTGAGCATTTTAATTAAGGTGGTCTTTCCTGCGCCGTTTGGGCCGATCAGGCCGACAAACTCCCCCGCCTTTACGCTCAGGCTGACGCTGTTTACCGCCGTCTTCTCCTCGTACTCGCGCTTTATCAGGCCCTGCAGGCTTCCGCGGAGCCCTTCCTTTTTCTGAAATCTCCGATAGATTTTCGTCAGATTTTGCGTATCAATAATATTTTGTGTATTCATCCGAATCCCTCCATCCTCTTCTGACACAGCCTCCGTTTCGGGAATCCAAAAGAACAAAAAAACATGCACATCTGCCCGCAAAGACATTTGTACATGTAAAAATCACGCGCCAGCGCACGCTGTCGCAGTCTCCTATATGATAAAAAAGCATGGTAATACAACCATGCCTCACCACGCAAAAGGATTGGTACGGATTCCTGTATGTTAAGTATTTCACAAGCAGATGTGAGGACAGATTCCCAGAATAAAACGACGCTCAATAAGCCGCCGACTGCGTGTCCTCTGCAATTATTTAATTTGCATTAACCTCCACTTTTGCAACACCTAACAAACAAACACATCCTTTCTTTTATTATTATTTATGATTATTACAGGTAAGATTATAAAACCATACGCACCGTTTGTCAACCAAAATAACTGCTGCCGGCACAATTATCAGAGCAGCAGTCCGCCTCACTTTGTAAAAGAAAAGACGTCGTTTGGCGTACAATCCAGTATCACGCAGAGCTTCTCCACCGTCGCAACCGTAATATTCTGGCTCTTTTTCAGCCGGTCAAGCGTTTTGTTGTCAATGCCCTGCTTCAGCAGGCGGTATTGTGAAATATTCTTCCGCTCCATCGTTTCCCATAAAGGGCTGTAAGTTATCATCCTTGTCGTCCTCCCGCATACAATATTCTATACTCTATTATATGCAACTGTGAATAGTTGCAAATTGCGTATATTCGCACAATGCTCCAATTCACAATATGGCTTTGAAGGACTATCTCTGGACTTTACATTTTTCCTGTGCTATAATAGCCCCGGGTTCGCAAGAAAGCCTTTGCGGGCAGGGAGCGCTTCTTGCATGAAAAAACGGCGCGGAAACGAGGAATACCATGGATAATGATTTGCTGACCAGATATGCGGAGATCACACAGAAAAACAAGCGGGAAATCGTACTGCTGCGCGGCTCGGGCTGCAAATGGCGCCGCTGTACCTTCTGCGATTACCATCTTGATTTCAGCCCGGATATCCAAAGCAATTACAGCCTGAACCGCCGCGTGCTTTCACAGGTGACCGGAAAATACGGGAAGCTGGAGGTTATCAATTCCGGCAGCTTTGTGGATCTGGATGCCCGTTCCTTCCGCCTGATTCTGGACGTCTGCCTGCAGAAGCACATTGGCGAGCTCCATTTCGAGAGCCATTGGATGCACCGGGATGCCGTCGACACGCTGCGCCGGGCATTTACTGTGTACGGAATCCGGGTCAAGGTCAAAATCGGTGTGGAAACCTTTGACAGCCGGTACCGCGAGGAGATACTGTGCAAAGGCATCGGCGAGGCTTTACCGCAGCAGATTGCGGCCTGCTTCGACGAGGTCTGCCTGCTTTTCGGGCTGGACGGGCAAAGCAGGGAATCCATGCAGCGCGATATTGAGACAGGACTTTCCTGCTTTGAGCGCGTCTGTATCAATATTATGACGCAAAACACAACGAAGATAAAGCCCAATCCGGGGGTTATTCACACCTTTCTGACAGAGCTTTATCCCCTGTATGCCGCCAACGACCGGGTCGATATCCTGCTGGAAAATACCGATTTCGGCGTCGGCTGACACGCTGCGGCCGGCGCGCCTTCAAAATTGTAAATTTATGCGCATGATCCGGGCAAAGCTGAGCAATTAAAACAAATGTAAGCAATGTTTACATTGCAGAAAAGGAGAATCATTATGAGTAATGAACTGTTATTGATTTTGAGCGTTATCTTTCTATACGCATGTGTGGTGCTTTTTTATCGTTTTCTGGGAAAATCGGGGCTGTACTGCTGGACGGTGCTTGCGACCATCGCCGCTAACATCGAGGTGCTGATTGTGGTGAATGCCTTTGGCATGGAGCAGACGCTCGGAAATGTGCTGTTTGCCTCCACCTTCCTTGTGACGGATATTTTAAGCGAGACGGAGGGGAAGCGCGCTGCCAACAAGGCCGTGCTTATCGGCGTGCTTACGTCCGGCATCTTCATCCTGATCTCACAGTCGTGGATGCTTTATACCCCCAACGAAAGCGACTGGGCGTCTCCCGCAATCGCATCCGTTTTCTCCAACACGCCGCGTCTGATGCTCAGCAGTGTCATCGTCTATGCCATTGTGCAGGCCTTTGACGTATTCGCCTATCATGCCATCTGGGCCAAAACCACAAAGCGCTGCAAGGACTCCGCGCGCTTTCTCTGGCTTCGGAATAACGGCTCCACGCTGGTGTCCCAGTTCTTCAACACGCTGCTGTATACCTTCGCGGCCTTCTGGGGCGTTTATGAGACCAAAACGCTGCTGAATATCGTGTTGTCAAGCTATGTGATCTTTATATTCACCAGCCTTCTGGACACGCCCGCCGTCTATATCGCACGAAAATGCAAACCGCAGGACTAAAACCGCCTGCGGTCATACGATGTGTACTCCTGCCCTCAGCCGGCAAATCCCGAAAGCAGTTTTTTGTTGAGCTTCGTGTAGATGTGTTCCACCATCCACGGCTCCGTGCACGCCTCCAGCGCTTCCTCCGGCGAAAACCACTTTACGCCGCTGTTCTCATCCGGCTTGACATGGAGCGCCTCACGCTCATCCGCCTCCAGAAGGTAGGTAACATTCAGATGCAGGTGCGACGGCACATAGCTCCCTCTCTTCACATGCCCGTCAACCGTCAGTATCTCAACCGAGAAAATCCTGTCGGATACCGCGCGTATATCCGTAATCCCTGTCTCCTCCATCGCTTCCCTTTCCGCCACCGCAAGCAGGTCGGACTCGCCGTCGGCATGCCCGCCGGTCCATGACCAGGAATGATACAGGTTATGGTATACCATGAGCACCCTCGTATGCTCCTTGTTTAACAGCCACGCCGAGGCAGAGAAATGCGCCGTCCTGTTTTCCCGCGTCAAAATATCCGGCTGTGCCGCAAGCAGCTCCAGCATGACGCTTCTGTCATTTTCCTCCTGCTCGTTATTGGGCCTGTATTCCTGTAGCGCTTTCATTAATTCTTCCATCGTCTCTCCTCTTCCGCTCCGTCTTTATCGGTTGATGCAGTCCCCGCTTTGCCTCAGCTGCGCCCGCCGCTGCTTATAGTCGGGGAGCACGCGCGCAACCTCCTCCCAGAATCGGGCGGAATGGTTCATCTCCCTGCGGTGGCAAAGCTCATGGACGACCACATAATCCTGAAGCGCCGGCGGCAGCAGCATCAGCATGCAGTTAAAGCTCAGATTCCCCTTGCTGCTGCAGCTCCCCCATCGGGTCTTCTGACGCCGTATGGTGATTCGCCCGTAATCCACGCCAATCACCGCGGCAAAATAAGCGGTGCGCTCCGGCAATACCGCCCTTGCCCTCTCAAAAAGCAATGAAAGCTCTTCCTGCGTCATACAGGGCCTGTCCTGTCTCTGTGCCTGACGCTCCCTGGCCTCTGCCAGCCTGCGCTCAATCCACGTCCTTTTGCTGTCGACAAACTGCCGAATCGCCGCCGTCGGCATGCGCAGAGGCGCCCGCACAATAATCTGCGCTTCCCTCGTTATCTCCAGCGATATTGTTTTGCGCCTGCTGCGGCGCAGCTCTATATCGATACCATCCATTATCCCGTTCTCTTACGCCCGCCCTGCGGGCCTCCTCCATTGACATCTTACAGTAATAATATTTCTTAAAGCCTTTCCATTTCCTGCCTACCAGCCCCTTTTTCTTAAGACGCCCCAAAAAGGCGGAACCATTTGTTTTCGTCCAGTTTTTCTGATAAACCTCGTGTACCTTCTCCATAACCTCCTCCTCCGTAAAGAGCCCGCCGCTATCCATCTTCCACACACACTGCATTGTCATGCTCTCACATGGCGTAAGAACAATGCCTTCTTCTCTAGCTTCCCAATACTCCATAAATGCCTCCTTTGCCTGCTGTGGTTTTATCCGGTTACACCGTTCATTGTAGCATATTGTGTCCCATTTCACAATATATCTTCAACGAACAAGATCACGCACGGTCCAGCAATATACATGATTACCTTCCATAAGTATCGCGATCCTCATCGGATATCCCCTTTTCCGGTCCGGAAGCGGCACACGATATTAAATTATAAGCGTAATCCATTATATCATCCGCCTTTTTCGGGCTTCTGTCAATAGATTTCACTTCATTTGTAATTAAACTTTGCCCTGTACGATATGATACAAGCCCACAAGCAGTACGAGAAAGCATATATTCGCGGCCGTAAAAAGCCTGACATACGCACCCTTGCGCGCACTCTCCTCCTTTGCCACATATTTATAAGAGATCAGGCTGGCCATGGAGGCAATCAGCGTGCCCAGACCGCCCAGATTGACGCCGACAATCAGGCTGGCATAATCCTGCGTAAAGCCGGACAGCAGAAGCGCCGCCGGTACGTTGCTGATGATCTGGCTTGCGGCAATCGCGGTATAAACCTCCCGCCCCGCAAGCATTTTCTCCAGAAATCCGCAAAAAGCGGGAATCCGGCCCATGTTTCCGATAAAAACAAAAAATGCCGCAAAGGTCAACAGCAGCGCATAATCGACCCGCGCCAGGGCCTCTCTGTCCATCAGCCCGACTACAGCCAGAACAATACCCAAAACGAGCTGCCACGCAAGCACATGTCCCACCGTGAGCAGGCAGAGAACGAACAGGACAAGATAGACTGCCAGCCGGTACCGGTCTGCCCGCGGCAGTTCCCGCCCCTGCCGCCCGCGAGCCGCCGCCCCGTCCATGCAGGGCGCGGCAGGGGCTTTGCCGGCCAAAAGCATCCCCCATCCCGCCAAAAGCGCCAGCGAGAAGAGCGTATAGGGCAGCATCAGCCCGAGAAACGCGCCGGCGGACAGCCCCGCCTTCCCATAGAGATAGAGGTTCTGCGGATTACCAATCGGCGTCAGCATGCTGCCGAGATTTGCCGCAACGGTCTGCATGACAACCACCGGAAGCACCAGTTTTTGGCGCGCATCCTTCCCCAGCATATCCAGCACGGTAAACGTAAACGGCACAAACGTAATCAGCGCAACATCGTTTGTGATGGCCATACTGAAGAAAAAGCACAGCAGCGTCAGAATCAGGATGAGGCTCCGGCTGCTCTTCACCCGCCGCAAAAGGCCGTGCGCAATCCATCCAAACACACCGATTTTCTGCAGCCCCGCCATGACGCTCATCAGACAGAACAGAATCGCAAGCGTGCGGAAATCAATGTATTCGGCGTATCCCTTATCCGGCGGCACCCAAAACGCGGATACCACGGCCAGCACAGCCGCAGCGCACAGTACCGTTTCCCCTTTTAAAAATGCCCGGAGGCCTTTTCTCTCCACCGCGCCCCACCTCCTTTATCTAAACTATATTTGAAACAGGAAGCCCCGTCAATTCCTAATGCGTATTTTTTTCGCGCCGGTGCACGCCATGATGTCCATCCTCGACGCTTCATAGAACCGCCCAAAGCGCCGGGGACAGGTAATTGTCAGCTCCTCGAGCGTATCCTTCATAGACATCTGCCGTTTCGTCTTATCCTTGCGCACCTGCGCGATCACCTCCTTCAAATGCCCGCCAAATTCCAGATAAACGCCGTCCGCTTCTCTTACCGTCCACTTTGTCTGATGCAGCGAAACTTCCTTTTCATATCTTCTGTAAAAGCTTTGCCAGATATAATCGGTCACATATGGCGTGTAAATGGCATAAAGCTTCAAAATCCCAAGCAGGCTGTTGTACAGTGCAAGCTGTCCCGAATACCGCTGCGCCTGCCCGTGCTTCTGCGGCTGATACAGGCGTTCCTTGACAATCTCAATGTAATCATCGCAAAAGTCGTGCCAAAACAGCGTGTCGATTTCATGTCTGGCCTGACCGATTTCATAGTCCTCCAGCAGCGCAGCCGCCTTCGCCTGCGTCTCGCATACCCGCTCCAAAATCCACCGGTCAACCGGCAGCAGCATCTTCTCGTCATACTGCGCAGGCTTCTCAAAGTCCTCCAGCTGCATTATGGCAAATTTCGCGGCATTGTACAGCTTATTGATAAAACGCTTAGACGCGCCAAGCTCCTCCTCACTGAAAAACGTATCCGTCCCAAGCTTGCTGCCGGCCGCCCAGTAGCGCACCGCATCCGCGGAGTGCGTCTCAATCAGCGCCATCGGCGCGCCTGCGTCGTTATGCTTGGATTTGCTGATTTTTTCTCCGGGCTTTGCCAGGACAAAGCCGCTGATCATAATGTCCTTCCAGGGCAGCTGCCCGGTATGATACAGGCTTCTGACAATCGAATAAAACGCCCATGTCCGGATAATCTCATGGGCCTGACAGCGCATCCCCATCGGGAAAATCTCGCCGGAGATATCGCCCTGCTCCCCATATCTGGCGTTAATCAGCGTCGTCACCGAGGAGGTTGCCCAGGTATCCAGCACCGCCTCCTCAGGAAGAAACGTGTCGCATCCGCAGTCGCAGGGCTTTTGCGGCCGGCTCTCCAATGGGTTTGCCGGAAGCTGCTCCTCCTGCGCAAACACCGGCTTTTGACAGGCCTCGCAATACCATACCGGAAACGGCACGCCGAAATACCGCTGTCTTGAAATGCACCAGTCCCATTTAAGGTTCTCCACCCAGATACGGTAACGATTCTTCATATGCGCCGGATGCCAGTTGATCTCATCGGCGGCCTTCAAAAAGCGTTCCTTTTCCGACAGCACGTCAATATACCACTGCCTGGACGGAATAAACTCCACCGTATTGCCGCAGCGCTCGTGAATCGCAACCATATGGTCCAGCGACTCCTCCTTTTCCAGAAGGCCCCGCTCCCGCAGAAGCGCCGCAATACGCGCTCTCGCCTCCTGTATCGTCAGCCCGCCGATGTACGCGGTTTCCTCATGGATTCTCCCGTCCGGCAGTATCACCTTTTTGTAGGGAAGGCTGTGCCTGCGGCACCACTCAGTATCCGTCGAATCGCCATAGGTCGCGCACATAACGGCTCCGGTTCCCTTTTCCATGGAAACGGTCTCATCCGCGAGAACGGGAATCTCAAAATCATACAGCGGCACCCGCGCGGTTGCTCCCACAAAGCTTTGATACCTCGCGTCCTGCGGATGGACGAAAACACAGACGCAGCCTGCAAGCAGCTCCGGCCGGGTTGTCGCAACCGGCAGCGCGCCGTGCGCGGTTTCAAAGCCCATGTAATAAAATACCGTCTTGCATTCCCTCGCCTCAAGCTCGGCCTGCGCGATAGAGGTCTGGCATTCCGTACACCACAAAACCGGCGACTCCTTCATATAAGCCTTACCGGCCTTAGCCAGCTCGATAAACGTCTTCTGGGATATTTTCTGCGATAAATCGGATATGGTGCGGTATTTCAATCCCCAGTCCACGCTGAAGCCCAGACGCTTCCAGAGCTGCTCAAATTCCGTCTCATATTTCTCGACCGTCTGCATACACTTTGCCCGGAATACGCTTCTTGGCAGCATGCCTGCGCGAACGCCCTCGTCCCGCTCGACAAGCCGCTCCGTGGGAAGCCCATTGTCGTCAAAGCCGAACGGATAGAATACGCGGTACCCCTGCATCCGCTTGAAGCGGGCGATCATCTCTGCCTGCGTGTAGGAGAAGACATGGCCGATGTGCAGCTTCCCGCTTACGGTTGGCGGCGGCGTGTCGATGGAAAACACCTCCGTCCCCTCCGCATTCTCATACTCATAAATCCCCTGCTCCTCCCAGAACTGTTCCAGCTCCTTTTCCGCTTTGTTAAAATCGTACTTTTTTTCCATTTTGAATCCCTCCTGAATTTTCTGACAGCACATACAAAAAAATCGCCCTAAGCCAATGCTTAGGGCGAATATACATATCCGTGGTACCACCTAAATTCAGAATCTCTTCTGCGCTCATTACAATACGGGAACCGCGCCGCGACTCCGATATCGCTTCCCCTGATAACGGTGGGAATCTCCGTTGAGGCCTACTGGGCGTGCGCCGTTCGGTTCAAGGCTCAAAGGCTACTTCCATACTCCCTTCACGAAAGCTTCCACCAGCCGCTTTCTCTCTGTTCATCCGGAATAGTATGTACTCCTCCTCGTCAATGCTTTTGTCTGTAACTGTTAGTGCCATTTTATCACATCAAAACCATTTGTCAACCTTTTTCGTCCGCCTGCGCAGATTCCTTTTCCGCCACAATCTGAATGTGCACGTCGCGAAGCTGCCGCTCCTCCACGGAGGCCGGCGCGCCCATCATCACATCCTGTGCGTTTTTGTTCATCGGGAACGGGATAATCTCGCGGATGCTTTCCTCTCCCGCAATCAGCATCACCATACGGTCAACGCCCGGCGCAATACCCGCGTGCGGCGGCGCGCCGTAGCAGAAAGCGTTGTACATCGCGGGGAACTTCGCCTTCACATCCTCCTCGCCAAGTCCCACAAGCTCGAACGCCTTTACCATAATCTCCGGCTCATGGTTGCGGACCGCACCGGAGGAGAGCTCTACGCCGTTGCAGACCAAATCGTACTGATACGCAAGGATATCCAGCGGATTCTCGCTTTCAAGGGCCTTTTCCCCGCCCTGCGGCATGGAAAACGGATTATGGCAGAATTCCAGCTCGCCCGACTCCTCGCCGATCTCGTACATCGGAAAATCGACAATCCAGCAGAATTCATAGCGTTCCCTGTCCATATAGCCCTCGAATGTATTTCCGACAGCCTTTCTGATAACGCCTGCGGTCTTTTGCGCGGTCCGCAGGTCTCCTGCCGAAAGCGCGACAAAGTCGCCGTTCTTAAGACCTAACGCCGCGATAATCTCCGTCTTCTTCTCCTGGACAAACCTGGAAATGCCGCCGACAGCCTCGCCGTTCTCGTCAATGCGGAACCAGTAAGCCTTCTGCCCGCTGACCACTTCCACCTCGGCGCACAGCTTGTCAATCTGCTTTCTTGTACCGGAGAAATTGCCCGCCACCACGGCCTTTACGGTATTGCCCTCAAACGGCCCGAAGCCGCAGTCCGCCATTGCCGCCGTCGCATCCTGAACCAGAAGCTTAATCCGAAGGTCCGGCTTATCAGAGCCGTATCTGTCCATTGCCTCCAGATAGGGAATGCGTGTAAAGGGCGCCTGTGAAGCCTCCTTGTAGATGCCGTATTTCGCAAATATGGGCGGCAGCACATCCTCAAAAATCTCAAAAACGTCGTCCTGACTGGCAAAGGCCATCTCCATATCCAGCTGGTAGAACTCACCCGGCGAACGGTCCGCCCTGGCGTCCTCGTCCCGAAAGCACGGCGCTATCTGGAAATACCGGTCAAAGCCGGACGCCATCAGGAGCTGCTTGAACTGCTGGGGCGCCTGCGGCAGCGCGTAAAATTTCCCCGGATGGTTTCTTGCCGGAACCAGATAGTCCCTTGCCCCCTCCGGTGAAGAGCATGTCAGAATCGGCGTCGTTATCTCCATAAAATCATGCGCCGTCATCGCCGCGCGAAGCTCCGCGATCACCTTACTTCTCAGAACCATTCTGGACTTCACCTCCGGATTTCGCAAATCCAGATACCTGTATTTTAACCGGGCATTCTCGTCCGCTTCCTTAGAGTGATTGATCTGAAACGGCAGCTCATTGTAGCGGCAGCGTCCCAGCAGCGTAAGCTTTGACGGAACCACTTCAATCTCCCCTGTGGGAAGTTTGGCATTCTTGGCGCTGCGCTCCCTGACGGTTCCTGTAACCTCTATCGTCGATTCGTAATTGATTTCCGAAAGCTGCGCAAGCATTTCTTCTGTCTCGACAACAATCTGCGTCGTCCCGTAGAAATCCCGCAAAATAACAAAGCCCAGGTTCTTGCTTACCTTTCTCAAATTCTCATACCAGCCCACCAGCCGGACCTCTTCTCCGGCGTTCTCCAGGCGGAGCTGTCCGCAATTATGTGTACGTCCCTGCATTTTCCGTAACCTTCCTTCTGTGAATTCTGTAATTTATAGTCAAAATCTTTCAATCAAAGGTAAGCATATCATAAACAACGGGAAAATTGTAGAGGTAAATGCAATTATTTTGAAGATTTTAGCGCGCCGCAAAGCCTCTCATGGTTCTTTGCCGGCAGCCCGTAAAAGAGCATTTATAATTTTGCAATTTCTTCCTCTATTCTGGCAGAAATGCCGTCGTATTCCTTATACAGCGCCTGCAGCCGCCCAAACTCCTCAAAGAGCTTATGAAGGATTTCGACAACGCCTTCCTTCTGCGTTTGGATTCTGCGCGCAATATCTTTTTTCTTATGCCTGTTGGATATCAATATACCGGCGCCTGCAGCCGCGCCCGCCCCAAGTCCCGCAAGCAAAAACGGCGTTAGAAAGAAGCTGGCAGCGCCGCAGGCGGCGCCGATTCCAAGGGCAATATACGCACCCAGATTCTTCACCGCCAAAAGCTCCCGTTTCTGCTTGTCCGTGTAAAAGGCCTCGGCTCTGCCCACCTCCTTGTCCTCGTCCGTTAAATCCGCGTCTGCGGAATAATCCTGCACGCTTATGGGGTGCACCTTCCGAAACATCGCGCGATAATTTTCAAAGTAGCCGCTCGCCGCCTTGTCCTGAAGCGTCTTGATCAGGGTAAACATATTGAGGCGCATCTGCCCGTTGATATCTTCATTCCCGAAATCATATATCCACGCGATAATGGTCGAAATTATATTGAAATCGGCCCCTCTTTTTTCGAGCTCCCCGGCAAAACGCGCTCTGGCCCCCTCCACGTCCCCGTCCATGCTAATGACCAGCTCGTTATACGCTATCTCATTGTAGGTCTCAAGCTCCGCGTCATTGGGCTGCTCCAGCAATTCGTTAAGGTACTCCTTCAAGTATGTATTTCTTTCGGCAATCGGCACATGAACAATCTTTAATATCAATTCCAGAATATTATAGTTATTGTATGCAAGCGTCAGCATACGGCTGATAACATTATAATCCCCGCAGTATTTCGCCAGTGACGGCAGCTCATAATCCTTTGCTTTCGCAAGCCGCTCCATCTTCTGCCGGATACGGCCGACAATATCCGCTTCACTGTAGCCTTCCTTTCCGGCACAATCCACAATCAGTCTGTGAATATACGTTGAAATCATTTCCGACGTCTCGTCATCGACATTATCCGACAGGGTTTTACTTATCAGGGAAAACATCATCAGGAAAGTGCTTTCGTCACTTCCCTTTAAATCGCATTTCTGATATTCCAGAAACCACTTTACCGCCGCGGCATTCCTGTCCATGCGCAGATTGAAAATCATATAGAAGATACTGCTGTTCTTCCTGTCCAGCTTAAAAGCGGACTCCACCGCGCGGTCGGCCAGCGCCTTATCATCAGACTTCCACGCCATTATGCTGATCAGCGCGCTCGTCAGCCAGTAATCCGGCGTCAACAAGTGCTGCCGCTCAACGGATTTATATATGACGGCGTCGCTTACCATACCAAGGTCGAGATTGTCCATCATTCCCCGTACAATTTTTCTTATTGTCCTGTAATTATTGAACTCATAATACTTCTTGTTGTTCAGGGCGCGAAGCCGTTTGTTTGCGAGCTCTATCGCCTTGTACCTCGTATACAGCCGGTCAATCTGTCCCTGCAGCTCATATGCGCCCAGCGCGCGGTCTATCGAGCTGTTAATACTGCCGTTTGCCGTTTCAAGCGCATCCTTAATATGCTGATTGTAGCCTGACAGTTCCTGTTCTGCCTGATTTACGCTGTGAACAGTCGACGTGATTTCCGACTTTAGCTTATCGTTTTCGCGTTTGATTTTGCGCAATTCTGATTCAAGCCTGTTCACTTCCGCCTTCAATGCCATATTACTCAATCAGCACACCTCCCTTGATACATTCACCGCTCTCTCTTTTCCCCACCTGTCAATCTCCTGCACCAGCTCCGGATTGATTCGCGAAATCGGAATCATTGATTTGATCGCAGCCGTCAGCATATCCGTTGACATGGCGTCCTTATGTATAATCACCTTTTGCGCCACCTCTTTCACTGCGGTTTCTATATCGGAATAAGAATATCCGTCTGTCAAAACGACAAGTCTGTCAATTATTTCCGGCGAAAGCTCTTTTTTCAACGATACCTTTATATAGTACTGCAGCGTTCTCCTTCTCTCCTCCGCGGCAGGCAGTCCGGCATAAAAGACCTCTGTGAATCTGCCCTTCCGATACAGCTCATACGGAAGCACTTTCACATTATTGGCAGTTGCGACCATAAAAACCTTGTTTGTGGATTCCTGAATCCAGAACAGAAATTCCCCCAGCACTCTTTTCCCGGTCTCGTTGCCCGCTTCAGACGTTGCCAATACCTTTTCTATTTCATCAATCCACAGCACGCACGGCGAAACGTTTTCGACGAACTGCAGCGCCTCCCGCATCCGCTTTTCGCTCTCTCCCACCCATTTGTCAAAAACGGATCCGATATCGAAGCGGAACAGGGGCAGATTCCACTCCTGCGAGACAAGCTTGGCCGTAAGGGATTTCCCGCACCCCGGCACCCCCACCAGTAAGATTCCCTTGGGCGCTTTCAAATCATATTCTTTTAATGCCTCCTCCGGCATGAAAAACACTTTTTTCTTTTCGTCAAGCCATTCCTTGAGGTTGTCCATCCCCGAGATATTACAGGCCTTATACGGCTCAATGTATTGGACTGTCCCCACCTTCGGATAGATCTTGCGCTTCTGCGCCGAGATGTTCTGTATATTTTCTTTGAGTAAGCCCTTGCTCCCGATAATCTCCGCGGACAATATGTTTTCAATCTGAATCTCGGTAAATCCCCTCAAAACGGCCGCCGCATGAACGATGTCGTCGCCGTCCCACTCAATCCGGAAACGGCCGCCATAGGTTTTGATAAAGCTTTGTATCTGCGCAATCCGCTCCGATGTATCGGGCACATCCAGCGTGACAGTCATCCCAAAATCCGAAATACGCGGCCAGATGCTGTCGGCAGTTATAAGAAGGACCACTGCATTATTTTCTTTCGCCATATAAAGTATATTCATTAATTCTCTGGCGTATGCATTGTCGTCGGAAGCTCTTCTCACGTCTCCTAATACAATATTGAGCCCTCTTTGCTTTTTGATCTTTCCCATGAAAAAGCCTAACGGGTCATCATCCGTATCCAGCCCCTCTCCCTTGGCGCCGATATACCGCACCTGCTTCGCGTCGGTATAGTATAAGAAGCCTGCCTGTACTTCATCCGCAATCTCGTTCAGAATCCGTTCCACCCGCTCCCGCTCGTTCGTATTCACGATTATCAACGGCGTCCTTGCATATACATAATTGATTATTTCTCTTTTGACCTGAACAAAATTACTCATAGAATCCCCCACGCCGGACGCCCCGCAAAATCATTATTTTTCACAATATGTGCGCTCCAGAATAAAATTTTTTATCTTTGCCTTTTTATATGTATAAATAACCTCATCCACATAGGGACCGCGTTCAGACTCCGTGAGCCCTTTTATGTACCTGGCAAATTCCTCCGTAAACAGAATAAAATTACGGCGGATGCTCTCCTTTAAGCTATTCTTCATCTCTGCGGAACAGCCCTCCATGCCGTCGAAAAAGACGCAGGCATCGACGCTTTCCTTAAGCTGCCTTATTCCTCTCTCAAGGATATAAATATCCGCTTCCTCAAGGCTCCTGTTTACCAAAGCCTGGAAATCCTTCAGCGCCGCTTTTATAAGCCGCGTTTCCAGCCTTGCCAGTTCATTCTGAACATAATTCTCATATTCCGCCCCCGAAAGCAGCGGGGACACGCACTGCAGCTCTTTAAATTCACTGCAGCGCCTTCCTTTTTCATATGAAGCCCTGACATATTTGAGCCATTCGGTATATGCGATTGTTCTTGTCCTGCTCATGGCAATCACTTCAAGTAGCTAAAGGGCGGCTCCAGGCTCCACTCCGGCAGCTTCTTGTTCATTTCTTTAAGACGCTCGTTCGAAACGTCGTATGTATCCGTATCCGAAGAGCCAAAATTCTCCTGAATCCTCTGCTCCAGAAGCTCTCCCAATCCCATTCCGCTGTTTTCTTCCATTTTTTCTCCATTTCCGCAATATATAATTTGCTTTAATCGCTCAGCTTTGCCGAGGCTATACGCATTAACGAGTTTGTGAAATCATTTACAGATACTCAAGCCTGCTTTGCACCTGATTCTTTTTATCCTTCTCATCCGTATAGAACTGCTTAAAATCAGCCAGCTCTGTCATACAGGAATTGAGCTGCCCAACCGCGTTTTCAACACGTACCGCAAATTCCCTGTTGGCTCTTATTATCCGGAATACCAAAAAGCCCAGCGCCAGCACAGTCGCAGCCAGGGAAAACGGCGTTACAAAGGCCAGTCCGACCGAGAGCAGCAAAACGATCGCCGCAGCTATATTGGGCGTATTAACATACTTAAGCTGAAACTTATTATGCTCAAAATGCTCCTTTAAGCTTTTCACCTGCTCGTTTTGATCCTCCCCGTTCGATATTCCCGACCATACGTCGATTGCAATCGGAAAGTCAAGCGGCAGCGTCTCCTGAAGCATCCGCGCCCAATTTTCAACCGCCTCCCTGAACCATTCCTTCGTATTCTGCAGTCCGAATTTTTTAACATGGATATCCGTCTGGCCGGCATCGTCGTACACCGCCCATTTGACCATCTGTTTTCCGATATTAAAGCTCTCGCTTTGAATGTTTTGATATTCCTCGTACTGCGCCTGAGCGGCGTTCACCTGTCCGTTGTTATCTATAATCAAACCAAAATAAAGCCTTTGATTCTTTAAATCAAGCTCCTCCGAATCATAATTGGAGATCAGATTTATCAGGATGGCGTTTATGCGGCTCTTATAATTTGCCTCTGTCTGCTCTTCCAGCTCAACATCCAGCGCCTCTATCCCGGCTATCAGCTTCTCATATTTGGAAACGTTCTCATAGGACTGCCGAATCGCGTCATAATTCGAGCAGGACTCTGACAGCGCGGTATAGGTACATTGCTTTGCGGGCGGTAGCAGCTCTATATATTTCCGATAAGCCTCTGTCAGCTCCTTTCCGGTATCCTGCTGCTCGTCGAGCGCCGAAAGCCATCCCCGGATTACCCTGTTGACATCATTTTCAAGCTCCTTGTCCGTTCCAAAGAGGCCGTTTAAATACGCCTGCAGCAGAATTGCCGATTCCTGGTGCATTTGAGTCGGATCCAGTGTTTTGAGGTATTCAAAAAACCATTTTTTCGCAGCGCTGTTTCTGCCAAAGCGCAGGTTAAACAGGCAGAAGAACAGGGATGCCTTCACCGGGTCGCGTCGAACGCACTCCGAAAGCGCGTTGGCTGCCACCTCCTGATAATTGTTTATCCACGCAGTAATGGCCAGCAGCGCATAGGAAAGCCAATACCTTGAGCTTGTTATCCACAGCTCTTCCGATATTTCCTGAATAGTGTTGTTTCTGACCAGATTTATATCGAAATCCTTCACAATCCCTATTACGGTTTTTCTGATTCTCTCGTGATCGCCAAACTGCTCCTTCAATATCTGGTCAATTCGAAGAACGTTCTCGTGCGCTAACTGCTTCTCCTCATTTTGAATCATATCCTGCTGCAATTTGCTGATATTATCGTAAATCTTATCCGTAATCTGTTGAATGCTCGCCGTAGATGTATTTACGGAATCGATTTTCACATCCACCTTTGATTTGAACGAATCAATTGTTTCATTGAGATTATTGACCGCATTGTATGATAAGCCCGCCATTTCCCTTTCTCCTCCGTTAGATTTCTATGCCGTCAAAGACCTTTACAAGCGCCTCGTTTTTGGCGTCCTCAGCCTTATACAGCGCCCGCCATGCTCTCAGCTCCTCCAGCGCTTTCTTCAACAGCATACAGCCGCGCTCCCTCCGCGTCCGCAATACCGCCTGCAAATCCGATACCCTTCTCCAGAGCAGAAAGCCGCCCACTACCCCTGACAAAATACCGGTAACCAACGATATCCTGTTGAAGCTGAATGCCGTAACCGCCAGCAGGACCAGGGCCGCTGCAATCATTCCGATGAAAATCATCGCATATTTGTCCTTGACCGTGTCAAAAAAACGGTTCCGGTTATAATGCCTTCTGAGCTCCTCCTCGGCTTCTTTATAAGAGTTTTCGTCGCATTCCCTCTCCCAGCCGTCGATTGCGATTTTGTATTTGTCCTTCTCCGTTTTCCCATACGCCTCCCGGTATGCGGAAAATCCCTTCACAATCCACTTTTTCAGATAACAAAGCGCAAATCTCTTTACCGTGATGTCCACCTGAGACAAGTCCTCCTCAAACGCCCACTCATACAGCAAATCGTCCAACGCCTGTGCTTTGGCGGTATCGGGAAACTCAACATTGTAATAGCGCTGCGCCTGGCCTAAGTCCCCCCTGGCCTTGATAATCATCTCGTTGTATCTCTTGTTCTTGATAACCTTCAGCTCTTCCTTGTCGTATGCATTGATCAGGTCGTATAATATATTTTCAATGCGCTGAAACATATCCGTCTCTGTTTTGTTATCGGTCTCAAGAATTTTCCTGAAGTAGACGGCAAGCACCTCATTTTTTTCCGCTGCGGAAAGCGTTGCCTTTATATCCGCATATTCCGGTGAATTTCTTCGCAGCGTCTCAAACTCGTTTTCGGTTATATGTATATACGACCCGGTGTAGTCCAGCGTCCTCTCCGCAACCTTACTGCCGTAATCAGGATGCATGCTCTCCATTTGTTCGAGCATATCCGTCAGATGCTGATGCACCAATGTATTAAATTTCTGATCAACGCCAAACACGCCCGACAAATATGCCTGGAGCAAATATCTCCATTCATCGCCAAGATTTTCCGTATCAACCCTGTCAAGATAGGAGAGATACCATTTTTTAGCGGCGTCAATTCTTGTAAATCTCAGATTGATCAATAAGAAAAAAAGCGAACAGCTATAATAATCCATGGTCAATGCCTTAGACATTGCCCTCTTTGCCGCTTCCTCCTCGTCACTGGCCCAAAGCATCACCGCCATTGCAGCGTATGCAAGCCAATACTCTGTATTTTGCAGATATACCGCTTCCACTCTTTTACGCATGGACTCGTCAGAGCAGACATGTCTGTCCAGGCCTATTACATATCCCAGCGTGATTCGTCTCAGCTCGTTGAAGAACTTAAATCTGGTAAAATATTCATCGCAAAGCTGCGTGACATTCTTAGATGCGGTGCTCAGGTTTTTAAATGTAAAATACGCGCCTGTAACCTCTTCAATCAGGGCAAACAGCTCCGTTACGCTTACGTCTGCCTCTGTGATACGGTTCTTTACACCGCTCATGGCTTTATTGACCTGTGCGTCCATGACTTTTGCGTTGTCTGCCAGTACATAAATATTCTGTACAAGCGTATTCAGCTCCTCCTGCAGCTTCTGATTCTCTGCGCACGCCCGCTCAATCTGCGCCTCAAGTCTGTTGATCTCGGCTCTAAGCCGTATGGCTTCTGCTTCTTCTGCTGCCTGCTCAGCGGTCATCCCTTTCCCTCCTTTATTGTGCTTTCCTGCCTGCTTTCACGGCGCCGAAAGCTAAAACAGCGAGAACATCCTGTTTTGCTCACACAGCTGTAACGCCACCGGAGAAAGCGCGTCCTTATTCTCTCCCACATACTTCTTGAATTTTAAAGCCGTCTTGTTTGAAACCATATCCGTGTTCAGCTTGATTCGCAGCGCGCCAAACTGCTCTGCCACTGCAGCCGCGGTCTCAAGGCTGTCTTTGGTATTCAGGACATACGCCTGAAATACATTACAGGAGATGCTGTTCCCGTTATGGTCAATGCTTATATCCGGTGCAGTGATCTCCCCGTCCAGGGCCTCGAGCAGCTTCCCGCTGTGCCGCACCTTATCCGTATCGTCGCACATCAGCAAATACTTTGCGTATGCCTGCGTGCCGATTCGACAATTATGCGCGGTCAGAAGCTCAAGCAGCTCTTCGGAAAACGCTTCCGGCTGTCTGAGCGATTGAATGTACGCATCCACGGCATCCGCCCTGATTTGCGTACCGTTTTGGACAAGCTGTCTCGCCCGTTCAAGCTTTGTGCCGGCGTCATCCGCCGAATCCGCCACATATTGCGTGAATACATTGGAATCTACCTTAAAGCCCTCTTGCGTCAAATACTCGAATATTGTACGCCGTACCTCCTCCGAATCGGAGGAATGCAGCAGATAATCCGACAGCAGATCCCCTACATAGGCCTTATGAATGCCTGTCGCAAATATTTTCTCTACAACCGCCGGCTTGCTGTCCGCATCCGTCCCCGTTTTCACCACGTAGTTTTCTACGGTTCCCGTCGATATGGGCGCCCCCGGCACCAGCAATACATCGATGATATTTTTTCTCGTCTGCGCGTCATCCGTATTATTATTTAAGTAATAATTGTAGACAGCGTCCAATGCTCTGGCGTCCAAATGAAAGCCAAGCAGCTTCCGCAGAGGCTTTGCCTGCTCTTCTCCCGCAGGCGCCGGGCTGTCCAGAAATGAAATCACGGCTCCCGCATTCAGGGCTACAAAGACATCGTTTTCGATCAGCGTATCCAAAAACGCGTTTTGCAGCTCATAGCTTTTATTCTCCGTCAGGCAAAACGTAAACAGCGCCTCGGTTTCCTGATCGCTGAGCTTAATGCCATAGACCGCGTTGAATAAATTCCGGGCGTCCTCATAGCCGGCGAGCTCCTCCCGGGTATTTTTGACTACTACCGCCGCGTTGATATGTATATCTGTCGTATTCAACAGACGAACCATCCCGGCTTTTACATCCGCCGAATCCCTGCTTGTCGTGAAATAATTCTCAAAAAACCTTTTTGACAGGGCCGCCGCCGTTTCCGCATTAAATAATACGTCCATCAGGCGGATTTTATCCCCGCCGGATGGATAATGCTCCGATATATCCTGTAAAGCGGCCTTTCTGTCGACATGACCGACGTTTTTTATGATTTTGTCAACGACGTCATATTCTTTCCTTTTCAGCGCTACCTTCAATAATGTCCTGTTTGCAGATATCGAAAAAACCTTTTCAGGGCGCAGCCTGGAAGAAATATAGTCCAGTCTTCCGGAATCTCCCAGGGTGTCATACACCACGAACAGGCTTGCGTAAATGTCTGCCGCATCCTCCCCAAGCTCCTCATAAAGATTAATCTCATCCTCTGCAATCACCGGAAATTCCTGTTTCAGACGCTCGGCATATATTTTGACCCTGTCCAGACTCGCCCTTGCGTCATCCGGAGATTGGGCGCAGGAAATATTGACCAGGTTGTAGCCAAGCTGCGCCAAAAGGGTTCCGATATGCTTATGCCCCTTTCGCTCGCAATCCTCAAGATTTTCAGCGGCGCTGTCCATCCTCTGATTGGCAATGTCCTTGAGCGTCTGTCTGACAACGTCGTTTATGCCCTCTATTCCGTCTACGTGAATTTTGTCGAATGTAGCCTCTCTTTCGACCACAGTCCCGCAATATTTACATATCCATATCTTTTTGGCAGAATCAAACTCCAGCTTTCCGCCGCACGCACACTTTCTCGCAACAAAAACCGCCATTTCCCGTGTACTCCTTATTTTGAAATCATCAGCTTCTTATTCCTCTCCAGAAACAGAAGCTCTGTTTTACCGCAGAGTTCTCTGGACCTGGCCATATCGCCCGCATCAAAGGCCGCCTTCAGCTCCGCCATATACTGCAATATCATTTGCTCCTGAGCCGCCACGGCATTATTGGACATCGGATCCGAATATTTTATTGTCTCCGCCAGCTTCTTCAGCGCACCCGTCGTTTCGGCATCGGTGCTTCTGTGCATCAGCATTTCAACGTCCACATGAAGCCCCTTGATGAAATTCACGTTTTCTTTTATTTTATCGCTGGTATGAAGTACGGCGTCCCTTGTCATAATGGAGACAGCCGCAACAATGATAAACACGCAAAGCAGCAGGCTCTGTATCAGTATTGCAAGCTTCACGCTCACAAGATTCCTGAATATCATAAACACCATACTGCAGAAAAGCTCGGCACATACAAAATAAACTGAAAATGACATCAGCGGAATGCCAAAAAATACGGTTCTTACATTCAAATTTTTAACAATCGAAAACGCGCAAAAAACATGAATAAGATACGACACCAGCAAAAATGCGTAGCTAATCCAAAACACCGCGTTAAAGCTCTTGAAAATCATAAACACAAACAGATTATATGCCGCAAAAACCACCAGATAGATAAGCGCAGCCATTGCACCAAATTTCTTTTTCCCGTCCATCCCTGTAACCCTCCTCCTTGAAACCACTTCGTTTATACTCTCTTTGTCCCGCATTCCGGACAGAACTTCATATCCGTTGTAAACGCGTATCCGCAATTACCGCACACATTGCCGGCCTGAACCTTTGTGCCGCATTCATCGCAGAATTTTGCGCCCGGCGCCAGCATATGGCCGCAATTACTGCAGTATTTCTCACCGGCACCCGCTTTCGGCGTGTCCGGAACAGCCGCTTCCGCCGCCGGATTCCCGTTAGAATCCTTTTCCGCGTAATGGTTCACAAAGCCCGCAACATCAAAAGCCTTAGTGCTTCTGCCGTCCATCGGGTCTGCCGCGTTTCTGAGATCCCTGGGCGGAGTTCCGGTCGGTATCCGTTCAGGGCTCAGCGCATTGCGCGCCAATTCCGCCACACTGCCGCTAAACGCTCCACCCATCATAAAGCCGCCCACAGCTCCGCTGATATTTCCCATTGCGCCCTCGTTGCCCACAAAGGTCCGGGCAATATCCATCTGCTGCTCCTCCTGCCATGTATATCCCTGAATCATGCGGGACGCTCTGGCCTCCTTCGCCTTCTTAACCGCTTCGAAGTCCTCATCCGGTACGGTTATGGTCTCGATATGAAACTGGATAACGTCTATTCCGTAATCCAGAAAAAGCGGAACCAGCTGCTCCTTTACCACCTCGGACACTTCAAATAAATTCTCGTTCATGTCGAAATAGCTGACCCTGCCGACATTCATTATTTTTGAAATATAGGATTTTACATATTGCTTGATAATCCCTCTAAACTTCGAGACCATGCTCTCCGAATCAAAGGCGTCCCGGAAGCCGACCATCTTTAACATGAACTTCCGGGAATCCGACACCTGAAAATTCATATTGCCGCACATGCCGACATGAAGGAAAATATCATACACAGGGTCATTGAGTGTGATTTCCCCCGGTATCCCCCAGTTCATGGCTAATTAAAGGGAACAAAAAGAAAGGGAAAGCCAATCCAGACGGTATCAGCGGCAGGATACAAGAATAAATTGTGATTTCACAAGATTGGTGCTATAATAAGAGAAAAGTTCCTGC
>CATLGV010000019.1 GCA_949948735.1 uncultured Lachnospiraceae bacterium | reverse complement strand
TGCCATAATCTTACCCCCTGTTATCGCAGCTCATCATCGTATTTTAATGTGCACCTCGCGAAGCTGCTGTTCCCGGAACGCAGCTCATTATCGTATCTTGATGTGCACCTCGCGAAGCTGCTGTTCCCGGAACGCAGCTCATTATCGTATCTTGATGTGCACCTCGCGAAGCTGCTGTTCCGTCACATCATTTGGCGCACCGCACATCAGATCCTGCGCCGAGCCGCTCATCGGAAAGGCAATGACCTCGCGGATGTTCTCTTCATTGCGCAGCAGCATCAGCATTCTGTCCACGCCGGGCGCCATACCTGCGTGCGGCGGCGCGCCGAACTGGAACGCCTCGTACAGCGCGCCAAACTTTGATTTGAGCGTCTCCTCGTCATAGCCCGCAATCTCAAAGGCCTTGACCATAATCTCCATGTCGTGGTTCCTGACCGCACCGCTCGAGAGCTCCACGCCGTTGCATACAATGTCGTACTGATACGCCAGAATATCAAGCGGATTCTCGCTTTGCAGCGCCTCCAGACCGCCCTGCGGCATGGAAAACGGATTGTGCGTAAAACCGATTTGCTTTGTCTCGGGATCCAGCTCAAACATCGGGAAGTCGTTCACATAACAGAAGCGATAGGCGTTCTTCTCGCACAAATCAAGGCGCTCCCCAAGCGCTGTCCGAAGCTGTCCGGCATAGTAGTTCGCCCGTTCCTCCTTGTCGGCGATAAAGAATATTGTATCGCCAGGCTCGAGGCCTGCCAGACCTGCGAGCTCTGTTTTCAACTCCTCCGGAATAAACTTGTCAATCGGCCCCTTGTAGCTCCTGTCCGGCGCAACCTCCAGATACCCGAGCCCGCCCATGCCAAGTCCGGTCGCAAACTCCAGCAGCTTCTCATGGAAGCCCTTGGACATCTCCGCATGCACCCGGATTGCGCGCACCGTCCTGCCGATAAACGGCTTAAAGCTGCACCGCTGGAAGAAATCCGTCACGTCAATGATACGCAGCGGATTGCGCAAATCCGGCTTGTCGGTGCCAAACTCCAGCATCGCCTGCCTGTAGCTGATTACCGGATACGGCGCAGCCGTCACCGAAAAGCCCTCGGGCGCAAATTTCTCAAACGTGGCGGAAAGGATTTCCTCCCCTGCCTTAAAGACGTCCTCCTGCGTGGCGAAGCTCATCTCAAAATCCAGCTGGTAAAACTCTCCCGGAGAGCGGTCCGCACGCGCGTCCTCATCCCGGAAGCAGGGCGCAATCTGAAAATATTTGTCAATGCCCGACACCATCAAAAGCTGCTTATACTGCTGCGGCGCCTGCGGCAGCGCGTAAAATTTTCCCTTGTATTTCCTTGAGGGCACGATATAATCCCGCGCGCCCTCCGGCGAGGAAGCGCACAGAATCGGCGTCTGGATTTCCAGAAATCCCATCTCGGTCATTTTCTGCCGCAAGAAAGCAATAACCTGTGCCCGGAAAACAATATTGTCCCTGACCTTCGCGTTTCTGAGGTCGAGATACCGGTATTTCAGCCGGACGTCCTCTCTTGTCTCCCTGGAGGCCATCACCTCGAACGGCAGCTGGCGGTACACCTTCCCCAGCACAGTAATGCGCTTTGCCTCCAGCTCAATCGTTCCGGTGGGGATTTTCGGATTATATGTCTCCGCGTCCCGCTTCTCCACAGGCCCTTCGATTGAAAGACACATTTCCTTTGTAATGCCCCTGAGCAGGCCTGTGTCCCGCAGAACCACCTGCAGCACGCCGTACATATCGCGCAGGTCAATAAACGATACTCCGCCATGGTCGCGGATGTTTTCTACCCATCCCGCCACCTGAAGCGTCCGCCCGATGTGCTGTTCGCCGATTTCCTTCATTGTCATTTCTCTGTATGCCATACGAAGCTCCTTTCCGCCGAATCAAAAATCCCGGAATACAAAATGTATTCCGGGACGGATAAGCTCTCGTATCCGCGGTACCACCCGCATTGACAAAGCAGCGTGTAAAAGCCTGCTCTATCCACTCTGACATTTAACGCATGCATACGTATTACCCTACTTGCGCTTCGCAAACACGGATTCGCTTTCGGATAATCTGCTCCGGAGCGTTCCCTTTACCGATTCCAACAAACGGCGCTCTCAGTCGGTGACGCCGTATTCCTGTCGTTTTCCCTGGCAAGAGTCTCCTTCATCGCATTTCCAACAAACCATTTTCATTCCAAGGTGCTTTGATTCTGTCTACAATTTTATAGTGTGTTTCAACTTATGAATCTGTTTCATTTATAAGTTGTTTTTTATAGTAGCACACCCTTTTGGGAATTGCAAGAATTTTTTTGCAGCGAACAGACCGCCTGCAGAAATTTTGTTGACGAAAAGCGGGGAATGACACTGTACAAGCTGCCATTCCTTTCATGCGACAGGGATAATTCAATCTTCCCGGTTTGCTTCAGCAATCCGGCTCCCCGACAAGTCCCTCCGGCGTCAGCCGGTATACCTTATCGCAGACCTCCGCAATATATTTCCTGTCATGCGAAATGCTGATAATCGCGCCCGGAAACTCCCGCAGCATCCTTCGAATGACCGGTCCGGACAACGGTGAAAAATTGCGGGTCGGCTCATCCAGAATCAGCACGTTCGCGCCGGAAAGGCTCATTTTCAGCAGGAGCACCTTCGCCTTCTGCCCGCCCGACAGCTCCGCAATCGTATGCACCATCTCATCCGCCGTATACTTGAGCGCCCCAAGGTACGTACGGACTCTTGTCTCCTCCTCCTTCTCCCCGGACTGCGCAAGGAACGCGACCGGCGAAATGGAAAGCTTTAACAGCTCCTCATAATTCTGCGGCATATATTCCGCGCGGACATCCGTTCTGGCAAGCAGCTCCCTGGCAATCGCATGCAGCAGCGTCGTCTTGCCGGCGCCATTTTTTCCGACAATACAGATTTTCTCCGAGCCGCGCAGCAGCAGCTCAATATTCCGCGCTAAAAGCCGCTCCCCGTCCGGCGTGTAAAGCGCTCCCATGGAGAGCTCGAGCACGCGCTTCCCGTCCGGGATTTTTGCCGACGCGTCTCCCAGCTTAAAGAAAATCGCGTCCTCCTCCTCCGGCATCTGCGTCATCTGCTCGTCCTCGCGCTCAAACCGCCGCTTCATCGCTTTCACGGAATGCATTTTGTCCTTGAGATTTTTTCCTACGCCGGGAGCCTGTCTGGAGACATTCCCCAGCGCCGTGCCGACGCTCTGGTATATCCTCCTGAACTTTTCGTCCCGTATCTGCTTTTCTTTGCGGTCGCTGACTGCCTGCTGCTCCTGCCGCGCAAAGCTCCTGCTGCGTTCCTCTATATACTGCCGGTACGGCATATGCGCAACCGTATACCTTGGTTTCGTCTTCCTGCGAATCTGCTCCATATGAATCACGGTGTTGGCCGTGCGCTCGATCAGGGTCTCGTCATGCGAGATAAACACCACAATGCGCTCCCAGCCAAGAATCAGCTTTTCCAACCATTCCAGCGTCTCCAAATCAATGTCGTTGGACGGTTCGTCCAGCAAAAGGACATCCGGCCCGGTAAGCAGCAGACGCATCAGCTGCGCCTTGACCTTCTCTCCGCCGGACAGGACGCCCATTTTCTGCGCCCCGTAAAAGAAGTCCGCCGGCAGGCCAAATTCATTTGCCATCGCGCCAAGCTCTCTGGGCGTCTGCTCCCAGAACAGCGTCTCCTCCGCAAAATACTCGTAAACGCTTTTCTCCCTGTCACCGGGCGGAAGCTCCTGCGGCAGATAGCCCAGCCGCTGTCCCTGCAGGATGCGCTCCCCCGTGGCTTCGCAATAATGCTCCACCAGCGCCGGATTGTAAATCCACTGGAGCAGCGTCGATTTGCCATTGCCCTCCTCGCCGATGATAACGGCCTTATCGCCGTCGTTTAACACGCAGCGGAAGTCCTCCACAAGGACTCTCAGATCTTTTTTGTGCAATATGGTTAAATGCTTTATCTGTAACATAAAATCCCCTCCTGTCATGCCCAATAAAACTGTATATTAAAAAGCCTGCCTTCGTACCCGAAAGCAGACCCACGCATAAAAACCCTGTATATGTTCTGGCGGCAGAAGCTACAAAGGGAAAAAAGCGGGATAATCTCATTCGGCGTACGCAAATAAACCCCGGATATCCAGACAAACGCCCCGGCATAATGCCGGACAGCCCGTCAAAAGTTCCTGCATCCAAAGGTATTCCTACAAGCGGCCTTTTCCTCAGGCCGCCCTGTATTGCAGCATCCAAACAAAATTATCTCTGATACATTTTTCCACCCTGCACAGTAAAGTCATGCAGGATTTCCCGCACTGCTGCGCCTTTCTTTTTTATATAAGAGAATCGTTTCTCTTTTGCCATTGTACACCCAAAGGAGCCGCGGCGCAAGTAAAACTGTCTCTGAGAAAGCGCTTCGACCGTTTCAATTTCTATACCTCTGACAGCTTTTCTGTCATAAAAAATAGTAGCTAATTCCCATTCTAACTCTCCAATTTTTTTGTGGAGGAAGTCAAATTCTTCCTTAAGAGATTTCAATTCGGGCATAAGATTTTTTTCCATAAAAATGTCCTTTCTCAAATCCATAAAAGATTTGCTACTTACTTCCTCATATACTACAAATCCGAGAGCGTGGAAATAGCAAGTTTTCCGTGTAGATTTCCTACATCACGCGTGAATCAACTCTTTTCAAACCAATGATCTTTCAGTGGGTGAAAGCCTCTCTGCTATATAATAGCTTTTGCAAATTAACTATTACTATAATTTATTCCTTATCAAAATAGTGATTTTTCCCTCCGATTTTCTTTACGTTTATCAACTCCTGTTTCCCTAAAACTTTACTGCACCAATTTGATACCTTCTGCCAAGTACAGCCAATAGCATCCCCTATCTCACTCGCAGACATAGCTTCTTCTTCACTCAAGCTACCTATCAATCCCAATATCTTCACTTCCACTTCAGTATAATTTCCTTCAGTCATAGGAACTTCTCTATGAACTATCTCGATTAACTTCTCGTCACATTCAAAGCATCTTTTTACCTTTGCTTGTGCGACCTCTTCTTCTTTATAAATTCTTTCACATTTTGGACATTTATAACTTTTCAGTTGTTCTTCCACAAAATAACAATCATACTGAGCAATTGTATTGTCATATATAAATCTTGCCGGTGTGAACTCATCTTTTTCTTCTGCAAATAATATATTATTTTCCACGCATATACCATAATCTATAGAAAACAATAAGTAGTTTCCGCCATATTTTGAAGCTCTACTTTCTTCCAGAAAATGAATCAAAAAATTTTCACAAAAAACATTCATATATTTTTTTCTCAAGGGGTCTAACATAAAATGGCTTGATGGTTTTATTTCTTTTTTATTTTTATTTTTTTCTACTAAAGCTCTGTTTAATATACTATTCCACATATCCATATAAAATGCAGGAATTATTCTTTTCTTTACTGCACCTTGAAATTGACTAAAATATATCTTTCTCGTTTCTTGAATTCCAACATTTATATCTGTAATAGTAATATTTGTTTTTTTACCACTCAATTCTGTTTGAATTAAAGCATTCTGTAAAATCATACCAATAGTTCTTGGTACTCCCATTGCTTCTCTTGTTATCCTTGTTATAATTTCATTAATATTTTCATCAAAGACACTATTTAAAACAATGTCTGAACAATATGCTTCTAATCTTTTGCTTATTAAAGATACAGTAAAATCATCAAGTTGCTTTAACGCCGTAACTATTCCACCATACTTTTCGGCAAAATCATTCAAATCTAAAAAAATAGGAAATATGTCTCTTCCAATAATTATTTTTTCTCCAAAATCATATCGATCTGTAATAGTTCCTACTTTAAAAAATATGTTATTCTTTGAACCCAATAATTTCTTTAATAAAGTAGTAAATTCTTTTTGCTCAATATCTGACAAGTCAGAAAATTCATCAATAAACACGTATATAGAATCAATTTTACTATTTCTCCGTATTGCACCTAATGCACTTAACAACTCCTGAACATTAAAATTCGTTGTTTCTGATATAGTTTTTACAGTTTCTGCTTCAAATCCTTCTTCTATATTTGTACTTACTCCTAACTTTTCTGGGGATAATGCTATCGCCATGCCATCTCTCATACTCTCTTTTTGAGTAAGTTCTTGTGCTGTAACTTCCCGTTTGATAGTAATGCCCTCTATCAATGCTTGAGCTATAAAATCAAATTCTGGCATTTTCGAGGTATCTTCTTTAAAAATTCTCATTTTAGATTGCTCAAACATAATTGCCAACTGTTCCTTTAACTCCTTTACAAGATATATAATAAAATTGTGTTCTATATTTTTTTCATCCTCTTTTTCAAAAATATCTTTGCATTGACTCAAATCAATATATAAAGGAAGCACCTTTTTATCATTAAAAATTGAACTTCTCTTCGATATTTTACTAGAAACAGTTTTTAAGCATTCATAATAACACCTCATTAACAGAGATGTTTTTCCCGTTCCCCTTCTCCCACTAATAAAACTATCTTGATCTTGTAAAACTTTAGGGATATTGTTGAAATAATCTACATAATAGTCATCCAACTGAGCCAATTGTTGAATATCATCTATGGAGATATAGTCTGCTCTCAATATGGACTGGAAAGCAACTCTCAATTTTTGTATTTTTTCAATATTATTCATAATCTTTAGTATTCCTTTCTCTCCAAACGTATTTACTTAAACCATTTATCTATTAAGAACTCTTCATTTCTTTGAATAATAGATTCTCACAACAAATACTCCTCTGTGCTATAATCCCCTTTCACCTTATCCCTCCCACAGATTTTCTCCCGGAATTTGCCCAAAGCAATACTCAATAAATGTCAGCATATTCGTCTCTTTAACCCCTTTTATTTTCTCTGCAAAAGCTCTTACCTGATTAACCGTGTCCATACTCAGCGGTTCTGTATTGATTGGAAAAATCTTCGCATAATAGGAGCCTTTTTGCGCATCTGGTATCTTTTTAATCATTATTCCGGCTTTTATCATTACATCCTCAAGGCTGGAAATGTTATAGACCGGAACAATATATTCTTTTAGCGGATGTCCTTCAAACATATTTCCGGAGATATATTTAGCCTTTGTGGCATCATCACAATCGTCTGTATCCATTATAATGAAGAGCTTAAAATTTCTGAGATTTCTTGCTTTTTTATCATATTCTACAGAATACGCATCGGCAAACTCCTTCAGTGACGTAAATTGTTTTTTATTCAGATAATCCGATAATCCATTTATCTGAATGCTTCCACGTCCCTTATCCTTTGCAATTATTTTTACAGGTAAGTGCAGATTCGTATAGATGTATTTTACCATGATAAACTCGGATTTTCCATGAACAATGACAGCGCATCTTGTATAATTCAACGTATTTTGAGGCACTACTGCTCTCCTCCTTCTGCATCCGGCATCGTATCCAATTCCTGCAATATTGTGTCATAGTCCAGTATATCTACAATTGGTACGCCGCCAAACAATCCCTTTAAATACATTATTCTCGGATTATTTGTTCCCTGAATTCTCGGATATTTATCCAGACACTTGACCTCCTTGTTTCCCTGGTAATCAACATTAATCAGGTAAACGGACTTTATGTCTATTGTTTCCAGCATATACGTATTGTGTGTAGTAATAATCAACTGACCTGTGATATCTTCTATCATCGATTCCAACACGTTTTTTAGCAGCAAATCATGTATTCCGTTATCTATTTCATCATAAACAACCGTAACGCCGCAAAATGCTCCGAGTAGTAAACGAATAATATCAATAATATGCCGCGTCCCCGCCGATTCTTTGAAAAAAGGAATTGTCCTGACCTTTCCGCCAATCATTTTCTTTACATACAGCTTGTACACTATGACATCCTTTTCATATTTCCTTTCATAATAAACATCCTTTATGTCCGCATAAGCCTGTGTAAAAAAATCCCGCATTATTCTTTCAGAACAATCCAACAAATTATCGTTTTCACTTTTTATTTTGCCCTCCTCCAGATTTCTCAACACATTCGCAGGCTTACCGGCGCTTATTTCACTGCCTGAAAGGGACGACTTTTTACAATGAATTGTAGTGTCTTTCAACATATTTATTATATCGAATACATATTCTAAATAGCTTTCCTTTATATACGCTTCATTCTTTTCTTTTTTTTCTTTATTAAATATACTTAATAATGTATGCTTTCCCCAATACTTGCTTATTTCGTCCTTAAGCTCCAATTCAGCCTTTCTGTTTCCGAAAAGCTTATTTGACAACATAATTTCCGGCACTTTCTTTGTATAATCAATTTCATACAAAGTCCCTCGCTGTTTTCCGGTAAAATAGTAAAGCTTTTCATACAAAAAACGCTCTGCAAAAGACATTATATAATATCCCTCATGCCCATTTACCTGAAATCCATATTCAACAGTCGTTGCATCCTCGCACTCAACCATCCTGCAATTTTCTTTGTACCTCAAAATACTTGTACTATTCAACAGCATTTCCAAAAGCTCCTGCGGAAGATCTTTTTCTTTTGCAGCCTCCAGTATCCTCTCCGCTTCCCCTGTCAATTGAAATGATTCGATAGACTTTCTCAGGAAATCAATGCATGTAACAAAATTTGACTTTCCACTACCATTTTCTCCATAAATTGAAACAAATTTCTTGGCGCCTTTGCTTCCGTTTCTAAAATCAAATGTTACATCCTTAAATGACATAAAATTTTTCATCTTCACATAAGTAATCATCTCCTGCACCTCCACCGTCATAATACCATCTTCCACCCTTTCAGTCAACAACTTGGTCGTTTTTGTTATTTTTTATAACATTTTATGCTTATTTATTCCTTTTTATTCGCAAAATTCATATCCAGCGCTATTAGTATCCCCAAATCAGAGTGCAGAAAAGGACGGATAAAAAGCGATTGCTTCTACCCGTCCTTTTGCTGTGTATGATGCCGGTTAAGTCTCTTTTTTATTTTCTCTACACTTTAACCCGGACCGGCCTCTCTTCACCTTATTACCTATTCCGCCGTCCGCTGCAGCTTTTTCACAAGATACGCAAATTCGTCCTTATAATCGTCCGCTGCCGTATCGACCTTCGACAGCAGCGTCCGCACGTTGTCAAACGACGCGTCCTTCTTGTATTCGCTGTCCCGGAGAAGCAGGCCAAACTCCGCAACCGCCGCCGCAAAATAGAAATCCTCTGCCGGCTTCTGCGTATAAGCCTTCTCCGTAACAGGATACGTACAAAGCCTGCTCTCCTCCTGATTCGGATCCTTATAGCGGATATTCAGGTTCAGCCACTCGCCGTTTTCCACGCCCTTGACGCTGTCCTGCTGATATTTCAGATCCGCCTGCGCAATCTCCTGCGCCGAATCGACCGGAATAATCTCATAGAGCGCCGTCACGGTATGGCCCGCGCCGATTTCACCCGCATCCTTTTGATCATCGTCAAAATCCTCCGCCGCAAGCATCCGGTTCTCGTAGCCAAGAAGGCGGTAGCCTTTTATATACGCAGGGTTAAACTCCACCTGCAGCTTTACATCCTTTGCGACCGTCACAAGGGTTGCACCCATCTCCTCGACCAGCACCTTCTTCGCCTCGCTCAGGGAATCGATGTAGGCGTAATTACCGTTGCCGCAGTCCGCCAGTGTTTCCATCTTATTGTCCTTTATATTGCCCATGCCAAAGCCCAGCACCGTCAAATACACGCCGGACTCCTTCTTCTGCGTAACCAGCTCCTTCAACGCGCTCTCGCTGGTCGTGCCCACGTTCAAATCGCCGTCCGTAGCAATGATAATGCGGTTGTTGCCGCCCTCGATAAAATGCTTTTCCGCAAGGGCATACGCGGTCTCAATCCCTGCGGAGCCGTTCGTCGCCCCCCGTGCAACCAGTCCGTCCAGCGCCGCCACAATTTTTTCCTGCTCATTTCCGCTTGCGCCGTCCAGCACCACGGTATCACCGCTCGCGTATGTAACGATGGATACGCGGTCCTTCTCCGTAAGCCCATCCGCAAGCAGCGCAAAGGAGCGCTGGAGCAGCGGAAGCTTGTTGTCGTCCGACATGGATCCGGAAACATCCAGCAAAAATACAAGATTGGACGCCGGGGCTTCGCCAAAATCAATCGCCTGCGTTTTCAGCCCGATTTGCAAAAGCTTTGCATCCTCATTCCAGGGGCAGTCGCCTATCACCGTTGTCACGCCAAACGGTTCCCCGCCGCGCGGCAGATTATAGTCGTAAGAAAAATAATTGAGCAGCTCTTCAATCCGCACAGCCCCCGCCGGAATGTCCTCCAGCGCATAGCCGTCCTCTATCATCCGACGGATATTGCTGTACGACGCAGTATCCACATCTGCGGAAAAGGTGGAGAGCGGTGCCGTCACTACCGATTGAAACCCTGTCTCGCTGACCGCACTGTACTCCTCCGTATTCCAATCGATGCCGCCTGCCTCGTCGTACATCATCATGTCCGCCTCGCCGCGCGACATGGACTTCATCGCACCGTTGTACACCGCATCCTCACAGGCGTCGGTGGTGGCAAATGCCTCCTCCGGCGCTGCCGCCGCATTCTCCACAGTCGCAGTCGTACCGTCCCCCTGCTCCTGCGGAACGGGAAGCTCTATCTCTGTCCGAAGCCCTCCGTTGTCCGCCGTACCGCTAATCGGCGCTGTATCACCTTTCATCCCTGACGCCGAATTCCCTCCGCATCCGCAAAGTGACACTGCTGTCAAAATCATTCCCATCAAAACCGCCATAAACTTTTTCTTTTTCATAATCATCCCATCCCTTTCCCTGAAAGCCTCGCTGTCCTTTAGCGCCTTCGTAATGCTCTTCATGCATGAGACATAGTGCTCCTCAGCTCATATGCTTCGCGAAGAACGCTGCCTTTTGCGTTCTTCCGGCATGAAGCTTTAGCATTTCTTAGGCGCTGTCCTTTAGCGCCTTAGTAATGCTCTTCATGCTCTATACGGATGGTCCCCTGCTTTTTTATGGTGTTTTCTGGTAAAAAATTATTTTTCCGTCCTCCTGCGCGGCACGAATCAGCTCCAGCCGGTATTGGATGCCCTTTTCAAGCCTCTCCTGCGTATCTGCGCCGGCATATATTTCAATCTCCGTGCCGACAAGCGCCTCGTCCACGGCCGCCTCCACGCGCGCGGTATAGATTACCTGCTGCGAAGACGCCTCAATACTGCGTATCGTAACGTCCGCTGTCATCTCCTCTCCGGCAAAATCCGAAATGCCGGCGCTCTCCGCCGCTGCCGCTTCCTCGAGCGCCTCCTGCTTGACGGTGGCATCCTCCGTGATACTGTCCTGATCCGCATTCTTTTGTGTCGAAACGGATCCGCTTGAGGCGTCTCCACGCGCGGATTCTTCCGGCTCGGCCGCCGCTGCCTCGCACGTCGTATCGGATGCGCTGTACATCAGTCCGTTTTCCGTGGCAGCGTTGTTCGGAGCTGCTTGAATATCCGAGGCATCGCCGCCCGTAAATCCTTCCTCCAAGGCCGCGGTATCTGCGCTCTTTGCAGAGGTAGTATCCGCGGCGCCAGTATCCGCGGCAGAATTTTCTGCGACGGAATAATCTGCGGCAGAATTATGTTCCGCTTTCTTCGTGCTGTGCATCAGCCACGCCGGAATTGCCACCAGGGCGCATATGCAGGCCGCCGCTGCCGTTCCCCAAATCCGATAGCGAATTCTGCGCCGGCGCTTCCCCGGCTGTCCTGCTGCCATATCCAGCGTCCGGAAAAAATCGTCCTGCCCGGTCTGTTTCGGCGCGCCTTCCTTCGGATCCAGGCCGCTCTCTATTCTTGCCCACAAATCCGGTACGTTATTATTCATAAGCGTTTTATATTCATTTTCCAATCGTTTACTCATACCCGTACCTCCTCAACTTTTTTATCGCGCTTTGATACCGCCATGTCACGGTTCCCATCGGCAGCTTCAGCATATCCGCGATTTCGCGGAAGGTGATTTCACCCATAATTTTCAAATGGACAATTTCCCGCTCCTCCGGCTTAAGCTTTTGCAGGGCTTCCTTCAGGCTCATGTCCGACAAGACCTGTTCCTCCGTATTCTCTCTGGCCGAGGGCTCAAGGGCGGCAGCCGCAAAGTCATCCGTCAAAATCTCCCTGCGGTTCTTTCGCAAAAGGTCGACCGCCATATTCCTTGCTATCGCGGCAAGCCACGCCTTATGGCCGTTTCCCTCCTTATATGTATCCGCAAGACGCCACAGCTTTATGAAGAATTCGCTGGTAACATCCTCCGCATCCTGCGGATTGCGTACCTGATTCAGAATAATCGGATAAATATACCCGATGTATGCCTCATATATCTCGTGCAGCGCCGTCTTGTCTCCTGTCCGCATACGCCGCATGCATTCATTAAAACGTGCTTCCTCCACAGACTCTCCTTTCCGGTAACCCATTCTCCTATGAGGAAACGCTGATTGATTTAATCTGTGCTTCCTTAGATACGGTTTCACCTCTGTATTTTTGTTGGACTTTCCGCAATATTTATAAAGAAATCCCCGGCCGGCATTCCCCCATACAACACAGGTGCAGGCCTGCTACAGCCTGCACCCTCCTGTAACGCCAGGATAAAGAACGGCTCCTCCCGGCGGATAATGCCTTATTTCGTGATCAATATCGGCTTTGCGAACTCTTCACAGTACCGCTCCGCCCATTCCCAAATGACGACGTCCGGCTGGTATTCCTCATACATACTGTGCTTGAAATTCGTCGAATACACCCAGTGCACTTCCCTGTAATAGCCCTTGGAAACCGCCGAGAGGAAGCCGCCAAAGGAATCACCCACAAAGAGCAGCACCTGATCGTGGTACTGCGCGGGATCCGCCGACTCCGTTTCGAACACAAAGACCGTATCAATGCTGTATTTCCCGGTCAGTCCCGCCATCGCGACCAAATCTCCCGAATAGTCCGTCGCGTCCGTGCGGAAGCTCACCGAATCCAGCGCCGCCTTCGTGCCGTACGCGGCCGCAAACAGCTCCTGCATACTCACAAAGGATCCCTTCTGATTGCAGTGCGTATCGGTCGAATAATAGACCGGTGTCTCCTCCTTCGCCGCAAGCAGCGCATTCTTCGGGTAGACAAAGACAAGATCGGTATTTTTATTCAGATATGCCGCAAGCTGCTCCCCGCGCGAAACCTCTTCCACCCGTGCAATCGTGTCCGGCATATACTCCTCATAGACTATCTCCTTGTTGGGCATACACATCATATAGAACTCAATGCCCATTTCCTCCAAATATTCCCGCGTCGCGATCAGATTCGCCGCAATCGCCGCAAGCTCCTGCTCGGTAAAGTGATTAATCCCCATGTAATCCCATATAGGATGCCCGTCCAGCTCCGTCTTGTAGAAGAACATATCGTTCTTCCCGAGCAGCGTCTGGGTTGATTCGATATATGTGCCGCCCGTCAGCAGCGAGGTCAGCCCCGTATTAAAGGCAATCAGGCGCGTACGCCCAAAAAGCCCTTCAATAAATGTGTTAATCCGCCCCTGCATCCGGACAAACGCCGGCTGCTGTTCCGAGGACGCCGCATCCTCCGGCTTTCTGCCGCCGCTCTCATTGCCAAGCGCCCCGTTATTTTCCAGTATGGCCTGCTCCTCGTCGGTAAGCTGCTCCTGCCCCTGCGCCGGCCCGAAAACATTCCGCACAACCGTAATCGCAGGAATGCTCAATATAAAAATAAGAAAAACGATTGTGATCCACTTATCCCTGTTTTTCATCGATAACCTCCGTCCTGGCGCCTACCCTAAAAGTTGAAGTAAATGAATGGGTTGTACGCGTTATTGCTGATAAAGGAAACGCTCACGAAAAGACATACCACCACACCCGCGGCGTATACCGTCTGCCAGAGCCGGCTCTCCTTCAGCCGCCGGTCAATCGCGGGTACAATCGGCGCGCAGCCAATAATTGCAAATACAAAGTATATCCAGTTCTGCGCGATATATGCCCACACCGCCTTGTCCATAAGCCCCTTTGCGCCAACGCCGAACATTGCCTTAATATACAGGAACGCATTGCCCATTCCGGTAGAACGGAAGATAACCCAGCCAATGATGACCAGCACCATCGTATACAGGTGTCCCCACCAATAGCTTTTGCGGTTCAGGCCTGTCAGCCGCTCAAACGTCAGAATAACAAAGTACATCAGTCCCCACGCGATAAACGTCCAGTTCGCGCCGTGCCACATACCGGTGCACAGCCATACCACAAAGAGGTTGAAAATCAGCCTGGGCGTGGACACCCTGCTGCCCCCGAGCGGGAAATACAGGTAATCGCGAAACCATGTCTGCATGGACATATGCCATCTTCTCCAAAACTCCGAAACCGTCCTCGAAATATACGGATAATTGAAGTTCTCTTCAAAATGGAAGCCAAACATCTGCCCCAGCCCGATTGCCATATCGGAGTACCCCGAGAAGTCAAAAAATATCTGGAAGGTATACGCAATCGCGCCCAGCCATGCCATCCCCATAGAGGCCTGAAACTCCCCGTTTATGATAAGGCCGAACGCGTTGTCCGCAACCACCGCCATATTGTTGGCAATCAGCACCTTTTTGCCAAGTCCGACGCAGAACCGGGTGACGCCCGCGGAAAAATCCTTAAAGTTTTCCACCCGGTGCTCAATCTGCTCCGCCACAGTCTCATACCGGACAATCGGCCCCGCAATCAGCTGCGGAAACAGCGACACATAAAGCCCCACCTGCAGCGGATTGTACTGCACCTTGCCGCGCTGCCTGTACACGTCGATGACATACGACATTGCCTGAAAGGTGAAGAATGAAATCCCTATCGGAAGCGCTACCACCGGCACCGGTATCTGCGTATGCAGAAAGCGGTTGATCTGCAGCACCGTAAACTCACTGTACTTAAACCAGCCAAGAACCGCCAGATTGCCAATGACCATCAGCGCGATCATCAGCTTTGCCAGGACGCGCCGATTCCGGAACAGCTCCACCAGAATACCGAACAGCCAGTTGAACAAAATCGAGCCAATCATCAAAAACACATAGGACGGCTCTCCCCATGCGTAAAAAAACAAGCTCGCCGCCAGCAGAAAAATGTTCTTTGCTATCCGCGTCTTTCTCAAAAAAGCATAATAGACCACCAGCACAATCGGTAAAAATACAAATAAAAAGACTTCACTTGGGAAAAGCATATCAGACCTCCACGCTCCCTTCAAAAACAGTTTCCGCAGGCCCCGTCATATAGACCGTGTTCTTTGCCCTGTCCCACTCGCATTCAAGCTCGCCGCCCAGAAGCTCCACCACAATCCGATCCGCCGTCAGGCCGTTGAGCACGCAGGCCACGACTGTAGCGCAGCAGCCCGTACCGCAGGCAAGGGTTTCCCCCGTTCCGCGCTCCCACACGCGCATCTGGACGCGGCTTTCGTCAATGATTCGGACAAATTCTGTGTTGACCCGCTCCGGGAACCGCTCGTGGCACTCGAAGCGCGGCCCGATTTCTTCTATCGCAAAATCCCGCAAATCATCCGTATCCTTTACAAATACCACTGCATGCGGATTTCCCATGGAAACACAGGTCATCCGGTAAACGACGCCGCCCACCGTAATCTCCTCGTCAACCGCCTGCGCATTCGCGGAAACCACCGGCACCTGCGCCGCTTCCAGAATGGGCGCGCCCATATTCACCCTGACCAGGGAAACCTTTCCGTCCGCGCCCGGCGTCAAATCAAGATATTTGACCTGTCCGAAGCTCTCAATCGTAATCCGGGTCCTGTCCGTAAGTCCGTTGTCGTAAACATATTTTGCCACACAGCGGATACCATTTCCGCACATCTGTGCGCGGCTTCCGTCCGCGTTGTACATCTCCATCTCAAACTCCGCGGCTTTTCCCGGATTAATAAAGATAACCCCGTCGCCGCCGATTCCGAAATGCCTGTCGCTCAGCCGCCGTACAAGCGCCGGCTTCTGCGCGGCTTCAATCTCCTCCGCAAAGCCGTTTACATAAATGTAATCATTGCCGCAGCCCTGCATTTTCGTAAATTTCATCTTCATCCTCCATGCCAAAGCGTTTCACGCCCCAAAAATTATTTTTCACCCTGCCATGCCCAGGCAAAGACCTCCGCGTCCCCCTCTGTGACGTCCTCGCCAATCTGCACGGATATCATCTGCAAATCCTCTATTGCCCGGATGGCATGCTTCTGCCCGCGCCGGATTGAAATCGTATCGCCGCACGAAAGCGTCATCCGACAGCCGTCAACGACAAGCTCCCCGCTTCCGTTGACCACAGTGATCACCTCATCCTTGTAACGGTGAAGCTGATACTCGTCCGCCATCCCGGCGCGGACCGTCACATGCTTGGTCAGCGACTTGGTCCCGTCCTTGTACTGGCTGTAATCGTAAACCTTATATTCGCCCCAGCGCCGCTCCTCGTACATCGGGCGCTGCGCAATATCCTCGACATAGGGCTTGATATAAGAGCTCTTATGCTTGTCTGACACCAGAATACCATCGGGGCTCGCCGCAATCACCAGATTTTGCGTGCCAAGCGCCACCACCGGAATCGAAAGCTCATTGATGACATGCGTATTTACGCAGTCCTCACCCATAACGGCGTCTCCGACGCTCTGCTCACGCATCTCCTCCGTAAGCGTATTCCAGGTGCCGATATCCTTCCACTCGCCCTTGTAGGGTACAACGGCAAGCGACCGCGCCTTCTCCACTACCTCGTAGTCAAAGCTGTCCTTCTTTAAATCGCCGTAATGCGCCGTCACATAGGAATACTCTCTGCTCTGCACATACTTGTCCGTGATTTCCATCAGATACCGGAGCTTAAAGGCAAACACGCCCGCGTTCCAGAGCGCGCCCTCCCTGATCAGCCGCGCAGCCTCCGCCTCGTCTGGCTTTTCCTTAAAGCCTGTGACCTTGCCGTCTGCTCCCCGCATAATATAGCCGTATTTCTGGGAAGGGTAGGACGGCTCGATGCCCATCAGGACAATATCGGCTTCGCCCTTTTGCACCTCCGCGTCCATTTCCCGGAAAATCTCAAAATACGCCACATCCACATAGGGATCCACCGGCAGCACAATCACCGTCTCCTCCGGATCCATGGCCCTTTTTGATTCCAGATAAGCTGCGGCAAGCACAATCGCCGGAAAGGTATTCCTGCGCTCCGGCTCCACCACAATATCGACCTCGTTGCGAAGCTGCCCTCGGATTGCCTCCACCTGGGACGCAGAGGTCGCCACCACAATATGCGCGTCAATGCCCGCCGATACAATCTGCCGGTACACCCGCTGCACCATCGATTCATAATTTCCCTCTTCGTCGTTTAAAAGCTTCAAAAACTGCTTTGATCTGACCTCATTTGACAGCGGCCACAGCCGTTTTCCTGATCCGCCCGATAATAAAACGATGTTCATACTCATCTATTCCTTCCTGCGCCGTCCCGCCTGCTACAGCATTACGGACAATACCATCTGTGCCGTCTCTACCATATTTACCCCGTTATCCATGCTGTGCTTCTGTATGTAACGGTGCGCCTCTTCCTCCGTCATGTTATTCCGCTCCATCAGAAGGCGTTTGGCCTGCAAAATCACCGCCGCATCCTCCTGCGTCCTGCTTTTGGGTATCTCCCGCCGCTTCTTTCTGCGCCGTGCAAGCGCCTGCAGCATCATATCGACCGTGCTGACCAGCTCATGCACCTTTAACGGCATGGAAAGCCCCAAAATCCCCGAACCGGATATTTCCGCCAGCACTCTCTGCGGCGCCATGACCAGCAGCTCCACCCCCGCCGGAAGGCTGCTCTGCAGGGTCATACAGGGCATATCCGTGAGCCGGTATCCGCTGATGATAATTCCATCCTGAAACGCATCCGCATAGCTTAACGCCTGCACACCGGAGGTACAGACCGCCGTTACGCTTATTCCATTCTTGACCAGAATATTTTTGACGCTTTTGGCTTCTTCTATCCTGGCAAAGGCCACTATTATATTTGCCACCGGTGTCCCCCCACATCCCGTTATCCATGCTCCCACGGTATTCTACAGCTGTGGAGAACCTCTAAACCTTATACAGATACGACTCGATTTCCCAGCCGGTCACCTGTGCGTCATATTCCTTCCAATCCGAAAGCTTTGCCTCATAAAACTGTTCAAAAACCCGTTCTCCCAGCAGCTTTCGCAGCAGCGGATCCCGATTCATCTCCTCGCACGCCTCGCGCAGATCCGTCGGCAGCTTGCGGATACCGCGGGCTTTTGCCTCCTCCTCGGAGAATACCGCGATATTGTCGCGCATCTCCGCCGCCGGCTCAATCCTGTTGCGAATCCCGTCCAGGCCCGCCATCAGGCAGGCGGCTATGGCAAGATACGGATTGGCCGCAGGGTCCGGACTGCGAAGCTCGATCCGGGTGTGCGCCCCCCTGATATTGGGAATCCGGATAAGCGAATTGGTACCGAGCGTGCTCCACCCAATAAATACCGGCGCCTCAAAGCCGGGCCGGAGCCGCTTGTAGGAATTTACAAGCGGGTTGGTTACCGCACAGATTCCCTTGACATGCTTCATCAGCCCGCCCATAAAATAATACGCGTCCCTGCTGAGCCCGTTCTTATCGTCAGGGTCATAAAATATGTTTTTCCCTTCCCGGGTCAGGGACATATTAATATGCATACCGGAGCCGCAGAACTCCTTCTTTGGCTTTGGCATAAAGGTCGCGTGAAAGCCGTGATGCTTGGCAATCGTCTTCACGGCAAGCTTAAAGGTCATAATATTGTCTGCTGTAGTCAATGCCTCGTCATATTTAAAATCGATCTCGTGCTGCGAGGGCGCCTTCTCGTGATGCGAGCCCTCCACGACAAAGCCCATCTCCTCCAGCGTCAGTACGATGTCCCTTCTGGCATTCTCACCGTTGTCAAGCGGCCCCATATCAAAAAACCCCGCCTGTTCATGGGTGTTGGTTGTCGGCCTGCCGTTCTCATCCACATTAAAGAGAAAGAACTCGCACTCCGGCCCGACCTCAAAGACATACCCCATCTCACCTGCTTCCTTCAATGCCTTGCGCAGTATGTAACGGCTGTCTCCCTCAAAGGGCGTACGGTCCGCACGGTACACATCGCAGATAAAGCGCGCAACCTTCCCCTGCTGCGGACGCCACGGAAATATGGTAAAGGTATCCAAATCCGGATACAGAAACATATCGGCATTGTCCGTGGGCAGCATTCCCCTTACCAGAGAACAGTCAAACATACAGTCGTTGTTCAGCGCCTTTTCAAGCTGGCTTGCCGTAATCGCTACATTTTTGAAATTGCCCTCAATGTCGGTAAACTGCATGCGGATAAACTCCACATCCTCTTCCTCCACCATTCTGATAATATCCTGCTTTGTGTATTTCGCCATCCTCCGTACCCGTCCTTTCCTAAAATATAATTAAACGCGCTTTTGATAATTTTGTCAATTTTGTTCTCACAGTAATATATCGTTTTCTCCCCTCATATCTTGATAAAAAGAGTCCAAAAAGGAGTCCTGAGCATGAGTGCCAATACAAAAATTCTTGTTCTTCGTTCAAAAGAAGTGGTCTATGCCCTTGTTCTTTTGATTGTAAGTATACTGATTCTGCTGGTCGCGATATCGCTTTTCGTACCCGGTGCATCCAAAAATGCCGATACACCTGCGGCTCCTGTCAACGAAAACAACACAGCGCCCGAAACCACTGCCCCGGGCAGCAGCGGAAGTCTGAACTCCGGCGACCTCTATGTGCCCGGCGTCTATTCCAGCATGCTGCAGCTTGGCAGCTCCAATGTGGAACTGCAGGTAGCGGTGGATAAGAATCATATCAACGCGATTACGCTCGTCAACGTTGACGAGGCGGTTGCCACCATGTATCCGCTGATGGAGCCTACGCTGTCCGGCCTCGCGGAGGAAATCCTCGCCAAGCAGAGTCTCGAGGATATCAGCTACACCGAGGAAAACCGCTATACCTCGCTCCTGCTGATACAGGCGATTTCCGCCTCCCTTGACAAGGCAAGGGTTGTCGAAAACACGGATGCCTCCGACAGCGCCTTAAGCACCGGCGCCCTGCAGTAATCCGTCCAGCTCCTCCAGCCAGATGCGCGCGTCGGCGTCCGAGGGCATCCTCAAATCGCCTCTGGGCGAAAGCGCCACGCTGCCCACCTTCGGCCCGTCCGGCAGGCAGGAGCGTTTGAAATGCTGCGCGAAAAAGCGCCTGTAAAATGTCTTTTCCCATTTCAAAATGACATCTGTGTCGTATTCCCCCTCAAAGGTATCCACCGCAATGCGGTATATCTTTGAGGGCGGATATCCGCAGCGGAGCATATAGTACAGAAAGAAGTCGTGCAGCTCGTAGGGGCCCACCAAATCCTCCGTTTTCTGTGAAATCCTTCCGTTCTCCGCAGGCGGCAGCAGCTCGGGGCTCACCGGTGTGTCAAGCACATCCAGCAGCACGGTGCGCAGCCGTTCTTCACCGCAGGTATCCGCGTAATACTGCACCAGATGACGCACCAGCGTCTTGGGCACGCCCGCGTTTACGCCGTACATCGACATATGATCGCCGTTGTAGGTCGCCCATCCCAGCGCCAGCTCCGACATATCCCCGGTTCCGATTACCAGTCCGCCAAGCTTGTTGGCAACATTCATCAGCACCTGCGTCCGCTCTCTTGCCTGTCCGTTCTCATAGGTCACGTCATGCGTATCCGGATCCTGCCCGATATCGGCAAAATGCTGCAATACCGCCGCGCGGATATCCACCTCCGTCAGCTCCACGCCGCAGGCCTGCGCCAGCCTGCACGCATTCTCGTACGTCCTGTCCGTCGTGCCAAAGCAGGGCATTGTCACGGCCTTAATGTCCGACCGCGCCTTACCGAGCATATCGAAGGCGCGCACCGTCACCAGCAGTGCAAGGGTCGAGTCCAGACCGCCCGAAAGCCCTATTACCGCCGTCCTGGAGCCGGTATGCTCATACCGCTTTTTCAGCCCGTTTGCCTGTATGGAAAGAATTTGCTCGCAGCGCTTTCTGCGCGTTGCGCTGTCCCCGGGGACAAAAGGCGTCTTCGGAAAGCTCCTGTCCAGCGCCGTCCGGACCACCTTCTCATAGCCAAACTCAATCCGCAGATGGGGCGCCGCCGCTTTCCCCGCCTCAAAGGTCGTCATCCGCCGCCGTTCCATCCGCAGCTTGGCGATATCGATATCGGCATAAAGAATTCCGGTGGTAAACGGTCTGCTCTGCGCCAGAACCGTACCGTTCTCGGCAATCAGGTTATGACCACTGTAGACCACGTCCTGCGTGGATTCCCCGTCTCCCGCGCTCGCATAAATGTATGCGGACAAAAGCCGCGCGCTGGTCGCCTTTACAAGCGCCTCACGGTACGTATCCTTTCCGACCAGATCATTGCTCGCGGAAAGATTGACGATTACATTCGCCCCCGCAAGCGCATGTCTTGTTCCGGGCGTATCCGCCGCCCATATATCCTCGCAGATCTCACAGCCAATACGCATTCCCTCCAGACTGTCGCAGCAAAACAGGATATCGGTGTCAAAAGGAATCTCCTTTCCGTGAAACAGGACCGTCCCTGTCTGCACACCGCCCGGCGCAAAATGCCTTGTCTCGTAAAACTCCCCATAAGAAGGAATAAAGCTTTTGGGAATAAACGCAAGAAGCGCTCCGCTTTTTAATACCGCCGCCGTATTATAGAGCTTATCGTCCTTCTCCAGCGGAAGTCCGACAAAAACCAGCGCGTCCGTCCCGGCCGTGCGCTGCGCAATCACCTCCAGCTGCTCCTTTGCCGCCGTAAGAAGCTTATCCTGCAGAAACAAGTCCTGACAGGTATAGCCTGTGATACAAAGCTCCGGCAGCACAATCACCTTTGCGCCCTTCGCGTCCGCCTCCAAAATCATATCAACGATTGCGCCTGCATTAAAAACAGGATTGGCCACCTTTATCTTTGGCGTAGCCGCCGCCACCTTCAGAAATCCGTCCAACATGCATGTAGTCCCGCCTTTCCCTTCAATAATATCTGCTAGCGCGCCGTCCCTGCCCGCTGCAGCAGCACCGCCAAATCCTGCGGTTCAAAATAATATACGCTGTCGCAGAACTGGCATTTCACCTCGATCTGCTTCCCGTCGTCTATCATCTCCTGAATATCCTTTTTCCCAAGGCTTACCATAGCCCGCTCCACACGCTCCCTGCTGCAGTCGCAGTAATATTGCGCGGGCATCGTATCCGTAATCTCAAGCGATAAATCCCCCAGCAGGATTTCCAGGAGCTGCTCGGGCGTATTGCCCGCATCCAGAATAGCGGTAACGCTGTCCATCGTCCTGAGCTTTTCCTCCAGCGCGTTCATCACGGAATCCTCGGCAAACGGCATCAGCTGAATAATAAATCCGCCTGCCCGCCTTACCGTATTGTCCTTCTCCATCAGAACGCCCAGCCCCACTGCGGAGGGCACCTGCTCGGAGGCCGCAAAGTAATAAGTCAGATCCTCCGCGATTTCCCCTGTCTGTAATTGAGTCTGCCCCACATAGGGCTCCTTTAATCCCATATCCTTGATAACGCTTAAAATACCGTTTCCCACTGCGCCGCCTACATCCAGCTTGCCTAGCGCATTGGGCGGCAGCATCACCTGCGGCGCTATGGCGCTACCCTTGACGCGCGCCTTTGAATCGGCCGTGACCGTGAGGCCGCGCACCGGCCCGTCGCACCGGATCTGGAGCGTAAGCAGATCCTTCTCCCCCTTGAGCATACTGCCCATCATGGCGCCGGCCGTAAGCAGCCTGCCAAGCCCCGCCGATACCACCGGGCTCAGGTCATGGACGGCTCTTGCCCGCTCCACCAAATCCCTCGTTGTAGCGGCAAATGCGCGTATCTGTGCGCCGGCCGCCGTCGCTCTTACAATATAATCTCCCATATCAATCCCCCGTTCCTGCCGCGCCGGATGACGCTATCTGCGTGAAACGCAGTATATCCGCTCACTCTGCGCGGTAACCCCGCCCAGCGTGTCCGCATCGTAGGCCCGTATAAATACCAGCCCCGCCGCCGCGATAAAGGCTTTCATTTCCTCAAGCGTGTAGCCTCTTTGAACATGCGTCTCCTGCGACCGCGCAAAAAGCCCGTTCTCCTGTCTCGCAAATATCGTCAGGTCATACTCGTTCATGCCGGTTGCCGAATCGTAATAGTTCTCCCAGATAAAGCTGCAGTCCTCACGATTTTCCGCAATCACCGTGTCCCCGATAACCGTCTCATATTTGTACCGGGTGTTAAAATCAAAGAAAAAAATCCCGCCGGGATCCAGATAATTTTTTACCAGTCTAAAGCAGGCGTCGATTTCCCCGCCGTCTGTCAGATAATTGATGCTGTCGCAGACGCTCACGATGGCGCGCACCGTCCCGTACAGCTCAAATGCCTTCATGTCCTGATTAAGGTAAAGAATATCCAGCCCTGACCGTTCGCGTTTCTCATACGCGGCATTCAGCATCTCCTGCGCGCAGTCAATCCCTATCATGTCATAGCCGCGGGCCGCCAGAAGCTGGGTCATGCTTCCGGTGCCGCAGCCCAGCTCGCACACCAGCCCGTCCTCAATGCCGTTTCGCGAAAGCTCCCGGACAATGTTTTCACACCACTGCTCATAGGGCGTCTCATCCATAAACGTATCATACACCCCGGCAAAATCCGTATATGCCTCCATTTTGCGCCTCCCCGGGTTATTCCCCAAGCTTTAATGAAACAAAAAATCCCGCCGCAAACAACACAATGCCCGTAACAATCTGCAGCACTCCGATGGTTCCCGCCTCCATCATAATCAGGATGGCAAACGGAGACGCCGCAATCAACCCGATAATTGCCCAGTACGCAACCAGCGTATATTTCTTTAAGATAAACTCAATCAGCTTTGCCACCGCCACAATACCAATCAGAACCCCGATGCCAAAGGGCACCAGTATCAGGCACAGCTCCAGCATCCGTCCGATATCAAAGCCTCTGAGCGCATCGATAAAAGCGCTGACCGTGTCCAAAATCGTGTTGTAATATCCCATAATCATCAAAATCATCGAGCCGCTGACGCCCGGAATAACCATGGTTGCCGCCGCAATCACACCCACAAAAAAGAGCTTGATCACATTCACGACGCTAAAGGACACATCCGCGCCGGAATCCACGCCCTCCCCGAGCAGCGCAAAGCCCACGACCACCACAAAGAATACCGCGAACGCGGCAATGTGCGGAAGGCGGATGGTATTCCCCCTGACCTTCTTATAGATAACGGGCAGTCCGCCCAGAATCAGGCCGATAAAAAACAGATTGGTCTGCAGTGGATAATTGGGGAAAAACACCTCGGAAAACAGCTTCGAGAAAACAGCGATGGCAAGCAGCATGCCGATGACAATCGGCACCAGCAGCGCGACCGCCTCCTTGAACCGCCTGACAAAATGCGTCAGTACCAGAATCAGCTTATCATAGATTCCCATGGATACCATCATCGTTCCCCCGCTGACCCCGGGAATGACATTGGCAAGCCCTACCACGATTCCCCTCAATATATTTGCAATAAACTCCTTCATCTTATACACATGCTCCTTCCTTTAGCTTTGTTCCCGTTCAAGCTCCCCAAGCCGGCTTTCCAAAAAGCGGATGGTCTCATCCATCTCCCGGCGCGTCCCGATGGAGATGCGCATATAATTGTCAATACGCGGCTTCTCCCAGTAGCGCACATAAATCTCCTGCGCCCGCAGGGCTTCGAATATTTTCTTTGCAGGAATGCTCCTGTGCGCCGCAAAGACAAAGTTCGTCCGGGAGTCGGTAACGGTAAAGCCGAGCTTTTGCAGCGCTTCCTTTGTATATTCTCTCGTCGCGATGACCTTATCCGTAATCTCCCTGAAGTACTCCTCGTCCTCAACGGAGGCCACACCGGCCGCAATCGCAGTCGCATTCATCGTATAAGAATTAAAAGAGAACTTCACATCCTGCAGATAACGTATCAGCCTCCTGCTGCCCATCGCGTACCCGATGCGCATCCCGGCCATTGCCCGGGACTTGGAAAAGGTCTGCACCACCAGCAGATTATCGTATTTCTGAATCAGCGGCACGCAGCTTTCGCCGCCAAAATCCACATAGGCCTCATCAATGATTACAACCGAACCGGGATTGGCGCGGATAATCTCCTCCAAATCCGACACATCTGTCATAATCCCCGTAGGCGCGTTGGGATTCGCGATAACAATACCGCCGTTTTCTTTCAGATAGTCCTCCTTCACCAGCAAAAAGTCCTTATCCAGCGGCTGGCATTTATACGGGATTCTGTATAAATCCGCCCATACGTCATAAAATGAATATGTGATGTCCGGGAACAGAATGGGTTTGCCGGAATTGAAAAATGTCAGAAACGCCATCGCCAGTACATCGTCCGAGCCTACGCCCACAAACACCTGCTCCCTGGACAGGCCGTGACGCTTTGCAAGCGCGCCGGTCAGCGCCGACACATCCGGATCGGGGTATTTGCGCAGCACGTCATAATCAAATTGGTGCAAAACCGCCTCCACCCGCGGCGACGGCGGATAAGGGCACTCGTTGGTATTCAGCTTAATGACCTTCCCGCTCTGCGGCTGCTCTCCCGCCTGATAGGGCACCACTCTGCGGACATTGTTCTCCCAGTTCATACTTGTTCCTCCCGCTTCCTTTTTGCTATGGTCTCAAACAGTTTAGCAGAAATTACCAAATAATGCAATCTTTGTCAGCAAGTTGTTGACTCTCCCTGCATTTCATTCTAAGATGATACATATACATAAAATTCGAAAAAACGGAGGACAATATGCGTCTGTTTAAAATATTCTTTAAAAGCTTTTTATCACTGTTTGCGGTGATGCGGATGAGCGGCATGCAGCCTGCCAACCCGCTCTCCCTTGTTATTTTTTCCGTGTTTTTTTATGTCTTTTTGCAGCTTGACGAGGATCGGTTTGAGGAACGTATTACGATTCCCGATTCCGTGCTCTCCTGCATTTTGGGCGTATTGTTTTCGGTATTTACGCTTGCGGTACGCTATCCGGAAATTCTCACCGGCTTCTCAAGCCCGCTGTTTGGTCTGATTATTCTTGCGCTTACGGCATTCGGACTGTTTACGATATACTATCATCTGACTGCGTGGCTCTTACAGGCAAGCGAGCTGGTGCACCTTACGGGCGCCGCCTACCAGCGGCCCTGGCTTCCCTATGCCGCCGCCGTACTGTGCCTGCTTGGCTGGACACCTTACTTTCTGCACGCGTATCCCGGTGTGATGACGCCGGACAGCATCAACCAGTATGCGCAGGTTATCGGCGCTTATGAGCTGAGCAACCACCATTCCGTAATACACACGCTTCTGCTCGGGATGTTCTACAATATCGGCCTGTTTTTTACCGGCGACATTTACTTCGGGCTCGCCCTGTATACACTGGCGCAAATGCTTTTTATGGCGCTGGTTGCCGGATATGTTGTCAAAACCCTGCAAAAGGCGGACGTCATTTTTCCCGTTATCGCCATAGTCATCGGCTTCTATGCCCTGATGCCCTACCATGGCGCCTATGCGGTCACACTCTGGAAGGACATTCCCTTTGCCGGATCCATGACGCTCTTTGCCGCGGCGCTGATGCGCTTTCTGCTGCGTCCCAGGTCCGGTCTGCTCCATTCCGACCCGCAGAAGCTTGCGGTAAGCGAATATTTTACGCTGATTCTGCCGTATGTCTTTTCAGGCGTTATGATCAGCCTGCTGCGCACCAACGGCTGGTATGTGTTTCTGGTGACGCTGCCCTTTATTCTGTTTATTTACAGAAGGAATTGGAAAACGATGATTCCCGTACATCTGGTCATATTGCTTCTGGTGCTTTTTGTGAAGTATCCGTGTATGAATATTTACGAGATTAAGCAGGCGGACTTTGTCGAGTCGCTGTCCATCCCGCTCCAGCAGATTGCGCGCGTGGTGGCAAAGGGAGAAGCCCTGACGCCAAAGGAGCTTGAATTTATGGGCAGTATTATGGATCTGGAGCAGGTGCCCTCCCAATATCAGCCCGATGTGTCGGACAATATCAAAAACCTTGTCCGGCAGGGAAATCCGGATTATCTTGAGGCGCACAAGACTGCCTTTTTCCAGACATGGCTTTCGATTGGCCTTGCCCATACCAAGTCCTACTTTGACGCCTATGTGGCGCAGACAAAGGGCTACTGGTATCCTGACGTTTCCTATACGGTCGGTCTTGACGAGGGCATTTATCCGAATGAATTTGGCCTGACCTGGCAGCCGATTCTGCGCGGAAATATCGTTATCAAAATCAAAGAAATCCTCTTTAAGCTGCATGAGCTGTTCCCTCTGTACGGAGCGCTCTGGAGCATGGGCCTGATATTCTGGGTGATTTTAACAGGCGCTGCCGTCTGCCTGCGGACGGGCGATACCGAAAAGGCGCTTATCTATCTGCCCTGCATTGCGCTGGTGCTGACACTGTGCATCGCCGCCCCGGTCGCCGCGGAATTCCGCTATGCATACGCCCTGTTCTACGGGCTCCCCATTTTTCTCGTGGCGCCTTTTGTCCACGCGGAGCCTTGAATCCAGATTCCGGTTTTGAGATTATCAGGCAGGCGTTCTCCCTGCGCAAAAAACGAGCGTGCTAACGCCCGTTTTTTTGTGCCTGTTTATTCTGATACATCATGTCGTCGGCCCGCCGCATCGTATCCTCAAGCGTTGTATCCAGCTCAGAGTCATATACGGCATAGCCCATCGCCACGCTCACCGGCACGACGAAATCCTGCTTTCTCAGCTCCGTCACATATGCATCGAGGCGGTTTAGCTTTTCCAAAGCCGCTTCCTCAGAAACAAACGGCATGATCACGCAGAACTCGTCGCCGCCAATCCGGTAACAGGCCCCATCGCCCTCAAACATCTGCCGCAGCCCCTGCGCTATCATCTTAATATAGCGGTCGCCGTATTCATGTCCGAAATTATCGTTGCACTTTTTCAAATCGTTCAAATCAAACATATAAAGCACGGTAGGGCAAATCCCGGCCTCCTGCGTCTCCCCGTCGGTCGTCAGACAGCTGTTCAGATCCCTTTTAAAAGCCGTCCGGTTGTACACGCCCGTCAGCTCGTCCACAAAGGCCAGCTTCCGGTAAAGCTCGCTTTCCTTGGCCTGTTCCATGATTCTGCGCGACTTTTTCACGCCGGATATGCCCATAACAACGATATAGAAGAGAAAGCCAATACTGCCAATCGGGGTACTCCTGTTGTAGAACCGGTACTGTGCCAGCTCCAGAAATACCGCCGCAACCAGCACCAGCACGCAGCAGATATTCAGCCGCAGCTGGCGCGTCATCTCCTTTTTGACGATTTCGGATACGCTCAGCGCAAACACGCACACTACGAATATACAGAGGGCCGCATGCGTCAGCCAAAGCGTTTCCCGCAGATCATACAGCCCCAGCATCTGCAGAAGCACTCTTATGACTACAACCGCGCAGTTCAGATAGCAGCAGCCTGCCCAGAGCGGATTTTCCCTGTTGGGATACATATTGCGCAAAAAAAGGAGAAACGGCAGCGGCATCAGCATCAGCATCAGATGATCCAGAAACACCATCGCGATTCCGCAGGATATGTACAGCTCAAGAAGCTGGGATTCACAGATCATCCAGATGCCCAGCATAATGGCAAAGATCGTGAAGTTGCGCAGTCCTGCGTCCTCCTGCCCCTTTTCCATAATCACGACTGTATACAGCAGCAAAATCACGCCCACAATCAAAATCATACAGGTTATGAAAAACTTGAACAGCCTCTCCTTTACAATGATGTGCTCTACCGCGCTGCGGGTTCCGTAATAAAACCCGCCCTTGGGCTTCGTATCCTTGTAGGCCGGCCGCACAAGGAAAACAATCTCTTTCCCCGCGTCCTCCGGCATCAGCGAGATAAAATTCCACTGATACCCCGGCGTCTTCATCCACCGGCCTGCCTCCGTCGTCAGCGTATAGACGGTTTTTCCGCCGATTGTCACCTCAAGAAGCATGTGCGCCGTATCGTACGCGATCACGGTATTGTCCGTTCCCTCCTCCGGAAGTATTGCCGAGAACCGATAGACGCCGTCCTCTGTTTGCTCCTGCATCCTGTCCGTCCAGGATACCGCCTTTTCTCCCGTACCGCTGTCCTGTCCCCGGTCATAAATATACGTCCGGAAAACCAATGCCGAAAAGAGGGTGCAAAGTATCCCCATCGCGGCTATCGCCAAATATATTCTTGTAATCCTTCTATCCATAGCAGTCCCGCCTGTTCCACTGTTTTGTGTGCCTCTCCTTCATTGTACTAACGAATGAAGCATTCGTAAAGTATAATCCTGCTTTTTCTGTTCCTGCGCAGCTTTCACTCAGTAAATCACTTCCACATTGCAGACGTCCCCCGCCTGCACATCGAAGGCAATAATGTTCTCGGCGGTCCTGTGATGCGCCATATAATACCGTCCGTCAATTTCCGTGATATAGTAGGGCGTGCCTCCGCTTAATCCGAACGCGCCGTAAATATCCTCGTAACTGCCGTCTGCAAGCCCTTCCAAATCCCGGCAGCGGATAATTGTCGCGGCGTCCTGATTTTCCTGATTGTCCGTGGAAACCGTTATGTAATAATCCCCCTGTATCTTCGTAAGCTGCACCATGCCCGCAAGCTCCGCCGGCACTTCATACGTCTTTGTGATTTCAAAAGCGTCCCCCCTCTCATTTACGACCGCCTTTATCACTTTTTGATTGTTGTGCCCCGAGACAAAATAGAAGCCGTCCTCCAAGAGCGTAAACGAGCGCACGTACACCCCGTACAATTCGTCTATTTTCAATATCTTCTCTATATAAAGATACGCGCCCTCCCTCTTGAGGAAATACATTTCCCCGGTGATGGAGCTCCACGCCAGAAATACCTCGTTTGCGGCATCATACCGCACATAGTGGGGCTTCAATCCGATATTCTCCAGTGTCTGTGTGTGGGCATAGCCCCCGGCTGTTTTTTGGAATACCAGAAGGCGGTTGTTCTCCGTGTCATCCGTCACCAGCAGCTCCCCGTCCGAGGCAACAGTGTGCGCGTAATGCACCTCGTTTGTCAGCACCTTCCACGCCGTCAGCGGCGCGCCAAGCGTATCGCTGTAGATAATCTGGTCATGGTAGCAGTCAGCAATAAAATACGTATTGTCGACCTTCGTAATGTAAGTCGCCACATTTAAGGTTTCCTGTGTGTTGTACAAATCCAGTGCCTGCGGATTATCTGTCACGCCGGCAGGCTTCCTCTCTTCCTGCATGTCCGCGGCGCCCACCGCGGGCAGCGTCTCCTCAGCTTCCCCCTGCGCGCCCGTGCGCGCCGCCGCTGTGCAGGCCGTTCCGCCCAGGCACAGCAGCGCGGTGAGGGCGATGGTAATCGCTCTTTTGTTTCTCATATGCTTCTCATCCCTTTTATCATTTGTCCGCCTTCTCGTACAGCGCCGCACGAGACTGCCGCTTTCCATATCTGTTTCAGATAATTTATTGTAATGCATAATTATGGAAATATCCACCCCTCATTGCAATTCAATGGTTTTCACATACCGGACTCTGATTCTCATCCTGTAAGCATTCCCTTTTTCACCGTTTTTGCGCACTTTTGTGAACATTTTGTGAACTCATTGTAAATGTAAAGTAAAAATAAAATGAATAAAAATTGTAGAAAGAGTATTGACCAATGTGCAAATCTGTGTATAATAAAGAACTTGTAAGGCAAGAGTGAAGGCCAAGTACCTCGCGGAAATAACGTTCACTCAACGCGTTTGTGGCTGCGCGCTGTTTGCTGCAAACGTCGGTTATTCACAATAAGCGGCGCAGAAATGAGGAGAAATTATGAAAAAGAGAATTTTGGCAACTGTTATGACACTTACATTAGGCGCTGCCATGCTTACCGCATGCGGTTCCGCAAATGACGAGCCGGCAGGCATTGTCGATGAGATTTCTACAGAGACAAGCGTAACTGAGCCTGCTTCAGAGGAGACCAGCGCACCGGAGGCTTCTACAGAGGCTGACGCTACTGAGGCTTCCACAGAAGAGAACGCTGACGCCAACACTACCGAGGCTTCCACAGAGGAGAACGCTGACGCCAACACTACTGAGGCTTCTACAGAGGAGAACGCTGACGCAGACACTACTGCGGAGAACGCTGAGGATGCTGCCACAACGGAGGAGGCTTCTACAGAGGCTGCTGCCAACTAAGGAGACGCTGATTCATCAGAGCGCAGGCTATTGGGCCTGCGCTCTTTTTGCCCGAAGTATCTTTTTTCGGATTTTCAACATTTGTTTATCGATTTTTCGCACGGATTTTGCGCATTTGAGGAATTCCTCCTCCACCTCCGACAAATCGTCGTCCGTCACTTCCTTATAAATAAAGTGGTGCTCTATATCCGACCAGAAGTCCATGGCCTGCGTGCGGATCTGGATTTCCACCTTTACCGATTCCGTCCCCCGCCCTGCCGTCCGGTCAAAGGGCACTCTCAGAATAAGATGAAGGCTTTGATAGCCGCTTGCCTTGGGCTTTTTTACGTAATCCTTCAGCTTAATAAACTCATATTCCGGCGTTCCCAGCAGAATATCCGCAAGCTTGTATACATCGTCCAGAAAAAAACATACCGCGCGGACGCCTGCAATATCATTCAGCCGCTCGCTGGCAGTCTGTCCGGTAATCTCATACTTCTTATCCACCATCTTATTCAGACAGCTTCGCGGAGATTTCACCCTGCTTTCAATGCTCTTTATAAACCTGCGCCCCATCCGCCTCGAAAGCTCCTCGTTAATCTGCTCCAGCTTTTCCCGGATGCTTCTGCAGGCCTCCTCATAAGGCGCCCGAAAGCTCTCACTGCCTACTGCCGCAAGAAACAAAACGCATTCGTCGTCAAACTGTCTGTCTGTACCGCTTCTTCCCTCTTTGCTGTCGTTTAAAACCATCGCAATACCTGACCATATCTTTATTCCCGCGCGGCAAACCCAAGCGGGTATCGGCGCCTTATAAAAAGCGCCTTATACAAATATATCTGCCCAAACGGCAAAATATTACTACATTTTTATAAAAATTAAAGATTTTCGGCGCATTGACGATTTGACAAATCCGGCGTATAAGCTCATTCCAGCCGCTATTTCGTAATATTGTGATATGAAATTGTCATCCGCCCATTAATGGTTGAAACTCCGATTATATTATTGGAATAAGAAACCGCGGGGGGAACAAAAATAATATTCTTAATCTCGTAATCGCCGTAGGAAACAGGTATGTCAATTACTGTCAGGTTACTGATACCCAGGTCTTTTTTGCCCTTTCCGGAGTAGCCCATGACTTTTACGGTTTTCTCCGCTAAGCGGTCGCAGTAAGAATGATGCGCGTTCAGCAGCGCGGCGTCTATCAGTGTCACAGGCATCCGGGCAAGAAACTGCAGTACAAATATCTTATTCTGCTTTAATTTCCTTGTTATTCTTTTATGAACCTGCATCGCATTCTGAGCAAAAGATTTTTTAATATCATACTTATATCTGATATAAATACCGGAAGTAAGGTTTGACATCGCTTCGTTTTTATCCTGCCGTATGCTGACAGGTATTCCCGCTTTACACGGTTTCGAATATTTTTTCAAAATCAGCGTCACCATATAACTGTTGACGGAACACCCGATTTGTCTTGCGCGTTCCATTATTTTTTCCGTTTTTTCCGCGGACAAAGTTTTATATTGTATATCAGATGAAACGGTTTTCCAATATTTATTGTGCAAATCATAATAATCCTGCCATGCAAAAAAACGATCATTCCATTTATAATTGCAATAACGGGTATATAATTTTGCCGATACAGACAGCCCTTTTGGGGGCAGATTTCTTTCAAGCAGGGCGAGAGGCTTGTAGATAAGCGGCGTATCGGATAAAGCATTCATAATATCCCTGACAAAGTAGATTACGGATTTTCCGTCGCCCGCTAAATGATGCGCCATAACTGTGAGCTGCGTTTTGTCCTCCGACGGTATGATAAAAACCCTGACCAATTCCCCTTTATCAATCGCAAACGGAATTTTTTCATTTTGCTTCACGAGCTCTGTCCAGCTTATGTTCTTATCCTCAATCTCTATTTTACAGCGTGATGCAGGCAATTTTTTATAATACGCCGCGCCGTGCTCCAACACGATTTTTGACATGGTCGCCTCGTTTGCTTCAAATGCCTGTTGGACAGCGTCAGACAGCTTATGCGGACATACCTTTCCTGTTATTTCAACACATACCGTAACATAGACGTTCGGCTCAAATAAATTCACACGTTCCGTTACAATTTCATTCATTTTCACGCTCTTAAGTCCTTTCTGATGTCATGCAGTCAAAAACAGCGGCGAACCTATAAAAAAGCCGCCGCAGTACCTTTCACATTTTTGCACTCATAAGCTTCATGTCTGAGATGCATATATGCGGAAATTGTACCGGCTTTTTCAATCCCCCCAATGGGGGAGATTAAACCCAATCTTAAGAAGGAGGCCGGTACATAGCCGCTATTTCATTAGGAGAGCACAGGTTCTGTTTCACCAAGAATTAGAAGGAAGAACCTGTATAGCCTAATAAAACCATTACAAATATTCCCCCATAAAGACCTCTGTGTCAAAAGGGGTAATGCCCGATTCCGTATCAAAGACAACATCCGCACACGCCATGTCGTCCACCCGCTGTCCTCTGGCACGTATATGCAGGTCAATCAGATCGTACAGATTCGGCCTGGCAAGCTGCGTCATGCTGTAGCAGACAGCTGCTACCGACGACAGGTTGCTTTCTATGTTGTTTCCGCCGCAATGCTGATGGCAGCCGTTTAACGACAGATGCATGTCGCACCATATCACTTCCCTTTTAAGGCAGTCGAAAATTGCCGGAATGCTTACAGTGCTCTGCGCCGCCAGGTCCATCCGCTGCTCCACCGTCCTAGGCTCATAAATCTCACCCGATCGCACATCTTCCCTGCCCATCCAGCCGAATTTGGCATTCGGGATATCGGCATATTTCTGCCCTGTATAATTATAGACCTGATACACAATATATCTGACGCCGTATTCCAACGCGGAATCAATATCCACATCCAGAAACTCACTGACGCCTTCACCACTTGCCGGTCCGCCGTTTACAATATCACCCGAATGACATGCCCTGTACTTTCCTGAGCGCAGATTGGTATACGACACATGCTCTATATACCGCCAGTCCCCGTCAAAGAACGCCGCCGACAAATCAATATCCACCCGGTCCCGCGCGGCCATGCCCTCCCCCTCCCCCATATTGGTCCACCAGATAAATGCGCGGAATGCCCTTGCGCGCTCCGAAAACGGAAGCCGGGAGCCTCTCGTCACTGCCTTGAGCGTCTTGCTGGCGCTTCTCTGGCTGAAAGGAACCATATACCGCCGGAACGCTTCGGACAAATAAACCTTTCCCAGCGGCCCCTTCTTCCGGTACTGCTCTGTCAAGGCGCTTTCGCATATCCCGGCAACGGTATCACAATATGTCTTTTCGATGTCCGGCAGCGTGTTTTGTATATAACGGCAGCGCGCCAAATTCCCCTTGGGGAGAAAGACACGAAGCTCTGTTTTGGCGGTTCTGTGCAGGAAATGCTCCCTGACCTGAAGCAGCACCGGCGTGGAAACCTTCCCCGCCGTCTCCCGGAAGGCCTCGAGAACCTGCGTTTTATTCTCTGCATCACGCAGCAGCCAGTCCAGCCTTCTGGCAAGCTCCCCCGGCCTTTCCCTGAGCAGAAGAAGCGCAGACCGGTAATCCTGCGCCTCCATTGCCCGCGCAACCTTCCCCCCGAAGGTCTCGATTTTCACATCGTTGCGCAGCTTATAAAATGCTGTGATTACCTTCCCGAACTGCGCCTCGCTGTACGACGACGGGTGCAGCCTTTCTCCGACGCGGATCCATTTATTTTTGTACCGCAGCATATCCTCCTCAATACTGCCGCAGCCCTGCAAAAGCGCCATCAGGATTCTTCTCTCCCTGCGCTTAAAGCTGCGAAATCTGGTATTTTCCGCAAGGCTGATGTCCCCGTCCGACATGGCGGTCACAAGCCTGAGCACATCCGTCGCCGTCCTGCAGAACCGCTGCAGCGCCTCTGCCGACGCCAGGGGCGTATTCTCCAGATACAGCTTCCCCACGAGCGCTGCGTTTTCCTTCAACGGTATTTCCTCCGGCAGCGCCGGTCCTTCATTTCGGAAGATCCAGACCAAATCCTCCTTGTCCGCCTGAGAAAGCGCAGTCTTTGACTGGCACAGAAGCATAAAAATATCCTGTAAGTCCTGCGGCGTCCCCAAATCAAGCACCTTTATCTTCGTCTCGTCAAACAAGGGGAGCCGTTCATTCGCGTCCCGGGCCGGATACAGCAGCCCGTATGACCAGTAGTGCAGGATTGCATTGAAAAACAGCTCCGCACCGTCCGCCTCCATCACCGAATCGGGGAAATCGGGATACATGGGGCGGTAAACCACGTCGGCGCCGACAAGACCCTTTAACAGCGGCATCAGCTCCTGATAAAACTGCTGCAGCTCTCCCCTGTCAAACGTCCAAAGGCGCTCCGCCAGCGCCTGCGAAAAGGTATAGCCCAGCGCTTCTACATTTTTCATAATCGTCGCGACAGCCCGCCTGTCCGCTTCCGCAGCGCTGCCCTTTTCCAAAATAATCTTATTTTTCCTACGCAGCAAAATCTCATTCATGGCAAATCCCCTGCTCCCGCTTTTTGTATAGTATAAACAATATTTGCGGAAAGCGCAACCGCTTTTGGCCTGATGTTAAAAGGAGCGGCGCCTTGTATTGTACCAGTCCCGCCCTGCATAATTTTTCCGTTCCAAAAATATATTTATAACAAAAACAATTGAGGACTTCTTATGCTTGGAAAAAGTAACAAACAGGAAAACGACATTCATGCCGACGCGGAAACGAGCGGTGTACTGATACAGTATATGCAGGAGCTTGGCGATTATCTGCGGGAAAGGCGGCTGTCCAAAAAGGCTGTCACCCTCATGGCCGCCATTCTGGTGCTGGCAGGGCTTTTGGGCGTCAGGCAGAACACGGACGGCGCTCTTGCCCCAACCAGCGCCAGAGCCGGCGGCAGGGAGCTGCCCATCTACTGCGTCCAGACCGACAGCCCCAAAATCGCGCTGACCTTCGACGCCGCCTGGGGCAACGAAGACACAAGGCAGATTATGGAGATCTTAAAAAAACACGATGTCAAGGTGACCTTTTTTATGACCGGCGGCTGGGTATCCTCCTACCCCGACGACGTCAAGTACATCCTCTCCGAGGGGCATGATCTCGGCAACCACAGCGAAAACCACAAAAACATGAGCCGGCTGTCCGATTCCGAAAAGGAAAAGGAGCTGATGTCCGTACATGACAAGGTAAAGCAGCTCACCGGCTACGACATGTTCCTCTTCCGCCCGCCGTACGGCGACTATAACAACGACGTCGTCAATACCGCCAGGAAATGCGGCTATTACACGATTCAGTGGGATGTGGATTCTCTGGACTGGAAGGATTACGGCGTCGATTCCATCATTCAGACCGTCACACAGAACAAGCATCTCGGAAACGGCAGCATCATCCTCTGCCACAACGGCGCTAAATATACTGCGGAGGCGCTGGAAACGCTGATTACTACCCTCAAGGACGCCGGATACACCTTCGTGCCGCTCTCTGAGCTGATTATCCGGGACAATTACCATATGGACCATGAAGGGCGGCAGATTGCAGATTAGCTTTCCCATTTCTATTGTCAAAAACGAGTGCACCGCATATGCACTCGTTTTTCTTTTCCTAATTCGTTCATTGTAATTGCTTGCCCGGATTTACGCCCCGGCACAAAAATCTTGGTTGTTTTGGATTTAGTATTTTTACAGGATCTTCATCTTCTTCCTTTCCTCTATAATCTCATCAATTATTTCTTTGTAGTCCTTATAAAAATTTTCTTCTGTGTTGTTATTCCAAAAACACTTATACCACAGATTAACAATCGCCCATACTATAGCCGCAGTCACAATCACCGTAACCATACTACAAATTATATTACTTTTTACGGCCATCTCCACTTCTATAAAGTCTTCCATTAGCTTGGTTACTACCCAAGACATTATAACCGCGGCCGTTATACTGTTAAATTCATACCCCGGCTTTACACTCCTTATTCTCTGATTCAAATATCTACTAAATTCTATCAAGGTATCCAACTCAAAACACTTGTATTTATTTATAATATATTGTTTCCACTGATGATAGGATTCAAATTTTAATTTGTCACTCAATTTACGCAGTTTTCCCTTTTTTACATATACGCAACACACATAACCATAAATCGTTCTCTCCGTATCATAATGAAACCCAAACCATCTTTCTCCCCTATCTCCTATTTCTCTTTTGCTCTTTTTTCTCCTTATCATTTAACAGCTTATCCTTCTCGCTTTCATTTGTATTGAAGATACTCAAATTTTCCTGTTCTAACTGTAAATACTCCTGTCAATCAAAGCTACCTTCATAATTATATAATATCTATCCGTTTATCACACCCACTTTGCACCCTCAATTATCAAACTATAAATGATTTCACTTACATTTCGCCTCGAATATGTTGTCGAACTGGAAATGAAAAAGCTGTTTCTGGTTTCTTCGTCATACCTGCTCTTTCAGTATTTTTTCTATTTCCAGATATAGTTTCGGGATATCTAATATTGACGTATTCCATACAATCTCATAATCTAAACTTCCATAGTGATGCGCTACAATATCTCTCATGCGCATAATCATTTTCCATGGTATTTTTATATATTCATTTAAAAATCCTTCCGATAACATTTTGGAAAGCTCTCCGATTTGCAATATTGGCATAGTAATTGAATTTCTGTATATAAACCCACATTTTTCATTGATGAAAAGCTCTTTATCCTGTTTAAAATAGTCATGTGTATCTTTAATTTCCAGACAATAATCCGCTATTTTTATTAATATCATATTATCTCTTTGATTCATAGACAACAACCTCATCCTTCTTTATCTGTTCCAGAAATTCAATATTGGCTGACGTATCTGTAATCACATCTATATTCGCCCCAAATGCTTTTTCGAGTTCATCAATAAAACCAGCTAACTGAAACAATGATTGTATAGCGCCTTTCGATATAACAAAGTCATAGTCGCTTGTTTCTGTTGCTGTGTTTTTTGCTCTGGAGCCAAACAATGCCACTCTCTCCGCGCCATATTTTTGTGCAATAGGAGTAACCAGCCTTGACACACGCTTTATATCCGTCATTCCATTATCTCCTCTTTTTCTTCATCAACACCGATTTATGTCTATCATTATAATTTACTTCTAATAACTGCACAATACCTGCCCTTAATTGACAAAGGCATACACGCTTCAAAGTATCCCCAATCGGAGGACGAAGCTGTTGATATCCGTCCTCTGAAAAAGGATGCCGGATGCACCTTCGCCTCCACTCACGACCGGTTAAAATAAGCCGTCAAAAACACCGCGGGCGAATTCCAGTAAATCGTAATCTCGTTCAGGGAATAGCACATCGCATGGTCAAGATAACACTTCATCGGCGGCGTTCCCTGCGGGATGCTGCGGACTGCCGTTTCATCGCAGGGTGTCCGAAACGGGCCGCCGCTGACCCAGCCCGGCATGGGCAGTTCGATACCGTCGCATTCTGTCGGCCTGTTATGCGGATGTCTGCAGGCATTCTCGCCATAGCCTGTCACATAGCTGTACCCTGCCGCGTTCGTCCCCAGCAGATAGTGAAGCTGTCTCAGCGCGACCCGCTCATAGAGCGCTTTCTCTTCTCCCCCTGTAAGAAGCGCAGCCAGCGCCAGCAGCATTCCTCTGTTGAGCACGACCATATTGCTGCCCCAGACATAATCCCCCGGCGCCATTGCCACCAGATAGCCGCACGACTCACTCTGTTTTACAAGCCGTCCGGCCTCCGCCAGAACCGCTTCCCGAAAATCCTTCAAAAGCTTCTCCGGAATCGCTTTTTTTGCCGTCTGCAGGTAATCTGCCGCCAAAACCGCCATCGAAGCCAGCCCCGATACGTCCGTCCAGCCAAAATCCGTTTTCCCAAGGGGCTCCCGGCCAAGCGCCTCCAATGCCTTTTGATAAGTCTCCTCTCCTGTTTCCAGATACAGCTCGGCCGCCGCCCAGAGCCGTTCATCCCTGTCGCAGTCATCATCGTATTCCCCGGTATTGCAGTTTGACGGATTATGAAAGCCCACATATTCCGGGTGCGCCTCCAGCCATCCCCAGGCGCTCACCGCAGCCCGCAGCAGCCTGTCCGCAAAAGCTTCGTCATACGCGCGGTATACGCCTGCCGCCAATGCCATGCAGGCCGCATAATCCGCCGTAGCCATGGAGGAAACGGGGAATATGTAAAACGGACTCGTATCCTCCTGCGGCATGACAAAATCCGCATGCATCGCAGAAGTAAGCTTGTGATAAACGCCGCCGTCCTCCCGCTGCATCTTCAGCATCCACTCCAGCTCATAACGGCATTCGTTCAAAATATCGGGCACTCCGTTCCCACTCTCCGGTATATTGACGCTTTCCCCAAAGCTTTCCGGGAACAGCTTAAAGGCATACAAAAGATGCGCTACCGCCACTGCCGCCGGAGAAATGTAGCGCCCGTAGTCTCCCGCGTCGTGCCAGCCGCCGGATACTTCTTTGGCAACGCCATTATCCTCCCACAGCAGCGCCTTTTCCGTATGGCAGGCAGGATGCGTATAGACCCCCGCATATTGTTCCGCCAGCGCGCAGCCGCACCGCTGATAATAAAACGCCTTCTGCAAATCCTTCTGCAAAGCCCGGTATATCCGCTCTGAAATCTCAAAGGTACAGGATTCCTCCCCGTTTTCATCTCTGAGCCGGTATCTCCCCGGGCTGCGTATCTCCGAGAAATCGGCAATCGCGACTTCATCCCCGGAGGCTTCATCGAAGCCAAACCAGGAAGCCTCCTTTTCCAAAACCGCCCGATTGTCCGCATCCAGCACCCAAAAGCTTTTCCCCTTTGTCAATACCGCCTTTTTCTCTGCCGCCGGCAGATAGCCTGTCTGGTTTAACGCTATCATGTTGACCTCCGTTTCCACGCGGTTCTTACCGCGTTTTTTTTGTGTTTCAAACAACCGGCCTCCGCAAGGGAAGCCGGTTGTCTTTGTTTCTTTTAATCAAAATCAAATTTCGTAAAGCGTTTTGCCCTGTCCAGATAACGGAATCGCACCATCTCGTTTTTCTCAAGCACGTCCTTCTCCGTCCCTCTGTACTGACAGCGGATGCAGCTGTATATGCCGGTATCCTTATTATAAAACATATCGATGTCGAGGTCTCGCATAAAGCAGGATGGACACCTGTAATTTAATTTGCCTTTTCCAAGTTGAGCCATGTCGCAAACACCTCCTTATCCGAAATGGTCTTCCTGTAGCCGAGCTTAAACATCGGCGAGAACGCGTACCCTTCCTCAATATAACCAAGCGCCTTGTCCGATGCGGTAAGCGAAACCTTCGTCCTGATTGCCGGAATCACTGCGCTTACCGCGCTTGCGCCGTCAAGCTTCGCGTCGCGGCATCTGTATTCATAGTTGATGGTCTCGCCGCCGGCGCCTTCGCACGCAAGCGTAATGCCCGTCATATCCTCCGGATACTCGGTGGTGCCGTAGCATGCGGTGATATATTCATCCAGCGTAATCTCCGCCGAGGGATCGCTGATTTCAAGAATATTTCGCTCAATCTTAATATTGGAAGCGCCTTCCTCGAAATATTCCTTCGTCTGGAGCTTCACTGTAACGCCGTTAAACTGGATTTCAACCGGATCCAGCGTCAGGATTCTCGTCTTTTTGCCGTCAATCGTCTCCTCCGAGAAGTGGCAGTGCGTCGGGCAGAGACAGAGGTCAACCTCCTCCCCCTTATAAGAAAGCTTCGCGCTTCTTACGGTACCCGCACCCGCATAATGGGTGAAATAGCCCGCACGGTATTTCTCCTGAATCAGGAACGGATACGAAGCATCCTGTACATGCGGCGTGCCGATGCCTACCGGCCATTCCAGCTTCGCGACATACGGACGCAGGTCAACAATCGCGCCGCCCTGGTCCATATTGACGCAGGCTCTCATATAAGGGTCGCAGTACCAGAACAGCTGCTTGTCGGAGCCGTATAAAATATCACGCCACGGCGCGCATTCCGGCTCGTTGTAGTTGCCTGCGTTGACGCCCTTCTTCTCCCTGTAATAATCGGCAAACTCCGACATGGTCATATCGACCAGCTTACCTTCCTTCTTCAAATCGCCGTAGTACTTGCAGCCATCGCTGTAGGACTTATAGAGAAGCTCATAGGGCTGCTCCCAGCGCCCCATCTTGTTCATCCAGCCCGGCCCTACGAACATCATGTTGTAGGAGTAGCCGTTGTTGTATCTGGCAAGGTCGCGGTACTGGTCGATTAGATTGTACAGGTACGGGTATTCCCATGTTTTCGTATCGTAAATCATGCCGCGCAGGACATTCTGCGGATGCGTGCCGAAGTTTGAACCGTTTCCGTCATAGCAGGCAATCAAATCCCTCGACAGATGCGGAATCGCCACGATGCCGGAATCCTCCGCCGCATTTGCCGCCGGCGCGTGCGTATTCTGCTTCGACGGAATCCACGGCGCCCAAGGGCCGCCGTCAAAGAGCGTGTACCATGAATTGTTGCAGGTATGGTATGCCTTGGGGCCCTCCTCCCAGCAGGTCGCCACAGCGCACTTCACGGTCGGATATTTCTCTTTAATGTAATTGGTCAGATCTGCGTCCATGTAGTAAGAACCGGTCGATTCGGGATAGAAGCCAAATCTGTCGTGGAACTTTTCAAACACGTCGTTTACGATGGCCTTCTTGTCCTCCATCGAAAACATCCAGATGCAGAAATCCTTTGTCTTATACTTCTCGCGGAACTCCTCACAGGGAAGTCCCAGCAGGGAAAGCGCGATTTCATCCCCGTATTCCTCATGGTCGTGCTTTGCAATCGCTACCGCCTCGTCATTGAACAAAGAAGCGTACGTCATCTGAATCGTAACCTTCAGCCCGTTCTCATGCGCCAGCCGCTGCTGTGTCTTGAAAATATCCAGAGACTCGGTCAGAAGCGCCTTATCTCCGATATCCTCCTCCTTTCCCTGCCCTGTGACAGTGGCAGAGTACTCCGGAACCATCTCCGGACGATGGATAATGTTGACTACAAATTTATCCACTGTTCTTCCTCCTTATCCGGGAATCTATATCCCTTTAAAATCAAATGATAATGTTACCCCGTTTTCTGCATCCGGCAGGTACTCCGGATGCGGCCTTGAACCCCAGCTGTCGTCCCCGCCTATGCCCATCTGCATCAGGCCGATGCGGGCCACCGTATAATGGACGGGGGGAAGCTCATAGGCGTGCATGGCGTTTTCCAGCTCATGCGGCGTATACGGCAGTACATTGACGCTTAAATCCTTCCCGCAAAACGCGATGCCGCGTCCCTTATTATCCGTAATGCACGCCCTGCGGACTCTCGTGTGATTCCCGCATTCCTGCGGCACAAGATATTCCGCCATATTTTCCGTTACCTTTTTATGATGAAGCCCCAGTCTGCCGCCTCTTTCACGGTCGCAGTAGGTATCGTCCGGCCCCAGTCCGTACCAGGTCAGATTTTCCAGATCCGCGTCAAATTTGAACAGCATCGAGAACTCCGGCAGACTCCACGGCGGCGTCTGCGCGTCGACAGTATCCGGCGCGGATGCTTCCCTGGGCGGTTCAAAATGCATCGTCGTATGGATTGTGCCGTCTCCCGTCACCGTATATGCCACCTCGCACGTCGTCTCCGGAACCGTCGGCAGACGATAGGTGTACGCGACGCTGACATTGTCCGCATTCACGGAAATGACAGCCGGCTCCGTCCTCTGGTAGAGGCTTGCCGTTTTCCACTGCGCATAGCGGTACGGCATCTGGCAGCCGTTGTCGTTGTCCGTCGGCGCGCGCCAGAAGTTTGGCTTCGGAACCGCCTTTATCAGCTCCCTGCCGCCATAGACATACGATACCAGCCCTCTGCCGCCTTTATCAAACAGCGCTTCAAAATGCGTTCCCCTGACGCCGATATTATAAGTGCCGTCCGCCACCGAAAACGCCGCCGCAGGCTTCTGGTCATCCTGCGCGGCCGCAACGTCATAAATGCCCTGTCCAAACGCGATCTCATACCCACGCTTTGCCCATGCGGTATCCCCCTTCAATTCAAATGACACGGTTGTCACATATTCGCCGCCCCTTACGGCCCGCCACGGCTCCTCGGCGCACCACGGCGTCTGATACCGAAACAGCGGCAGCGCATAGGTCTTTCTCCCCAGCGGCTCCACTGCGGTCTCGACCACAGTCCTAGCAATGACTTCTCCCTCCAGAGCCAGCGTCACGACACAGGTGAACTCGGAGGTATCGGTAAACAGGTTTTTGTTGGTAACCTCAAAGCTGTCCCCCGAAATATGAATCCCGATATTCTGGTAATGAAACTTCACCTCCTGCATCTTGGGGGAGGGCCTGCGGCTTCCGCCGTAAGCGATGCCGTTCCCACTGAAATTATAATCGCAGGGCCTGTCGTCAAAATCGCCGCCGTATCCCAGCACCTCGTTTCCGTATCTGTCCTTATGATAAATCGACTGGTCGATATAATCCCATATAAATCCGCCCTGAAACAGCGGATCCTCGTCGGCCAGCTCCGTATACCGGTCCATCCCGCCGCAGGAATTTCCCATTGCATGCATATACTCGCAGAGCAGAAACGGCTTGCTCCTGTCCTTTTCAAGAAAAGCCTTTATATGCGCCGCACTCGGATACATCCTGCTTTCCATATCGGAGGTCTCGTTATAACGCCTGTCGTTTGCCACCCCCTCATAATGGACAAGCCTGGTATCATCCAGCGCGTGAAGCAGCTTTGACATCTCATAAATCACCGACCCGCCATACGATTCATTCCCGCAGGACCAGATCAGGATGGACGGATGATTCTTATCCCGCTGGTACATGGATTGTATCCTGTCCAAAAGCAGCGGCTCCCATTCCTTCCGATCTCCCGGCAATGCCTTTTCTATCGGCCACACGCCCTGGCCCACCAAATCCCACATGCCATGGGTTTCCATATTGCACTCGTCAATGAGGTACAGGCCGTATTCGTCACACAGCGCATAGAGGCGGCTGTCATTCGGATAATGGCTGGTACGGATGGCATTGATATTGTTGCGCTTCATGGTCAGAATATCCTGCAGCATTTCCTCCTCGTCGGGGACACGTCCGCTGCGCGCACTGAATTCATGCCGGTTTACCCCCTTGAAGACAATCCGCTTACCGTTGAGCGTCATCACCCCATTCTCCAGCGCAAATCTGCGGAAGCCTGCCCGCTGCGGAACCACCTCCGCAACCGTACCGTCCGCCGCATAAACCGTAACCGTCAAATCGTACAGCGCCGGCTTCTCCGCACTCCATAGCTGCGGATGCGCCACCGGAAGAACCAACGCCGGGTTCTCGCCCTCCCGAAGGGCAAAATCAAGCGCCGCCACAACGTCCCCTTCCCATGAAAGCGCTGCCCTGCCCTTCGCCGAAGCTCCGGACGCAAGCGCCGCCGTCAGCGTCAGCTCCAGCTGCGCCTGAGACAGATCCGCGTTTAATACTGTCTTTATCTTTAAATCACTGACATGTGTGTCAGGTATTGCATACAGGTAAACGCTCCTGAAAATCCCTGAGAATCGGAAGAAATCCTGGTCCTCGCACCAGCTTCCGCCCGTCCACTTAAAGACCTGTACCGCAAGCTTGTTCTCCCCTTCCCGCAATGCCTGCGTCAGCTCAAATTCCGACGGGGTGAAGGTATCCTCGCTGTAACCGATATACGTCCCGTTGCACCAGAGCGCAAAGCCGCTCTCCACACCCTGAAACGACACAAATACCCGCTTCCCCGCAAAACGCGCCGGCACGGTAAAATATTTCACATAGCTTGCCGTCGGATTAAAGCGTGTCGGAATCTCGCCCGGCTCAATGACCTCGTGCCCGTCCCACGGATACTGCACGTTCACATACTGCGGCCTGTCATAGCCCTCCATCTGGATATGCGCCGGCACACGGATATCCGGCCAGACCTTGCAGTCGCAGTCCGTCCGGTAAAAGTCCCTCGGCGCATCCGCGATATTTGCCGCGTACCGGAATTTCCACAGCCCGTCAAGACACTCTCTGAAGCGCTCTGTTTTACAATGCATATCCTCTTCATTTGCATAATATCGATGATCCGAATGCGCCGCAATCCGGTTCTGTGCAAAAAACGCAGGATCCTTTATTTTCTCATAATCAAAAGCTTCCGCCTGCCTCATTGTCTCATCCTCCTCTTATTTTTGTATTGCGCGAACCGCAGAACTTCACCACCCCTTCAGCGCCGAAATCCGATAATCCAGCAGCTTTCCCGCGTGATTGTCCGGGCGCTTCTTCCACTGGTACGGCGAAGTGCCGATAATGCGCCGGAAATTCCGGTTAAAGGTCGACGGCGTCACAAAGCCCACCTGCTCCGCAACCTCCTCCATACTGATGTCCGTCCTGTCTATCAGCTCACACGCCTTCTTGATGCGCACAAAATTTACATATTCAATCGGCGTCATATTCATTTTTTCCTGAAAAACGCGCCTGAAATGCGTCTCGCTCATATGACATTCGTCAGCCAGATCCGCGATTCGGAAATTATTGCGGTAATTCTGCTCCACATACGCAATCGCCTGTTCCAGCTGCATCGTGTTCGTTTTGCCGGCTGCCGCAGCCGACTCCCTGCCGTTTGCCCGCGCGATTTCAAACAGCAGGGCATATGCCAGTCCCTCCACACAGCTGCGGTAGTAGGCCCCCTTTTGCTTCATCTCCTGAAAAATAGCGCGGATCAGCATGGCTATGGCCGGATTCTCCTCCGCACGAAAGAAAAACGCGCGCCGATTCACGACCTCCCGCAGCGCCTGTATCTCCTGCGGCATTCTCCCCTGCCTCTGCAAAATCTCCTCCGGACTGATAAAGAGATATTCCCAGAACGCCATGACATCTGTGTCACTTTTTGTTACATGGAGACAGTTGGCCGGAATACAGGATATCATATCCGCGCCAAACCGGTAACGCGCTTCCTCAAACGCCAAATCGCCGCTGCCATAATGGCAGTAACCGATCTCCATCAGATTGTGAAAATGCAGCTTATCGATGTTTTCACCGTAAACCTGTATCCACTTGCTGCCCGTAAGCGCAAGCACCGGCTCATCCCCCGGCAGCTCGTAAAACCGAAATTCTGCAGCCTGTTTTTTCTTTGGCATCCTTTCCTCCATTTCAGGCAGCCCGCAAAAGTCCTGCCCGCACCGCTTTGCCTTAATGCGTCTCCCGCGTAGAATCCCGCATGATAATCTCGTATCCCAGCAGCGTCCTGCCCTTTACCTCGTCTCCCCGGATATACCGCAGGAGCACCGAGCAGGTAAGCGCGCCAAGCGCCTTGTCGTCAAAAATCAGGGACGTTACCGCCGGCTTATTGTTCAGGAGCAGCATACTGTCATAGAAGGAAGCTACCTGTATCCGCTCCGGCACCGGCACCCGCTTTCTTGAAAGGATCTGCAGCACCGCCAGGCAAATCGCGTCATCCATGCAGACAATACAGTCGGCCTGCGCCTCCAGAAGCTTTTCCACCGCCAGCTCCACCTTCTCCGGCGTATCGCAGTCTTCAAAAATCAGCTGTCCGCTGCGCTCGAGCCGCGCCCCGCGCAGCGCATCCTCATAGCCCTGCTGCCGGATGCGGTTTACGACATAGGTCCTGCTGCCGCCGACCAGCCCGATTCGCGTATTTCCGCTCTGTATCAGCCGCTCTGTCAGCTCCCTGCAGCCCGCCCTGTGATCATTGTCCACCTGCAGAATATCCCTGTCCTTTGAAGTTCCCATCAGCACAAACGGAATCTGCTGTGACTTCAGAAATCCCGCCGCCGCGTCGTGTACCATGGACCGGCTGAGAATCACCCCGTCCACCTTGTGATTTGCCGCCATCCGCTCCAGATTGCCCAAATCGTCTCCCGTGACGGTCACGAGCATCACATCGTAATCCTGTGCCGACGCCGCCTCGCAGATTCCCTGCATTCCGTTCTGGAAAAAGGGCATATCCACAAGATTGCAGTCCCCCGGAATCGTAAGCGCGATATTATAGGTTTTGTGCTGCGCAAGCCCCTTGGCTATCACATTGGGCTTGTAATCCGTTGCGGCGATATACGCCATCACGCGCTCCCGGGTCTCTTCGCTGATGCGCCCTTTTCCCGAAATCGCCCGTGATACCGTCGTCTTTGAAATCTGAAGCGCCTCCGCGATATCCGCGATTGTAATTTTTCTGTTCTCCGTCCTGTCGTTGCGGAATATTTCCATTGCCACCTTACTCCGTAGCCCCTTTATAATACGCCGATAAATCTGTCAAAGGCTGCCTGCCCCTGTGCGTCCCGCTTATAGACGCCGGCGTGCTCAAGTACCTTCCCGAATACGATGCCGACTTCCTTTTGCAGTATGCCGTTTATATTCTCGCCTGTAATCTGTCCCGCATACTTGGGCAGGAAGGCCTCCACCCAGTCCGCATGCTTCTCAAGCGTCCCGTTCTGCCGGATATCCGCGCCGGCTGTGATTGCACGGCCCAGCTCCTCCAGCTCCTCCTTGAGCCTCGAGGGAAGCACCGCAAGCCCCATGACCTCGATTAACCCGATATTTTCCTTCTTGATATGGTGCAGCTCGGCATGCGGATGGTATACGCCCAGCGGATGCTCCGGCGTCGTAATATTGTTGCGGAGCACCAGATCCAGCTCATAGGCTTCGCCGCGTTTCCTTGCAATGGGTGTAATCGTATTGTGCGGCTCACCGTCCGTCTCCGCAAAAATAAATGCGTCCTCATCCGTATAGCCCCGCCATTTTGCCAAAATCACGTCCGCAAGGGCAATCACGCGGTTGTAATCGGGATGCGCCAGACGGATAACCGACATCGGCCATTTCACAATCCCTGCCTGAACGTCGGCGAAGCCTTCTACGGTAAACTGCCGCTCTACCGGCGCTTTTGCCATGGCAAACTCATAGTTTCCGCCCTGGAAATGGTCATGGCTTAAAATCGAACCGCCCACAATCGGCAGATCCGCGTTGGAGCCGACAAAATAATGCGGGAACTGCCCGACAAACTCAAACAGCTTTACAAAGGTATCATGCTCGATTTTCATCGGGATATGCTTACTGTTAAACACAATGCAGTGCTCATTGTAATATACATACGGCGAATACTGGAAGCCCCACTTGTTTCCCTGAATTTCCACCGGAATAATCCTGTGGTTTTGTCTGGCGGGATGATTTACCCGTCCGGCGTAGCCCTCGTTCTCCATGCAGAGCTGGCACTTGGGATAGCCGCTCTGCTTTGCGTTCTTTGCCGCCGCAATCGCCTTGGGATCCTTCTCCGGCTTGGAAAGATTGATTGTGATATCCATCTCCCCGTATTCCGTCTGCGCCTTCCACTTCATGTCGCGGGCAATGCGGTAGCGCCGGATATAATCGGTATTCTGGCTGAAGGCATAATACCAGTCCGTAGCGGCCTTTGCCCCCTTCTCCTCATACAGCCTGCGGAAGGTATAAATCACGTCCGACGGCCGCGGCACCAGCGCCCCCATAAGCTTTGTATCGAACAAATCCCGGTAAACGATGCTGTCGTCCGGCAAAAGCCCGTTTGCCGCCGCGTAATCCAGCATTTCCCCCAGCAGCGCCTCCAGCGGGAAGTCTGCCGGATTCTCAATCTCCTCCACCGCCGGCGAATCGTACTCCTCCAGCCCAAACAGCTCCAGAAGCCGGTTGGTCGTATAAATCCTGTCCGCCTCGTTTACCAGTCCCGCGGCAATCCCATATTGTACAAGCTGTGCTATATTCTCCGTAATCATCCTTATCCTCCATTCCGAAGCATTGCAAATTCATTCCGCTCCGTCTCCGCGCAGCCTCTGCCGCGCGAAATCCTTTATGTTTCACCGTTTCCCCTGCGCGATGACGCCGTGGCAAAAGGCGTCCTACAACACGGTCGGGCCGCCGCCGATTTCTACCACATAGAAGTCCGCATTGTATCCGATTTTCTCCGCATAGGCTTTTCCGACATTCTCGATAAACGCATCCACGCAGTCCGTCTTTACAATGCTCACCGCACAGCCGCCAAAGCCCGCGCCCGTCATCCTCGCGCCGATTGTGCCCTCCTGCTTTAACGCCTCCGCGACAAGCGTATCCAGCTCCGCGCCCGTCACCTCATAATCGTCCCGCAGGGAATCGTGGGAGGCAGTCATCAGCCTTCCGAACAGCGCCAGATCCTTCTCTTGCAGCGCCTTCACCGCCTTGATGGTTCTCTGATTCTCATACACGGCATGCTTTGCGCGCTTTATCTTCACCTCATCCCCAATCAGGAACTTGTTTTCCTCAAATGCTTCCTCCGTCAGCTCGCCCAGCGACCTGATGTCCAGCTTTGTCTGCAGCGCCGCCAGCGCCGCTTCACACTCGCTCCTGCGCTCATTGTATTTCGAGTCGCCGAGTCCGCGCTTCTTGTTGGTATTGAGAATCACAATCTTGGCCCCGTCCAGGGCAATCGGCGCATATTCATAGGACAAGTCCGCCGTATCCAGAAAAATCGCACAATCCTTCTTTCCCATCGCAATCGCAAACTGATCCATGATACCGCAGTTGACGCCGTTATACCGGTTCTCCGAGAACTGCCCGATCAGCGCCAGGTCCTGATTGGTCACGTCAAATCCGAACAGCTCCTTCAGGATAAAGCCCGTCAGCACTTCGATGGATGCGGAGGAGGAAAGTCCCGAGCCGTTGGGAATATTCCCGTAGAATAAAATATCAAGGCCCTTGTCAACCGGAAATCCCTTCTGGCCAAACGCCCACACAATGCCCTTGGGATAATTGCGCCAGTCGCCGGCCGTCTTCTCCTCAATCGCGCCAAGCGTGCTCTCGCCGATGCCGCTGTCCTCAAAATTCATGGAATACAGGCAGAGCTTATCGTCTGACCTGAGCCTTGCGACCGCATAGGTGCCGATGGTCAGCGCGCACGGAAAAACATGTCCGCCGTTGTAATCCGTGTGCTCGCCGATCAGGTTGACGCGCCCCGGCGCAAAGTAGACCGCCGCGCTCTCCGTGCTGCCGAAAACCTCCCCGAATCTCTTTAACAATTTCTCTTTCATAGCCAAAACCCGTCCTTTCCCGCTGATTTATTTGTAATATTTATTTTTTAACCGTTCTGCCGATTGCCGCTTTATATCCGCTTCCGCGCCGTCTATACCGGCCGGTACTCCCTGATCACCTGCAGCGCGGGGAGCGCATTCCCATCATAGTCGAACAACGCCTGATTCGCCCACTCGTTGCCGCAGGGGCCCGCCTCTTTGATATACGCAAGCGCCTCGTCGGTAGCCCAGCCGCTGCCCGCGACGGGAAGCCAGCCCGCCTCCCAGTAGAAAAAGCCTCTGCCCTTATTCTCCGGCACCTGCTCAATCGTATCCAGAAACGCCCGCATAAAATCGCACTGTCCTTCCTTCGTCATCGGAAACGGCACCTTCTCGCAGAGCGCCGGCTTTGTCGCCATTCCCTTGCGCTTCTCGGGCGGCAGCTTTTCATATTCAGCGTAATCCTTTGTCGTGTGCCCCATGGAAACCTCCGCGATCACCAGCTCCTTGCCAAACCGCACGGCAATGTCGTTCATATTGCTGGCCAGATCCTCCAGCGTGCCGTGCCAGAAGGGATAATACGAAAGCCCGATAACATCAAAATCCTCTCCGTTATTCTTGTTGATATACTGATCAAACCATTCTCTGTAAAGCGCGTTGTTCCCACCGTTATCCAGATGAATCATAATCTTTGCCGCAGGGCAGGTTTCCTTTACCGCCCGGATTCCCGCGCTGACAAAGCGCGCAATATTGTCGTAACGGGGAACCTGTCCCTCCGGCCAGAGCAGGCCGTTGGAAAGCTCGTTGCCGACCTGTACCATATCCGGCGCCGCCCCCTCCTTGATAAAACCAAGCATCATCCTGCGGGTAAAGTCATACACCGCCTGCTCAAGCTGCGCCGCGCTAAGCCCCTCCCAGGCCTTGGGCTTGCGCTGTTTGCCGGGATCCGCCCAGAAATCGCTGTAGTGAAAATCCAGCAGAAAGCCCAGCCCTGCAGCCTTTACGCGCTTTGCCATACGAAGCGTCGCCGCGTAATCGGTATTCCCCGCGCCGTACGGCTTACCGTCCGGGGACTTCGGGTCATTCCAGAGCCGGAGCCGGATATAGTTTGTGTCATAGCGCTTTAATATTTCTATCAGGCCGCCCTCCGCTCCGTTGTCGTAAAATTTCGCACCGAGCTTCTCGATCTCATCCAGGGACGAGATATCCATTCCTTTGATATAATTCAACATAATTTTTCTCCATTTCACAAAATCCGGGTTTCTTTGCGCAACCGCTTGCGCATCTGTAGACATCATAGCAAGCAGGTTTGAAATAGTCAAGGGATTCGCGCTCAAAATTCAGGGTAAAAATCACCAAAAAAATTTAGTAAAAGGGACGAACAGGTTTCTGTCCTGTCCGCCCCTTCTCTGTTATCCGTTTCAGGCTGTCAAAAGGCCCCGCTTACCGGTTCATCTCAAGCTGCGGTCCTGTTGACTGGTGGTTTTTTATAATAGAGTCGATCTCCCTCAGATTTGAGGAAGGCAAATCGCCCGGAATCGTATTCTTCACCGCCGCCGTCGCATTGCCGTATTCCATCGCCCTGCGGCAGTCCATATTATGCGCCAAAAGCCCGTAAAGCGCGCCGGATATGTAGGCGTCGCCGCTGCCAATGCGGTCTACCACATCAATATTCTCATAGGCAGGCTCCTGCACAAATTCATCGTTTATCGCATCGTAAATCACAGAACCGAAGGAATGAATCTTGGGCGAATGCACCACCCGCTGCGTGGACGCTACCACGCTGATCTTGTAGTCCTTCGTAAAGCTCTTCATCATCTCCTGCACGGTTCCTTCCTTGCCAAAGGTCAGTCTTGCCGTATCCTCCGAGCAGAAGAATACATCTACATAGGGCAGAATCGTCTCGATGCATGCCTTCGCCTCCTGCCCTGTCCACAGATTCCCGCGGAAATTCACGTCAAAGGAAATCAGCGTGCCGTGCGCCTTAAAGCGCTTGATCATCTCGACCGCCGCATCCCTTGTCTTCTGCCCCAGCGCAAGCGTGATGCCTGTCGTGTGGAAGCAGCGCGCCGCTGAAAACATCTCCTCCGGGAAATCATCCACGCAGATATCCGCAAAAGCGGTATTCTTTCTGTCATAGATGACATTGGGCTTTCTCGGATGCGCACCGTACTCATAATAGTAGATGCCAAGCCTTGAATCCTTTGTCCTGTCATACACCAGATAGTCGTCGCTGACGCCGCAGAACCGGACACGGTTCTGGATGTAATTGCCCAGGTCGTTTGCGGGCACCTTGGATATAATGCCCGTCCTGAGGCCCAAAAGCGACACACCGGAAACCACGTTCAGCTCCGCGCCGCCTGCCTGCTTCTGAAACGCGTCGCCTCTTGTCAGCCGTTCGTTCACCGGCGGCGACAGACGAAGCAGGATTTCTCCAAGCGCCAATAAGTCAAATTCTCTTTTCTCCATATCCACAGCTCCTCAAATTTTCGGTCTGTACGGTTGCAATCCGATGACTTGCCTGCACGCCGTTTATAACAATGAAGGCAGACTGTCGGATGCTCCTTCGGGCGTCCAACCGTACAGGTGGCTGACTTTAAGTCCCAACAGTTCCTTTGGGCTGTAAGCCCTTACATTTCCAGTTTACCATACAACCGTCAAAATTTCTACTTTTTATTTGTCATATTGCAGCTTTATATTGACATTTTGAACAGTGTTCAATATAATATATTTGAACGCTGTTCAAGGAGGATGTCATGGAACATAAGGAATCCATTATTCAGGCCGCAACAGACCTTATTTGCGAAAAAGGCGACCAGATACATACGATTACCGTGCGGGAAATCTGTAAAAGGGCAAATGTAGGCCTGGGGCTTGTGAATTACCATTTCGGGAACAAGGACCGCCTGATAGAAATATGTGTTGAACGCATTATCAACGGCATCGTTGACCGCTTTTGCGCTATTCAGGAGGAGACAAAGGGCTTTACCCCTTTTGAAAAGCTGGATGCGCTGGGCAATATGACGCTGACCTTTTTGTTCGAGCATTATGCCGTATCAAAAATATCCATTCTATCGGATATGCGCGCGCCAAAGGATGACGACAATACGCACAGGACTTTCCAGGCGTATCTGCCTCTTGCGGCCGCCTGCCGGCCGGATTGGGACCGCGAAACGCTGGCGCGCAAAACCTTCTGTCTGATTACCGTGATGCAGCAGGCCTTTTTACGGCACGACGTGATTCTGCGTCTTTACGGTATCGACCTGACGAATGCGGATGAACGCAGGGCGTTCCACACGAAATTATTACACGATATTCTGGAAGTATAAAGCTTGCATGAAATGGAGGAGACTATGAAAATCATTGTAATAAACGGCACGGAAAAGCACGGCGTCACTTATCGGCTCAAAGAGCTGTTTCTGGAACGTTTTCGGGAAACAGCGCAAATAACGGAATTTTATCTGCCGCGGGACTGCCCGGCCTTCTGCTCAGGCTGCACAGGCTGCATTTTTAACGGTGAGCATACCTGCAAGGACGCCGCATACATACAGCGAATCGCAAAACCGCTGCTGGAGGCCGATTTGATTGTGATGACCTCCCCCGCTTATGTGATGCACGCAACCGGCGCAATGAAAGCGCTGCTTGACCATTTCGCCTATTTATGGATGCCGCACCGTCCCGCCCCCGAGCTGTTTACCAAGCGGGCGGTCATTATTACGCAATGCCTTGGCGCCGGCGCAAGGTCTGCAGCAAAGGATATCCGGCACAGCCTTTCCTGGTGGGGCGTCTCCGATATCCGGATATTTACGGGAAAGCTCATGGGGGATATTGTCTGGGAACGGCTTCCCGCGAAGAAACGCTCCGAGCTTGCCGCAAGGATAAACCGCTTATCGCAAAGGACCGCACGCAGCCTCGATAAAGCGCCTTCGCGACCGTCTATCATTACACGGATAAAATTCCTCTTCTGCCGGATGATGCAGAAATCGCTGCACCAAACCGATTCCGAATATCTTGACGGAAAATACTGGTTTCAGCACGGATGGTTCGCGGGCGGCAGGCCCTGGCAGGGCTGACCGCCGGCCTTGTAATCCCGGAAGCCGCATCCAAAAATCGAACAAACGGTTGTATTTTACAGCAGACTGTGCTATACTGTCGCCATACCCTCAATTGACAAGGGTATTCTCAATTGAGGGTGCCTTCGATTGACAAAGGCGTCCTTACTTCCGCAAAGAGAGGAGATTTCCGATGAGATACGGCTCTGTTTATTTAATTGTCCGGGATTTTGACAAATCCATATCCTTCTATGAGAAGGTGCTCGATATGAAGGTGAGCGCTGTCAACGGCAAGCGGTTTGCCATGTTTCAAAGCAACGGGCTCAGCCTCTGCCTGATGAACGGTTATTATGACCGTGAAAACAGGGAACAGGTGATCACCAGAGGCGAATACTGGCCGGTCTATGACGACCAGAGCAAAATCGCGGACAGCGACAATACGCGCAAGGTCTTTATCAATCTGGGCGTGGACGACCTGCGCGCAGAATATGACCGGATTGAGGCTCTGGGAATTGCCGCGCAGCTGACGCCGATTCGGTTTATCCAGGTCTTTTCTCCTTATTGGTATTTCACTTTTATGGATCCCGACGGAAACCCCATTGAGGTCACCGGCGGCTATTCGGAAACACAGGGGAGGTGATTTGCATGCATCCGCTTGTCGAGGAAGCCGTCCGCAAAATACAGGAGCTGGAAAGCAGCGTCCCGGACGGAAAGCATATCGTCACCGGCGATATCCGGAGGCTGTCCGCCGCACTGTTTCGGCAGATTCCGGATAAACACATTGAAAACGTATTCGCATTATGCGAGGAGCTGCTGGAGCAGCACACATGGGCGCTCGGCGTAATCGCCTATGACTTCGCCTTCCGGATGAAAAAGCAATACAACGCTTCTACTTATGACGTCTTCTTCCGATGGCTGAAGGACTATGTGCGGGGCTGGGGCGACTGCGACGATTTCTGCACGCACGCATTCGGCGAGCTGCTGCGGCAGAACAAAGCTTTATTCTCAAAGGTTCTTTTGTGGACGCAGGACAAAGACTTCTGGGTGCGCAGGGCTTCCGCGGTTATTTTGATTCCCTGCATCCTGAAAAACGATTACGAAGGCATCCGGCCTCTGGAAATATCCGACCGGCTGATGACGGATGATCAGGATTTGGTTTTAAAGGGTTACGGCTGGATGCTGAAAGCCCTGTCGCAGACCGACCCGCACTGTGTCGAGGCATATCTGACCGCAAACTGTGAGAAAATGCCACGCGTGGCTTTCCGGTATGCACTTGAGAAATTCGATGCCGCAGCACGGGCCAGACTAATGCAGCTGTAGCTTCCTTTCATCACACAGGCTTACGGCCTGTCATCAAACGGAGATTATTTATGTCTGAAATTCTGTGTTCTACCGGCGCGCTGCTTCCATACGGCGGGGATTACCGGTTGCTGGAGCCGCTCTCAGAGCAGCTGTTGTACGACGGGTATGAGTTTATGATAGACGCACCCTATTATGAAGAAGCGGAGGCGCTCATTCGTTTCCTGCGGGACTTAAGCCTGCACATTCCCGTCGTCCACTGTGAAAAAAGCATCGGCGAAAGCCTCAGCAAAGGAACGGCTGCGGCGCTGCGGGACGCTTATGAGCGGTTTGAAATCAACTGCCGTATCGCCCGGCACATCGGCGCCGAGAAAATGGTGCTCCACTTATGGGACGGCCGGACATCGGATTCCCACTTTGAAAATAATGCGGCCGCTTATGCCGCCCTTAACCAGATTGCCCGCAGATACGAAACAGACCTTCTGGTGGAAAATGTGGTCTGCACCACGGCCGATCCCATGACGCGCCTGTGTATGCTGCGGGAAAAATATCCGGACATCCACTTCGTATTTGATACAAAGATGGCTGCCTTTCACGATCAGACCGCGCTGTTATACGCCAAAGAATTTGAGTGGCTATGGAAGGACAGCCATATCCGCCACTACCATGTCAACGATTATGCCGGGGGATACATGGACTGGACAAAGCTGCGCGCCCTCCCCGTCGGAACCGGCGATATTGATTTCGACGCCTTTTTTGCGTTTGTCAAAAGAACCGGATACGACGGCACGTTTACCGTCGAGGCAGCCGCCGTCAACGATAAGGGTGTTGTTGATATCAGGATGCTGAATGAGCAGTTTCACAGGCTTTCACGGTTTTTGGCGACAGGGAATATCCAGGCATACGATTGCGGGCAGCGTCTGTAAAATATCTTTCTTATATTCAATTCCTTTCTTGACAGCTTTCTTTTTTTCTTTTATAATAAAACATGCGTTTTAAAACATTAGTTTTACAAAGGAGGTTTTCTATGCCGCCGAAAGCAAAATTTTCAAGAGAAGAAATCATAGACGCCGCTTTCCAAATCGCCCGGACCGACGGACCGGACAAAATCACCGCAAGAGAGCTTGGAGAACGTCTTGGCAGCTCGGCAAGACCGATTTTTACCGTTTTTGAAAGCATGGACGAGGTCAAGGCCCAGGTCGTTGCCCGCGCAAAGGCATTGTACGGGCAGTATGTCGCGGACGGCCTGCGTCAGGAGCTTGCCTTCAAGGGCGTCGGCATGGCGTATATCCGTTTTTCCATTGAGGAGCCGCTGCTGTTTCAGCTGCTTTTTATGCGTCCGGCCACGGGACAGACCGGCGTGGAAAGCATCCTGCCGGAAATCGACGACAGCTATGAAAAAATCCTCCGGTCTGTGCAGAAGTATGTGGACACGCGGGAAGCCGCGGAAATGATTTATCAGCATCTGTGGACTTATTCACACGGTATCGCCGCCATGTGCGCCACAAGGCTGTGCAGCTACACGATGGAGCAAATCGGAGAAAGACTGACACAGGTTTTTCTTGGCTTAATGACGCTGGAAAAGCAGCGCGGAAGGGAGCATGAATAAAGACATGATTAAAATCGAAAACGTACATAAATCCTACGGAACCGGCGACAGCCGCAACGAAGTGCTGCGGGGCGTGTCCCTCACCATCGAGGACGGCGATTTTGTCGTCCTGTTGGGAGCCTCCGGCTCCGGCAAATCAACCCTGCTCAATGTCATTTCCGGTCTGGAGCCCGCCGACTCGGGCGAGATCCGTTACGACGACCGTCATCTATCCTCGATGAACGACGCGCAGCTGACCCGGTTCCGCAAGGAATATATCGGCTATATTTTCCAGCAGTATTTCCTGCTGCCCAACCTCACCGTCGACAAGAATGTGCGAATGGGCGCCGACCTTGCGGGCAACAGGGAATACCGCGCCGTCATCGACGCCGTGGGACTGGGAAGCAAATACGGCAAATACCCGCACGAGCTCAGCGGCGGCGAACAGCAGCGCGTTTCCGTCGCCAGAGCGCTGGCCAAAAAGCCCCGCGTGCTGTACCTGGACGAACCCACAGGCGCGCTGGACGAACAGACAGGACGACAGGTGCTGGACTATATCGTCCGCTTAAAAAATGAGCTGGGGTTCACCATGGTGATGGTCACGCACAACCAGAATATTGCGGATATGGCCAATACGGTCATCCGCATGAACAGCGGGCAGATTATCCATACATATCATAATGAACAGCCAAAATCGGCATACGAAATCGAATGGTAGGAGGCAGGATATGATTATCGGTTACAAAGATCTCTTCAAAATGATCGGCATCTCGATTGTGAGCTTCTGCGCCGTCTTTGTCTGCGCGCTCTTTCTGAATTATGATATCGACCTGCAGAATGTCGAAGCGCTGATTACAAATGAAATGGCAATGATCCTGTACGAAGCGCTGCGCAATATGTCCAAGGTCGTCAGTATCGTGTCCGGCGGATGTCTGCTGCTCACCGCCGTCGTTCTGTTATGCTTCTATATCGGACATTATATCGATACGCACCAAAAACAGCTGGGGATTCTCAAGGCCCTTGGCTATTCCCGGTTTTCCGTCGCCAAAGGCTTCGCGGTATTCGGGATGACCGTCCTTGTCGGCACGGCGCTGGGCTTTTTGGGCGCTTCCCTGCTGACGCCGACATTTTACAGCACACAGAACGAAGAGGGGCTTCTGCCGGATTTTGACCCGGTCTTCCACCCTGCCCTGTTTGCGGCATTGGTGATACTGCCTGCCTTGTTTTTCGCGATGCTTTCCGTTGCCTATGCCTACCGCCGGCTCAAGATACCCGCGCTGGCGCTGATTCGGGAATCCGCGGCAAGTACACGGCAAAGCAAAGCAGACATCGCCGGCGCCAAAAAGCAAGGCGCCGGCAAAAACGCGCGCTCCCACCAGGGCAGAGCTGCGTCCGAAAGCGAAACGGGACTGCCTTTTCTGGCCGCGCTGAGAAAGAGCAATATCCGCCGAAGCAAATCCCTGATATTTTTTATCACCTTCGCAGTCTTTTGCTTTTCCTCAATGATGCAGATGTCGTTTAGTATGGATGAGCTCTCGAGCGCTATGATGTCCGTTATGATGATGTCGATCGGCTTTGTGCTCGCCTGCGTCACGCTCTTTATCGCCACCACCTCCGTTGTGAAGGCTAACAGCAAGACGATTACGATGATGAAGGTATTCGGCTACCGCGCCAGGGACTGCGCAGGCGCCGTGCTTGGCGGCTACAGGCCCTGGGCATATCTGGGCTTCGTACTTGGGACCATCTATCAATATGTTTTGCTAAAGCTCGTGCTGACCATCGTTTTTGCCGATGTGGAGATACTGCCCGATTACCGGTTTGACGTGCCCGCCATGCTTATCACCTTTGCCGTCTTCGTTCTGCTCTATGAGTCTGTCATGCGTCTGTACGCGAAAAAAATGGAGCATTTGTCTCTAAAAGAAATCATGCTGGATTAGGGAAGCGCTGATAAGCGCGTTTCCCTAGCCCAGCCACCAGCGCAGCACATCCTGTATCTTTGCGTCCCAGTATTTCCACTGATGGTCGCCCTCGGACTGCTCGCAGGTCAGCGGGAAGCCAAGCTGCCTGACATGCGCCCACGCTGCCAGATTCCCCTCATACAGGAAATCCTCCGTCCCGCACCATGCATACAGGCGCGGCAGCCTCTTTTCCTGCGCCGCCAGCTTATCCGCGAGCGCCAGCAGGTCGTTGTCGGAGCCCTTCAGCTGCTCCTCACTGCCGAAAACGCCCTCAAAGAGCGGCCGCCGCTCAGGACGCTGCGCCAGATTCCACCGGTAGTCCCGCACAATATCCAGCGCACCGGAGAGGGACGCTGCCGCCCCGAACGTATCGCTCGCACGGAGTCCCAGCTTCCACGCCCCGTAGCCGCCCATCGACAGGCCCGCAGCCAGCGTATCCTCCCGCTTCGACGACATCCGCGGGAAAAATTCACGGCAAATGGCCGGCAGCTCCTCCGAAAGGAATGTCCAATAACGCATTCCGTACGCCGTATCCGTGTAAAACGCCAGATGCGTCGTGGGCATCACCACCGCAATCCCCAAATCGCTGACATAGCGCTCAATCGATGTCCGCCTCTGCCAGATGGTGTGGTCGTCGCTCATTCCGTGCAGAAGGTACATTGTCTTATACTGTCCCTCAGCGCCTGCGCCCTCCATGCCAATCTGCCCCCGCGTCCGCTGCGGCAGAATCACATCCATATTTACGCTCATCCCAAGTACATCCGAAAAAAAATCCACATGCATCAATGCCATCTTACAATCCTCCCAAAATATTATTTTATCCCAGTAACGCCAGCAGCTCCTCCTTGGACAGCGTCGCCCGATCCATATTCTCGCCGCCAAGCACCTGCTGGGCCAGCTCCTGCTTTGCCTCCTGCAGCATTACGATCTTTTCCTCTATCGTGCCCTTGGCTATCAGCTTGTATACCGTGACCACATGCTTCTGCCCGATGCGGTGCGTCCTGTCCGTCGCCTGATTCTGCGCCGCCAGATTCCACCACGGATCAAAATGTATTACAATATCGGCGCTTGTCAGGTTCAGTCCTGTTCCGCCTGCCTTGAGGGAAATAAAGAATACCTGCGTATCGCCGCCGTTAAAGGCCTCCACCATCCGGAGCCGCTCCTCCTTCGACGTCTGCCCTGTCAGCTTGAAAAAGGTGATTCCCGCCTTCCTCGCCTCCCCGGCCAGCAGCTCCAGCATGGAGGTAAACTGCGAAAAGAGCAAAATCTTATGTCCGCCCTCAATGGCGTTGCGCAGCAGCTCCATGCAGACGTCGGTTTTGGCCGACGCGCCGTCGTAATCTGCGTAAATCAAAAGCGGATTGCAGCAAAGCTGGCGCAGCCTGGTCAGCTCCGCAAGCACCTGGAGCTTATTCTCCCTGAATTCCTCATCCGTCTGCCTGCCAAGCATCAGCCGCAGCCTGCCCGCCGCCGCGTCATACAGCTCCTGCTGCTCCCGCTCCAGCTTTGCGTAGACAATCTCCTCCAGTTTATCCGGCAGATCCTTCAATACATCCTTTTTGAGCCTGCGCAGAACAAAGGGCGTGATAAACCGGCGCAGCTGCAGCAGCGCGGCCTCGTCCTGCTGCTCTACGACAGGCGATTCGATTTCCTCCCGAAACTGCCTGTATCCGAACAAAAATCCCGGCATCAGGTAATCAAAGATACTCCACAGCTCGCTTAAGCGGTTTTCCATGGGCGTGCCCGTCAGCGCGAATCTGGTTCCCGCCGAGATCAGCTTCACCGCCTTGGCCGCCTGCGTATTCTGGTTTTTGATAAACTGCGCCTCGTCAATAATCTCACAGAAGAACTCGATTCCCTCGTAATTGGCGATATCCCGCTTAAGCAGGTCATAGGAAGTAATCAGAATCGCGTTCTCCCCGCTCTCCCTGACCGCCGCCCTGCGCTGCGCGGCGTCCCCCGTAATCATCACGGTAACCAGCGCGGGCGCAAAGCGCTCGATCTCGCTCTGCCAGTTGTACACCAGGGACGCAGGGCACACAATCAGCGCCCTTCCGGGCATATGCGCCTCGTACTCCGACAGGAGAAAGGCGATGATCTGCAGTGTTTTTCCAAGACCCATGTCGTCGGCAAGAATGCCGCCGAAGCCGTTGTCATGCAGCGTCCTCAGCCACCGGTACCCGCTCTTCTGATATTCCCGCATAATCCCCTGTAAGGACTGCGGCGCCTCATATTCACAGTCCTCCACCGACTTCATACTGCGGACAAGCTGCCGGAAGCTCCGGTCCTTATGCATGTACGCGACGCCCTCTTCCCTTGAAAGGCTGTCCAGATACAGCGCACGGTACCTCGGCACGGCAATCGTTCCCTTTTTCAGCTGGCTCTGCGTCAGACGCAGCCCGTCCACAATCGATATAATATTGCTCATTTCGGAATCCTGCATATTGATGAAGGAGCCGTCCCTGAGCCGGTAGTACTTCTTTTTCCGGTCATATCTGGAAAGAATTTCCGCAAGCCGTTCAAGCGGCAGCTCCGGCGACTCCAGCTCCAGCTCCAGAAGGCCGCTTTTGATGGAGACGCCTACGCGGAATGAAGGGGCTTTCATAATCTGCACCCGCTTCATCTCCTCCGACACAAAAACCTCCCCCAGCTCATGCAGCCGTTCGATTCCCTCTGTCAGAAAGCCATAAAGCACATCCCCGTCGCCGGACAGGAGCCGGACGCCTTTTTGCGCATCGTATTCCCTGAAAACGGCGCCCACTTCCAAATCTGTCATCATCTCGCGCTGCACATCGCGTTTTTGTGTCACAACGCCTTTATTCCGAAGGTATCTGTCGTCCGCCTCGCCATTTACCGACACGCCTGTCACATTATAATGCTCCTCGCCGTAGGCCGCCTCAATTCTGCAGCTGACGGTATCGTTATCCCGCAAATCCAGATAAAGCGCAAACCGCACCTCCTCCGGCAGATACTGGCCGGGGTCGAAATCCTTTCTGTCTATCCGGTAGCACTTCTCCAGACCGGGAAGCAGATCCCTGCACAGCATGGGCAGCTCGCTTTCCGCAATGAATCCGGCCCTCCCCGCCTGCCTGTTCATATATTCCATAAAGGGCAGGACCCCCGCCACCGTCTCCAGCGGCACACGGTAAATAATACCCTGTCCGGAATCCAAAAAGTACTGATACCGATTCCCCTTCACGGTATGAAAAGCTTCCGCAGTCACATAGACGCCGCCCTCCGCCTTTTCCAATGTCAGGGAAAGGCCGGGCATTTCATCCACAATCCGGTACTGGCCCTCCTTGTCGGGCAGCTCCATCCAGAATTCCCTGCCGGACACCGCCTCCATAAATCCGTCCAGATGGCTGCCGACAAGCGGAATCTCCCGCTTCACATCATTTTTGCTGTAATACTGGAAAACCGATATCCCACCGCTTGTGCGAAAATCATTGGCTGCCGTCATCAGGAATTTTACAAGCGGAACGCTCTCGGCGTCAAATACGGACATATGATGATAAAATTCCAGTTTTTCCCCGTATTTTTTATTTGCATTTGTGCGCATCAGCTCCTCAAACTCCATAACGTTTTTGAGCACATACGGATGCGTGATTCCGATTCTGAACTCCGCCGTCACCTTCCCGCTGTACCGGTTATGGCAGCGCGCCTCGAGGCGCACCTTCCCCTTGATCGCCTGCTGCCGGTACTGCAGCTGCTGTTCAAAGCCGTTTCCCACCAGAATCCGGTACAGTCCGACGTCCGTCTTTTTGCGCTGCGGCGCGCTTTGCTGCCGCGCGCTGCCCGGATAGAGCTTTGACCCCTTCGCAACCAGATTCTGCTGCTCGAGCTCGTCAAGCGTCGGCTTATGCGGCAGCTCGACCACAATCTTATTGGGCGCCTGTGAAAGCCTTTTGCGCTGATCCGCCTTCACCTGAATATAGCGCAGCAGCGCCGCCACCGCATGCTTACACAGCCCGCTGTATTCGGACGACGCCGGACATTCGCAGCGGTAAGTCTCCATCCGCCCCTGCTTTTCGTCGAGCAGAATGCTCACATGATAACACCGCCAGCTGCTCCCCTGTACAAACGCTTTGATTTTTTCATGCTTCTCGCCGTCAATATAAACATCCGTCACTTGTATCTGCTGGACATTCCCATATCCGTAGAGCTGCCTGCCCCGCTGAAAAGTGCGCTCCATTGTTTCCTTTCTGATATCCGCTTCCGTAAACATTGCGCTCCCCATTTCTTTATTCAATCGTTACCCTCAATTGAGGGTTTCTTTCTGAAAAACTACAGGTTATGCATAGTATAGCATATTCTCTTTATAATTTGTTATTGAAGTTCACACTTTTATCACATTTCAATAACAATTGAAACACAAATTCTTTTTAAAGTATAAGCATACTAAAGGTAACGGAAAACATAAAACCGGATTTGAAACAAAACGCACTAGAAAGGGGACTTATATATGTACGAAAATAACAATATCAACACACCGCAGAGCAACACCGGCAGCGAATACCGCGAATATTATTATACAGCCGCGGCGCCGAATGCGGCGCCTGCCAAAAAGGCCAAAAAATCAAGGCCGCTCTTTAAGAAAGCAGCGTCCTTTGCATGCTTTGGCGCCATATTCGGCCTTACGGCCGGCGTGGTCTTCAGCGTGCCTGCCTATATGGCAACGATGCAGCTTGAGGAAACCAGGGCGCAGATTGCACAGCTGCAGTCGCAGGTGTCCGCCGCAAAGCCCGGCTTTTCCGGCACGCTTTCCACAACCACCGATACGCTTTCCGCATCCAACACTGCCTTTACCGCCGGCAGCGACCTGTCCGTAACGGACATCGCGGAAAGCTGTCTGCCGAGCGTCGTTTCCATTACCTCCAAAGGCGTGACGGAGGTACGCACCTTATTCGGCACCTACACACAGGACTCCGAGGGCAGCGGCTCCGGCATTATTATCGGTGAAAACGAAAAGGAGCTGCTGATTGTCACCAACTACCATGTCATATCCGGCAGCAATGAGCTCAGCGTGGTATTCAGCTATGATGAGAAAAACGAAACGCCTTCCGTGGTAAGCGCGCGGGTAAAAGGATATGACGCGGAGAAGGATCTGGCGGTTATTGCCGTTTCCAACGACGATATCACGGATGAAATGCGCGCGCAGATTAAGGTTGCGACCATCGGCGATTCTTCCACGCTTTCGCTGGGGCAGGAGGTCGTTGCCATCGGCAACGCGCTCGGCTATGGCCAGTCCGTGACAAACGGCATTATCAGCGCGCTTGACCGCGAGGTAACGGTATACGATAACGGTCAGAATATCACAAATAAGCTTATCCAGACCAACGCCGCAATCAACCCCGGCAATTCCGGCGGCGCGCTGCTGAACATGCAGGGAGAGCTTATCGGCATCAATTCCGTTAAGGTTTCCGCGGATTCTGTTGAAGGCATGGGCTACGCCATTCCGATTTCCGACGTACAGTCCATTATCGAGGAGCTGGCGTTAAAAGAAGCAAGGGATGTCGTAGAAGCCGAAGCGCAGGGCGTTCTGGGCATCGGCGGAACGGATGTGACGACGCAGATTTCACAGACGTACGGTATGCCTGTAGGCGTCTTTATCAATACCGTATACGATAATTCCCCTGCCAAGGCCGCCGGTCTTGCAAAGGGCAACATTATCACAAAATTTGACGGTCGGACCGTGAAGTCCATGGATGCCCTGAAAACGCTGCTCACCTATTACAGAGCCGGCGAGACGGTGGAGATTACCGCCATGGTGCAGAGCGCCGACGGCTACACCGAGCAGACGTACTCGCTCACGCTTGGCAGCAAAGAAATCTTAAACGATGCCGCAGCCTCCGAAAATACGGACCGGCAGCCACAGGAGGCACAGGAGGAATACAGCAACGGATACTACAATCCGTTCAGCTTCTGGTCTATCCCGTAGGCACAGACGAATCAGCTTTTATCAGTTATTTGTATTACTTTCTCATATCTCTTTTACCAAACGGGCAGACGCATAAGCGCCTGCCCGTTATCGTTACGCCAAAAGCGCCCGGATGCTTACTGCGCGCATTTGCACAGCGCCGACGCCGTCTGCGCCGCCAGCCGGGCATTGTTCAATACCAGCTGAATATTCGAATCCAGGCTGTCCCCTCCTGTAATCTCCTTGACCTTTGCAAGCAGGAACGGCGTCGTCTCCTTGCCGTGGATTCCCTTCTGCTTACTCTCCTCAATCGCCGCGTCGATTGCTTTATTAATCACCGCAGGATCCATGGAAAACGCCTCCGGAATGGGATTGGTCACAAGCATTCCGCCCGCAAGCCCCATCTCCTGCTTCACATAGAAGGCCTGCGCCAGTTCCTCCGGCGTATCAAGCCTGTAGTCCACGCAAAAGCCGCTCTTTCTGGTATAGAAGGCCGGCAGCTCCTCTGTCTGGTAGCCGATTACCGGTACGCCCTTCGTCTCGAGGTATTCCAGCGTAAGGCCCAAATCGAGAATGGACTTCGCGCCGGCACAAATCACCATTACCGGCGTCTGCGCCAGCTCCTCAAGATCCGCCGAAATATCCATTGTCGTCTCCGCTCCTCTGTGCACGCCGCCGACGCCGCCGGTCGCAAAGACTTTTATCCCAGCCATCGCCGCGATAATCATGGTCGTCGTAACCGTCGTCGCTCCGTCCATTCCTCTGGCTATGATAACCGGCAGATCCCGTCTGGATACCTTGGGCACGTCATAACCGGTCTTGCCAAGATGCTCGATTTCTTCCCTGGTCAGCCCGGCCTTGAGCCGTCCGCCGATAATCGCTATCGTTGCCGGAACCGCGCCGTTCTCCCGAATCACCTGCTCTACCTTTAACGCCGTTTCCACGTTCTGCGGATACGGCATTCCGTGTGAAATAATCGTGGACTCCAGCGCCACCACGGGTTTGTTCGCGGCAATTGCCTCCGCAGCTTCCTTTGATACATCCAGATACTTATTCATATAAATCTGCTCCTTTCTATTCTTCGGCCGGCTTCTGCTCCTCCATTCCGGCTCTTTTTAACAGCTCCTGCACCGTTATCCGGGGATTAACGGTATCCGCGCTTTCCACGGTAATGCTCGCCGCCGCAAGGCCCGTCAGCGCGCTCTCCTTCAGCGGAAAATGCCTTGTACAGCCGTAGGCAAGCCCTGCCATAAACGAATCGCCTGCGCCGCTTGTGCTTACCACCCTGCTCTCAAGCCGGGGAAGAAGCACGGCCGTGTGCGCGTTCGCGCAGAACACTCCCTGTGCGCCAAGCGTAATGCAGACGTTTTTTACGCCCTTTTCCAGCAGGGCCTGCGCCGCCTGCCGGAGCGTTTTCTCATCGGTAATGCTTATGCCTGTCAGCACCTCCGTTTCCAGCTTATTCGGGGTAATCGTGTGAAGCTTATCCAGAACAGGCAGGAGCTTTTTCACCTTCCTGCCCGAAACCGTCTCCGCAAACAGCGCCGCCTTACAGTTCTCCCCGATGTAGCGGATGGTTTCCTCCGGAATATTGGTATCGATAATAAGCAGCTTCCCGCGATTTATCATCTCCATCTTACCGGCAATGAATTCCGGCGTGATTCCCTCATAAATCCGCATATCCGATATTGCCATACGCATATCGCCTGTCTGATCCAGAATATAGAGGTACACGGAGGTCGCCGCGTCCGCCGCGCGGTAAGCCTCGCGGATATCAATGCCGAGCGCTTCACAGCTCTCTATGATTCTGTGTGCGTAGAGATCGTTGCCAAGCGCGGTTATCAGCTTGACCTCAAGCCCCAAAAGACTCATGGTATGTGCGATATTGCGCCCTACGCCGCCAAGCGACAGAAGGGTCCTGCCCGGATTGGAATCCTTCTCAACCGGCTCCTCGTCCGGCATCCCGCCGATGTCAATGTTGGCGCCGCCGATGATCGTGCAGTAGGCAGGGCCGCTCGTGACATAGCCCTTGCCCAGAATGTACCCCTTCTTCATCAGGTTCGAGATATGGACAGCCACGGAGGAGCGTTTTATTCCTGCCTTTGCCGCAAGCTCTTCCTGAGAAATCATGGGGTTTTCCGTAATCCACCGGAATATCTGCGCCTCTCTGTCCGTCATGTGCAGCCTCCTTTCTCTGTATTATACGCATTTGTTTATATTATGCATCATATGTTTATATTTTTACTATACCGCCGCACGCCGCTGTTGTCAACTGTTTTCGGCGTAAGCCTATCTGTAAAAATGTTTTGAAACGGTCTGCCCTAAGAACCGTCCCCTGAAATCCCCTGCAGCTGTCCTGTCCGGCACTCCTCATATTTTTTGTGAAACACCGCCGCCAGCTCATCTGCGCCGAACCGGCGGTACAGCTCGATAATATGCTGATAGCAGTACAGGAGCTCTTCCCCCAGCATATCCGTATCCGGCATCATCGTCGCCTTCACATATTTGACAAGCGCTTTGAGCGGCTCGTCGTTGTCCATCAGGACATTTGCATGATAGAATACATACCGCGCGGAATTGCAGTGCGGCTCATACTGCTCCATCAGCGCCAGCGCGTCCTTTTCGCGGTCTGCCATCACATACGCCTTGGCAAGCCCTTCTATCATGCTGTGCACATACGCAAGCGTGCAGTCCGGGCCGCAGGCCAGCCCGCGCTCATAATATCGTATCGCTTCCCTGCAATGGCCAAGGACAAGCTCGGACTGGCCGATTTGAAAGCACAGGTAGGCATTCTCCCCCTCCGGCTCAAGCATGCGGTACAGCAGGCGCAGATTCCGCTCCTGCTTGGCACGCATCCGGTCAGCAGGGAGCGCATAGCCATGATGGACGACGCTTATGGGCAGCAAAAAGCTCCGGGCCGCTGCGGACGCGCCGCAAGCGTGCGGGACAAGCTGTTCGTGAACCGGTTGTCGATACCGGAAGCGTTTCCTGTCATAGAAGCGCGGCACCACATCCTTCACGCAGCCGGTGAGTCCGTCAGGGTGGTTGACGACGCTGCGAATCTCCAACGCGCCGGTCAGCCGCGGATATTGTTTCATCATCTGCAGAAGGCGTGTCGTGTCGCAGGCTTCCATATATTCGTCACAGTCGATGGCCAGAATATGGGGATACGACGCGTGTGCCGCACAGAAATTCCTGGCGGCGCTAAAATCATCCGTCCACGGATAATCCAGAACACGGTCGGCGTACCGCGCCGCGATTTCCCTTGTCCGGTCCGCAGATCCGGTATCAGTCACAATTATTTCAAAGCCATAGGGCTGTATGCGCCGCAGGCAATTCTCTATATGCGCTTCCTCGTCGCGCGCGATAATGCAGACGGATATTGGCAGCTTGGACATTGTTTTCCTCCTCGTACATCCTGTCGATATAGCAAAAGCCACCTGTCAAAAGGTGGCTTTTGTGTTATTGGGTTGTGTGCCGAACCGATTTAATCTATCCTTCTAAGCGATTAGCCTAAGAGGCTGAGAACGCCCTGGTTGGACTGATTTGCCTGTGCCAGCATGGACTGGCCTGCCTGTGCAAGAATATTCGCGTTCGAATACCTTACCATCTCTGTAGCCATATCGGTATCGCGAATCTGGCTCTCTGCAGATGTCGTGTTCTCGACAACGTTGTCCAGATTGTTAATGGTGTGCTCTAAGCGGTTCTGAACGGCGCCAAGCGCGGAACGCTGTCTGGACACGGTCTTGATTGCGTCCTCAATCGCGTCGATTGCATAAGTACCTGCGTTACCGGAATTATCCATTACGTTCAGGTTCTTAATGCCGAGATTCGCAGCGGACATCGTCTGGATATTCACGCCGATCTTGTTGGTCATATCCGCATCCGCGCCTACATGGAGCGCAAAGGTCAGCGAATTGTCGATTTCAACCTTGCCCTGCGTAATCTCAAATACGCCGTCGCCCTTATGACGGACAGAAGCCTTCTCGTCAGCGCCCACGCTGGAAGCCGTCTCAAGCTCCTTCTGCATCATACTGTAAGCATCCTGAATGGAAATGTCGGTCTTCGCAGCGGACTTTACATCAATCGCATAATAATCTGTGCCGTTTACATTCACCTGGTTACCAGCCTTGACAAGCGCCGCAATATCATCGGCCGTAAAGGCTGTTCCATCCGGCTTCTTTGTCACGCCCACAGTGTATGTAACTGCCGTTGCATTGGAATTCTCGGCAATTTTAACGGTATCACCATCCGCTAAGGCTTTAATCTGCTTCTGAAGATCCTCTACGGATACGATACCCTTGTTCTTCCCGCCGTTAGCCGTCGTGCTTACGATGGAATTGGTCTCGCCGGTAGCCTTAATGGTATAAATATCCCCTTCCGCCGCCGTATAAGCCGTATCCGCCGCCTTGCTGCCCTCTGTCTTATAAAATCCGCTTGCGGCATGGTAAACGCCGTCCGGTGAAAACGCGTTGCCGGTGCCGTTGGGATGCGTGGCCGCACTTACATCCACATAGGTATACTCCACGCCGTCCTTATCAACGATGGTATCGCCTGCCTTCCAGCCTGTGTAAGCGGTAACCGTACCGGCAGACAAATCAAGACCGTTCTTGCCGACAAGCGTTGTCGTAACGCCCAGAGACGTCGTATGCGTAGCGCCCTCGCTTACGGAAATCTTAAGCGCATTTCCTTCTGCGTCTTTTACCTCAATATTGCCTGCGCTTACATCCGAAGCATCCTTGGTTACTTCATAAGTAACGCCGTTCTGTGTGAGCTTATCGCCTTTTTTTACCTCAAACGCATTCATGGAATTGTATGCGTCGGTTCTCTTGGAGCCTACAATATTATAATCGGTTCCGCCGATCTTAACGGTGTCGCCAACCTTGAGCGCATCCGCCGTGAAGGTGGACTTGCCGTCCGCGCCTTCAACAAGCTTGCCCTTTAAGCCTGCGTCATGCGCCTGAAGCGTCTTCGTCCCCTTAGTTCCGTCGCCCTTTAACAGATAAATCTCGTTAAACTTGGTGGTCTCCGCTACACGGTCAATCTCCGTCGTCAGCTGCGCGATTTCGTCCTGAATGTACTGACGGTCATCCTCGGAATTGGTGCCGTTTGCCGCCTTGGTTGCCAGCTCGTTCATTCTCTGGAGCATATCGTGTACTTCCGTCAATGCGCCTTCTGCCGTCTGCACTGCGCTGATGCCATCCTCAGCGTTTGCGGACGCCTGTGTCAGGCCTCTGATCTGCTTTCTCATTTTCTCGGAAATCGAAAGCCCTGCAGCATCGTCCGCCGCACGGTTTACCTTGTAACCGGAAGAAAGCTTCTCTGTAGACTTGGATAATGTTCCCTGTGTAATGCCTAACATTCTGTTTGCGTTCATCGCTGTTAAATTGTGCTGTACTACCATAGTTATACCTCCATGCATTTTATAATGGGACGTTTCCCGTTCCCATTTTCATTTGGGCAATCCGTTGCCCGCCTTTGGTTTCCGTAATCATCCGGCTGTCGTATCCGGATAACTACTGCTTTCTGTATTCAGTTGTATTTATAACAGCCGCAGGCTTAGGCTTTCGGCGCCGTTTACCGTCTGCCCGCGGTTATTACCATGACTGCCGCCGCATCCGTTGCGACTGTCCGCACGGCGGTTTTATCCCCTGACGTCTCCTCAGTCCGCCTCCGAAGCCGCCTCTTCCTGAGCCCCCCGCTCCGCCGCCCGCTTCGCGATGGCCTTTCCTCTTGCCACATTGACCTCCCTGGGCGCGTCAATCATCAGGCGCAGCGTCCTCCCGTTGCCGCCTAAGAACGTAATCTTCACATCCTTGCCCA
>CATLGV010000018.1 GCA_949948735.1 uncultured Lachnospiraceae bacterium | reverse complement strand
TTTTGGAGGAAGTGATTTTCAGAGGTTTTCTTTTCAAGGCAATGGAAAAGGACGGTATAAAATCCGCAATTATTGTTTCGAGCGTGACTTTTGGCATAGGGCATATAGTAAATTTGTTTAATGGCAGTGGTATGGACCTGATAAACAATTTGTGCCAGATTTGCTTTGCGATTGCGATAGGCTTTTTGCTTGTAACGATTTTCTACCGTGGCGGAAGCCTGTTCCCCTGCATTATTGTTCATTCTGCCATTAACACTCTTAGTACTTTTTCAAATGGAGCAGGGGTTACAGTGGAAAAGCACATTATCCATGCTTTGGTTTTAATATTTATAACTGTTGCCTATAACTTCGCCCTTACAAAAACGCTCCCGAAAAGCCAACGGGCAAATAATAATGGTACGGGGGATAAATGACAAAATAAAACCATTGAACTTTTTATTTTATACGCTTAAACCTGCCATTTGCTTTCTGTCGGAAAATATGGTATATACAAAGCAGACCCTTTGATTTGCCTGTAAATATCAAAACGCTTATTATAGAACGGAGGCCGCCTATGGATACAAAAATGAACACACAGATACTCCCTCTTACAGAGGGGCGCTTTCATTTAGGAGACGCACCGGACGCCTGGCAGGCATGGTACCGGGATGACGACTGGGAGCAGGTAGCCCTGCCGCACGACTGGTCCGTGGGCCTGCCGTTTTCCAGAGAGTACTCCAGCGGAACGGGCTACCTTGCGGGCGGCATCGGCTGGTATCGAATTTGCGTCAGCCCGGATGAAGGGTGGCGGGGGAAGCGCATCTGTGTCTGCTTCGACGGCATTTATAAAAACAGCCGCGTGTGGTGCAATTCCTCCTATCTTGGGGAACGCCCCAACGGATATATCTCTTTCTCTTACGATATTACGGATTACTTCCGCTTTGACGCAGACAATATCATCAGCGTGTACGTAGACCGGCGCGAGCTCTCGGATTCGCGGTGGTTCACCGGTTCCGGCATCACGCGCAAGGTTACGCTGTGCGTCTCGGAGCCGGTTCACCCCGTACCGGACGGCATTTTTTTCCATACGCCGAAGGTCACCGCGCAGGAAGCGGCTTACACTGTCGAAGCCGAGCTGATAAACCATACGGACAGGGACAAGACCGTTACGCTCATAAGCACCCTGCTTGCTCCCGACGGCAGCATTGCCGGCGAAGCGCGCAAGCAGGCCGTTATTGCCGCAGGACAGACCGTATGCGTGATAAACAGCGGCCTGCTGGAAAACCCGCTGTTATGGTGGCCGGAAAGCCCCGCGCTGTATACGCTCAATACCGACCTCTCTTACGCCGACTGCCCCGAAGCCGCCGACAAACAAGCCCCGTATAGGGTGCACAGCATGAGGGTGGGCCTGCGGAGCATCCGATTCGATGCCGATAAGGGCTTTTTCCTCAACGGAAAGCCCTGTCTCCTAAAGGGCGTCTGCGTCCACCACGACGCCGGCTGCCTGGGCGGTGCCGTACTCCCCGCTGTCTGGCACCGCCGGCTGGCAAAGCTTAAGGAAATGGGCTGCAACGCCGTCCGTATGAGCCACAATCCGCATATGCCGGAGCTGTACGCCTTGTGCGACTGCATGGGATTTCTCGTGATGGACGAGGCCTTTGACGAATGGGAGGGCCCTAAGAACAAATGGTGGCAGGGACATAACGTCTATCCTCCGAGAAATCAGGGGTATTATACCGATTTCCCGGTATGGCACGAGCGGGATTTAAAAGATATGATACGCCGAGACCGCAATCATCCCAGCGTTATTTTGTGGAGCATCGGCAACGAAATTGACTATCCCAACGACCCCTACTGCCACCCGTCCTTTGCCACAATGACCGGAAACAATGACGCGGACAAGCCCGAAAGCGAGCGGATGTATAATCCATACCGCCCCAACGCGGAACGTCTTGCTGCGCTCTCCGGGCATCTCTGCGCGCTTGCACGGGAAGCCGACACAACGCGTCCCGTTACGCTGGCGGCCGCCTTTCCGGAGCTTTCCGCGCAGCTCGGTTTTATCGGCCCGCTGGATGTAGTCGGCTTCAATTATAAGGAGCACCTGTACGCTGAGCACCACAGACAGTTCCCGGACAAGCCCTTCCTTGGGAGTGAGAACGGGCATACGCTGAGCGCCTGGCGCGCCGTGACCGACAACGACTATATTTCCGGACAGTTTCTGTGGACCGGCATCGATTATCTCGGCGAGGCACACGGCTGGCCCATCCACGGCTCCGGCGCGGGATTATTGACGCTTGCGGGCTTTGAGAAGCCCGGCTATTACCGCAGACAGAGCTTCTGGAGCGGGAAGCCCATGATACATCTGCTCACCGTCCGCGAGGCCGATAGCCGCACCACCGCGTGGGGCGAGACGTTTGACGACGCCTCCGCCTGTGAGTTTGCGCGCGCCAGCGAGTGCTGGAGCTACTGCCCCGGCGAGCGGATTGTCGTCAAATGCTACACCAATCTCACCGAAGTAGAAATCCTGTTAAACGAACGCAGCCTGGGCATTTATCGCAGGAAACCCGACAGCGACTGCATTCTGCTGGAGACGGACTTTGAACCGGGAACGCTCTGCGCGCGGCAGACCGCCGAAAGCGGCAGCCGCTCCGATTCCCCTGACGAGCCGCATTCCGGCCTGATAAGCCACACGCTTTATACGACCGGCTGCGCCTGCCAGATGCGGCTGGACGCTTACGAATGCAGCCTGACAGGAATCGACAATATACCCCAAAAGCTGCGTCAAATCGAGGTGACCCTGCTGGACGGGAACGGCAGACGCGTCTACAACGACGCTTCCATGCTTCATGTAACGGTTGAAAACGGAACGCTTCTGGGCATTGAAAACGGCGATTTGGCGGACGTCACGGAGTACGCCGCCAACTACCGCAGGGCTTATCGCGGGCAGCTGCTCATTTACGCTGCCGCCGGCGCGCCGGATGTGGAAATGACCGTGCGCGTGCGCGGGGAAGGCATCCGGACAGCGGTGTTTACGGGATGAGGCTTCACACAAAGCAGCAAAAACGGGGCTCCTCGAAGCCCCGTTCCTGTTTTGACTGACTATCCAATATCCGGTTCGTCGCAGAAAACCAGCTTCCCGCCGGCCTTGCCCTCTGTCTCGAACACGACAATCTCATTTTTCCCCTGCTCAAGCAGCGGCGCGGGAATATACAACCGCTTCTGCGGCCCGATTTCCCAAAACCGCCCGAGATTGAAGCCGTTTAAGAACACGCAGCCCTTTCCCCAGCCCGGCAGCTCCAGAAACGTATCCGCCGCCTCGTCCACATCCAGCGTAAATCGGTAAAACGCCGGCAGTCCAGGCGTATATCCCCCGGAGAAATCCAGCGCCGCAATATTGTCCAGCGGCAGCGGATACATCGTCCAGTTATAATGCATATGCCCGTTAATCTGCACGCAGCCTTCTATTCCCTTTCGCTGGCGCTCCATCAGCGGCCCGAAGTTCACGCGTCCCATATTTTCCACCAGAATATCGATGGGCGCGCCGGCCTCAAAGGTTACGGGCGCATGGCGGCGCTCCTGCCCCTCACCGGCCGGCGCGTTGACGTCCTCCGCCTTCTTCACCCGCCCTGCAGACACATCGTACTCCCCGGTAAGCTCTCTGTCGTACAAGACCGCCAGCGGCTTCTTGTCCACGAAAATATTGGCCCTGTCGTTTGCGCCCCACAGACGGATGCGCTCGATATTTTTCTCCTTTCGCAGCTCGGAATGGTACAGGATATACCCGTAGCTCTGCCCGCACTTCTCCATGCAGACAGGAAAGGTATCTGTAACCGGCGTACAAAGCGCATCAAGGCTCTCCAGCAGCCCCACCCTTTCTGACACGGCAAGCTCGCCATAGGCCCTGCGCCGGACGGGTGTGGAAAACGTCACCTCCGGAAGCGGCGCGTACCTGCCGATTACATCCTGAAAGGCCTTATATTTGGGCGTAATATCCCCCGCCTCCGTCAGCAGCGCGTCATAATCGTAGGAGGTCACATCGGGCGTCAGCTCATCGTAATAATTGGAGCCGTTCATAAACCCGAAGTTTGTACCACCCTCAAACATATAAATGTTTACATGCCCCATAGCCAGCATATCATCCAGATCCTGCGGGCTGTCCGGATTGCCGTGCATATGCCCGCCGTTGCCCCAGTGATCAAACCAGCCGACCCAGAACTCCGCACACATCAGCGGCCCGCTTTTGGCATACGGTGCAAGCACGCCAAAGCGCTCCTTTGTCCGGGATCCAAAGTTCCCTGTCGGATGCGCGCCCTCCACCGCGCCGCAGCCCAGCGCCTCCTCAAACGGCCCGTCCGAGGTAATCAGCGGCACCGTAACGCCCCGCTCCAGCATCATATCCCGTATCGCCTCCATATAGCGGGTATCGTCTCCGTAGTAGCCGTATTCATTCTCTGCCTGCATCAGAATCACAGGGCCGCCCTCCGTAATCTGCAGCGGCGTGATCATCGGAAGCAGTACGTCATAGTATTCCCGCACATGCCGCAGAAACGGTTCATAATAAGCGCGCAGGCGCATATTGTCCTCCCGCAGCAGCCATGCAGGAAGGCCGCCAAGCTCCCATTCCGCACAGATATAGGGGGAGGGGCGCAGAATCACCCAAAGCCCCAGCTCCTGCGCAAGCCGCACAAAGCGTACCAAATCGAGCATTCCCTTAAAGCAAAATTCCCCCTTTTGGGGCTCATGCATATTCCACGGGATATAGCTTTCCACCGTATTGCAGCCCATTGCCCTGAGCTTCTCCAGCCGGTCGCGCCAGTACTCCGGCACCACGCGGAAGTAGTGAATACTGCCGGAAATCACCCGAAACGGCTTCCCGTCCAGATAAAAATTGTCCTTAATCTCAAATTTCCCCATTCTCGCTACCTACCTTCTTCTTGCTGTCCTGGCTTCCTGCCGCCAAAAAGAGGCAGGGATGTAATAATCCCTACCTCCTTTGAAGCAGGAAACAATATGCTTATTTCCTGTTTCCTTATAACTGGTTATACACCAAAACCGCTTACTTGTACAGTGCGTCAAACTGTCTCTGCAGCTCCGCAGTCACCTCGTCGATGCCCGCAGCCTTCAGCGCCGCCTGATATTCCGCGACAATATCCTCTGCGCTTCCGTTATACTTGCCAAACGCAATCTGCTTCATATAGTTGGTGTTGATTTCGTTAATGTTGGAAATCTGCGACCGGATATTATCAACGTCCGCCACAAACTGTCCGTACGGATACTCAATCTTAACCTTGTCATATTCCGAATACAGCGCGTCAATCTTATCCCAGTCTCTGCTTGCGTCCTTGATTTCAAGGTCGTCGTTACGTCCCCACCAGTAGTTTGTCGTACCGTTGATGTTGTCGGTATCCTGGTTATAGCTTGCAGGCGTGGTCCTCAGGCCGTCGTCCGTAATCTCATAGGATACGCCTTCAAGTCCGTAGCAGAAAAGCTTGTAGCACTCCGGATCGTTTCTCAGCAAGTCGTATACCATCAGCGCGCGCTCCGGATTCTTGCTGCCCGCGGAAACTGCCATCGCCCCGTGTGTGATGGAAAGCGCCGTTACGTTTCCGGTCTCCTGTCCGAAATAGAAGAAGCCTGTCTCCGCATTCGGGTCGTCCGCGTAGATTGTGTTGGCCGGCGTATGGCTTACCAGATCCGTCCAGGTCTGCGTATGATGCTGCTCCGCCGCAACCTTGCCGACTCTGTAGTCGTCGCGGTTTGTAGAAGAGGTGTTGTTCAAAACATCCGTCTGCCATACACCGATATCGTTCCATTCCTTCATCATCTTCGCAAACTCTACCAGAGAGTCTGTGTCTGTCACAAACGGAGAATATACCGTGTAGAGGTCATCCCTCGTGCCGCCCCACATCGCTGCCGAATTAATCCCGTCAATGGGAACATAGTCCGAATGGGAAGCAATCCAGCCGCCGGCCATCTGCGCATACTGTGTTCCGTCCGAATCCCAGGGAATGATGTCCGGGTACGTCTCTTTTACATATTTGAAGTAGGTGGTCAGATCCTCCCAGCTCTTTACGCCGTCGGAAAGCCCCGCCGCCTTCGCCCAGTCCAGACGATAAATAAATCCGTGATTTGTCCACTGCGCGTAATTGTCCTCCGGTATCAGATAAATGTCGCCGTTATACTTGCAAAGCTCCCAGTTCTCCGCCGGCACGCTTGCCCATGTCTGCGGCGCATAGGTCTTAAGCATATCCTCCGTCAGCTCGAGGAACGCGCCGTTCTTGGAATTGGGCCACGCGTCGAGCCAGTCGGACGCCGTTCCGACAAGGTCCACCGTACCGTCCATCTGCGCCAGCGTCAGATTATAATTTGAAAGATAGTCCGTCCAGCTGATGAAATAGGTCTGAAGCTCCGCATTGCACTTCTCCGTCAGAATCTTGTTCAATTCTGTCATCATCTCATCATATCTTTCCTTTGTTCCGGTCGGCGTCTCGCCGGTTGTCATATATGTAATGACAACATGCTCGGATGTATCAATGGCTGAAGCGTCCGTTCCGGAAGCGTTATCCGTCGACGCATTTGAAGATGCCGATGAATTATCCGCCGGGGCGTTTGACGCCGCGTTGTCATTTGTGCCTGTGCCTGCATCCGACTTTCCGCCGCAGCCGACAAGTCCCGCAATCATTGTGGTTGACAATAATAATGCCAATACTTTCTTTTTCATTTTTTGTCCTCCTGTTGTTTTTTATTTGCTGATCTCCGCTTTCGCGGAGTTACCGCCATCAATCTTCATTCTTTTTAAGCTTACCGTCCGGAGCTCCCCTTCACGCTAACCTTTGACCGCGCCGACCGTAATACCGCTGATAAAGTATTTCTGTATAAACGGATACAGTAAAATAATCGGTCCCGTCGCAAGTACCGCGTTTGCCATCTTCACGCTCTCCTGCGGGATATCCGCAAGGTTAATGAACTGCCCCGCGACGGAATTTTTCAGCATATCCGTCTTATTGACAATCTCATACAGCGTAAACTGCAACGGCTTTACCGCCACTCTCGAGCTCAAAAACAGAGAGGACTGATACCACTCGTTCCAGTATCCCAGCGCAAGGAACAGCCCGATTGTGGCAAGCGCCGGCTTAAGCATGGGCAGTATCAGGGATACAAAAATCCGCATATCCCCCGCTCCGTCTATCTTTCCCGATTCCGTAATCTCGTGCGGAATTGCCTTGACAAAGTTTTTCATCAGGATTATCAGCCATGGCGACATTAAAAGGGGCAGAAGCACCGCCAGATAGCTGTCCTTTAAATGATAGGTCTGCGTCATCAACAGATAGTACGGCGCAAGCCCCGCCTGAAACAGGCTTGTAAAATAGATAAAAAACGATATCGCGTTCCTGAAAGGAAAATCCTTTCGCTGCAGGGCATACCCCGTCATGGAGATAATCGACAGTCCGATCAGCGTCCCCACCAGCGTCAGGGTGATTGTCACCAGATAGGAGCGCCAGATGCCGCCGCTCTTTGTGACCATGTTATAAGCCGTCAGCGTAATATCCTTTGGCAAAAACTGCACTCCCTCCGCGCGGATAACCGCCTCGCTGGTAAAGGAGGTGCTGACGATAATGATAAACGGCATAATACAGCAGACCGAATACAATGTCAGGAACACATACCCAAAACCCCTGATCACTTTATCCGAGGTGCCAAGCTTCACCTTCGCGCCTGATTCCATCAGGTCTTTATCTTTATTGGCCATGTTCGTCCTCCTCTCCTAAAACAGCGAATAATCCGGTTCTATTTTCTTTACGATAAAGTTTACCGTCATAACGATGATAAATCCGATCAGGGACTGGTACAGCCCCACCGCCGAAGCCGTAGAGAAATTAAAGTCGTTTATTGTCGCACGGTATACATAAGTCTCAATAATATCCGTTGTTCCGAAAAGCATCGGATTTGTTCCTACAATGTTGTAGAACAGCCCGAAATTGCCCTTTACAATGCCGCCCAGCGCAAACAGCAGCAGAATAACAATCGTCGGCTTGAGGCTTGGCAGGATAATGTATCGTATTCTCTGGAAGCCGTTGGCGCCGTCCACCTTCGCCGCCTCCATCATCTCTCCGTCAATGCCCATAATCGCCGCAAAGTAAACGACGGAATTGTAACCCGTCTGCTGCCACAAATAGACAATAATCAAAATGGGCGGCCAGACGCTCGGGTCAGAATAGGGCTCCCACCGCTCCATGCCGAGGCTCGTCAGGATCCCGTTCACAAAGCCCGTATCGTAATTGAGCAGGTTGAATACCAGAATACCCACCAAAACCTGCGAAATAAAATACGGCAGAAACATAATTGTCTGCGATACCTTCTTGAACCATTTGCTGCGCATCTCGTTGAGCAGAATTGCAACGAATACCGCAAGGAAATTTCCAAGTATGATAAATGCCAGATTATACAATATGGTATTTTTCGTCAGGCTAAACAGCTTTCCCGAAGTGGCAAGGAATTTAAAGTTATCCAGACCGATAAACTGACTCCCGAAAATCCCGTCCCTGTAATTGTACTTTACAAATGCCACCCAGATACCGGGCATGGGCGCGTAGCTGAATGCCAGAAAAAATATGACCGCGGGCAGGCACATCAGGAGCAATACCCGCGAACGCTTCACCTTCTGGAAAAACGTCAGATCCGATTTCCGCTTTGGCAGCTGTGCCTTTGCCTTTCCCATGTTTACGACCCCCTCCATTTTCTGTTTCTTGTACCGATTTTCGATTCCGGTATTTATTCCATCCGTCGAAAATCAGGAATTGTTGCTTTGCTCAATTTGAAACCGATTTCATGTCTTGATAATATCACTTTTGTTTTTGTCGTGTCAATATATTATAAGAATCTTATGTATTTTGTACAATAGATACAATTTATTTTTCCTGTTTTGTGCAATATGCTTTTCTCCTCATCAAAAAAGAGACCTTTTTCCGTTCAAAAAAAGTCTCTTTTGTGCATTGATTTGAAACCGACTTCATTCAATTCCTTTTGTATCGTCCCTCCGGCCGCCCAAAACCGCCGACGGGCTTGTCTTTATCTGGTGCCTCCGCTGCTTTCCCGCACCACCAGTGTCGGCGTCACCATGCGCACAGCGCCGACCTTACGGCCGTCAATCAGCGCGGTTGCGGTATCAATCAGCTTCCGCCCATACTCCTCGTAATTATAGTCAATGCTTGTCAGCGGCGGCACGCCGATTTCCGCAATATAGGTATTATCATAGCTCACGACGGATATGTCCTCCGGAATCCGGTATCCCCGCTCGTTCAGGCACTTGACAATGCCCATCGCCGAAAAATCGTTAATCGCAATGACCGCGGTCATATGGATTCCCTTATCAAGAAGCTCGTTCATCTGCCTGTACGCCGTCTCCACGTCATAGCTCCCGTTATCCGTTACCAGCCGTGGGTCAAAATCAATTCCGCGCTCCTTCAAAATCTGCTTATAGCGCTGGTATTTCTCAAAGGTCTGAAATACGTCCCGTCTGCCGCCGACCAGGGCAATCCGCTCATGCCCCAGCTCCAGCAGATGCTCCATCAGAAGATCCATCGCCTGCATGCTGTCAATGCGCACCGCATGGCATCTTGTCCCGTCCAGCTTGCCGGTAATGACAATGGGCGTTGTCGCCATAATCTGATTGACAAGCTCCACATACTCCTCCTCGGACGCAAGATCATCCACCCGGCCGCCAAACTGGATAATCGCGTCCACCTTCTGCTTCTGAAGGCTCTTTAACAGCCGCATCTCCGTCTCGCGCTCTCCCAGAAAATTGCACAGCAGTGCCGTATATCCGGCCTCGCGCGCCGCCTGCTCACAGGCGATAAACATGGACGCGTAATAAGGATTGCGGATATCCGCCGAAAGAATGCCGATCGTCTGCGTCTTGGTATCCGCCAGCCCCCGCGCCAGCATATTGGGCTTAAACTCATACTTTTCAATCAACGCCTGTATTTTCTCCTTTTTCTCGGAGCGGACATTGGCGCTGTTGGTCAGAACGCGGGATACGGTTGCCGGAGAAACGCCGGCCTCCCTTGCAATATCATATATCGTTATGGATTTCCCTGTATTTATCTTTTGAGACTGCATATGACACCTCCGAAAATCAGGTCCTGAAACCGATTACATTTTTTCGGGCCCTATGAAAATGATAGGGAATTTTTTCGTCAGTGTCAAGCTCTTTCGACGTTTCCGCACAATTATTTTAGATTTGCAGTTCTTTATGCCAGCGCCGTTTTTCTTACGCGCGCAAAGGCCGCTTTCACCTGCGGCAGCTGCAGCAGAACAGCCGTGACCGCCGCCTCGGTAAAGATATAAGACCCATTGTAGGCCAGAGAATACCAAAACGGGCTCCAGCCCTCCCAGGCATAGGCGCCAAAGAAGATCCAGCCGGATATAACCACAAAAACATATCGGCCCGCCACGCCCATAAGATACCCCTTCACCAGCCCGTTCCTCCGGTCTGTAAACAGCCCGGAAAGCCCCAGCGCTCCGAACGCGAGAAGGTAATCCACTACCATCTGCATCGGAAATAAGACATAAGGGTCTATGATAAGCTGCAGCACGCCGTATGCCACACCTGTAAGAAGCCCTGCGCCAAGCCCGAAAAAGTATCCCGGCAGGCTGATGATCAGCATGGAAAACAACGTGACGGATCCGCCCATCGGTAAATCAAACAGCTTGATATTCGACAGCACAGTGCCAAGTGCAATTGCCATTGCGCAGAAGGTCAGCTGCCTTACGGAGCTGCCTCTCTCCCGTGTGTCTTCTGCCCGCTTCTTCCGATACACGCGCGCGGCGATGACCGCCGCAGCCAAAATCAGCGCAAAAAGCACCGCAAGCAGTACGTTTCCAAGTGCCGTCGGGACAAAGGTTGTCTCTTCCCATTCGTTTACTACCACATTGTACAACATAAAAAATCCTCCTTTGCATCCGCAAGGAGGTCAACATCGTCTTATATGCATGCCGCACCGCTCCGAATCCGTCAGAGCAGCCAGACACAGGCATATAAATTCTGCTTCCTTACGCCGGTATTATCCGGTTCAAGTAATGAGGGTAAAGTCTCAGCGATGTGCACCCCTAGCGTTTCTTTATATGTTATTTCGGACTGCCCAGACGACAGTGCAGTCCGTTGTTATCAAGATACCTTTTACAGGCTTAATTGTCAAGATATTTTTCTGCAGACGCAAGCTTCACGCAAAGCACGAACACCTCGCATGCCTTTTTGAGCTGCTCTGCCGACGGAAGCGTCGGCGCAATACGAATGCTTGTATCGGCAGGATCGTTCATATACGGATAGGTGGAGCCGGCCGGCGTCATCACCACGCCCGCATCCTTGCACAGCTGCACAACGCGCTTCGCACAGCCCTCCAGCGTATCAAAGGCAATAAAATATCCGCCAAGCGGCTTGATCCAGCTGCCGATTTCAAGGCCGCCAAGCTCTGCCTCCAGACAATTCAGCACCGCCTCAAACTTCGGACGCAAAATCTCCGCATGCTTCTCCATATGCGCCTTTACGCCTGCCGCATCCTTAAAGAACATTACATGGCGCATCTGGTTCATTTTGTCGTATCCGATCGTCTGTATCGACACAATCTTCTTGAACTCCGCAATATTGGCAGGGGACGCAATCAGCGCCGCCACGCCGGAGCCGGGAAACGTCACCTTTGAGGTAGAACAGAATTCGTAATACAGATCCGGATTCCCCGCTTTCTCGCATTCCGTCACAATGTTGAGAATTTCTGTCTGATTGTCGGGGTACAGATGGTGAATCGCATAGGCATTATCCCAGAAAATTCTGAAATCGGGCGCCGCGGGCTTAAGGCGCGCAAAGCGCCGGATAACCTCGTCCGAATAAACGGTGCCTGCCGGATTCGTATACTTGGGCACGTTCCAGATGCCCTTGACGGCCGGGTCATTATTGACATACCGTTCAACCATATCCATGTCCGGGCCGTTCTCATCCATCGGAATATTGATCATCTCAATGCCAAGGCTCTCCGTGATGGCAAAATGCCGGTCATAACCCGGAACGGGGCAGAGAAATTTTACCTTATCCTGTTTGCACCACGGCGTATTTCCACCAATACCGTGAAGCATTGCGCTGGATATAAGATTATACATAATGCTGAGGCTGGAGTTGCCAAATACCATCACGTGGTCAACCGGGCACTCCATCAGCTCCGCAAAGAGCTCTTTCGCCTCCTTGATGCCGTCAATCACGCCGTAATTGCGGATATCCATTCCGTCGGCGCCTTTAAAGGCGGTGCTGCTGTTGAGCTCATCCAGCATCGCGGTCGATAAGTCCAGCTGCCGGGCTCCGGGTCTGCCGCGGGACATATCCAGCTTGATGCCTGCCTCCTTCAGCTTCTCATACTGCGCCTTCAGCTCCACCTGAAGCGCACGCAGCTCTTCCTTGGTCATTTCCTTATATGCTTTCATTTTCTCCCCCATTTCCGCGGTTTTTCGTCTGTTCTTTTATTCCTAACATACTATATAACAGGGCGCCTGCGTCTGTCAATATGTTGTATACATGTATATCACATATTTATGCGGATTATAAACGGATGGCCGTTTCGCGGGGATTTTTTTGTGCATATTTTAAAACCCTTAATGAACAAAGGTATACCTTGGGCAATTAAGGGTAAGCATTTCAGGTAAAAATCTCCTTCCCGAGCTCCACGAGAATCATCAGCGTGATCGGGCCGAGAATCACCCCGCTCAGCCCGTAAAACATCACGCCCGCATACACGGAAATCAGTATCGCAACCGGTGAGAATTTCATCCCGTTTCCCAGCAGCCGCGGTTCGAGAAGCTCCCGTATCAGCACACAGAAAAAATAGGTGATCGTAACGATAATCCCGCCCATCAGGTTGCCGCGTATCAGACTGACAACGGCAATCGGAATCAGCACGATACCCGTTCCGATAAACGGAAGAATGTCCATAACCCCCGCAAGCACACCGTAAAACCAGGCCTCCGACATTCCGCCAAGGAACAGCCCGCCCGTGGCAGTCACGCTGATGCACAGCAGTATAATGCCCTGTGTCCTCAGATAGGCCTTGATCATCCTTCCGAGCTTTTTCCCTATCCGGATGATAATGGAGAGAATACGGTCAATCGCCGGTTCTATCGTCGCAAGCCGCAAAAGCCCCTGCTCCCAGCTGTCGATTTCCCGCGCAAAGAGCACAACGCAGATAAAGCTTACAACCATAAACGTTACAACGCGTCCCAGTACCGCAGCGTACCGGAAGCCGCCCGCGAGCAGCCCGCTGCTGTTTTGGGTAAGCCCGCCGCCAAGTGTTCTGAGCTTTTCAAAAAGCCATTCTTCCAGAAAGCCGCTCTGCAGTCCGAAGAAAACCTCGACCCGCGCGCAAATATCCGATATTATCCGCCCAACGCCCTCCGTCAGGGAATCCATGTCCTGCATCAGCTCTCTGGCCTTACTGAGCAGGAAGGTGCCCGCCCCGACCAACAGCAGCGCCGCCAGCAGAATAATGCCGAACAGAATCCCGCCCGCCATAAAGCTGCGCCCGTTTCCGTTATGCCTTTTGGGGTGCGTTCTCTGCCGGTTTTCCCGTTTCCGGTATGAGCGCTGCAGCGGCACGACCAGCAGGAGCGCCAGCAGCAGCGGCAGAAAGTACGGCAAAAGATACTTTAATACCGCCAGAACCAACACCACTGTCACAATATACAGCACCACCCGCTGATAATCCTTGCGCCACAAAAAGTCCATACCCACTCCAACCTTCCATTATCGCTTTCCCGCAGCCTCAGGGGGCAGACGGATTTGTTGTTCATTATAGTATGGACAGTTTATTTTGTTTCATTCTTTCACGGGCCTGTGACAGGAGCGCGTTTTATCAAACGCGGTAAGCTACAGATAATGCTCCACGATAATCTTTATACCCAGCAGCACCAGAATAACGCCTCCCGCAAGCTCCGCCCTGGCTTTATACCGCGCGCCGAACGCATTGCCCACTTTCACGCCCGCCACGGAAAGCGCAAAGGTCGTCGCTCCGATAAACAGCACCGCCGGAAGAATCAGCCCGCCGATTTCCATAAAGGCAAAGGATACGCCGACTGCAAACGCATCAATGCTTGTCGCAACGGCAAGCACAAGCATTTTACCCGGCGCAAGCGAAGCGTCCGCCGCTTCCTCTTTCCCGGAAAGCGCCTCCTGTATCATATTCGCCCCGATAAAAACAAGCAGTATGAACGCAATCCAATCCGCAACGGCATTTACATAGGAGGCAAAGGCTCTGCCAAGCAGGAACCCGGCCGCCGGCATACCGGCCTGAAACCCGCCAAACCACAACCCCACAGCGGCGGCCTGGCGCACCGTGATTCTGTTCATCGCAAGCCCCTTGCACACAGATACCGCAAAGGCATCCATGGACAATCCTACCGCCAGCAGAAACAGTGTCAGTAAATCCATTTTTCCTCCATTCCGGAGCGGCATGATTATTGCCCGCCCCATCGCCTTTGTGTCTCAGGGAATCAAAAAGCACAGCCGTATTTGCTGTGCCTGATTCTCTGCTTTTGTACCGCGGGGAATGCAAACTTCAAGTACAGCAAAACAAGCGCCTCTGCGCCGGCTATACCTGAGTCTCATTAATTAAGATAAGCCAGATTCTATTTGCGGGAATCCCGCCTCAAATCAGTATGTTGACTTACCGCGCGCCTCTCTTATGAGGCGGCCAACTACTCCCTCAGCAGCTCTGGCATAATTTTACTATACCTGCCCGTAGTAAGTCAATGCTAACTTTGAAGCAGCCCTGCTTTTCTCAGACGCTTGCAGACCTGCGGACCTATCAGCAGCACCACGATGATTTTGGCCAGATCTCCGGGAATAAAGGGCAGTACTCCTGCCGCGAGCGCGCTGCCAAAGCTCATATGCCCCTGGTATGCCAGCCACGCCGTTCCAAGGCCGTAAAATACCAGCGTACCGATTATCATACCGGCAAAGGCAGGCAGTATCCGCCCCCTCCACTTATCAATGAACACTCCGCAAATCAGCGTCAGAACAATATAGCCGATTAAGTATCCGCCCGTCGGTCCCAAAAGCTTTGCAGGTCCGCTCGTAAAGCCCGAAAACACAGGAAGCCCCACGAACCCGATTAACAGATATATCACGCAGCTTGCCGTACTTCTTTTCATGCCCAGCACATAAATGGAAAAATAAATTGCAAGAGTCCCCAGCGATATCGGCACCGGGCTGACGGGTATCGGCACCGAGAGCGGCCCCATCACACAAATCAATGCCGCCATCAACGCAATCAACACAAGCTCCTTTGTTTTGCCAGTTACCTTTCCCTGCTCTGCCTTCCTGTCATCCATTGTAATTCCTCCTCGCGCTCTAATTGTAAACATATATCCAAAAATAGTTTACAATTGAATCTGCAAAATGTCAACCACATTTTTTCATGGTTGACATTTTGTTGTTCCGGGACGCCGCACAAGAGCTGCCGCGGAAATCACATCGGCTTTAAATTCTTATTCAGCCTGTCCACAATCCAGTCCATTCGCTTTTTTCGCCCATCCTCCGTCTTCGCGTCTAAATACGCCCGCGTATAGGTTTTCTTTACCGACGGAGACATTGCCCGCCAATTGGTAAAGGCAGGCTCATACGCCTCCAACAATGCGGAGAGCCGGGCAATTTGTTCCTCCGTGACCGCCGGGGGCTTTGGCGCGTCCCACTGGCCGTTCTTTTTAGCCTCCTCTATCTTCTTTCTGCCGAAATCGGTCATAATCCCCCGCTCTTCAAGGCTCTGGACCAACGCCTTATTTTTCTCCGACCACTTGCTCTTTTCCCTGCGCATGGAAAAGTATTTTTTATACGTCTTATCGTCAATGCTCTGCATCTGCCCGTCAATCCAGCCAAAGCAGAGCGCTTCTTCAAGCGCTTCTCCTGCTTTGACTGTCCTTGGCCCGCCGGCTTTGCCAAACAAAAGCCAGACGCCTGCCTCCGACATGCAGTGTTCGCAAAGCCATTGCCTGAATTCTTCCCTGTCCGAAAATTGCATAACGTCGCTCATTTTTACTTCTCCCTTGCTATATGCTCCGGCGCCCTATCGTTCTTTTGCCCTCAATCGCACCATATTCTTCCTGTTATCAATCCCTATAGACTCCCATACGGCCGCACCTTTCGCGGATTTGGCGTATGCTCCCCGATAAGCTTCTCCATCCACACCATATCGTACCAGCGGTCAAATTTATAACCGCACTGATGAAAATGCGCGGTCAGCTTATAGCCGCAGCGCTCGTGAAAGCGCACGCTGTCGTTGGTCAGATGCGCGTCCTCCGTTACGGCATAGGCGATGCAGGCATTCAGGTTCAGGACGCCCTGCGCCTTCAAGGCCTTCTCCAGCGCCTCATACAGACGGCTGCCGATGCCCATGCGTTTTCTGCCCTGCCGGACATAAATAGATGTCTCCACCGCCCAGTCATACGCCGCTCTCGTCTTGAAGGGGCCTGCGTACGCATAGCCGAGAAGCGCGCCCTCCTGCTCCGCCACCAGGTACGGATATTTTGCCAGCACCTGCCCCATGCGCGCCGCGAATTCTTCTACCGTCGGCACATCGTTCTCAAAGGTGATCGCCGTCTGCTCGACATATGGCGCGTAAATCTCCAGCAGCCCTCCCACATCCTCCGGGGACGCGGTCCGTATTGTGATTTCTTTTTTCTCCATAGTATCCTCCGCCTCAATATCAGGTCCTTTTATCCGGGTCTTTCTACTCGGGAATGTCTTGCCCCCCATATTCTCAAGTCATATTTACGCCGGATTTTCCAAAATATTCTACGCATAGCATGGTAATATCGTCAAACTGCGGGGCTTCTCCTACGAACGCATCAATATCCGCTTTTACGGCAGGAAGAAGCTCCGCAGGCCGCTTGGATGTGTTTCTGACAAGGACGTCCGTAAGGCGCTCCATGCCGTAAAGCTCATGCGCCGCATTGGCAGCCTCTGTCACACCGTCTGTATACTGGAAAATCTTATCTCCGGGCTATCGGTAGTGCGGCAGTGCCCGCTCTAAAAATGTCCCGCCTAATCCGTCTGTGCGCGCACCGCCTTAAAACTTATTTTATCATAGCATATGCGTTTTTGCATTGCAAACGGTACCCGAAAAAATGCATATAGTGAACACCCAGGATTCTCATCTGAAAATTTCAAAAATTGCCCTGTATGGTATTGAAGAGCACAGGGTTTCTATGCTATACTTTTTATAATTATAATACAAAAAAAGCATATATGGCATGCAGCATGTCGATACATGCTTTTGAACGTTTGCAGGACTGTCCCGCAAACAATATATTTCGCAGAAACGGAGGTCTTCAATATGACGATTGGCGCTACATCCGCATTATATCCCAATAATCTCACTTATGCAGCTCCGTATAACCGGACTGGCGCAGCAACAGGCGCGCAGGAGGCGGCTCCCGAAGCCCTTAAAGGCACAGAGAATCAGGGCTTCACGCCAAACGGGGTACAAAAGGCTGACGGACACAGCCCGGATCCTGACGCGGTCAGGAAGCCCGGCAGACGTTCCGCACCGGAGGACTGCGATACCTGCAAGAACCGCAAATATCAGGACGGATCGGACGAGGGCAACGTTTCCTTCAAGGCCGCCGCACACATCTCTCCCGAATCGGCTGCCGCAAGAGTGCGTGCCCACGAGAACGAGCACGTTTCCAACGCCTACAAGAAAGCGGCACAGGAAAACGGCGAAGTGGTGAATGCATCCGTATCCATCCATACCTCGGTATGTCCCGAATGCGGACGCACCTACGTGTCGGGCGGTACGACCAACACGACCATCCGTTACAGCAATGAGGAGAACCCATACGTTAAGGAGCAGAAGGCCCGCGATGCGGTCAATATGCGCGGCGCCAATGTCGATTACGCTGCGTGACGCCGATATATTTTTTCCCGCAGGCGATGAGCAGCAGCCATACCTGCATACCCTTAATTGACTTAAAAATCCTGCGGCTTTACCGCAGGATTTCTTTATATACGCGCAGAACGTTGCGGTTGAGGATATTTTCGATTTCCTCCGCTGTAAACCGCTGCCTTTCCAGCTCGTCGACAAGCTTCTGAAGCTGAGAGCAGTCCTGCATCTCGAGCTGACAGTCTATTCCGTCAAAATCCGAGCCAAGCCCCGGACACTCCTTTCCACCGACACGAAGCAGGTGTCTGGCATGCGCCGCGATTGCGGACACGCAGGCATATTCCGGTTCCCGCTCATCCAGAAATCTGCTGTAATAGTTCAGGCCGATCACGCCGCCGCGCTCCCCGACTGCCTTGATCATTTCATCCGTCAGGTTGCGCCGGTGGCCGCATATTGCCCGTGCGTTGGAGTGGCTCGCGACAAAGGGCCTTCGCGTATGAGAAACCACATCCCAAAAGCCCGCGTCCGACAGGTGCGACACGTCGACGATGACGCCCAGCTCCTCCATCCGCTCCAGAAAAGCGAAGCCCTGCGGCGTAAGCCCCCCCGAACCATCAAAGCAGTCCGGCCTCGGCTCACTCCCGGAAGCCATATTCGGAAACCCCAATTCATTCGGATAATTCCATGTCAGCGTCATCATCCGCGCACCGCGTGCGTACAGCCTTTCCAGATTTTCAAGGCTGCCCTTACAGCAGCCGCCCTCCTCTATCGAAAGAAGCGCGGACAGCTTCCCCTGTCTTTCATTGTCGAAAATATCTCCGTATGTTTTTACGACGTCAATGTCATTTTTATTGGCGTCCATTTCCTCATAAAACAGATCTATCAGCTCCATCGCGTGCGCAAAGGGATCCAGATCCCTGCTCAAATCAACAAACATCGCGAAGTTCTGCAGCAAATAGCCCGCCTTCTTCAGCTTCTGTATATCTACCTGCAGCGCGTTCCGGGCAAGCCGCTGCGTCCTGCCCGCCCGTCTGCCTTCCCATATCGCGGAAATCGTATCGCAGTGCATATCCGCAATCCGCATCCGCATCCCTCCTCATTCCGCTTTTTCAAACCGCTCCCAAAGCTGCACCTCATAAGGCGCAAGGACGCCCTCCTTCTCTCCCTCCAGAAGCGTATACGTCCCGTTCAGGCGGTAAGTGCGCTCCTTCCCGGTATGATTAATGACAAACAGCCATATTTTCTGATCCTTTTGGCGCGTCATCATCTCCACGCCGTCAGGGGCCGTGCCCAACGCCTGTACGCCGCTTTTCTTTATAATATATTCCGACAGTGCCGCCATTAATTCCGTTCCCGGCTCAGTTCCCACATACCACACGGCGCCCTTTCCATATGCGTTCTCCGTAATTGCGGGCGTCCCCCTGTAAAAGCCGGTTGTGTACTCCGCTATCGCATGCGCGCCGTCAAGGCTTATTATATCGCACCATTTCTCTGTCTCATAGTCTCCGCCGTCATACTGGACGCCACCCACGGTCTCCAGCAGGCAATCATACTCCGGCACCTCAATACCGCAAAGCTCGCCAAGCTTTCCCGGAAGCGCCCGCTCCGTCATGCAGATATTATCCGCATCCTTCACGCCGGTGCGCATTGTCAGCACCAGATGGCCGCCGTCTGCCACATACTCCATATAATGCCGCTCCAGCTCGGGCGTCATCAGGTACTGCAGCGGCGCTATCACAAGCCGGTAGCCGGACAAATCGTCCGTATCCTGTACAAAATCCACCGGTATCCTGCCGTCGTAGAACGGCTTATAATACTTATAAAGCTGCTCCACGTAGCGCAGCCGGGGGTGGTTGGGCTGTATCTGCAGCGCATAGTTCTGCCGGAAATTGTGGACAATCGCCACCTCCGGACAGGGCATGCTTCCTTCAAGCGCATCCATATGCCCCGTGAAGCGGTGCGTCAGTGCCTTCGCCTCCTCGTAGATTCGTCCGGGCCTGCCGCTGTGCCCCAATATGCCGTGCCAGTACTGCTCCGTCCCCATCGCGCAGCTCCGCCAGCGGAAGAATACGACCGCGTCCGCGCCGTGCGCCACGGACTGCATCGCCCACGCCGACATCTGTCCCGGCTCCAGCGCCCTGCCCATGACCTCCCAGCCGGCCATTCCCGCCTGCTGCTCCATCATCCAAAACGGCTGTTTTTTATAGCTCCGGACAACATCATGGCACGCCGCAAGCTCATACTCCGGCTGGTGCGGCTGCTTCTGCCAGTGCCCTGCAGGGTAAATGTCATTGGACACAAAATCCAGCAGCGTCCCCAGATCATAATAATTGACCTTATCGTCAAAGCACATATAATTATGCGTGATAAAGTGCCTGGGGCAGTTCTCCCGGATAATATCCGCCTGCCATTTTGCAAAATCAACAATCAGGTCGGAGCAGAAGCATTTCCAGTCCAGCATTGCGGAGGGGTTCTCTCCGACCGCGGTAATCAGCGGCGTGCCGACCTGCGAAAAGCTGTTATAGCCCTGGCTCCAGAATGCCGTTCCCCACGCGTCGTTCAGCCGCTCCACTGTACCGTACTTCTGTTCAAGCCAGCGCTGAAAACGCGCCCTGCAGGAATCGCACATGCACAGATCCCCGTGGGAATTGCCAAGCTCATTGTCAATCTGCCAGCCAATGACATGAGGATTATCCGCGAACCTTTGTGACATTGCTGTCACAAAGCGTTTGATATGCGCGCGATACGCCTCGTTGGACTGACAGTCATGGTGCCGTCCCCCGAAATGCCTGCGCCGGCCCTGACGGTCTATCGGCTGTATTTCCGGATTTTCCTCGATAATCCATGCGGGCGGGGCCGCCGTCGGCGTTCCCAGAACCGTCCTGATACCATGCGCTCCAAGCAGCGCGACAGCTTCCTCCAGCCATTCAAAGCAAAACTCGCCTTTGCGCGGCTCCATTTTGAACCATGAAAACTCCGCCATTCTGACAACCTGTACGCCCATTTCCCGCATCAGCTTCGCGTCCGTCTCCCAGCGCTCGCGCGGCCAATGCTCCGGATAATAATCCACCCCAAAATGTATTCCCATCGCAATCCCTCCTGATTCGTCTTCGCCTGCGGCCTCCTCGCTCAGTCTCCGGCCGCCTCTCTGTAAGGCCGGCGCCCGCAGCTTTTTTTCTCCGTACAGTATCCAAAGACCTCACACTTTGCAACAAAATAATGCTCTGTCAGATAGCGCCACTCCTCCGAATATCCGCCAAGCGCTTCCTTAATATCGTGCATGAGCTGCCGATACTCCCAGTATGCGCGGGTACAAAGCCGTTGATGCGACATCTCAATCAGATTGCGGACATTGCGCTTATCCACAATTCTCGTCGTCATGCCCAGCGGCAGGAGCATGGCGCTGTCCTCACGCGGAATCCCCAGCTCCGTCTCCAGCGTCGCGCATGCCTCCGCAATCGCGGACATTGCCGCTTCATATACCGCCTTTGCCTGCCCGCTGGCCGCAACGGCCGGCGGAATCACATAGGAGAAGTCCTTATAATTAATATACCGCGTACTCGCCTGCAGCCGTGTCGGCGCGCCGCCGATATGGGTATACCACTCCCGGATAACCCGCGCGGAATACCCGTCCAAAATCATATCGACATTCACATACTCCATCACGCGGTGATGTCCCGACCGGATGCAGTCCAGTCCCCGCTTATAGTTTTTTCCGGCATCCGCGATATCCGCGCCCCAGCATACGCCTGCGCGCTCCCCCATCAGCGAAATCGGATTCTCAGGCGTCTCCTTCAAAATCGTAACTGTTCCCATCGCACTCTCCCTGTTCTTCCGCAAACGTTCCCGCACATTTCGGCTTCCCGTTGCTTTATATATGTATCTGCCTGACACACGCTCCCGTTCTGAGGCTCACTCTGCCGCCTGCCACGCGTTTGCGCGCACCGTGTCCTGTGTCAAAGCGTCCTTTTTGACCTTCAGCATATGTACCTCGACAACGTCTATCGGAGCCTCTGTAATAATCTGATACGCGACCGTCTCCTGCTGCCGCCCGCCGCCATAGCGCAGCTCCTCGTCCATTCCGAGTATGAGTCCATGCGTCCCGTCCGCGCTCTCCGCCACGGACGTAATCTCTCCCGACCAGCCGCGCGTGGGCATCGCACTGCGCGCCCCATAATATATCAAGGTCTCCTTCGCAAAGTCCGTCTCTGCAAGCGGATAGACCGCCCCCAGATTGTACGCCGCCAAAAACGCCTCGTACTGCTCCTGGCTGTCAATGACAAGGACGCCCTCCGGTACCGTCTGTCCGTTATCCTGTATCAGAAAACCACGGTAGACATATTCAAACGCAGTCTCCTTTTTACCGCAGCCGCCCAGCAATGCCATGCACGCCAGAACGCAGAGGACGAACAAAATACCGCTTTTCTTCATAAATAAATTCCGCCTTTCCCCTTATCCGGCAGCCCGAAGCCCATTCCTACAGCCTGACCACCAGATTTTCAACCAGCTTCGCACAGTGTGCCGCGGCTGCGCGCTCAAACTCCGGATAATCCATATGCGCGCTGCCGTCCGCCTTATCCGAAATGGCGCGCACGACAACATACGGAATATGATTCAGGAATGCCGCATGCGCGATTGCAGCGCCTTCCATCTCTGTGCAGGAGCCGTCAAATTCCGCAATCAGTCTGTCCTTCACTGCTCCGTCCGAGATAAACTGATCGCCGCTCAATATACGCCCCTCATATACGGAAATATCAGGATTGACCTCCTTACACACCGCAATCGCCGCTTCCGCAAGCGCCCTGTCCGCCTTAAAGAAGGATTCCGCCATCTGCGGGATGATTCCCGGCTTGTAGCCAAGCGCACTGACATCCATGTCATGTTCGCAGGCGTCCGTGGACACCACAATGTCCCCGATATTAATCTCTGCGCGCAGAGACCCTGCGACGCCCGTATTAATCACCGCGTCCACGTCAAAGACGTCCGATAAAATCTGCACGCAGATACCCGCGTTTACCTTGCCGATGCCGCACTGCACAATCACGACATTTCTGCCGCCAAGCGTGCCCTCGTGGAACTTCATGCCCGCCTTCTCAACAACCTTATCCGTCTCCATCTTTGACTGAAGCTCCGATACCTCCAGCTCCATTGCTCCGATAATCCCTATTTTGTTCATTATCCTGTCCGTCCTTTCTCCCTATTCCGGGTACACCAATCTGTCCGCTCCGATTCCGTACAGTACATTATCCAGATACCGCTTTGCGAGATAATTGGCCATGCCCAGATTCATATCCAGATAGTTCCCGCAGTCCTTTGGACTTGCGCCGGGAACCTCGTCCTTATAATCGCGGATAAACTCGAACAATTCCGTCATCAGCGGTACAATATCCTTTGATTCGTAATCCCCTGCAAGCAGCAGATAAAAGCCTGTCCTGCAGCCCATCGGACCGAAATAAACCGTCTTCTCCCCGTAATCCTTATGGTTTCTCAGAAAAGTAGCCGCCAGATGCTCTATCGTGTGCACCTCGGCAGTGTTCATCACCGGCTCCTCGTTCGGAGACGTCATTCTCAGGTCAAAGGTCGTAACGGTGCTTTCCCCGACCTTGTCCTTTCTCGAGACGTATACGCCCGGCTGCAGCCTGATGTGGTCGATTGTAAAGCTTGTTATTTTTTCCATTTTTTCCTCCATCCTAAAACGTTTTATTCAACCTTTCTCCGTTTTATACAATAACATTGCGCGCTTCGCCCGCGATAAAGCTCCTGATATTCCTGTAGACCTCCCGTGCGCAGCGCGCTCTTGCCTCGTGGCTTGCCCACGCCATATGCGGCGTGATAATCAGCTTCGTGCTGTCCTTAATCCTGCCCAGGGGATTATCGGCCGTAATCGGCTCCTTCTCCAGGACGTCCAGCCCCGCCGCGGCAATCCTTCCGTTTACAAGCGCTTCATACAGGGCGTTCCCGTCCACGACAGGACCGCGGGCTACATTGATCAAAATCGCGGTTTCCTTCATTTTTTCTAACGCCCGGGCGTCGATCAGCTTCTCCGTCCGCTCCGTCAGCGGACAGTGCAGGGACAAAATGTCGGACTCGGCAAGCAGCGTGTCAAAATCCACCCGTTCAAAATCAGATGCGGTATTTTTTCCGGATGCGGAATAGTAAATCACACGGCAGCCGAATACCTGCGCCATCTGCGCAACCTTGCGTCCGATATTCCCGAGGCCGATGATCCCCCATGTCTTCCCGCAAAGCTCCGTAAAATACGGCTCAAACTGCGTAAAAACCGACCCGTTCTGGTATGCGCCGCTTTTGACATAGTTGTCATAAACCGGCAGCTTCTCCATAAGATACAGCGTCATCGCCAGGGTATGCTGTGCGACGACAGAGGTACAGTAATCCACCACATTCGTCACACGGATGCCCCGCTCCTTACAATACGCGAGATCTACATTATTATACCCTGTAGCCGTTTCACAAATCAGCTTCAAATGCGCCGCCCCCGCCAGTGTCCCGGCATTAAACGGAAGCTTGCTTGCAATAATGACGTCCGCGTCAGAAACCCGCTCCCCGGTCTCCTCGACAGTAGTATTGTCATAATATACGACCTCGCCAAACTCCTCAAAAAATGAAATGTCAACATCCTTCCCAAGGCTTGCTCTCTCCAAAACAACAAGCTTCATCAGATCACCTCCTGACTTTCTGATTCTTCGTATAATGTAAAATCCTTTATACTAAGTCGTGTCCTCCTTAGTATAAAGGATTAAATATAAAAACTCAATGAAATAACTTCTTTTTCGGGAAAGTGTCCTTCCTGCGGAATTTGGATGTCCGCTGTGGAAACAGCGCCTGCTTAATAATTGGGTCCTATCGGAGAAATAACCGGTTTTCCGTCCCTGTCTAATAGCGGCGTCATTCCTCCTGCATATCCGCTTGCGTGAAACACATAGTTCACGCCCGTCTCTTTATCCACCCATATTTCCATGACATTTATTTTTCCCTGTGAATAAACGTTCTCAAATCTTTCGCTCTTAGCCATTTCCCACCTCCGCAAGTATCGCTTCGCGCGTTATTTTACAAGCGCCAGCGTCTGTCTTGCAATCGCAAGCTCCTCGTTTGTCGGAATGCACATCAGCGTTACCCTGCTGCCATCCCTGGAGATAATCCGCTCCTCCCCGCGCACATTGTTCTTTTCCGTGTCAAGCTCCGCGCCAAGATACCCGAAATACTTGCAGATCTCCGCGCGTCCCGATATATTGTTCTCGCCGACGCCTGCGGTAAACGCGATGATGTCAACGCCGTTCATCGCCGCCGCATATGCGCCGACATACTTGGCCACTCTGTAATAGAATGCATCCAGCGTCACCCGCGCAAGCTTATTCCCGTCGTTTGCCGCGGCCTCAATATCGCGGAAGTCGCTCGATACCCTGGAAAGGCCGAGAACGCCGGACTTTTTATTCAGCACATTGTTCATCTCGGCGGGCGTAAGACCTTCCTTCTGGCAGATAAAATCACAGATGGCCGGATCAATATCGCCGGAGCGCGTTCCCATAATAAGGCCCTCTAACGGCGTAAGCCCCATGCTGGTGTCCACGCATTTGCCGTGATTCACCGCCGAAATCGAACCGCCGTTTCCTAAATGACAGACGATAATCTTCAGGTCGTCCCTTGTCCTGCCAAGCAGCTCAGCCGCTTTTGCGGACACATAGTCATGGCTTGTGCCGTGGAAGCCGTAACGGCGTACCTTATATTTCTCATAATACTCATAGGGCAGTCCGTAGAGATATGCCTTCTCGGGCATTGTCTGGTGAAAGGCCGTATCAAATACCGCCACCATCGGCACCTTGGGCATAATCTCCCTGCACGAATTAATACCGATCAGATTCGCCGGATTATGCAGCGGCGCCAGGTCGTTGCATTCCTCGATGGCCTTGAGAACCGTATCGTCGATCACAACGGAGGTCGCAAACTTCTCGCCGCCGTGCACGACACGATGGCCGACTGCGCCAATCTCGTCAAGCGACTTTATCACGCCGTGGTCCGCATTGGTCAGCGCGTCAATCACAAGCTTTACAGCCACGGTGTGATTGGGCATCGGCGTCTCAACCTTTACCTTATCCTTCCCTGCCGGCGTGTGTGTAAGGACACTGCCGTCGATTCCGATTCTCTCGCACAGCCCCTTGGCCAGCACCGTCTCCGAAGCGCTGTCGATCAGCTGATACTTCAGAGAGGAGCTTCCGCAGTTAATTACTAAAATGTTCATTTTTTACCCTCCTGCTAATCCTCGTCCACCGATACCGCGGCGACACTCGATACAACGCTTGCCACTACGGAAAGTACTACCGCAATGATAATGACCAGCATACCGCCCATCAAAATCAATACGGCGCCGCCCGCGTTACCGGACGCGGCAGCCTCAGCGGTATTCTGCGCCGTCTCGGCAGCCTGCACCGTATATGCGCCCAGCGAAAACACCGATATGATTACCCCGAAAACAAATGCCGCTATCCGCCTGATAATCCTGTGATTTTTGTTCATTGTATTTCCCTGCCTTCTCTTTATAATTTCATATCTTTTATAAGCATAACACAAATTTTTCCAAAAGTGTATCCCTCTGGCTGCAATTTTCCGAAAATTTCACCCGTTACAGCCGCACCAGCTCTCCGCCCTTAATCTCCATAAAAGCCTTGTCTTCCACGCAGATCCAGAGGCTTTGCGCGCACGGATTGTAGACGAAGGAGCCGTCCGCCGCAAACTGCGCCAGCTTTACTACATCCATATAATCCACAATCTCTATGTTTGTCGCATACCAGATGTCCTCACGTCCCCCGGCCAGCGCGCAGAAGTCCTCCATGACCTCCCAGTTATTATTGTTGGTAAACTCATAGCTGTGCCCCCACACATACATCATATAGAGATACTGCTTCTTGGTTAAGTCGACAAACTGCTGCCCAAGCTCCAAAAGCCTGTGGTTGTGATGGCAGGTCGCCTTCCAGCGCAAAAAATCCTCCGGCATCGCGAACTCGTCACTGTTGCCGACAATTCTGCCATAGCGTATCCCAAGCGCCGGCAGCATATCGCAGATTTCCTTTGAATAAGAACCGTTCGGGTACGCCAGCCCGCGCACCGGATAGCCCATAATCTCCTCCAGCCTTTTTCTGTCCTCGAGCACCTCCTGGGCCACGGCGGGAAGCGGGCACCGTGCAATCGTCGGATGGGATACCGTATGGCAGGCCACCTCATGCCCCTGATACAGCGCCCTGTATTCCTCCTGCGGAATACGCGCGGGATCGTCCTTCAACCCGCTGTTGACATTAAACGTGCCCTTGATTCCATGTTTGTTGAAGATTTCCACAAGCCGCCGGTCCTCCTGCTTCCCGTCGTCATAGCTCATGGTCAGTACCTTGTGCTTTCCTCCCGGAAAGCATGCGTAGATTTTTTTAATGTCTGTTTTCACTGCTTTTGCCGCTCCTTTCTATTGTTCCTCACGCGTATTTTTCTCAAAACGCGCTATAAGCCTCCTGCCGTGCTCCTCGTCCATCTCCTCCAGCGCCTGAATAAACTCCTCCAGCGGCGGCTTCGTCTCCTCCCCCGCTATCATCATGGAGTGCTTTAAGCTTGCTACATAATCCGATATGCATTCGCTGAACTCCAGCGCCATGCTCCCGTCTCCAAGAACGGTAATATTGAGCGTATAGGCGATATTGGTCCACGTCACGTTCTGCGTCATGGCGCACAGCTCCTTGAGCTTTTTCAGAAAATGAACGCCGGCCTGCGTCCGCTCCAGTATGTCGTCCGGCGTCACGCCGAAAAAGTCAAAATCCTCTTTTGAAACAATGCATTCTACCTTTAAATCCGCCTTCCTGCGGTACTCCATCCGACACACCTCCCGCCTGTCCGTTTACTATCTTGAATTATACGCCTATCCCGCTGCCCGCGCAAGTAAAAGCCCAAAAAACAACGAAGCCGCAGAATCCTCCGCAGCTTCGTTGCATTCCTGTATTTTTCATTCCGCACGCTCTTCCTCCTCCGTAACCTCCGTATGAAACATCAGCAAAAACTCCGCTCCATTTTTTATGATGAGCTTCATTACCACGCCCTTGCCGTCGGTTGAAACCTTGGAATGAATCCTCCTTACGGTATCCAGATTAAGCTGAACCGTCGTAAACATGTCGTCGCTTACAAGGCACATGACCCTGCCTGCCAGCCTGACCTCAGAGCAGATTACCGAGAGGGACATATTCAGTCCGGTTCCGTCCATCACATCCTCAATTGTCGACAACGCGATCGGGATTCCCTTGACATCCGCCAATGCCGAAATCAGGCTGTCCGCATCATTGACCACCAGCAGGCGGCCCCGCATTGTCTCCAGATAATTCGTCCAGTTATGCATCCCATCCATACTCAATTCTATGGCCTCCTTTACCCTCGATTAACAAGGGTAAGCATCCTCCCGACACCATTGCTCCGGATACGCTATCGAAAACGCCATCGGCCTTCGGCTGACCGGATGCGTCAGCTGCAGTTTGTTTGCAAGCAGCGCCGTACTGCTTATGCCCATCTGCTCCGAGATCTCCCGCGAGACCCCGGAACCGTATTTGACGTCGCCAAGCAGCGGCATCCCCGCGTTTGACATCTGTACCCTGATCTGATGATGTCTTCCGGTAAAAATCTCAATCTCTATCAGAGAAGCCCTGTGCTCGGGAAAACGCCGGACAAGCCGCCACAAAAGCCGCGCCTCCTTCGCTCCCGGCGTTCCGCCGGGCACTGCCGACGAGACATTCTCCCGCTGATTGTGCAGCAGATAGTCGCAAAGCCGCCCCTCCTCCGTCTCAGGAAGCCCGGCAACAAGCGCGGCATATTGCTTTTTTATCCGGCCCTTTTGCAGCATGGCGCCAAGCTTTCCCGCCGCGTCGGCAGTCTTGGCAAACACAAGCAGCCCCTCCACCGGCTGGTCAAGCCGGTGAATCACGCCGATATAGGTGTCCTCTCCCCGCTTTTTTCTGTATCCGCGAAGCAGGGAAACCATATCCGCCTGCCCGACTTTAGCGGTCTGCGTCGCGATTCCCGCAGGCTTATGCGCCACAATCAGCGCATCATCCTCATACAATATCATTTTGTCCACTTTATACAATCCTATGCCATTAAAATTTGATGTTTTTGGATGCCTTCCTGTATCCTTTGAAGGCTATAGCTTAAACCGGTATCCGACGCCCCATATCGTCTCGATATACTGCGGCTTTGAGGTATCCGTCTCGATTTTTTCACGAATTTTCTTGATATGCACGGTTACCGTGGCAATATCGCCAATGGAATCCATGTCCCAGATTTCCCTGAAGATTTCCTCTTTTGTAAATACATGGTTGGGATTCTCCGCCAAAAAGGTCAGAAGATCAAATTCTTTGGTCGTAAACGTCCGCTCTTCCCCGTTCACAAACACCCTGCGGGCCGTCTTGTCGATTCGGATTCCCCGGATTTCGACAATGTCATTCTCCCTGGTGTGGCTGCCCACAAGCCGGTTGTAGCGGGCCATATGCGCCTTGACACGCGCCACCAGCTCGCTGGGGCTGAACGGCTTGGTCAGGTAATCATCCGCGCCAAGGCCAAGCCCCCGGATCTTGTCTATATCGTCCTTCTTCGCCGACACCATCAGAATCGGCACATCCTTGTCCTCGCGAATCCGCTTGCAGATCTCAAAGCCGTCGATTCCCGGCAGCATTAAATCCAGAATAATCAAGTCGAAGTTCTCCGCAAGCGCCGTTGCAAGCCCCATATCGCCGCTGTTCTCAATCGTGACCTCAAAATCATTCAGCTCCAGGTAATCCTTCTCCAGCTCCGCAATCGCTTCCTCGTCCTCTACAATTAGTATTCTGCTCATAAAATCCTCCATTCTTATTATAAATGCCTTTAAATGACAAATTCATCCCGCTTGTCCGTATACTTGCGGATTACAAAATGCATACACGTGCCTTCGCCTTCCTTGCTCGTTGCCCATACATACCCGCCGTGATCCTCTATAATTTTTTTGACGATGCTCAGGCCGATGCCGCTGCCGCCCTGCATGGAATTGCGTGAGGAATCCGTCCGGTAGAACCGCTCGAAGACATTGCCGATATCCTTGGCCGCGATTCCCTTTCCGTTATCTTCGATCTCGACCTTCACCGACTCCGCCTCGTCAAGAATACGGATATCGATAATCCCCTTGTCATGCCCCATGTATTTCACGCTGTTGCTGATGATATTGTTGATGACCTTCTTAAGCTGCTCCGGGTCTGCCACGATGCAGGTATCCGCAGGGACCAGATTCGTATAATTGAGGCAGATGCTCTTCTGCTCCAGATCCAGCCCGACCTCCTCCACACAGTCTGAAAAATAATCCGATATGTTTAAAATATGAAAATGATACGGTATCTTGTTGGTGTCAATGCCGGAGTATGTCGTCAGCTCATTGATCAGCCGGTCCATATCGTTTGCCTTGTTATAGATGGTCTTGATATATTTGTCCATCTTCTCGGGCGTGTCGGCCACGCCGTCCATAATGCCCTCCACATAGCCTTTTATCGAGGTAATGGGCGTCTTAAGGTCATGCGAAATATTGCTTACCAGCTCCTTGGATTTCTTTTCACTCTGATACGTCTCCTCGGCGTTTTCCTTCAGCCGCAGGCGCATCTGCTCATAATTGCTGTAAAGCTTGCCGACCTCGCTCTCGTTTGCCGGGGACAGCCTGTAGTCAAAATTGCCCTCGGCAATATGCTGCATGGCATGACTCAGCTCCGTTATGGGCTTATAGATGTCGTTGGTCACCCACGCCGTGACAATCGCGCTCGTCGCTATCAGTATCAGCACCATCGCAATCGCCAGAAACCCCATAAACCGTTTGCTGATCATGGCGCCTATCATAATATCCTGCTTGGTCAGCTCTTTTATGATGTCTACGTTTTCATGGTAGCCGAAGCCGAAAATCGCCGCCGCGCCAAAAATCACGGGAACCAGAATGATGCCGAGAAACAGAACCATCATTTTCGCTCTTAATTTCATAGACGGATGTTCCTTTCGTTAAATTCTATTGTCATTTTATCATACTCTCCGATGAAATATAGGGGTTTTTGATTTTCTTAATGATTTTTTTATGTCTTTGAAAACCGCGGAATATTTTTCCAATTTGGACTTGATTTTTATAACGCTTTCTTTTATAATAACAGTAATCGTTCCTATTATTGTTTTATCGGAAGCATATCCCTTCCGCACACCCGGTTCAGAAAGGCCGCAGAACGAACTATGATGATGAGATACAGCCGGCAGAGAGAGGCTATATTGTCCTTTCTCGTCTCGAGAAAGGATCACCCAACTGCAGATGTTATTTACGCTCATGTGAAGCGGGAGTATCCGAGCATCAGTCTGGGCACCGTTTACCGGAATCTCGCCCAGCTGGCCGATTCCGGCATTATCCGGAGACTTTCCTTCGGGGATGCGGATACGGTTCACTTTGATGCGGATACGTCGCCCCATCATCATTTTGTGTGTTCGGACTGCGGCCGCGTGATGGACCTGCAGCTGGAGGGCCTGCCCCTTCTCGATGAAGCGGCAGGCAGGCATTTCGACGGAATAATACAAGGACATACGATTTATTTCCATGGACTATGCAGGGAATGCCTGCAAAAATAATATGCCCACAGGGCGGAAAACGGAGGAAAAAGATATGAAATATGTATGCAGCGTATGCGGTTATGTACACGAAGGCGACAGCGCACCGGAGAAGTGCCCGCAGTGCGGCGTTCCCGCTGAGAAGTTTGTAGCGCAGAACGACGAGCGGACATGGGCGGCAGAGCATGTCGTAGGCGTTGCCAAGGGCGTCAGCGAGGATATTCTGGCAGACTTAAGGGCAAACTTCAACGGCGAGTGCTCTGAGGTCGGCATGTATCTTGCGATGGCAAGAGTCGCTCACAGAGAGGGCTATCCTGAAATCGGCTTATACTGGGAGAAGGCCGCGTGGGAGGAGGCAGAGCATGCTGCGAAGTTTGCGGAGCTGCTCGGCGAGGTTGTAACAGATTCCACAAAGAAAAACCTTGAGATGAGAGTGGAGGCCGAGAACGGCGCTACCGCAGGCAAATTTGACCTTGCAAAGCGCGCAAAGGCTGCAAATCTGGATGCAATCCATGATACGGTACACGAGATGGCAAGGGACGAGGCAAGACACGGCAAGGCATTTGAGGGTCTGTTGAAGAGATATTTCGGTTAAGCGGCAGCTTTCCGATACGGGCCTGTACATAAAGCTTTCAGGGCAGCGGATTTCCGCTGCCCTTTTCTATGCCTGATACCATTTTGCCTGCTCGTTCCATATCCGATAAAAACGCCCCTTCTGTGCCGTCAGCTCCGCAAAGCTTCCCTGCTCGGCAATGCCGCCGTCCTCGAGCACGATAATCCTGTCCGCGCCGCGCGCCGCCCCGAGCCGGTGCGTGACCATAAGAACCGTCCGGCCGGCCGCAAGCTCTTCCAGCTTCCCGAAAAGCACCGTCTCCTCCAGCGGGTCAATCGCCGCCGTCGGCTCGTCAAAAAACAGAATCGGCCGCTGCCGGTAATAGCACCGCGCCAGCGCCAGACGCTGCCACTGCCCGCCGGACAGCTCTGTCCCGCCAAACTCCTTTCCCAAAAGCAGCTCCTCCGGCTTATCGGAGAGCAGTACGCCCGCCCATTCAAGCGACCGGCGGATTCTCCCGGCATCCATCGGCTTTGCCGTGCCGCCGTCCTCCATCGCGTCGCCCAGATAAACATTCTGCGCCAGCGTAAGCTTGTAGCGGCCAAACTGCTGATACGCCGCGCTGATTTGTGCAAAGCAGCTGTCCTCCATAAGCTCGCCGCGCGGGATGCCGCCCAATGTCAGGCTGCCCTGCGTCGGCACAAGGAACCCGGAAAGCAGCTTGGCCAGCGTCGTTTTCCCGGCGCCGTTTTCGCCCACAATCGCAATCCGTTCTCCTCTTTTTACGGACAGGGATATATCCTTTAACGCGAAGCCTTCCGCATTCGGATAGCGGTAGGACACCCGCTCCAGCCGCGCGATTTCCCCACTGCCGTCAGCGCCGTCCCCCGCATAGTCTGCCGGCGGCATCCTCCTTGTGCCGTCCGGCGCCTCAAGCTGCATCAGCGCAAAAAACGCCTCCGACATAACGCCGGTCTGCAGGATTTCACCCGCATGCCCAAACAGCTGCACAAACGCGCCCGTCAGGGTTGCAAAGCTGGTCAGAAGAACGGAAAAGCCGTCAATAAAACGCTCCAGCACCAGCACCTCGACAACATCGAGCACCGCCTGCAGAATAAACAGCAGCGCCGCTGCCGCCGCTGCATACGGCCTTGGGCCAATCAGCTTCCATATAGTTGCGGGCCGTCCCATGTCTCTTCCCCCATTTCCGGAAAATATTTTTTGATATCCTCCTCTGTCATTCTTTCCACCAGCCTGCCAAGCCGCGCCATTTCTTCTTCATAATTCTCCGCTGTCAGCACATAACCGCCTTCTTTAAGCTGCTCCACGATCCACCGGTTGACATCGGCCGAAAAATGCATGGCGTCCATATAATAGTTCAGATTACAGACAATATCCTCTTCCGCGAGAAAATTGTACAGATGTACATTTTCATAAGGTATCAGGGTCTCCGCAGCTCTGCCCGCCGCATAAAGATACTCCTGCGTCCGGCCGTCCCTGTCCACGGAATCCCACCACAGCAGGGAATACGGCGGGTAGAAAAAATAGAATTCCGTCTCCGGATGCGCCCCCGCCATCTCCGCAAGAAGCGCCACATTCGCGTTAATAGCCGCCCTTTCATCCTCTCCGAAGTCTTTTACCCCTGAAACGGCAGGCCGCTCATAATGGCGCAGCGCCTCCTCCTGCGAAAAGCTTTTATACTGCGCCCAGTTATAGCTCGTTCCCTCGTCATAGTCCTGCTTCAGGGATACCGCAAGCTGATACGGAATATATTCAAACAATACATCCTTATTGAACAGATAATCCACATCATCCAGAATACTGTCGTTATATAAATAAAGCGGCATTCCTTCGTCTTCAAAATGGCATTTGAGCTCCGCGCTGAGGGCAAACAAATCTAAATTATAAAATACATACCGGAGCTCGTGGTCCTGATACGCCGCTTCCAGGTAATACAGCAGATCCATCGTGGACGCCGAGCTCTTGATCCCCTTGATTGTCTTGCAGCTAAAGGCCTCGTCAAGCCATCGGTCATTATAATTCTCCGCCATGGAGGAGCCCAGCAGAAGCCCGTCGTATTCAAAATTCCGAATGGTCCCGATGCACTGGTATTCCGCCTTATTGGCAACTGCCTTAAGGCCTCCCGCCGGCGCATGATAATGGTAAAACGGATCCGCCAGCACTACAGCCGCCCCAATCAGCAGCAGGAGCGCGGCCGACTGTATCAAAAAGCGCGTGACAAATTTTTTCTCCATGCCTGATCTCCTTAAAAATTGAAATACAAAAACGTGCTGACTCCCGTAAGGGAAATGACCGACCATACAAACAGAATTGTCATTTTCCATGAGAAGGCCGCCGTCAGCGCTCTGCCCTCGAGGCGTTCCTTTGTGGTCTTTCCCAGAGCAAGAACCATGCTCACGCCAAGAATCGCAAGATAGACATACATGCGGTAATCCCTGAGGAAAGCGGGAAATCTCATTGAGATAAGCTTGGTGGGCACATACAGCTCCGCATAAGACAGGTTATCCGCAATATATTTGACAAAGTGATAGCTGTCTCCGGAAAACAATCGTCTCATAAAAAGAAAACCGTCCGCAACGGAATCGCTTCTGAAAAAGACAAACGCAAGACATACGAAGCCAAAGGTTGCCGCCTGACAGCCAAAATGACGCAGACGCTTTCCAAAACTGCCCTGCCCCGGCTGCGTTTCCCTTCCCGTCCCGGGCGCAAGCCTGAGCCATATTACGTTTACCGAAACCCCTAGGCCATGCAGGAAGCCCCACAGGACAAAGCTCCAATCCGCGCCGTGCCACAGCCCGCTCAGGGTAAAGACAATCATCGTATTCAAAACGGTCCTGCATACGCCTTTCCTGTTCCCGCCAAGCGGAATATAGACATACTGCGTAAAAAACCTTCCCAGCGTCATATGCCATCTCTTCCAGAACTCTTTTACGGAAGCGGATCTGTAAGGCGCGTTAAAATTGTCCGGTATCCTTATGCCAAACATTCTGCCAATGCCAATCGCCATGTCGCAGTAACCGCTGAAATCAAAATACAGCTCCAGCATAAAGGAAACCGCAACCACCGCCGCCGCGGGCGCGTCCAGCTTGGCAATCTCCGAAAACCCGTAATTTACGGCGCCTGCAAGCGTATCCGCAAGCAATACCTTTTTGGCCAGTCCAAAGACAAAATAACAGATGCCATACGCAAAATCGTCTATCCGGAATTTGCGTTTTTCCAAATCCCCAAACTGCGGAATGATTTCCGTATGCAGCACAATGGGGCCGGCTATCAGCTGCGGAAAGAATGTCACAAAGCTCAGATAATCCACAAGGCTGTAATGGGGCGCCCTTCCCCTGCATCTGTCTATTATGTAGGAAAGCTGCTGAAAGGTAAAAAAGCTGATGCCCAGCGGCAGAAGGATATGCCTGCAGGTAAAGCCTGCATGAAATACGGCATTCAGATTCTCCACGAAAAAATCGTAATACTTAAATACGCCGAGAAGCCCCAGATTGACAGCACAGCCCATAATCAGCACCGGCCTGCACAGCGCAGGCTTTTGGGTAAGAATCAGGCTGAACAAATAATTTGCCATACAGCTTGCCAGCAGCACGGCAAGATAACTGCTGTTAAAGTACGCGTAAAACCACAGGGACATGACAATCAGGAAAATCTGCGCCGTCTGATATTTCTTTATTCTGTTAAGCCCATACCAGCCAAGCAGCGAAATGGGAAGAAACAAAAAGATAAAGATATAGGAATTGAATAACATGCCCCTGCTCCGTTAAATCTACAATTTTCACCTTATTTTATCAAATTATTCCTGTTAAGTCAAAGCACCCTTCCTTAGCTGAATATCCTGTCCAAATATTACCCTCAATTGACAGGACAAGATAAAAGCAGCCTGCTTCTGCATCAGACTGCCTTTTAAACGATTCTCTTTAGTTTATCCTTTATTGACAAAGGCACACTCCTGTCACTCAAGGGTATCTTTATTCTGCTAAGGCCTCTCCGGCCTCCTGCCGGTACTGCTCCACGTCGGAAAGAAGCTTCCGCCATGCGTCCTCATGCTCCACGTAATACAGCGGACAGAGCTTGCCGCCGCAGTCATAGTGGCGCAGGATATCCTGCGCGTCCAAATCATAGCGTTCTATGAGCATCGCCAGCATATATACCAGCGCGTCATAGGTCTCCTGCGTGAACGCGCCGTCCTTGCTGATATAGCAGCACTCTATAGAAATGGAATCATGATTCCGGCCGATTACCGCGTACGCCTCCTCCTCAAGCGGAATGCATTGTATAATCTCCCCGTCGTACCCGATAATAAAGTGCGCGCTGGCCGCCCGCTCATGCGTCTGCGCGAGATTCTCAAAATAGCTCCTGTTCTGCGCCGCCGAGGTCCTCGGATTCGCCGTATAATGCACAAAAATATTGTTGACTGCGGAAAGCTCCGTCCCCGGGCGGTTGTATTCACTGATGCTGAGAAAATCCTCCCGAATCACCGGCCCCGCCGGCTCCTTCCCTGCCATGGCAGCCATATCCTGCACTTCCCCTGCCTGCCGGCCGCCCGCACTTTGTGCCCGAACCTCCATATCAAGCCGCTGCCAGAGAGATTTGCCCGCCAGAAAAATTCCCACAGCCAGTGTCAGCAGCAGCAAAGCTGCCACACGGCGGCGGCGCCGCACACGTCTGCGCCGTGCGCGCTGATTTTTTGACATTCGTTTCCGTCCGCCTGCCGCCATTGCAGGCTGTCTCTGTATATCCTGCCGCGGTGTGCCCGCTGCCGCGCTCCGCCGCGGCGTTCCCTGCGGATTCCGCCTTGTTGTATTTGACGACATGCGCTGCCGGCCCTGCATATGCTCCGGCAGGTTCACCGACAGGCTCCGCCTGTCCGGCGTCCTCGTGCTACGCGTTTTGCCGTGCGATGACGCTCCATATCCTTTCCGTCCCACGCTATTCTGCCGCACAAGCCGCATATTCCTATCCTTGGAAGCATTCGTTATCTCCCACAATTCCAGTTCCCGCTTCCGCTGCGCCTGATTCCCCATAGTCTCTCCCGCTTTTAAGTGTTCTTCCGTAATTTCCGTTTCCTGCTCTGCCTTTATAAAATACCGCTATCGACGAGACCCTTCCTATACATTAGACGATTCAAAACAGGAAAAGGTTACAAAAAAATTGAAAAAATTACAAAAAACATGAAAAAATAACAGAAAATATGATACTCTACGAAATGATACTATATCCGCCTCTAAATATTCTCTAAGGAAGCGCTGATTAAATCATCGCTTCCTCAGAGCCTTCGGCGGACGCGCATGCCTTGAGGTGCATATGCCCTTGTCAATTCAAGGTATGGTTATCTCCTGAAATGCATCAGGCAGCCCCCCTTAACCGAAGGCTGCCCGTCAAACATTTATTTTATATATGCCGTATGGTGCAGCAGATAGCTTCCGTCGCTTCTTAGCTGCGCCTCTACACTGATATTACAGCTGTTCTTATGCTTCTCTACAAGATACCGCTCGATAAAACCGTCCTGCACGTCCCCGTATGCATACGCATTATAAACATCGTCCCACATCTTTTCATCCAGCACAATAACGTCAAAGGTTATCGTACCTGCGTCCGTGCGCATCATCTCCTCAAAGCAGGTCAGATAATAATCCTCAAGCTTATAAAGGTATCCGTTATCACCTCCGCCGCGCACCGTCTCAACCGTGATCTGCTGTCCTGCGTTTGTTGTTGTGGAAGGCGGCGTCGTTGTCGACGTCGACGGCGGTGTCGAGGTTGACGGTGTCGTTGTGGAAGGCGGTGTCGTCTGCGACGGCGGCGTTGGTACAGAATCCGGCGGATTCACCTCTAAGCCGCTGTATTTATTGCCGTTACACGGCGGCAGATACACGGATAAATCCCTTCTCACATGATTCCCGGCATAGTCCGCATCCGAGCAGTTAAAATAGTCATAGGTATTGGGGTTTGTATCGTCCCATGTAGTATCTACATTATAGCAGCCGTCATCAAGCCCGACAATGTTCCACGCATGATTCTCCCCGGCATAACCGGTCACATAATAGCAGGGAATGTCCAGCTGCTGCATCACATACTGGAAGGCCCTTGCGTAGCCAGCGCAGACGGTCCTTCCATTAACAAGCGCGCTGTACGCGCTCTGGTTCATCGGCGCGTTTGCGTCATATTTCACGCGCCCAATCAACTCGTCATGCACCTTCTTTTCCTTTTCATAATCGGTGTAAAGCCCATAGGTACTGTCCTTGATCAGCTTGGCTGCGGCTTCAAATTCACGCTTTGCCTTATCAATATCGTTCACTGTAGAATTAAAGGTCAGCTTGATCTCCGCGACCTCGCCCAGCGGCGCGTATTTGTAACGGTACGCCGTCTCGACCCAGAACAGCTCCGGATGGTCATTTACCACCGCGGTAAAAGCGTTCTTTAAATCGGTCGACACAACAGACTTTACCGGAGAAAAGTTATCAATTAATGCATCCGCGTTCGCGTAAATCTGCCGGTACAATGCCTTCTGTGTGTCATTAAGCATATGATAATACGGATATATCCGCTCTTCAAAGGTAAGCCGGTCGCCGGTTCTCCCCTTGGTGAGCGTCGATAAAATCTCGTCGGCGTTTTTCTGGCTGATCTCGGTACCGGTGGCTCTTATCGGAATATATCCGTTCAGATCCGCTACCTTTCCCGGTATCTTGAGTGTTCCCTCATCCTCTGCCGCCGCTGCAGGAAGCGCCCCCGTCGTCACTGTCGTGCTCAACAACCGCGGATTCGGGCCTGCTCCCATCATTGACAGATTTGTCGTAGACTCCGCTTTGTCCGGCAGCGTATGCTGCGTCGAAGGGCTTCCCGCCGGGGAAGTGCCTCCGGAACCGCCCTGCGCCACATTGACTGCCGCCGCCGAAGTATTCTGCGGCGACTCCATACCAATGGCAATCCGCAGGCCGTCGCCTGTCTTGGCGGCCAGTCCCGGATTGTAATGGCAGAGCGCAACAAAAAGAAGTATAAGTGCCAATAATCCTCCAATCCCGTACAGCAATTTTTTTACCATCCGCATATTGGTTCCTCCTCGCTTCCTATACTTCCTCTCAGTCCTTGTACAATTCCGTAAATCTCACGGCCCTTAGTGGATATATTATATAACTTTTTATACGGACTGTCAACGCTTCCGCACAACGCGCGGGCTGCGGGCGTCAGCCCTTTGACGCCGGTATCAGCCGCTCAAGCCACAAAAGCACATCCGCATATACCTGATCCTTATCCAGCTCATTCAGTATCTCGTGGCGGTCCCCCGGATATATCCGGATATTCACTTTTTTAATCCCCGCCGCCTTATACGCCGCGTAAACTGCCTTGACGCTTTTTCCGTAGTTTCCTACCGGGTCGGCGCCTCCCGCAATAAACAGAATCGGCAACGTCCTGGGAATCCTGTTCACGTTTTTCTTATTCTGAATGAAGCCAAGCACGTCAAAGAGCGTCCTGTACCCATTTACGGTGAAATCAAAGCTGCAATATTTATTTGTCATGCAAAAATCAACAACCGCCTCGTCCCTTGTGAGCCAGTCGCTCTGTGTCCTGGGATTTTCAATCTGCTTCTGATAAGCCCCGAATGCATTTCGTTTTAACAGCTTCGAGCGGAACCGGTCGCCGAGCACGGCCCTCATAATGCCGGACACCACCTTTCCTGCAAGCAGCACGCTTTTCTTCTGGCTTCCCGTACCGCAGATAACCGCGCCTGTCAGCTCGTTTCCGTAGGTCATCAGATACCTTCGGGCCATAAAAGATCCCATGCTGTGACCCAGCAGGAAATACGGTACCCCCGGATATTTCTTTTTTGCGTACTTTGTCACCCTGTAAAGATCCGCCACTACTGTCGCACTCATATTTTCCGGGCAAAAATATCCCAAATCCGCGTCAGATCCGGCAGTTTCCCCATGTCCCAAATGATCATTTCCCACCACTGCAATGCCGTGCCGGTTTAAAAACAGGGCAAACTCCTCATAACGCGCTATCATTTCCACCATGCCATGTGAAATCTGCACAACCGCCCTGATTTGCTGCTCCGGCTCCCACACGGTCACATGAAGCTGATGAATACCGTCTCTCGACGGCAGCTTTAACTCTTTCTTACCCATTGTCCTTCTGCCCCTTTTCCATATTTTCAAATAGCAGTCCAAAATCCGCATAATGATATTTATTTTACCGCGCCCGATGCTATTTTTCAAATTAATCTGCCCATATCCGGATATTTCGGAATATTGCACAAAACCGCCCGTCTTCCGTTAGCACTTCTGCTTGCCCGGACGCATTGGACTCCGGGACGCGCGCCGTATGCGGTTGATTTTTTTATTTTCTATGTACAAAAAAATGGTTTTTATGGTATTATTATGAGCAGAGGATGCTTTGTTAGCGTATACAATTGAATGGCGGAGGTGTATTTATGTTTAAACTATCAACCCCATCCCTTAAACCGGGTATGATAATATATGAGGATGTGTATTCCCCTGCAAAGGAGCTGCTTTTTAAGGCAAACTCTTCTATAACGACAGAGCGGATACAGATGCTGAACGAATATAATATTGAAGAAATCGCGCTCTCCGAGCCGCATGAGATCGATATGTCGCGGTATAAGCATCTTCATGCGCATCCCCATTTCCAGCGGTTTAACGATACCTATACGGTGTCGCTTACCTCATTTGTCAAGATCATGCGGGTCCTCGATACCGGACTGGATTTAAACACGACCAGGCTGTTGTCCCTGCGGGACGATATTATGGGTTCTGTGATGAACGGAGAACAGCTCATTGATTATTTATATAACCTTATGCCCAACGAAAATGAGATTACATATAACCACTGTTTTAACTGCGGCCTGTTGTGCTATGTCTTCGGAAAATGGCTTGAAATGAGCGAGGAGGAGCTGGATACGCTTACGATTTGCGGCTTCCTGTTCGATATCGGCAAGACAAAGATATCCGACGAGCTTCTGTGGAAGCCCGACAAGCTGACGCCCGAAGAGTTTATACAGATGCAGCACCATATTCATCTGGGCTATGAGCTTTTAAAGAACCGGACGCTTCGTCCGCATGTGATCAGCACCCTGATTATGCACCATGAGCGCTGCGACGGCAGCGGATATCCGGCAAGGCTCAAGTCAGAGCGGATTGACCCGTATGCTTTGATTTGTGCAATCGTCGATACCTATGAGGCCATGACGCATCCCCGTGCGCAGCGGCTTGCGCTCACCCCTTTTCAGGCAATCCGTGTATTTGAACAGCAGGGAGAGGAGAAATACGGCCCGAATCTTGTACCGATTCTTACACGCATCGCCAATATTTATACGGAGCGCCGCGTCTGTCTCACGGGAAATATCCAGGGCAAAATAACGGAAATCCACGAAGACGCCCTGTCGAGTCCGACCGTTTTTACCGGAACGGTTTATCACGACTTGCGCACCACGCCCAATACGGAAATCATCCGGATGATTTAAAATCCAAAACGCAGGCCGACAGCCTGCGTTTTATTATTTTACTCCTGCTTTTCAAAAATCTGGGAAAGCTTATTCTCAATTTCCTCCGCTGAAAGCCCCTTCGCATTCTCAAGAACTTCATTCACGGCGGCCTTTGCCTCATTCAGGCCTTCCTCATCCAGCTCATAATTGTCAATATAGCTGCGCAGGGACTCCTCAATCTGCGCCTGCGTCTCTTTACTGATTCCCAATGTATCACTCAGGTCGCTATTCTCGAAAAATGCCTTTACCTCCTGGGTAAAAGCGTCTTTGAGCCCCTCTGCCAGCTCGCTGCCCTCCCCAAACTCCGCGGAACAGCCCGCAAGCGCCCATGCGCAGGCTGCCGCCGCCAAAAACAATCTTCTCATCCCTGCATTCCTTCCTCTGCTATATATGCGTCCTCAAGCACCTCCTTGCGCTTTTCCTTCCTGGCAGACAGCGCCTTATCCGGCCATGGCATGGACTTTACACCCGGGGTTGTCGTCTTGATTCTTAAGTATGTCCTTCCCGCCTCGACAAATTTAATTATGGAAATATTTCTCCACGCATAAAACTCAAACGGTGCAAACTCGATATTCAACTCCTTCAGACACCCTTTCGCCTCAAAATTGACCAGCTTCTTATCAATATGTACCGGCATTGCATAGATATATTTATTGTCCGTCTTCTGGATAATCGTCGTGTAAAATACGGCTGATTTTCCTTCCTTGCTCACCCTGATTGCCGCTGCCGACGGTACCGGAATATCATCTACGTTCATTTTAACCTCCATTCGCCCGCAAATCGCTGCGGCATTAAAGCGTTTGTACAAAGCACCTATAAAAAGATTATATTCTGACCGCCTGTATATTGTCAAGTCCCGCATCCTGCCATCTCCCGCCGCCGGAAAACTTTGAAAACTTTGTGAAATCCGTCCCAGCTATTTATTTTTTTATAAAACTATGTTAAATTAGGCAATGGGAGTTTTTAATACGGAAAATATGGAAAAGGAAGGATTTTCAATGAAAAAGAATAAAAACACAGGCGCTAATGACGATACGGGCATCAGCAGGAGCAAAGCAAAGCGCGAGGAGCGCAAAAAAGAGGTCGCACAGAAAAAACGTGCGCAGCGCATTGCAAGGATAAGCGGCTTCACCGCCCTTGCGGCAGTTTTACTGGTGATTGCGTTTTTCGCGGGAAAGCAGATTTATCTGATGGCTGTCCGCACCGCGGTAAACAGCGATTACAGCGCCGGCCTCACCGCCGACGGTAAGATTGAAGGCGTCGACGTATTGTCCTCGCTCACACTGGCGGATTACGAAAATATTCCTGTGCCGGCCGAGGAGGTTGCCGCGACGGCGGAGGAGGTAGACGCGGATATTGACGCAACCCTCAACGCGCACACGGCGCTCAAAACAGAACCGGACCTGAAGATTGCCGACGGAGACCAGATCAATATTGATTATGTCGGATCCATAGACGGCGTTGAATTTGAGGGCGGAAACAGCAACGGCGCCGGATACACGCTGATCATCGGCTCCGGCACCTTTATTGACGACTTTGAGCAGCAGCTGATCGGCCATGCGCCGGGCGAAGCACTTACCGTACTGGCAACCTTTCCCGAAGGCTATACCAACGCGGAGCTTGCCGGCAAGGAAGCCAGCTTTGCGGTCACCATAAACGGCATTTATGTTACGCCCGAGCTTACAGACGCCTTTGTAGCGGAGAGTCTTGCGGAAACAGAGGGTGTTTCCACGGCGGCCGAGTACCGCGCGAAGGTGGAGAACAAATTCTACGAAAAGCATCTGCAGGAGTATCTTACGAATTACATTATGGAGAATTCCACAGTGAACGCCTACCCTAAGAGCTATCTGAAGATTATGAAGTCTCTCACGAAATTCGATGACGAAACCATGATGGCTTATTATAACCAAATGCTGGGCGCATATGGCGTCTCGTACAATACCGCATGGGAAGCGGCAGGCGCAAAGGACGAGCTTTCGTACGAAAAGGCCCTGACACAGCGGGCACAGGATACGCTGAAAACCCTGATGGTATATCAGGCTATCTATGAGAAAGCCGGTCTTTCCATCGACATGGAAGCGGTCCTTGCAGAGATGACGGAGGAAAACGGCGCAGACTATGTAACCCAGACCCAGGCGCTGTACGGAGACGCTTACATGGCACAGAGCGAAATCAAAAACGTCGTTATCGACTATCTGATGCAGTTATATAAGTAAATTATCCCTATTCAAATTGCGCTCTATAGAGCTGGTGGTAGAAGCCTTTCTTCTCCATCAGCTCTTTGTGCGTCCCCTGTTCCACAATCTCCCCGTGATCGACCACCAAAATCACATCCGCATTGCGGATTGTCGAGAGCCGGTGCGCAATCACAAAGCAGGTCTTCCCCTCCATCAATCTGCGCATCGCCTGCTGAATCCGCTGCTCCGTCATCGTATCCACATTGGAGGTCGCCTCATCCAAAATCAGCATATGCGCATCCAGGAGCATCGCCCGCGCGATCGTCAAAAGCTGCTTCTGCCCCTTTGAAATATTGGTCCCGTCATCCGTCAGCACCGTGTCATATCCCTGCGGCAGACGCTCTATATAGCCGTGAATCTTTGCGGCCTTCGCCGCTGCCATTACCTCCTCCAGCGCTGCGTCTGCCTTCCCGTATGCAATATTCTCAAAAATCGTCCCGTGAAACAGCCATGTATCCTGCAATACCATCGCGTATGCCTTTCTCAGACTTGCGCGCGTGATCGTCTCTATCCGGCGGCCGTCCACTTCAATATATCCGCCCTGCACATCGTAGAATCGCATCAGCAGATTAATCAGCGTTGTTTTTCCCGCGCCCGTAGGCCCTACAATCGCCACCAGCTTCCCGGGAGGCGCATAAAGATTGAGCGACTGAATAATAATCTTTTCCGGCGTATAGCCAAAGCGTACATTCTCAAGCCGCACCTCCCCCGCCGCGTCCGACAGAACTGCCGCGTCCGCAGCGTCGGCCGCCTCCGGCAGCTCATCTATCATATTGAAGACACGCTCCGCAGCGGCAAGCGCCGACTGCAGCTCGCTCATAATATTGGCGGCCTCGTTGATCGGCCCCGAAAATTTCCTTGAGTACAGGATAAAGGAGGAAATACTGCCGATTGTCATCTGCCCCGCCAGAAACAGCAGCGCGCCGAAAATGCTTACCAGCGCAAGCGACAAATTGTTGACAAAGTTGACGGCGGGGCCTACCACGCTTCCGTAGTATTCCGCCCGGTAATACGCCTCCACGGCCTCCTCGTTTTTCACGTCAAATTTTGCGATTGTGCTGCGCTCCTGATAATAAGCCTTGAGCGTTTTCTGCCCCGATATCATTTCCTCGACAAATCCGTTCAGCTCCCCAAGCTTTTTGGAGCGCAGACGAAATAGCGGCCGCGTCTTTCCCGTAATGAATTTTGTCAGAATCATCGAGAGCGGCACCGTCACCGCAAAGGTCAATACAAGCTGCGGCGATATCGCTATCATCATGCCAATCGCACCCGCTACCGTGATCACAGTTGTAAGTATCTGAATCAAATCGTTTGACAGGGACGTATTTACCGTATCGATGTCATAGGAGATGCGGCTGATAACGTCCCCCGTCTGATGCGTGTCAAAATATTCCACCGGCAGCTCCATCAGATGGTCAAACACATCCCTGCGCATTTGATAGACCACCCTGCGGCTGATATAAATCATCAGCACAGCGAGCGCATAAGACAGCAGCGACGACCCGACATAGAATAGTATCATAAGCCCGGCGTAATAAAATACGCGGTCAAAATCCACCCGTCCCACGCCGGGCTCAATAGCGTCAATCGCGTATCCGGAAAGCATCGGCCCTACCAATGCCAGCAGATTGCCTGCGACCGTCATGGCAAGCGCAAGCAGCAGCCACAGCTTATACCGCAGCATATAGGCGCCCAGCCGCAGTATTGTCCCCCTGCGGTTTTTAGGCCTTTCATACTTTTTATTTCCCTCCGCCATAGCGCCTATCCCCTCCGTTCCCGGCCGTCTGCCGTCTGCGCTTTATCAAGTATTATCTTATGCCTGCATCTGCGAATCCCTGATTTCCCGATAGACCGCGCACTTCTCCAGCAGCTCCTCATGGACGCCGTATCCGATCATCTGTCCTTCGTCAAGCACCATAATGGAATCCGCATGCATAATCGAGCTGACACGCTGTGCAATGATGATTTTCGTCGTGTCCGCGTAATGCTCCGAAAGTGCGCGGCGCAGCGCGGCATCTGTCTTATAATCGAGCGCGCTCGATGAATCGTCCAGAATCAGGATGTCGGGACGCGCGGCCAGCGCGCGCGCAATCAAAATACGCTGCTTCTGTCCGCCGCTCAGGTTTGCCCCGCGGATATTCACACGATCCTCATAGCCCCGTCCTGCCTCCTCGACAAATTCCTTTGCCTTCGCATGGGTGACCGCTTCCCGAATGTCCGCATCCGTCAGCTCCCGCCCCAGACGCACATTTTCCGTGATAGAAGCGTCAAAAAGCGTATCATTCTGGAAAACTACGCCAAACTTTGTCCTGAGCGCCTCTACCGGAATAGATCGAATATCCTTTCCCTCTATGTATATGGCGCCCGAATCCGCGTCATAGAACCGCATCAAAAGCGCCGCCAGCGTACTTTTGCCGGCGCCGGTCGCCCCGATAATTCCCAGCGTTTCTCCCTTTTGCAGGGAAAAGCTGATGTTGCTCAGATTGGGCGTCGTTTTATTATAGGAAAAGGTCACGTCTTCAAAACGGATGTAAGCGCCCTCCCGCAGCTGCCGGCCGCAGGTCTCCACCAGCAGCTCCCTGGGCACATCAATGATCTCCATAATACGGTCTGCGGAGGCCACTGCTTTCGAGATAATGACAAACATTTTGGAGATATTCATCATCGCATTCAGGATTATCGTAAAGTATGTAAGAAAAGCAAGTATTTTTCCGACCTCGGACAAGCCTCTGTTTACACGGAGCGCTCCGACAAGCACTACCAGCACAAGCCCCAGGTTCAAAAACAAATTCATAGAGGGGTTCACAACCGCCATTGTGATGCCTGCGCGCTTCTCCTTTGCGACTACCTCCCGGTTGAGCGCATCATAGCGCTCCTTTTCATAAGCGGTCTTAGACAGCGCCTTAATCACCCGTATCCCCGCAATATCCTCCCGAATCAGCCGGACAAAACGATCCACCGCCTCCTGCAGCGCGCTGTACATCGGAATGCTCTTTTTCGAAAAATAGTAGGTAATGAAAGCCGTCAAAGGCATGACGGATACCAGCACCAGCGTCAGCACCGGATCAAGCGTCAGCGTGACCAGCACGCCCCCGATTACCAGAATCGGCGCACGAACGCCAAGCCGCTGCACCCGGCCGAGCATCTGATGTACATTATAGGTGTCCGTCGTAAGCCGGGAAATCAGCGAGGGCTTTGTGAACGCGTCCGTTCTCGCATTGGAAAGCCACATAATTTTTTCAAACAGGTCATGGCGCACCGCCTCCGTCGTATCGCGCGCGACCTTGGACGCCATGCGGTTAGCCAGCACATTCAATGTAAACGCCAGCACGGAACAGACCAGCATCACCAGTCCCCACAAATAAATCCGGTCCTTTGCCCCCCGCGGAATAACCGTATCAATCATATACGCCAAAATCCACGGCAGGCACAGATCCATAATCGTGCCGACAAATTTAATGATAAAGCCTATCGTCATTCTCCCGTAATAGGGCCTTAGGTAAAACCGTATCACCTTTTTCATATGCCCCTCCGTTTGAAAGCTGTTTCCTCCAGAATCGCGCGCACATCCGCGCCCTCCATATCCAGTCCCCCGGCGCTGACGACATGCAGCTCCCTGATGCCATACAGCCTGCGCAGCGCATCCACATAATCCGCTCCCAGCCCGCGGGTATCTCCATAGCCGTTCGTCGTCACATAATACATGTTTTCGGCCCGGCAAAGTCCTCTGGTCGTCCCGTCCGCCTCGCGGGCATAGGTAATCCCCTCAACGCTGGCCGCCTCAAAAAATATCTGCAAAGCTGCAGGAAAAGACATGTTCCAACAGGGCGCTGCAACGACGATCATATCCGCATACGCCACGGCATTGGCGTAATCGAACATCGTATCCTGATACTGGCCGCCCGCAAGAAGCTCCTCCCGCCGCTGCAGCCGTTCATAGTTGAGCGGTATGAGGTTCTCCGTGGACAGCCGAATCTCTTCTATCTGAAACGCCATATCCTTATTATTTGCTTCCCTTATCTGCGCCAAAAGCCTCTCGCCAAGCGCCAGCGTCCTTGAATCCTTTCCGCGTATACACGCGTTTACAAAAAGCACTGTCGGCATGCTGCCACCGTCTCCTTTATTTCGGTTTATACTTTTTACAGTATAACACAAAGGCCGGAAAAAGCGCAATCACCCCTGTGACGGCCGCGCCCGCCGACAGCCGGCCGAGCATTGTTTTTGCGGGCATTTTGATTATCTGTATCCATTTGTCCGTAGTTACCAGAAAATCGGACGGCGCCGCGTCGGAGCCGCGCATTGCCGCCGTTTCATTTCCGGCAGCGTCCTGTGCGCGGAATAAAAGAGACAGTTCCTGTGCGCATTCGGGTATCGTAAGCGCTGCAACCCCGTCCTCGTCCTGCGCAAGCTCAAAATAATCCCAGCGCTGCAGCGTCTCTCCGGCTTTATTGACCAGCATGAACTCCGCTTTATCAAGCGCAAAATTATCCGTCACCATAACGCGGACCGTATGCGCCGCCGTATCATACAGCATCCCCGACGACGCCCCGTCAATCAAAACGCCGGGGGGCGTATTGTCAATAACAAAGGCAACTGCCTCCCCGTTTGCCTCAAGCGTATTGTTCACCTCGTTTCCCGCGCGGTCTCTTGAATAAATACCGAGACGATAAACGCCTTCCTGCGCAAAGTTTTCGCGCGCAAGCGTATAGACATAGGTATACCCCAGCCGCTCCGAACCGCTCTGCGCCGCCTCCGAAAGTATAACCTGCGGCAGCATTTCCCCGTTTCTTGATAAGTAAAAACGGCATTCCTCCACTACATCCACATTCATCTCCGTAATTTTTATGTCGCCAAGCGTCTCATAGCGGTTATAGTATGCATCCATCACAGGAAAAAGCGCCGACAGGTCGTACGCGGAGCCTCTGCGGTTCAATGAAAAGCGGATTCCGCGGGACGCTTTATTTTCTGCCCTGTCAGCGGCTTCCACCGTCAGATAATAAATGTCATCCTCCTGATTTGTCATCTCCGGCAAAGCGCATACATATTCCACCGTTTTGCCTTCCCGGGCAGACGACCATACCCCCTGCAGCGGCACGCGCCTCCCGCTGCCAGTAGCCGCCTCTATTGAAATATCCCCTTGCTCCAGATTGGCGTCCCGAACCGTTATCACGGGAAGCACTTCCCCGGCGTTTGCGGATTCGTCCGCAACACCCGAGATGACAATCTCCGGCGGCGCCGTATCAATCACAAATGTGACAGACTCCGCCGACTCCGTCCGATTCCCCGCCAGATCCGCAGCCTCCACTGTCAGCATATGACGCCCATCCCCCTCAAAGACCATCTCCAGGGTATGCGCATCCCCCTGCGTGTGCCACGTGCCCGTTCTTACACCCACATCCGTCTTTATGTCAACAGCCGCAGGATTAAAATTGTGCTCCATAACCGTTATCACCGCTGTCACCTTCGCATGAAAATAATCCGAATTTACAACATTTGTGTCATTTCCCATAAGCCGGACCGACGCCGCGGGCTTTGTCCTGTCTATCGTAAAGGGTGACACCGACACCTCCTCCGACACATTATCCGCCAAATCCGTACACCTGACAGAAAGCATATAGTCTCCGTCCTCCGTGAAAGGCAGGCTTGCGTAGTGCTCATCTCCCCTGCTTTCCCATTTCAAAGGCGCAGGCGCAATCTCCTGACCGTTCCGGGTAACGGTTACCGTTACCAGCGACGAGTCAAAATTTACCTCGCGCACACAGATCAGCGCCGTTCTCGGCGCATTATAATAGCTGCCGTTTTGGGCATGACAATTGTCGAATTCGATTGTTATTTCCGGTCTTGTCACATCGATTTTGAGCGCCTGCCTCGTCGTAGCGGTATTCCCGCAGCGATCTAGCGCCGTCACGCTGAAAAACGTCTGATTGCTTTCATTTGCCTTTGCGTCGATGACCTGCAGCACTTCATATTGTGACGCCGCACAGAGCTCCTCCTGCGTCGGAAGCTCCTTTGTAAAAGCGAAAAGCTCCCTGTCGGCCGCAGCATCCGGCAGGTCTGCCCCGACTGCACAGGCAACCCGCATCAATCCCGCGCAGCCGTTGTCAGGCACATCCTTCACCGCTATTTTTACTTCGATATCCCTGTTATAAAAGCCGTTTGCATTCGCCCCTTGGGGTTCGACAATCAGCTCCTGCTGCCGCATCCCCGCCGGCGGCCTGTCATCCACAACAATCCCTCTGGTCCAGCCCTCTGTTGTATTTCCCGCGCCATCCTCGGCAATCACGTAGAGAAAGCATCTCGTACACGGCGCGATTTCAAAGCGGCCGCCCTCCTCCTGCGTGCCGTCCCAATCACCGATTTTTTCCGCGCGAATGACTTTTATGGAGGCCCTGCCGCTTATACCGTACTCCGCGGACGCGCTTCCAGTCACGCCTCCCGCGTAAAACCGCTCGTACACAATAGGGCTGGCGCTGTCGACCTCCATGGCCGCGCCGTCCACCGCCACCGTCAGACCTGAAGGTTCATGGGTATCGATTTTATAGATGTAGCGCCTGCGTTCCGATGTGTTGCCGGCCCGGTCGTCAATCCAGTATTCCAGCGTATAAATACCGTCCTGCGCATAGCCTGACGCGCTGTCATAACCAAACCGGATACAGTGCTTTTCCAGGTTTTCTTCTGTGACCGCAAATCCATCCTCATTCCGGCGTTGGGTCTGTGTCACGCCAATCTCCGCTTTTCCCTCCTGCCGCAGCAGGACCGCTCCTGTCTCTTCCTGTACCCAAAGCTTATAATGCAGCGTTATCGGCGCCGCATATTCGCCGCTGTGCACACCGCTGTCATACTCCGGATAAACAAAACGGATTACCGGGACCCCGGAAGCTTTGTTGTACCACTCGCCTTTACGGCCGCTTTTTGCCGGCGTCTGCACATGCTCCTTTAATTCGGCAAGACTCTGCTGCAGCAGAATCCGCGCGCTCACCGGTGCGTCCGACTTGACGCCGCTCTTGGATACTGCCTGAAAGTAATAGTACCCGTTCCGATTTTCCCGCTGCGCAAAGCCCACCCGGAGTCTTCCCTCCCCGCCGGCGTCCGGTACAAGCGTTTCCCATTCATGCATATCCCCGGGCTGCAGGTCTCCAGACAAGACGGCGCCAATCGACTCGTACGCATATTCATATTGATAAACTCCCGCCAAGCCACTGCCGGAAAGCCGATAGCTGACGCCGGCGTTTGTCCAGTTCCCGCCCTCGCCCGTATAGGGCGCGCCGTCGGCAAATGCCTGTACCCGCACCGTCGGCGCGGTATCGTCCACAATAATACTGATAAATGCATCCTCTTCGTTTTTGACAAAATAAAGGTCGCTGACATTGCCTGCGTAATCCCATGCCCGCACGGCAATCGCATGATAAGTCCCATTCCCGAGCGTTATACAAAAGGAAGCCCTTCCTCCCGTGTAGGCGGCGGCCTCTATCGGAAGCCACTCGGGTTCCTTTTTCCTCACATCGTAGTCCGTCGTATATTCTATTGCTTTGACGCCGCTGCCGATGTCCGAGACGCTGCCGCAAAGGACAAAATCCTGCGCATAATACTGCCGCGTCTCTGTTTTTGTTGGCGCAAAATAGCGCTCATCCACGGTAACGCCGCTGATTACCGGCGCCGTCGTATCAATTCCCGCAGTAAATTCCCGGGTTCCGTTTTCCGCCTCCCGCGTACTTGCATTCCGTCCGGTATGCTCCGCCCAAAAGCAGTATCTGCGCAGCGCGCCTTCTTCGATGACAATTGTGTCGCTTTTTCTGCCGGACTGCCCCTGCTCCGCAAGAGCATTGTAATATTTCCTGCCCTCATCGCTCAGCGCAATGGTTACGGCGCCGTTTACCCAGCCCCGTTGTGCCGCAAGAAGCGCCTCCCATTCGTCAAAGCAGTAATCGACCGGCTGCCGGCTGCCCTCCGGCGTATGCCGTATGACAAAGTCCTCCTCCAAAAGCGGACTGTTCCTCACAACAATACGGATTTCTTCGGCGGCAGCCGCATAAGCCGCGCTCCCAACGGCATGCACGGTTATACTTGTCGTGCCGACTCCCCTGATATGGATTCCCATACTATTATATGCCGGCGTGCAATTATCTGAGCCTACATTTATGACACTATCGTCATATCCATCCGCAACAAAACGAATTCTGGAAATCTCTGCGGGAAGAACAGCCTTATCCGGATCATCCGCATCCGTACTGTCACGGATGTCCATCTGAAGGCGAATCGGTTTATCCGCGCCAAAGCAGGCGCGGTAATCGTAGCTCTCCTCACAGCCGGATACCGTAATCGCGGCAGTCCGTTCGGAAAGCGTCACCTGTATCGTCTCCGGCTCACAACGGTACGGCACGTAGCCGCCGCAGGCCTCTTCCTCAAAGTAAAGCAATGCGCAGACTGTATATACCTCGCCCGGCAGGAAGCTGTTAAAATGTTCTTTGTCTATGGGAATATTATATTGATGCGCCGTTCCCGTTTCACGGTCAAGCGCTTTAGAATTGATTCGTACTTCTTTATCTCTCGATTTGATAACAAAATCAATGCTTGCACTGTGCTCATTATCCAGTATCCGATGGGTGTAGTCCCTTCCGTCGCAGGTCAGCCTTACGCTGATCGGAAGCTGATCGTACATCCGCACGCGCTCCGGCGCATCCAGCGCCATCTCAACAAAAAGCTGCGGCTGTTCCGGCCGCACAATGCGCTGCTTTTCCGGCTGTACCGCCTCGGCCTCTGCGCCCGGTTCTTCCCCAACGTCCGCATCCGACTCTTCAGGTTCCTCCCCGATGTCCATATCCGGCTCTGCAGGTTCCTCCCCGATGTCCGTATCCGGCTCTTCAGGTTCTTCCCCAATGTCCGTATCCGGCTCTGCAGGCTTCTTCTCCGGCAGTTTTTTCCCGGTGTGCAGATCCAAATCCTGCGCCGTCTGCGCTTCCCCCGGCAGCTTTTCCTCAGTATCCGGTTCTCCGGCTGTCTGCTCCTGCACCGTTTCTTCCTCCGCCGCAGCCGGCAGGCTTTGCCCGGTCTCTGCGGCGTGCAGGCCTGTCCGCATCCGGGTGTATCCGCTCTGGGCCCGCACAATTTGCGGCCCTTGATTTAGCAGGAGCGCCAGCCAGGCCGCCATCAGCAGCCCGCCGGCCAGCAGTCTTCTCGTTATTTTCTTCATCCAGTGTACCTCTTATATCGTATTAATCGTGCTGCTGCACAATCATTTGTAAGCATATATAAAAAGTACCTTGTTGGCAATAGGACAATAGTCCTATTTTACAACTGCTTCTGCGCGTCGATCCAGAAGTATCCTATCCCAAACACTATTTTGATATACTTTGCCGCATGCAGCTTCACACTGAGTATCCTGACGGTATCCGCAAGGATATCCTCGTTCATCTGTTCTCTTGTCTCCGTTCGGATGCGCTCCATCAGCGCGCCGCGCTTCAACACAACGCCTTTGTTCTCTACCAGAATCCGCAGCAGCACCTGCTCCGTCCTGCTCAGCTCCACAATCTGGCCCTCATAGCTGAATTTCCCACAGTCAAAGTCAAAGATATATTTGTCAATTGCCACCATATGCTCGCCGCTGATGCCGCTCTCGGACGCGGAACCGGTCGCCACAAACCGCTCACACGCCTCAAGCGTAAAGTCCATCCGCTTCTTTTTAAACTGCGTTGCTATCCGCGCCTTTAGCGCCGCGGTACTAAACGGCTTTGTCACACAGTCATCCGCCCCCTGCTGCAGCATCCTGCTGATATTCCTGCTGCTGTCGTTTTCGACCAGCATAATAACGCTGACTTCTTCCTCCTCTCCGGAAGAGGGACGTCCCTTTATTTCCTTTAGCAGCGCCACGCCATCCCCGTCCGAAAGGCTTTCATCAACCACCACCACCGGAAAAGCGTCCTGCTCCATCGCTGCCTGTGCCTCCGCAAGCGTCGCACAGCCGACCGTCATTATTTCAGTGAGCGTCCTGCTCAGCCTTTCCATAAGCGCATAATCGCTCTCCACAATCAAAATCCTATTCATGTCAAAGTCACTCCAAGATACTGCTCTCCCCATAGCGGGGCTGTCTCCTTCGTCATTATATGACTAGCGGACCCGTTCTTCCGCAAAAACCCAGGTCATACCGCCTTATCCTTCCATTTGCCGCGCGCGTAAAAAACAGCCGTGATAAGCGCGCCGATCAGCCATGAAAGAAGCAGCGAAATAAAAACGCATTCCTGCCTTCCGTTTGGCAGCCCGTCCGTACGCGTAAAATATGATATTCCGTACGCAATCGGCACGCGGACCAGAATCGTCGTGACGATAGATATCCACATAGGTGTCATCGTATCGCCCGCGCCGCGCATAACGCCCGAAAGGCTTTGCGTTACGGCCATCGCAATATAGCCCACCGCAAGGATTCCCATCATATCGCGGCTTAACTCAACCAGCTCCTCCGTGTCGGAAAAGATCCCCATAAGCGCCTTTCCGAAAATCAAAATCAAAGCCGTAATCACTGCCGAGGTGACTACCGCTATTATCGTCCCCTGCTTTGCGCCCTTTTCCACCCTGTCAAGGCGCTTCGCACCGACATTCTGTCCCGCATAGGTTGTCATCGCCGTTCCGAAAGAAAAATTTGGCATCATGGCAAAGCCGTCCACGCGCATCACAATAACGTTCGCCGCGATAAACATTTCTCCGAATTTGTTGGTCAGGGACTGTACGACAATCATTGCCATCGAGAAAATGGCCTGCGTAACCCCGGAGGGAAGCCCAAGCCGGATGACTTTCCTGGTATATTTCCGATTGAGCTTCATATATTCCGGCTTTAAATCAAACAGCGCCTTGAGCTTAAACAGCCGCAGCAGGCACAGCAGCGCGGAAACCGCCTGCGCAATTACCGTAGCGAGCGCCACGCCGCTTACGCCCATTCCCAGCTTTGCCACAAACAGCAGGTCTAAAACAATATTGATAACAGTGGACACAATCAGGTATACCAGCGCCGATACGGAATCCCCCAGGCCGCGCAGTATCCCGCTGAGGATATTATAATAAGCCAGTCCGCCCGAACCGATAAACAAAATCAGCAGATAGGAATGGCACCAGTCTATGATGCTCTCCGGCGTACCCAGAAGCTCCAGCAGCGGCCGCGCCACAAGGGAAGCCACTACCATAACAAACAGGGTCGCAAGCGCGGTGAGCGTGATACAGTTTCCGACTGTAATCGACAGCTTTTCCCGCTCCTTCGCCCCGAAATATTGGGATACCATGATTCCCGCACCCACACTGATTCCCACAAATAAAACAATCAAAAGATTAAGTATCGGCCCGGCGCTCCCTACCGCCGCCAATGCGTTGTCCCCCACGTAATTGCCGAAAACAACGCTGTCCACCGTATTGTAAAGCTGCTGTGCGATATTCCCCACCAGCATCGGAACCGCAAACAGCACAATCTTTTTCCACGGCGAGCCTTCCGTCATGTCTACCGGATCCGTAAATTTTTTTAACCATTCCATCTCTCTGCCATGCCTCCCTACTATCATATTATATATTCGGGCAGGCAAAAGCAAGTAAAATTCTTCTCCTGTATACAATTTTCGGGAAATCTGCCCAGGCGGCAGAGCTACCGTGCACCTGTCATCATTCCCGCGATCACAACGCTTGCTATCAGGCCGGAAAACGTCGCAAGAAGCGCCCCTGGCAGCGTCCAGCGCGTTTTCGAGACTTTAACGGCCATAAAGTACACCGACATGGTATAGAATACCGTCTCCGTGCTTGCAAGTGCAAGCGAGGTCGCAAGCCCTGCAAAGGAATCCGTTCCGTATTCCTTATAAATATCCAATGCAAGCCCTGTCGCCGCGGAGGAGGAAAACAGCTTTACCACAAAAAGCGATATCAGCTCATTCGGAAATCCCTCCATAAACCCGCCGATTATACCCTCGGCGATTTTGCAGAAAAAATCCAGAAATCCCGAGGCCCTGAGCACCCCCACCGCAATCATCAGCCCTATCAGCGTGGGCACGATTCCCACAACGGTCCGCATTCCTTCCTTAGCGCCCCTGGTAAAGCAGTGATAAATATCCTTTCGCTGCGAAAGCCCCATGGCGACAATATAGAAGATAAGCGCGGGAATTAGCATATTTGAAATCTGAACCACAAGCCGTACCGCTTCCTGTCATTGATTAATTTATGTATATTCCCGTTGCTTTTTTATTATTCTTGCTGCCTTTACGGGATTTTACATATATATTTTCCGCATCGCACTTATGCCGTACCCGATAGTGCGTTTTTTATGCCTTTTCCCCTTTTATCCGCCTAAGCAGCCGGGCTTTCTTCAATTTTCGACAAATTTAGTACTTTTTTCCTATATTTTTTTCCCTGCCAACCATTTATAATCTCTTCTTGTAGGATAAATATGTAAAAGAATTTTCAGGAGTTATTTAAAGCATGATGAATATTGCTCTTTGTTTTTCTTCGGATACGGATTTGCTGTATCTCAAAAACGAGCTGGCCCAATGCTTCGGGCGGCGGGGTGTGCTCGTGCATATCTGCTGCTGCCGTGACGCGCAGGCGTTGATCCGGCATGCAAGCCGCGTCCTTCCCGATATTCTGTTTTTTGATATGACAGACGGGCAGGATGCGATAAAAAAGGCCGTGCTGCATATAAAAAAGCAGCACCCGAGTATGGTATCGGTTGCCGCCGTGGGAAAGCGGTATGCTTCGTTTCCCGAGGCTGTTCTGTTAGAGCCGCTTTACCTCATGCCGGATATGAGCCGCAGGCAGCTGTGGGCATGCGCGGCGAACGCCTATGAGGCAGCCGCAAACGACGGAGATTCTTTTACATATTATCGCCGACCGGAGTACATTCGGATGCCTGTTCATGGAATCCGGTACTTCGCATCCGAGGGCCGCCGTACCCACGTTATTTTCGACGAGGGAAGCGACGCTTTCTATAAAAAGCTTGACGACGTCGAGCGCATCATACGGGACAAGGGATGCTGCTTTCTGCGCATCCACAAGTCCTATCTTGTCAATGTGAATTATATTGCAGTCTGCAGCCGCCGCTGTGTGACGCTGACCAGCGGCGAGCGCTTAAATATCAGTAAATACGAATACTACCGGCAGATTATCGCACTGCTCAAATCCTCCCCGATGCACTAATACACAATTGTGGGTTCCTTCGTTATGTAAAAAGCCTTCCTACAACAGGCAGCTCTTTCGCCTTCCCGTCGCATACCTGGAAAAAGGCAATAATCCGCAGCAGGACAATCCCCATTTCACCAATCGCAAAGATGCCCACTACAAGCCGGAATAAAATACCGATGTACGGTACAAAGCTCATCAGTGCAAAGGGCACCGCCAGTATCACCAAAAGCATTGTACATATGCTGAGCTTCAACGACTGACGCACATGAAACATCACATACCCGGAGGTCCTCGCCCCCAGCAGCGCAACAGCAATCCCTATGAGCCCCATCAGATAAGCGGTTATCGCAAACACCTTGTTTCCGGAAATATCCTCCATGCCATACTCCGCCGTATGATCCCCGGCTGCTCTGTGCTGTCCGTAATACATTGTGTCGGCGCCTTCTGCCGGTATTCTCCCGCCGTCCGCGCTTTGGTTATATGCCGCTCCCGCACCGCCATATACCGCACTCTGCCTTTGCTCTTCACTATTCACATCGTTTCCCTCCATACTTCTTTACGCGCTGCCTCTTATTTCCCGCTATCCTATTTATAAACGATATGCGGCTGATTGTCAAATCAGGACATACGCCTCTTCCAAATGCCTTTACAATACGCCGGGATTCCTTCCGCATCCCCTTTTCCGCACGGACAGGAAGTCTGTATGGCTGCCGTCTCCCTGCAAAAAGCAGCGTCACAAGGTAAACGGCTACCCATGCCTTATTTCAATCCACACTCCCGCGGGGGGAGCGACCTCCAGCGTCATCTCAAAGGTATAATCCCGGTTATTTCAATCCACGCTCCCGCGGGGGGAGCGACAGCAAAAATCACCTGTTTTTCACCAAACAGGGCTTTCTGTTTATACAAAATAGACAAATAATAGTATTATGAGAGCATCCCATCCCAAAATACGATACAAACCAAACCGTATTTTAACATTTTTCTGGTGCGAACCTCTCCGGCATTTCATGTCAGCTTCCCCTTCGCACCCGGTCGGAAAAGCCCCGATGAAGTCATTGCTTCGCCAAAGTCTCCGGTAAAAAAATACCTTAATCGGGCCTTTCCTAAATCATCAACGTTCCCTCCGCATCATAAGAGATTTTACAGCCAAAGTGCTCAACCTTTGTCTCATAATTGTTTCCCAGATAATAGAATCGCAAGCTGTCCTCCTTCTCGTTGATTAATGAAACCAGCCGATCCTTTAACCGCAATAGCTGGGACGCATCCAGAACGCACTCAAATACGGAATTCTGGACGCGCTGCCCATAGTCCACACACGCCTTTGCAACCTTCCGGAGGCGCGCCTTCCCTGCCGCGCTTTGCGTTGAGACATCATAAGTAATCAGTACCAGCATTTATACACCTACTTCCATAAAAACGGCGGATATTCTTCCATGTCGCCGCGAATTGCCCTTGCGAGCAACAGTGCCTGAACATAGGGAACCAATCCCCATTCTATTTTCTCTTTTAAATAGGGATGTGTTATCTTTTCTTTTTTATGATTCTGCCACGCATTAAAAAATACTTTCCTGCCATCCTCATTTAAAAGGACCGCGTTATCCTTTTGCTTCTCAAAATGCCCGGCCTGAATTGCCTTTGTATTGATCAGCGTTAAAACAAATCTGTCTGCCAATACCGGTCTGAGCTCCTCCATCAAATCAAGCGCAAGGGAAGCTCTGCCCGGCCTGTCCCCATGCATAAACCCTACATACGGATCCAGCCCAACGCTTGACAGTGCATTGGCACAGTCCCCCGCAAGCACCGTATAAGCAAATGATAATACCCTCAATTCCCCGGATTTCATCCAGCGCAGACGCGGTATCTATTTTGGGAAGCGTATCATATAAGGCGCCCGATATGCCTTTAAGCTTTTCGGTATCTACGCGATGTGCGTGATCGCGCAAAGTGCGCTCTATGCTCCACCTGCAGTTAAAAACTTTACCGATAATCATATTTTTTGCGTAGGCGGCGCTTTTGTTACCATCATCCGATATGCGATACTGTTCTTTCCTCAGCAGCACATTCCCATATTCTCTTCCGACTACCCTTGCCAAAAACGCTCCTCTCGGCGAAAAGAAGCTCATTCCGATTTGCCGTTGTGCACAGGCGCCCATTAACGCCGGACTTGCCCCTTTATAAGTAAAGCATACAATATTTTCCAATGTATGCAGAGGAAATCTGCCAAGCGTCCGATCACCGTCCTGTATTACAATATTCTCACCGTCAAGCGTCAAGTAGCAGCTCTCCGTCATAACATATAAAGTATTTAGTAATTTCCGCATATCACCCTCAACGCACTCCTTAAATCCGTATGTGCCTGCAAAATCGCTGATTAAATCAGCGTTTATTAATCGTTTAATCCTTTGCCTGAATACCCTGTTCAATATATTTTCTGACTTTAATTGCTTTTTGAAGCTTAGGAACGCACAAGCCTTCCAGCGAGCATGCCTTACACTTCTTATCCGGCTTTGCGTTGGGCGTATGCCCTCTTTGAAACAGTGCATGCATCTCCGTGGCCGCATTTTTCACCGTTTCACGCAAATCCCCGGTAAACTCCACCTTGCTGCGCCGCCGGTTTTCGCCATAATATAAATATCCGGCCGGTATTTCTGTCTGCAGCATTTCTTCCAGACAGACCGCCTGCGCGCACAGCTGCAGCTCGTCCGCGTTATTTTCCTTAGGCGTCCCTCGCTTATACTCGACCGGTATCGGCTTCCATTTTCCGTCATACCCAAACAGTCCGATGCCGTCTTCGTCCAAATGAAATTCAACGACATCGCACTGTCCGCTTAATCCAAGCTCCCGCGAAAAAATGCGCAGTCCTCTGGCAATCAGCAGCTCCCCTCTCTTTTCAAAGGCCTCCGCGTCATGTGCCTTCTTATGCATCAATTCCCCCGCTGTCGTCCGATAATTTTCGGCCCACTGCTGTTCGATATGTATCAGCGCCCATTGCCTCCTGCAAAACGCAAAATGCTGAATACCGGAAAGCATCAGATATTCTTCTTCGTTGTACATGCTAAATCCCTTCTATCTCCTCGAGTGCCAGATCCGGCAAAGAAGCGATTTCTATCTCATAATCCTCAAATTCCTTGGGATCCTCTGTTTTTGCCTTGATTTTTACAAGCTTATGAACCTTGGCAGAGGAATACTGGCCCATGGGGCAGTTATGCTTCCACCAGTATACCTTGCATACCTCCATACTGCCGTCCGGTCTGGCCGATGAGCTGTCATTTACAAACAGCGTTCGCAGGGCTTCCTTTATCTTCTCCGCGTCGTCATCGCTAAATCCCGTCTTTTGGGCAAGCTGATGGTTTATACTGCCTTTTATCACATATAATGCCGAGTATATCTTGTGCTTCATACCCATTGTGTCGGAAGATTTTTTATCCTTGGTCTCGCTGTTGACGCTTTTTGTGATCTGCATGCTGTCAATGGCAACCGGCAGCACGCTGAACGCCGAATGCACCGATACCGGCCCTCTTACGCCTACCGATACGCTGTCGTCCTTAAAGGCGAAAACCTGTCCGAAGCTGCGAACGTCAATCCATGTCTCGCACGCTGCCTTTGCGTAGGCCTCCTTATCCTTTAACGCCTTCTGCATGTCCGCGTTGCTCTTTGCCCTGTCCGCAAGGCTCTTGCAGCCGTCGTCCGAACGCTCGTCGCTCTGCACAAAAATCCGTTCGCCCATATCCTGCAGCCTGTTTCGAAGCTTCCGTTTAATGCATACATCCGATATTTCGCCGAAGCCGTCATAGGTCTCGCGCGGCCGGTTCCCATTGAGCGGGTCTCCGTTTGGATTTGCATTTTTTACCATTACCAGAACCTCAAAATCAATTTTGTTTGTAAATTCACTCATTGCTCTTCCCCTTTCTTCTGAAACGCATTTTTCATGTTATCCATCTGTAAATAGTATCCCGGCAAATATCTTTCCGACAGCGCGGTATTGTCAAACCCGTCTGCCAGACATACCATAATTTCCTCCGCCCACTCCTCGAACTGTTTCAGCTCGTAGCCTTCGAGCTTTCTTTCATATGCGATCAGGTTCTGTTTTATCGTCTGCGCGGTTTTTGCCGGTCTGCTGCTGTATGCGTTCCAGTAGCGTTTTGCGTTGGTCATGCGCTGCTCCTTTACCTTCCCGTTCTCGTCGCGCTCAAACATCGCCCGCTGCTCCATGTAATCATATACGGCAAGAAGCCTGCCAAACAGCACACTGCGGTCGCTCAGATTATCCTTCAGAAAATGTTCCATCGTTCTGCCCTCCTCTTTGTATTTTTCCTCATAGTTAAACCGTATCATCGCGCATACGACGCATAATACCTCATTGTACCATACGGAGCCGCTCATCGTCTGCGGCATGGACGCACGTCTTACCGCCGCCCGGATAATATCGTCGGGAATCCGCACGCCGCTGCGCGTGATACAGGGCAAAATCCGTTTTACGGTGGCACGAACCAGCTTCGCATCCGCCTCCAGCCACTCCGAACGCTGCACGCCAAAGGCGGCAAGCGCCATCTCTCTGGGTGAGGGCGTGCATTCACAGGTGATTTTCTGTTCCGTCTTTTCGATTCTGATTCTTCGCCGCCATTTACAGTGCTGCTGCCAGTTCAATATTGCGTCAATATACTGCCTTGCGCCCATCTCATCGTAATATACCACAGACAGCCGTCCTGTCGTCGCCGCATCCAGCGCAATCACCGCCACTCTGTCATCCACCCGGAGCTTTCCGGCATATCCGCTTACCGCAAGCTGAAGCTGCCGGGCAAAATACTTTCCGGTATCGTGCGCGCCCGCGCCTGAAGTCTTTGACAGGTCAATCGTATCAAAGTCAAAATCAAAATCGTCCATATCACCGTAAGCGTTCACCGAATCCTTCATTATGTCCGGCACCTGCATATCCCGGTTTGCCATCCAGCAGACAATCGCCGATTCGTCCCGTGTATATCCCTGCTTTTGAATCAGCCACCGCAGCGCGTTATGCGCTTTCTGAGAGGTTTCGTATCCGACGCAGACCGCCTGCTCCTTTGTCGTAAACCGCCCGCGGTAAGTGAAGCCGGATCCGTCGTTTGCCGAAATCAGCTTGGCCTTATCGCCGCTGTTTCGTATTTTAGAGGGATGCTTGTCAGAGCATGCTTCCGTTCTTCCGGATGCATAGCACAGCCCGTCCCCGCCGGCCTTTTTCCGATAGTACCCGTCGTATCTTTCATAGAGCGCCTGATTCTTCCATACCTCCTGCGGCCTGTCCTGCCCGCGGACAATAAATCTTACAGCCGCGCCAGTCTGCCCCAGTCCCTGTATTTTAAACTGGTCTGTAAGCTTTCCGTCCTCGTCCGGCGTTAAAGCCCTGCTCGACAGCAAATCCTGTATCAACGACCGCTTTGCAAGGTATTTGTATACTGCCTGCACCATGGGATGCGTGTCCACCGATTCCGCCCAGTCGCGCAGCTGCTCTATATACGCCTCGAAATAGTCCTCCTTATCCTCCCCGGTGTATGTCGTATAATCGCCCGCCGTGTAACAGAGCTTGTCGCATAACGGGTGGGGCGCAATCCCGCTGCCTCTGGCTGCCGAATCCTCCGTAACCGGAATAATCGTCACCACATCCCTGCCTTTTTCCAGCTTTTTTGCCTCCTGAAAGCTGCCGTCCCCGTCTATTGTCACCTCAATCTGCGCGTTCAGCGTCGAATGCGAAATCGGCAGCAATACCGCCTGTCCGTTTTTCTCGACGCCGGCCAGCCCGGCATAGACGTCATAGGTATCAGCCAAGGTCTTTAACCATGTCAAGCAAGTCACCTCCCTCAAATTCCGCCAGCCCCGCAAAATTCTCACCCGGAACAAACGCCTTTTGTCCCGCGTCCCGCAAAATACGCCTTATCCCGCATTCCTCCGGGCGGGGAAACCGTATCACGCCGTTTATCATCTGCGCGTTCCAAAGCCGTACGCTCATCCTGCCCCGCTCTTCTTCGCGGACGGCCTCATCCGGATATGTTATCCCATGCACCATAATGCCAAAGGACAGGCTTGTCTTATCGTAGCTGCCCTCCCCCTCGTCAAAAAGGCACGGCTCCACATACCCCTGGCACTCCCTTGCGCCCAGAAAAATATCCCTTCTTCCGCCCCGCTCAAGCATTCTCTTCGCAATATCGTAATGCTTGTTCTCGTTCCTGTCCCCAGCCAGATCCGCTCGATTTTCATTCCATTCAAAGTGCGCCCTCACACGATATTCCACATTCCGCAGATATGTATAATACGCCAAATCATTTCCGCCGCCGTATCGAATCGGCCGGATTCCCTTTGACTCCGTCTGTATCGGATTCATAATGCGGCACGCGTCAATAATCCATGTAATCGTGGGCTTCCAGTAAATTGATTCCGTTATGCCCTTTAACGCCTGATAGGTCGGAATCTGATAGCTGCATTTCTCGCCGCCCGTCTTTGACAGCGGGTCCGTAAACAGTGCGTATCGTCCAAATACGCTGTACTCAATGATATTCGGTTTCTCCATCCCTCAACCTCTCTTTCACATGATGCCTGCTAAATAATCAGCGTCTCCCATTCCGGCGCAATACCGACCTCACAATTGTAGACACCCGGCGCAGCCGCCATATACAGTCCCGGCAGCTTATCGCTTATAGGCATTATCAGCCCGGCATACTGCCTCAACTGACTGCTCCTGACATTCACGGTATACCGCTGGGCCTGACGGATATATGCGCCAAGCGCCGCCGCGCCGGATGCCGTCTGCAGTGCTGCTATGATTTCGCTTCCCTTTTTATAGGGGACTATAACCCCGACCGAATCGTTGTCTATCATGCGATACGCCTGCCCCGCCGTTTTATACGCCTGATTCAGCTGGCGCCTTTTCTCTGCAGGCACAAAGCCCTCCGACAAAAGCGCTATCATATTTGTATCCAGCTCTTTTATCGGAAAATTCATTTTATCGGCCGCGCCGCAATAAACCTCCCTGTAATACGCATCCATCCACGCCGGCTTCAGAAGGCTGTCCGTTTGCCCGCTGCTCTTATACTGTGCTATCACCGTCTCCGCCGCCCTTATATTTTGCTGCAGCTCCTCCATATTCCCGGTGTTTTCGCCCTCAAGCGCAATCAGATAAATATCGCCGTATTCCAGCTCGCCGCTGCGGTTGCACCGCCCCGCGGTCTGCGCCAGACTGTCCAGTCCCGCCATGGCGCGGTATACGCACTCAAAGGAGATATCCACCCCCGCCTCAATCAGATTTGTGCTGATTACAACGACCGGCTCCTGCTTGCGCTTTAGCGCCTCCTTTATCGCCTTGATCCTGTCGCTTCGGTGCTCGGCGCATAGATTTGTCGTCAGATATTGCGCAGAAATACCATAAGCCTTCAAAATGTCATACAGCTTTCTCACCGCCGATTTTGTATTCAGCACCACAAGAATGGATTGATATGTCTCCGTCTGTGCGGCAATCTGCTCCCCAAGACTTTCAAACGTATATTTCTCGTCCACCGCCGGCGTATGAAGCCTTACCCTGTCAAACCTCTCAAACCAGTCCGCTGTATTCCTTATCATATCCTTCGGGCTGCTGTAGCAAATCGGGCACTCTGCCGCCTCCAGCGCCGGCTGTGTCGCAGTACACAAAATAATATCCGTATTGCACACCGCGTTTAAAAAATTAATCATATAATTAAATGTGTTTACACATTTCAGCGGCATTGACTGTACCTCGTCGATGATTACGACCGCGTTCACAAGCCGGTGCATCCGCCGTATCGCTTCGCTCTTATCCGAAAAGAGCGTATTCATCAGCTGAACAAAGGTCGTACAGATAAACGGCTCCTCCCAGTTTATATCGTATCTCGAGGCTTTTCGGGCGCGATAATCCTCGTCCTGCGCCTCTTCCTCCCGGATTACGGAGGAATGGTGCTCCAGTATCCATTCGTCATTGCCGATTGCCTCGCGGAAAACCTGCGCGTTCTGCTCCGTTATACTGATATAGGGCGATACATAAAAAACGCGCTCCACCTCCGGATGCCGCCGGCAATATTCCAGCGCATAGGCCAGACTGCTCAGCGTCTTCCCGCCGCCTGTCGGAATCGGCAGGCAGTATATCCCCGCCGGATGCGCCGCAAACGCTCTGCATTCCTCCTGCAGCGCGTTTCTCGCATCCGCAATTGCCCGCTCCTTTTCTGTCATCCGGGAAGGACAGCTGCTTTGCCCGATGCCGCGCATATATTCTTCAAAGCTTTCCCCGGCCTTTTGAAATACCGCTCTTGTATCGAATACCGGCTGCTTTGACAAGGTATCGACATTCCCCATAAAGTCGGACGTCGCCTCCCAATCCGAATCAATCAGTATGGAGAGAATCAACCGCTGCAGGCATGCCAGCAGGAAAAGCTTGCACTCGGCCAGCATCAGCCCTGCGTTTCTGCCGTATTTTAACGTCATCAGGGACTTTATTCTTGCGAACGGCTCTTTGATTTGATTCCATACCAAAGCAAACTCCGCAGCAGCAGCCTCAAAAGCCTCGTCCGTTTCATACGCGTTCAAATAGTCCCGCGCCGCATTGCGGCACGCTTCCTCATAGTCGTCAATCTCTTCTATTCTCTGGGAAAATATATCGGTTTGCTCTATATTCACGCAGTCAAAAAGGCCGTGATGCGCCGCCACCGCATAGGAAATCATTTCGACCATAAATTCGATCTGTTGAGAATTGCCCGAATACCTGTCGTAAAAATACTTTGCGCCCGTCGAAGCGTGCGCAATCGTCCCCTTCAGCCTCCGCCTTACGCTCTCGTCCGCATGTATATATTCATCGAAGCGCCGCTTATTCTTGCCCATGTCGTGAAAAATGCCGCACAGCGACATGACATTGGCAAGACCGCACCGCTTTCCCTTTTCCCTGCATAAAAAAGCGGTCTTTTCCGTGTGCTCTGCTACGGATTCCTCTCTGTTAAGCCCGTCCTCTGAAATATGTGCCGTCAACTATAATTCTCCTTCAATTCCGTATCATTTATATAAACTGCATTTACTTTTTTAGTTTAATAATATCATTTTTTGACAATTTTGACAATATTTCTTTTGCTTCTGCATCGCACACGTCCCTTTACATCCTGTATTCTCCGACAAGTCCTTCGCAAAATACGACACATTACGCTATTTCTCGACATATATTATGGTAAAGCTGTTCATAATAAAATGATGGGAAATTTTCCCCTTTAATAAAGGAGCGTCATGTCTAAAGAAGCTGAATGGGACAAACGATTTAACATCGGCGTTGATTCCATCGACAATGCACACCGGAAGCTCTTCTCAATCGTGCGCAAACTGATTCACCTGAGCAAAGATGAAAGCAACGGACAATGGGCATGTGCCGAGGGCATCAAATATTTTAAAAACTATACCGTAGAACACTTTACCGACGAGGAAGCCTACATGCGCGCAATCGGTTATCAGGACTATGAGATACACAAGCGCCTGCATGACGACATGCGCTTTAAAACGCTTCCTGCACTGGAGCGGGATCTTACCGAATCACACTACGCACCGGAAGCCATCCATCACTTTCTGGGTATCTGCCTTGGATGGCTGACTGCGCACATTCAAATCGAAGACCGTGCGATTACAGGCAAGATTTCTAACAGATGGAAAACAGATCATGCCGGCGCCGATATGGATGCTCTGGAGCTTGCGCTGATTGTCACTATACAGGATATTTTCAGATTACAGACGGAAATTGTGAGCGAGCATTACAACGGAGAAGACTTTGGCCCAAGCATAATTGTCCGTCTGGCCTATTCCGAAGCCGCCAAAGAAAGGGTACAGATTTTTATGGTTTTGGAGGAGGGCCTGGTTCTGGAGACCGTCAGCGCCATGCTGAATATGCCGCTGCCCAGGACGGATCGGCTGATTGCGAGCGCCGGTAAAGAGCTTTCACTGCGAATGGTAAAACAGCTTGGCCTGCACTGCAGCCCGACGACGCAATATCAATTGGAAAGCAGTCATTTTATAACGCCGGAGCAGTTCAAGAAGGCCTTTGATTCTGAAGCCTTTGATTACAGCTTTCTACTGAACACCGGGCACGGTTATTTTGCCTTCTGTGTCAAAGAAAAATAAGCCGCGGTATGCCTTATCGCGGCTTATTTTTCTTTTTCCAATCCATCCCCTTGCAATATATCACCGCCACTACCGTGCTTGCCGCCGTTGCCACAATCGCAGGCATAATCACCGCCGTCGGATTCGCGCTGCCATACTGGCTGCGGTAAGCAATAATATTCACCGGAATCAATTGCAGAGACGAAATATTCATCACCAGAAACGTACACATCTCATTGCTCGCCGTTCTGGCTTTGCCGGCCTGCAAGCCACCCGCCGTTTCCGCATCCGCGTACTCCATATTCCCGCGCTCCCGCTCCAGCTGCTCCAAATCGCTCATCGCCCGTAATCCTGCCGGTGTCGCGGCCCAGCCCAAGCCCAAAATATTTGCGACAAAATTTGTGGACATGGCGTCCATCGCCCGATGCCCCTGCGGTATTTGGGGAAACAGGAACCGCATAACCGGCGCAATGATTTCAGCCAGTCCCCGGATAATCCCCGCCTCCTGCGCAACCTCCATCAGACCGTTCCAAAAGGCCACAATCCCAAGCATGGATATGCCAAGCGTTACCGCCTCCTTCGAGGACGAAATAACCGCGTCTGTCACAGCCTGCATGTTTCCGGTAATCATCCCATACACGATTCCCACAATCAGCATTCCGCCCCAGATATAATTCATCATATGAAAGCACCCCGTCCGGCTCTTCTTATGCAGCCTGCACTGCCTTATGACTGCGTCTCTTCAGTATATTCGGCAAAGCATAAAGAATTGCAAAAAAATAGAAAAGATATTGCTCTTTTCTATTTTACGGACAGGATTTAGATTTCAGCACCCAATTCTTTTAAATATTCAATGACGTCTCCCACTGTCTTAACCCGCTTCTCAAGCTCCTCATAAGAGACCTCAACCCCGTATTCATCCTCAAATGCCATTACAAGCTCCACCAAGTCTATCGAATCAGCCCCCAAATCATCCTTAAACGATAAATCCTCCGTGATTTCAACGCCCGATAAGTTTAACTGTTCTTTGATAATTTCAAACACTCTTTCCATTTAAAATATCTCCTATCTCGATTTTTAAAGCTGCCGCATAATTCCTTTGCAATAGGAAGTATATTATTACATATTGTATTTGTCAACCGTTTTATTCCTAAATCTTTTTTATCCCTGGTGATTCAATAAATATTGATAGACCTCCCGCCTGGAGATTCCCCTGTCCCTTGCCACCAGCTTCATGGCCTCCTTGTGCGCTGTCCCCTGCTCCTCATACAGCCGCATATGCGCCTCGAGAGATATATTCTCCCAGTCGGCCTCCTGCTCCCTGCGGAGCGCGCGAAGGCTTTTTCCCTCTAACACCAGCACATATTCTCCCCGCGGCTCCTCTGTCCGGTACATTTCAAGCGCTGCCCCGACGGTCGTGGGCAGAATCGTCTCAAAGCGCTTTGTCAATTCCCTGCAAAGCGTCAGACGCCTGTCCCCCAGCGCTTCATAAACCTCCTCCAGCGTCCGTACAAGATGATGCGGCGCCTCATATAAAATTATCGTCCTTGTTTCTGTCTTCAGCGCTTCGAGAATATCCCGCTTTTCCCTTTTGTCGGCCGGTAAAAAGCCCTCGAAGCAAAACCGTCTTGTGCTGAGTCCCGAAAGCGTCAGCGCCGTTATACATGCCGCCGCACCCGGAAGCGACGTCACGCTTATTCCCGCGTCATGGCACATCGCCACAAGCACCTCCCCCGGATCCGATATTGCAGGCGTACCTGCGTCCGTTATCAGCGCGACATCCTTTCCCTGCTGCATCTGAGCAATTAAATAAGCCGCCTTTTCCACCTTATTATGCTCATGGTAGCTTGTCATCGGCGTCTTAATATCAAAATGGTTCAACAGCTTCAGACTGTTTCTTGTATCTTCTGCCGCAATCAAATCCACCGCCCTGAGCGTTTCCTGCACACGCGGCGTCATATCCCCCAGATTCCCGATAGGGGTCGCACATAAATAAAGCGTTCCCGCCATACTCTCCCTCCGTTTCCATCCTCCCTGCGCCTTCATGGCCTCCGTCGTCCGCGTATACCCGCACAGGGGAGCCTAATACCCATACACATCGTAGATCTCGTCCGTGTATACGCCGGGCGCTTTATATACAATCAATGGCTTCTCCACGGTCATACGCGGCTTCCCGCCTCTGCAGCCCTCTATCAGCACCATATTCGGCTCCTTGTCCGCATAGGGATAAACCAGCCGCAGGCGCTTAGGCTCCACGCCGTATTCTGTCATCGTCACGATCAGCTCCGCCAGCCGGAACGGACGGTGTACCAGAAATAATTTGCCGCCGGTTTTTAAAAGCTTTGCCGCACTGCGCACCACATCCTCAAATGTACATAAAATCTCGTGCCGTGCAATCGCTTTTGGCGCATCCGGATTGGTCAGCCCATGCTGCTTTATCATATAGGGCGGATTGCAGGTTATAACGTCAAAAGAAGCAGCCGGAAATAACGTATCTGCTTCTTTAATATCTCCCATAACCACATCGATTTTGTCTGCCAAGCCGTTCAGGTGCACGCTGCGCCTTGCCATGTCAACGCTTTCCTCCTGTATCTCCAGTGCCGTAATATGCGCCGCCTTTGTCTTAGCCTCCAGAAGGATGGGAATAATGCCGGTACCGGTACCCATATCGAGCACCGTTTCGCCCTCCTTAATGCGCGCGAAGCCACTGAGCAGCACCGCATCCATGCCAAAGCAGAATTTTTCGGTATTCTGTATGATTTTATAGCCGTTGCGCTGCAGCTCGTCTATCCGCTCGTTTTCCTTAAGGAGGACATTGCGATCAGTTATCGTCGTTAAGCTTTGATTTTCCATCCTGCTTCTCCTGCTTCTCAAGCTCTCTCAACTCCTTGAGCTCTGCATCCGACATGCCGTCGTTCTTGTCCCGCTTGTGACGTCTCTTAAAGCGCAGCTGCTCCACCTTATATTCGCGAATCTCCTTTTCGTCATTTACTTCAACCACAACCTTAACCAGCTGGCGAAGCACATTCACACTATGTACCTCTCCCTTAAGCCCGTCGTCCGCCGTCACAAAATCACCCACATTCGGGAGCTTTCTGTTCAGGTATTCATAGGTCTCCTCCTCATGCTTTAAGCAGCACATCAGTCTGCCGCATACCCCCGATATCTTTGTGGGGTTCAGGGACAAATTCTGCTCCTTTGCCATCTTAATCGATACCGGGACAAACTCTGACAGATGTGAATGGCAGCACAGGGGCCTGCCGCAAATGCCGATTCCGCCCAGGATCTTTGTCTCATCGCGCACCCCAATCTGCCGCAGCTCTATCCGGGTCTTAAAAACGGACGCCAGATCCTTTACCAGCTCTCTGAAATCGATTCGTCCGTCCGCGGTAAAATAGAACAGCACCTTGTTATTATCAAAGGTATATTCCGCGTCAATTAATTTCATCTCCAGGCCGTGCTTGTGTATCTTCTCCAGGCAGATTTTGAAGGCCTCCTTCTCCTTGGCCTTATTTGCCGCCTCCTGCTCCATGTCGCGCTTTGTGGCAACGCGCAGCACCGGCTTTAACGGCTGCACCACCTTATCATCCTCTACCTCCTTGGGGTCTCCGACAATCGTTCCATATTCAACGCCCCGGGCAGTCTCCACAATCACATGGTCGCCGCGCTTTACGTCAAAATTCACCGGATCAAAAAAATAAATCTTTCCCGCCGTTCTGAATCTTACGCCTATTACTTTTATCATTATCTATCAACCTCACTATAAATCATATTCCAGCATGATATTCTGACCGGCAGAATATTACGCCTTCATCTCCAAAAACATCAGTTCCATTGTCAAATCAAAATTTACATTCGCTTCAAGTCTGCTCCTTGCCCTTTCCACCGAACGGATAATTCGTTCGATTCCCTCGTAGCTGTACCGCTGTGCAGCCCGGCTAATCTCTGCCGCCTCTTCTTTAAAAATCATATGCCGTTTATCCCTGCACGCTTTATATAATAACACATCCCGAAACCAGGTAAAGCACAAATCCAGATAATCGTTCGTGTCAAATTTTTCCTCCGTTATCCGCTTTACCTCTGCCGCCACCTGATTGATCTCCATCCCGGCCACGCTCTTCATCATGTCAAGGACGGCCGACTTCATATGGTCAAAAGTCTCATTTCCGGCAAGCGCGGCAGCCCGTCCGACATTCCCTCTGGCAAAGGAAGCACATATACCGGCGCGGTAATCGGGCACCTGCACTTTTTCCATCAGATAGCGTTTAATGACGTCCTCCGGTACAGTTTTCATATTCAAAAGCACACACCGGCTCAAAATAGTCGGCAGCATCGCCTCCGCCCTGGTTGCCAGCAGCAATATTACCGCGTACGCCGGCGGTTCCTCCAGGGTTTTCAGCAGCGCATTCTGCGCCTGCACGTTCATTTTTTCGGCCTCGTCCATAATATAAATCTTGTACGGCCCGCTGTAAGGCTTTATCGCAATATCCCCGTTAATCTGCTGTCGGATATTATCCACCGATATGGTATTTGCCTTCTCATGCGTGATATAAGCAATATCGGGATGATTCCCGTTTAAGGCCTGCCTGCAGGATCTGCACCGGTTACAGGGTCTGTCATCGTCCGCCTCGCACTGAAGCGCACGGGCAAAAATACCGGCTGTCATCTTCTTTCCCGACAGACGTTCGCCCTGAATGAGATAGGCATGCGATACCTTCTTATGCTTCAATGCATTTTTCAAATTATCTGTCAGCTGCGATTGCCCCACAATATCGGCCCAATTTGCGTCCCCCATCATCTGTCCTCGTTCATCTATGCGAAAATATCCAGCAAAAGCCCTCTGATTTCTCCAACCTTTGCCAAAATATCTATTTTGTCACACTGTTCGCTTACCAGCTCCTGCGCAAGCTCGTCAAGCTTCTCATCCACCAGCCGGATAATGCCGTACACCCTGTGGCGTCCGCGTCTGTCCAGAAAATTCTCCCGGGAAAACTTATGGGAACGGTTGACGATTTCATTCATAAACTCCTTTATCAGCATGCGGTACCGGCGCATGTCCTTTACATCCATGCGCTTCACGATCTTGTCGCCCTGCATGACAATCTCTTCCATCATCAGATTCAGCCTGTTTGCAAGCTCGGCTTCCTCAATATTGCTCGCCAACATAAATTTGAATGAATCATCCGTCTGCTGGACATTCTGCTGCGCTGTCACCGGCGCAGTCTGTTGTACCTCGTTCACCTTTATGTCCATATTCCTTCCCCCTTCACATATTTCCCATAAGGAGCCGGCCGGATTCCGCGTAAGTCCCCGGAATATATCCCCTGACAATTTACGGATATACACGCCTCAAAGCGGGATAATTTCGGTATTTTCTCCGCTATCCTCAATTTTTCGCCGTACGCCGCTTACACGATATATTCTATAATCTCCTCTATGCATGCCTTCAGGCTGTGATTGTAAAATATTTTGTCTATCCCTGCCTCCCGCAGATTTTCGGGAGAAAAATCCCTGCAATCTGCCAGAAAACGTCTGCACATCTCCTCGTACTTCGGTTCCCGCTGACGCCGCTCCCGGCGGAGGGCGCGTGACAGGCGCTCCCCATCCTCCAGCTCGATATAAATCGGCACCACCTTATCCGATCCAAAATAATTGCGCGTCATCTGATAAGACTGCAGCGTTCCAATAATGATATAATCCTCTTTTTCGAGATTTATCCGTTCGTCCTTTACCATAAAGTAATACCATATGCCATAAATGGTATCGTAGGAACGACATTCTATGATTTTACCTTCTCCCCGAAGCCGCTCAAGCTCCTCGCCTGTGGAAAAATGATATTCTTCTCCATCGCGCTCCCCCTCCCGAATCGGGCGGGTTGTGTAGGGAACAATCTTCCTCAGCCCAAGCGCGGGATTTTTCAAAAGCTTTTTGTAGATGGTATCCTTGCCTGATGAACTTTTTCCGATAATGCAGAAAATTCTTCCCATTCCAGCCTCTCAAAACATGATTTTGTCGTCCTTTATCCCTGCCGCTGCCGTCTTACGGAACCTCCACTACGCGTATCATATTTGTGTTTCCGGATACGCCCAAAGGCACGCCCGCCGTCAGCACAACACGGTCGCCGCTTTTGATAAATCCGGCTTTTAAGCTCGCTTCCACCGCCGCTTCAAAGAGCCGCTCCGACGTCTCCTCCTTCTGAATCAGAAGCGGTTTGACACCAAATACCAGCGAAAGCTGCCTGTAGACCGTCTCGTCAACAGTGCATCCGATAATCATGCATTCCGGCTGATACCGGGATATCATGTTTGCCGTAAAGCCGGACATTGTGACCGTTATGATCGCCGCCGCCTGCAAATTTATCGCAGTCGTACAGCATGAATGAGAAATGGCCGCCGTAACGTCCTTGTCTGATCCCTGCTCGAATCCGCGCTTTGTAAAACGCAAATCATAGCAGATATCTTTCTCCGTCCGTTCCGCAATTCTGCTCATCGTCTGCACGGCTTCTATCGGATACGCCCCCGCGGCGCTCTCGCCGCTGAGCATTATCGCGGAAGTACCATCATATATCGCATTGGCTACATCTGTCGCCTCCGCGCGGGTCGGCCGCGGATTTTTTATCATGGATTCCAGCATCTGCGTCGCTGTAATCACGATCTTGCCGCAGCGAAGCGCCTTCTCGATCATCTCCTTTTGAAGAATAGGCACCTCCTCCATCGGAATCTCCACACCCATATCTCCCCTCGCCACCATAATACCGTCAGAGGCCTGAAGGATCTCGTCAAGGTTCTCAATTCCCTGCATGTTCTCTATCTTCGCAATAATTTTCATTTTACCGCCGTTGTCGGTTATCAGCCTGCGCACTTCCTCGATATCCTTCCCGCATCTCGCAAAGGAAGCCGCCAGATAATCATACCCCATCTCGACGCCGAACAAAATATCCTCTCTGTCCACATCGCTGATATACGGCATGGAAAGCACCACGCCAGGTACATTAATCCCCTTATGATTGGACACGTATCCCCCATTGATAACCTCACAGACAATATCCGTCTCCTCAATCGCCTTTATTGTAAGCTCTATCAAACCGTCGTCAATTAAGATGGCCTTTCCCACACTTACATCATTTTTCAAATTTTTATACGTAATTGTGGCTCTTTCGGCCGTCCCCATCACCTCATCCGTTGTCAGCCGGAAGGTCGCTCCGGCCTCAAGAAAGGCCTTTCCTCCTTCAAAATCACGAAGCCTTATCTCCGGCCCCTTCGTATCCATCATCATTGCCAGGGGTATTCCCAGATCCTTTGCTGCCTTCGACGCCCGCTCATATCTCCCCCGATGCATCGGATGATCTCCATGTGAAAAATTGAATCGTGCCACATTCATTCCCGCGCGCAGCAGCTCCTTGAGCTTCTCCTCACTCTCGGAAACAGGCCCGATCGTACAAATAATTTTTGTCTTTCTCATATTATTCAAATCCTTTCTTCCCTGCCTTACAACCGCACACCGGACTCATGTCCCGCTGACGTGGATTCTGCCTCTTTGTATGTGCAGTGTTTCCATCGCCGAGCAATACTTATCCGCCATCGTCACAATCCACGCCTCCCGGCACATTGGCGGTATAATGGTAAGCGGCCACATATGCTTTATTATTATGTCTGTTTGCCGCATATTAATAACATATTCTTTCCTTGCATTTCTCAAAGCCCGCCCGGGATGATAAAAACCATGGAGCCTGTGAGAATGAACTTTATCCGCAATATGCCAATCATATAAAAAGTAATCGTGAAGCAGTGCGCCTCTTATCAAATCTCTGGAATTGCACCTGATCTTAAACTGGTCTCTTATTGCAAGACTCATCATTGCCACGTTGATGCAATGCTCATATACCGACATATTTCCATGCTGAATATATTCCTTCGTACGCAAAAAATTCTTTGAAGCAAGAATATCACTGGCATATCTTTCTAATTCTTCCCGATACATTAATCCTCTCCATCATATTTTGTACATTTTTATTTTACCACCTTATATCATAACATATGTTTCAATCAAAACGCAAGCCCGACAATCCCTGTTTAAAAAACTTACTGTAGGATTACAATACATGTGTTACAACTGAATAAATAAAAAGCAGGGATACCGGCCTTTGTGTTATAGTTTAGTCACCACAACTTAACAAAAACAAAAAGGAGTTCCCTGCTATGGCTACTACTA
>CATLGV010000017.1 GCA_949948735.1 uncultured Lachnospiraceae bacterium | reverse complement strand
TCAATGGAAACCAAACGGCAGTATATGAATACGCTCTCGGGATTTTATGGTCAGCTTTGTGGTATGGCCGGCGAAGGCTCCTTTTGTTTTGTAGAAGCGGGGGCATTATTCCCAGATTAAGAAAATCTGCGAAAAGTGAAAGATGCAAAATACAATCTGCAAAACAATTCACCAATACAGCAAAGAACCCGTTTCAAGTGAGGATATGCACAGACTCACGGAAATTGCAAGGGACTGCCGCAGCGTGAAAAACAATGTGTATCAGCGTTATGGCGGTATAAAAAGTCTTTCCAAGCTTTATCCGGGTTATACCATCCAAAACGAGATGACAGAATGCGGACTGCGCACGGCGCTGGGGCTTCCGTCCGTTTATTTTTATCTTGCCGTTTTTGAGGCTCTGGGCGATATCAAGGCGCAGTGGACAAGGATAAAAAGCGATGTTTTGGCGGCGGTTGGCGCAAATGACAGCCTCTCGCCGCAGGAAAAGCACTATCTGCGGTTTGTGATAAAGGTCAGCGGCTGCTTTGACAATATTTTAAACGGAAAAGAGGCCGTCATACCGGACGAGATGAGGGACAGATACAGGGGCATTGTGGAAGACGTAAACCCGGAGACCGGGGATAAGGTCGATTGCGGGAAGCTGAACCGTTATCTATGCCGTCAGGTCAGAAAAAGGCTGCAGAGGCTTTGGACGGACAAGGAAGACGGGTTTGCCATTGCCGAGAGAGCTTACAGGTATGGCATAAATGGGGAGGCCCACGGAATCTTTATATCCACAAAGGAAAAGCGCAAACGGATATTTATACCGCTTACGGATGAAAATGCGTATAAACAGCAGCTTTATATGAAGCTTAAGCCGGAGGAAAACAGGGTAGAAATCGATGTTCCCATTGAGGTCAGGGTCAAAACACATGGGGACTATGTAAATGAAATCGGACTTTCTATAGGAATCATGCATTTATTTACGACAGACAGCGGAAATGTTTACGGAGAGCATTTTGGAGAACTGCATAAGGAGTTTGCGGAATATGTGAGCGCTGCGGACAGGACATACCGCAGGGAGAAGGAGCATAACGCGGGGCGGAAAAAGTACATACGGCAAAAAGCAAGATTGGACGCGAAGCTGGAAGCTTATGTCAATTGGCAGCTTAACCGCATGCTGGCACAGGAGAAGCCGCGGACGATTTATGTGCCGAAATTGCCGCCGGGCAGCTCTGACGGATATTCCCCTCAAATCAGGTATACCGCAAATATATGGAGAAGAGGGTTTATCAGGAAGAGGCTGGAGCAAAAGTGCAGGGAAAATTCCATTGCGCTTGTAACCGTAGCCGGAAAGGCGATTAGCACGGAGTGCAGTCGGTGCGGCGCAGCGGGCGTACATCATAAAGGCGTATTTCAATGCGAACGCTGCGGCTACGAGGCAGATAAAAAAGTAAACGCGGCAGCGAATGCAGTCAGGCGTGGGAAAACAGTTCTTTAAAAATATTTTGCAGATAAATTTGGGGCAAAACCGGGATTTTACCGCAGACGGGCATTCATACAGCTGTAATATGCCCATACGACGGACTGCAGCATATTTTTTTGAAAATAAAAACAACAACGGCGCTGGAATAGCGGTTATCGTGAATTGGGTGCGCCAGGACCTTCGGAACACGGATATGCGGTGACGTACGGGGGAGCGAAGCCGGGCAGTCAGGGGCTGTACGGCATTACTCGAAGGAGTAACCAATATGCCTTATTCATTCAGAAAAAAGGCAAAATGTCAATATTGCGCTTATGCTTTTGGCGGGAACGGAGAATGGAAATGAGAAAGGCCCAAAAACAACAAATCGAGAATATGATAAAGCATTTTGAGAAAGCGCATGAGGAGATTCGGGATTTTATCGAGAGCAGCAGCCGGGTAACGGCGATGGAGGTATTGGCGCAGTGCCAGGAGGGCGCGGTCCGGGTCGGTGAGACGATAGAACAAGCGCAGGGGGAAGGCTTTGTTACCATTCCTCTGCTGGAGGCGTACTGTGAGCTGGTATACCGGATTCACGAGGAGCTTGCGGGAGGACAGGAAGTGAGCGCGGGCAAGGTGTACAAGAGACTGCGCAAAGCAATGATACAGATTGAGAACAGTGTGAAGAACGATATCCGGGTGCACTATGAAATAGCGTTTCTTCCATATAAAGCGTCTATGTGGGATTCCCTCGAGAGCATCTGGCAGGCGGCGAATCAGGATCCTGCCTGTGAAGCGTATGTGATTCCTGTTCCGTATTATGACAAGAATAACGACGGTTCCCTGGGTACCTATCATTACGAAGGGGATCTGTTTCCAAAGGATGTACCGGTGGTGCATTATGACGCATATGACCTTGCGCAGCGAAGCCCGGACGCGATTTATATCCACAATCCATACGATAACAGCAATGTTGTCACATCAGTTGAACCGCGGTATTATTCGGCAGAGCTGAAAAAATATACGGAAACGCTGATATATGTACCTTATTATGCGACGACCGGCGGTATGTCCGAGGGACAGGCTTCCTGTCCTGCCTATTATACTGCGGACTATATTGTCGTTCAGGCGCAGAAGTATCGGCGTTTTTTTGATGCGCGGATACCGGATGATAAATTCCTTGTGATGGGCTCCCCGAAGTTTGACAGGGTGATTCGCCTGTGTGCGAATCCGCCCGAGCCGCCCGCGGACTGGAAAGAGAAGATGCAGATGCAGGGCGGGAAGCGTCTTGAACAGGACGGAAACGGTTCTGCACAAGGCGAAGACCTTTTTGCACGCAAGAAGGTATACTTCTACAATACCAGCATCGGCGGCATGCTTGGCAATACGGAGCAGTTTCTGAAGAAAATGGCGTATGTGTTCCAATGCTTCAGGGGCAGGGAGGATGTGTGCCTGCTGTGGCGGCCGCATCCGCTGATGGAATCGACCTTTGCTTCGATGCGGCCGCAGTACCGCCCGCGCTATGAGGAGCTCAAGCAGCAGTTTATTGAGGAGGACTGGGGGATTTATGACGAAACGCCGGATATTACAACAGCGGTCGCGCTATCGGATGCTTATATCGGGGATGCCGCGACAAGCGTTACGTCCTTGTTTGGCGTGGCGGGAAAGCCGTTGTTTATTTTGAACAATGCGATTGATACGCTGCCGGAGGCGGAGGACTGGCGTGGAGAAGTGATTAATCCCGTTTTTGACAGATGGGGGGATGACCGGTATTGGGTTACTTCGAATAATCAGCTGTGGTTTTCGGAGAAGAACGACTATCATTACAGGTTTTATATGGATCTGGAGACAGGGTATGCCGGCGGCAGCTATTATATGAAGGCAATAGAGGTCAACAATAAGATTTATGTGCTTCCGTGTAACGCCCGGAATCTGTTGGTGATAGAGGATAAAAAAATCCGTAAAATCGAGTTTCAGTTTGAAATCATGCAAAGCGGCGCATTTTTCGGTTATTGGCGCAGCGAGAAATATATATTTCTGTTTCCTTTCAGATATCCGCTGCTCGTCCGGTTCGATTTGGAGACGGAGGAGATACGGTATATTGACGGGATTAGACAGTTCAATGTCCAAAATGTAAACGGGGAGTGGAGAACCGGCGGCATATGCGCTTATGGAAACGAGCTGGTTTTTGCGTCGCCGCAGGAGAGCCGGTTCCTGTTTATGGATATGGATACGATGCAGGCAAGAGCGGTTGACTGTCCTTCGGAAAGCAATCCGGGGATACAGGGCATTGTACCGGACGGGGACGACTTGTGGCTGCTGCCGCTAAACGGTATGGTGCTTACATGCTGGAATCCGAAAACGGGAGCGGTGCAGGAGTACGGGGAACTGCCGGTGGATTTTAAGTGCGTTAAGTGGCCGTATGAGCTGGAATGTGAGGAGCGGCCGTTTGGCAATATGGCGATTTCGAGGAGGGGCGCGGAGGAGCATATCGTAATCTCGCCGTCATGGGGAAATATGTACCTGACATTGGACAGAAGGAGCGGTAAGATGGCGAAATGGGAACCGTCGGTACCGTTTGTACGCCGTGGAGAAAACGGGTATTATTTGACGTCCGGTATGGGAGGCTTCGTGCCGACGGCGGCGCGGCAGGAGAAGACGGAACACAGGATCTGGTATGCGCCCAGGAGACGGCTCTATGAGGTGAATATCGATACCGGGGAATGCAGTGAGGCAGAGATTGTATTTGATTATGAGGAGCTGAAGGCGCATGCGTCCGGCTTCGGTGAGGAATCGGAATGGATGCGGTACTGCCTGAATGAGAGCGCGTTCAATTCCCTGAAGGACTTTCTGGATAACCGGATAACCGGGGAGGCGTTTGACAGGGAAAGACAATTAAAGGCATTTTCGGAAATTAACGCGGCCGCCGACGGGACCTGCGGCGCGAGAATACACCGGTTTGTAAAGGGGAAGATATGACCAGAGTGATTACATACGGAACCTTTGACCTCTTCCATGAGGGGCATTACCGCCTGCTGCAGCGGGCAAAGGCGTTAGGCGATTATCTGATTGTCGGGGTGACAACGGATAAATACGATATGGAGCGGGGGAAGCTCAATGTCGTCGATTCCCTTCCTGAGCGCATTGAAAATGTCCGAAAAACGGGTTTTGTGGATGAGATTATTATAGAAGAGACGCAGGGGCAGAAGGTCAGCGACGTACAAAAGTATCATATTGATATTTTCACTGTCGGATCGGATTGGATCGGAGCCTTTGACTACATGAAGGATTACTGCAGGGTGGTTTATCTTGATAGAACCAAAAATATATCCAGCACCATGCTGCGCGAACAGAATAAGAAGATACAGAAAATCGGCGTTATCGGCTCTGGCAGGATAGCGAACCGCTTTATACCAGAATCAAAGCTGGTGAGCGGCGTCAGTACGCAGGCCGTATATAATCCACACCGGGAAAGCGCGGAGCGCTTTGCGGAGAAATGGGAGATCGACGCATACGACGATATGGATGCGTTTCTGGAGGCCGTGGACGTGGTTTACATCGCGTCGCCGCATGAAACGCATTATGAATATATCAAGGCTTCTCTGGAACATGGAAAGCATGTGCTGTGTGAAAAGCCGATGGTTCTGGAACAAAAGAAGGCGGAGGCGCTTTTTGCGTACGCAAAGGAACGGAAGCTGATTTTGTTTGAGGGGATTAAAACCGCGTATTGCCCGGGCTTTGAGAAGCTGCTGGGGATTGCATGCAGCGGCACCATCGGGAGCATCCGGTATATAGACGCCTGCTTTACAAAGCTGGAGGAAAAGACCAGCAGAGAGCTTTCCGATAAAAAATACGGCGGGAGCTTTACGGAGCTTGGCAGCTACTGTCTGCTGCCGGCCATCAAGCTGTTTGGGAGTACATACGAGGATGTCCGTTTTGACGTGGTGCGGGACGAGAACGGCCTGGATATTTTTACCAAGGCGTCGCTGGCCTTTCCGCGGGGGCTTGCGACCGTGACCTGCGGACTGGGCGTAAAGGCGGAGGGAAGGCTGCTGATAGCGGGCACAAAGGGCTATATTACCGTGGAAGCGCCGTGGTGGAAAACGACTTATTTTGAAGTGCATTATGAGGACGCATCCCGGGTGGACAAATACTCGGAACGGTTTCTGGGTGACGGGCTGCGGTACGAAATCCGCGATTTCTTAAATATGATAAACGGAAACAACAAAAGTGAGTTCAAGCTGACGCGGGGGGAGTCGACTGCGATGGCGGGAATAATGGAGAAGTTCATGGCGCATGAGAAGCGGCCGGCGGCAAATGGGGAAGGATGATATATGAAAATATGGGCGCACAGGGGATGCAGCCAGATGTATCCGGAGAATACGCTGCTTGCCTTTGAAAAGGCGGCGCAGATAAAAGGGCTTGAAGGCATTGAGCTGGACATCCAGCTGACAAAAGACGGAGAACTGGCGGTTATCCATGATGAGCGGGTGGACAGGACGACGGAGGGGACAGGCTTTGTAAGGGACTATACGCTTGCAGAACTCAAAAAGCTCCACATCTATGCGGACAGCCATCCAAGCCAGGAGATTCCGACCATAAATGAGGTTTTCGATTTGCTGGAGGCAGGGCTGAAGACGGGACTAAGGCTGAATATAGAGCTAAAGAACGGCGTTTATCCGTATGAGGGAATGGAAGAAAAGATTATAGCGCTGGTACATAAGCGGGGCCTGCAGGATGCGGTGGTATATTCCTCATTCTATGCAAGGTCGCTGGAGAGAGTACGGGCGTTGGATGCGCAGGCGGAGACAGGTATTTTGGATACAAGAGTTTCCGACTGCTTATATAAGGCAAGGGGCGGGTGCGGGGCGGCGGCGCTGCACCCGTTCTGGCGGGGAATGGACCTGCCAGCGGAGGAGCTGAAGGGCTATACCGTAAGGGCGTGGCTGTCCGGACATCTCTATCCGGAAAAGCCGACGGGGACGAGGCTGGATCTGTCGGCGCTGGAGCGGCAGGGGATTACGGATGTGATTTTGAATGAGCCGGAGGCGTATATAGGGGACAGGGCATGATAGAATTGGCAGGGCAGCAATTGCGGCAGATTCAGCTGCTGCAATTGGAAATGTTAGTTGAAGTGGACAGAATTTGTAAAAAATGCGGCATCAAGTACAACATTATAGCAGGAACCCTTTTGGGCGCAGTCAGGCATGGCGGATATATCCCATGGGATGACGATGCGGATGTGGCGCTGCTTCGTCCGGAATATGAAAAATTCAGGAAAGCGTGCAGGACAGAGCTGGATAAATCCAGATTTTATTTTCAGGATCACAGGAATACAGAAGGGTACCGATGGGGTTATGGGAAGCTGCGGAGAAAAAATACGCTTTTTTTGAGGGAAAATCAAGAACATATGCCATATAAGCAGGGAATATTTATTGACATTTTTCCGCTTGACGGCGTACCGGATCATTATTTTCTCAGAAGTATAAAAAATTTTGAATGTTTTTGTGTTAGAAAAATATTGTGGTCGCGCGTCGGACAAATTGCGGATAAGCATTTTTGGAAACGCCAGGTGTATAAGCTGCTTAACAGGATACCGGACCGGAAAGTTTTCAGGTATTATCACAATATGATACGCCGGGCGAACAGAAGGCAGACGCAAATGGTGAGAATACTGATGTTTCCCACGCCAAACAGAGAATGGGGATATTACAGACGCTGGTATGAAAACAGCAGCGATATGCTTTTTGAAGGGAAAGTGTTTCGGGGAATCAGGGATTATGATGAATATCTGAGCTTTAAGTTTGGAGACTATATGGAGCTGCCGCCGGTTGAAAAGAGAAAGGTACATCCGGTGAGTGCAATCAGAATGAAAGGGACAGCATCAAAGCAGTATGAAGATCGTTAATATCCAGCACTTTTGCTTCGATGACGGGCCGGGGATCCGTACAACGGTTTTTATGGCGGGATGTACGATGCGGTGCCTGTGGTGCCATAATCCGGAGGCGGTAATGGAAGAAGCCTTTCCATATTCTGTTAAACATGTTTCAACGAGTGAATTGTTAAAAGAAATCTGTGAGGACGAATTATTTTACAGGGAATCAAAAGGCGGCGTTACCTTTTCGGGGGGAGAACCGGCTTTACAGGCAGAAGCGCTGACGGATGTTTTATCAGGATGTAAAGAAAGAAATATCCACGTTGCAATTGAAACGGCATGCAATTATCCGTTTGAGCTGTTGGATTGTATATTTGAATATATAGATTTGTTTATCGTTGATTGTAAGGCAGTTTCTGATGACGTTCATATAAAATGTACCGGGAGATCAAACGCGGTTATTCTGGAAAATATAAAAAGGCTAAGCAGTCTGAGAAAAAAGCTGTGGCTTCGGATACCTGTTGTCTGGAATATCAATATATCGCTTCAGGAAATGAATCATATAGGAAGATTTCTTGGAATGCTGGAATATGAGAGGGTAGAGTTAATTCCCTATCATAAAATGGGCGTTCCCAAGTATGAGCGGTATGGCCTGCAATATTTATTGAAGGAAGCGGAACCGCCGACAAAGGAGCAGCTGCAGGCGTGCTGTGATGTTTTAAAAAAATATGGAGTAATTGCAACGTATGAATAAGAAAATATCGGTAATAATTCCGGTTTACAATACGAAAAAGGAGCTGACAAAGTGTCTGGAGAGCATTGCGAACCAGACGTATCGTCATTTGGAGATTATTTGCGTCGACGACGGATCAAATGACGGTTCCGGGAAAATAGCAGATGCTTTTGCCGGGAAGGACGATCGCTTCAAGGTTATTCATCAACAAAATAAAGGTGAGAGCGGCGCAAGAAATACCGGACTGAAGGCTGCAACCGGAGATATTATCGCATTTTGTGATTGTGATGATTGGATAGAGCCTGATATGTATGAAGCGTTGATGCATGAAATCAGCACTTACAATCTGGATATGGCAGCCGCAGGCTGGTTTAAGGAAAGTGGAGAAGGAGAGGAAATCATTCGAAATGCGCAGCCGATTTCGGACGAAGTGTTTGGCCGGGAGCAGCTGCTGAATTATATTTATATGCGGGATTGCTATCGCGGCATGGCGTACATATGGAATAAGCTGTATAAAAAAGAGATATTGAAGGATTCGGATAACAGCGTATTGCTGTTTGACGAAAAGCTTTTGCTGGGGGGAGATGTCGTCTTCCTGGCAAAAGCGGCGTTAAACATAAAGAGAGCAAAATATATGGAACGTCCGTTTTACCATTATGTACAACGGGAGGCGTCAGGCTGCCATACAAAGAACGTTACAAGGATAAGAGACTGGCTAAAAGCATATGAGATCGTGATTGAACTGTTTGAGGAGAAAAAAGTAGACAATAATACGATTGGCTATGTAAAGCGCTTTTTGGCGTATCACAGCAGTAATGCGGCGGAGATTGCAATTCATCAGGAAAAGGCAGAGGCAAAAAGGGAATTTCAACATTTTATGAAGCTGTATGAAAAGGAGTATGTGGAATTGAACAGCCAATATCCCGAAAGAATTGAAAGATATTACCGGTTATTAAAAGCATAGAAGGGGAATCGGATGCATGAAGTGGAGAAACAAAGGGCATGAGTATGATGCGATGTACAGTGAAATCGAGAAGAAAAGGTCCTTTTATCTATTTGGGGCAGGTGACTATGGGCGGCAGTTTTTGGGCATTTTTGAAAATGAGATAGCCATAAAGGGATATCTTGACAACGATACAGAAAAGCAACGAAAGGATATAAACGGATATCCGTGCTATGCCCCGGATGAAATATGCTTGTCAGAGGATGAAGGGATTATTCTTACGATGTCTCAGATAGCCAGAGTGCGGGCGCTGCAGCAATTAAAGGGGCTGGGGTATGAGAAGGATAAGAATTTCTTTATTATTGAAGAATTTTTATCGGTATATCAGGTTTATAAATACGGGCGTGTCTATTTTTCCAGCATCTCCTTTCTGCCGAGTACGATATGCAATTTAAGCTGCAGGAATTGTTTGAACTTTAATCCGTTTGCCAGGCAGTTTTATGTGCGGGAGTGGGAGGAGCTGGTCAAAGATGTTGATTTATTCTTTTCCTGCGTGGACAGAGTCATGCTTTTTCATGTCAGCGGCGGGGAACCGATGCTGTATAAACATACGGCGGATTTGATTGCGTATATTGATAAGAATTACGGAGACAGAATTGATACGCTTCGGACGGTTACAAACGGGACGGTTGTTCCGCAAAATGAATTTTTGCAAAAACTGTCGACGTGCAATGTGGAAATTACGGTTGATGATTACAGAGATGCGGTACCGCGATTTAGGGAGCGCTTTGACGCGCTGCTTTCCAGGCTTGATGAATATAACATCAGATATTATATCAATAAAGCAGACAGCTGGATTGACCTGGCGCCGGAAAAAACAGATTATTCAGGCTGGTCGGAAAAGCAGCTTGAAAAGCATCGTGAGAGCTGCAGCCAGTCGTGGCAGGAGCTAAGAGGGGGGAAGCTGTATAATTGTAATTATGCCGCGTATGCTGCCGTTGCGGGAATAGCGGGAGAGCAGGACCTGGAAGAGGCATATGATTTGACCGCGTTTTCTCCGGATAAAAAAAAGGAGCTGATAGAGTTCCGATTGGGCTACAGCACAAAAGGATATACCAATTTTTGTAAAAGGTGCAGGGGATTTACGCCGGAAAATGCCGATGAAATAGAACCTGCGATTCAGGGAGCGTTTATGCCGGACAGAGGAAAGGGAAATGTTTACTACATATAGAGATCAAATTTGTAACGTATTAAGCGAATGTATAAAGAGCGGCGCTCCGGTTGTTCTGTATCCCTTTGGCGAAAGAGGGCGGCAGGTAAAAGAAATACTCAATACGGAGTTTGAAACAAAAGAGGCATATATTGTAGACAATTATTACGCCGGGGAAATACCGGTCATCAGGGTAGGGGAGCTGGCAGATTGTCTGACGGACGATATGCACCTATTGCTGTGCTGTGAAAATAAGGACGTCAAAAGGCAAATTAAAGATACGCTGTCTTTTTTTCCGCAATCGCAGATAATAGATGTTTTTCCGGAGGAGAACAATTATCTGTTTGACCGGCAACAGGCAGATATAGCGCTTTTGACGTTAAATGATTTGGAACAGATTTATTCAGAGCTTCAGAAGCTGGCCTTTGACAATGACAGGACGGTTTATACCACCCTGGATAACTATGAAAGCGACGTGCTGCTGCAGCAGTTCGAGACATTTGTCGTACAAAATATAAAAAATAAAGCGCTGCAGCGGGCATATAGCTTATTATTATATGCGCTCCTAAAGAAGCTGTGGATTGATGAAAACGAACCACTGGCGGGAAACGCAGCATACAGGCGCCCTAACAGTACATATCCGTCGGGGGTTTATGAAGAGATTTATCGATTGCAAAAGGCGGAAGGGATTTGTGAGGAAGAAGCCGGACTGATAAAATCCGCATGGGATATGCGGCTGTTCACCAGATTCCCCGGCGGGCATGTGGTTCCGGGATATGAGAAGCTTTTGCAAAAAGGAATCGCGGCATATTTGTCAGAGCTGAAGGAAAAATCAGCGACTGCCGGGCGCGAAACGGAAGCCTTTTATCGCGCTGAAATGATTTCGCTCAGGGCGCTTCAGGAATTGATAAGGCGGTATGCACAGCTTGCAGGGAACGGTTTCCCTCATAATCAGAAATGCGGCAGGATTGCGCAAAGCTGCGAATATATTGCGGAAAACAGGCCCCGTAATTTTGAACAGGCGCTCCAATTATTGTGGCTGGCGCATGAAATGATGATAGCGGAAGGTGACATCAAGGGGATTTCCCTTGGAAGAATGGATCAATACTTATATCCGTTTTATCAGGAGGATTTGGAAAACGGGATTTTGGACAGGGAAAGAGCATGTAATTTAATCTGCTCGCTTTGGAAAAAATTCGAATTTGACAGAAAGGCGTTGGCTTTTCAAAACGTAACGATAGGGGGGGGGGGTAATAAAAAGGAAAACCCCCTGACGCTTATGTTTTTGGACGCGCAGATGAAAACACGTGCAAACCAGCCGATGCTGTCGCTCAGAGTGAACGCGTCCACGTCAGATGCAGTGTGGGAAAAAGCGTTGGCGCTCCTCTCAACGGGAATGGGCGTTCCGGCGTTGTTTAACGACGATGTTGTAGTACAGGCAAAGCAGGAGGCCGGCGTTCGTAAAGAAGACGCTTTAGACTATTCGATTGTGGGCTGTGTTGAGCAAACGGCCGGAGGAAAGGAATATTCTCACACAGAGGGGCTGCGGCTGAATACAGTAAAATTGTTAGAGCTTATGCTTTTTAAAGGAGTTTGCCCGATAACCGGGGGTAAATACAGGCTAAGCCGCGTATACGGTTTGGAAACCTTTACGGATTTTGAGACATTTTATAACTGGTATAAGGCGGAATTGCTTTATCTGCTTCAAAATGCCGGCCGTTTATTGGAAAAGGCAGATATCTGCTACAGCGAAAACTGGCCGGCGCCGTATCTGTCGCTTTTTATGGAAGGCTGTTTTGAGAAAGGAAAAGACGTAACTGCGGCGGGAACACAATATTGCAATTTGTCGATTAATTTTGCAGGCATGGCGAATGTAGTGAATGCGTTGATTTCAATAAAAAAAGTTATTTTTGAAAAGAAAATGGCGCCATTTCCGGAGATCACAACAATCCTGCGCAACAATTTTAAAGGATACGAGGTGATAAGAGACGCGGCGGAAGCCGCGCCGAAATATGGCAGCAACAATGAAGAGGCTGACGGCATGATGCAAGAGCTTACGGAACTGATCATTACCGAAATGGGTAAAATGCGTACAGCAGGCGGTAAAAAATTCCAGGCGGGCTTTTATACAGTAACACTTCATGCGGAAATGGGCAAATATTTACTGGCAACCTTTGACGGCAGAAAGCAGGGAGCGGCGCTGGCAAGCTCCTTATCACCGGCACAGGGGACGGATACGAAAGGGCCGTTGGCGGTTTTTCATTCAATCGGCAGGCTTCCTATGAATAAGATGTCGAATGGGATGGTACTGGATATGAGATTTTCGCCCGAATTTTTTAAAACTGCCAAAAAGGAAAAAATGAAAAGGGCTGTTTTGGCATATTTTTCCATGGGTGGGATGGAGCTGCAGCTGAATGTGGTGAATCAGGAAACGCTTCTCGAGGCACAGCGGCACCCACAAGCATATAAAAGCTTATTGGTAAGGGTCTCCGGCTTCAGCACATATTTTGTGGAATTAGAAAAGGTAATACAGGATGAAATTATTGCAAGATGCATGCACCGGAATTTATAAGGAGTTCAAAACAGAATATGGATGTTGACGGTTTTGTGATATGGGGAACAGGCGAAAGAGGAAAAATTATTACGGGATTTTTGGAAGCAGAACAGATTATTGCCTATATTGACAGCGATGAAAAGAAACAGGGAATCCCTTTTTTTAACCGGCCTGTAATAAGCCTGGAGGAATACAAAGAGCAATTTCGTGATTATTTTATTATTGTTACGCCGGACGACGACGCGGCAATTATAGAAGAATTAAAAGACAGCAAAATAGATCATTATTTTCGAATGTCACATTTGCCGTCGGAGATGCAGGGCTATGGAGACGCGGATTTTATGAACCAAATGGAGCTTCCGCTGACCAGGGACGGAAATAATGTTATTTACGGAATGACGCTATACGCTTATTTGTTATACAACAAAATACGCGAAATGAACTATGAAAATACGTTTTTATTTGCTGAGCCGGGGGATAAATTCGCATGCCTGATGAAGAACGCGCTTCATTGCAGCTTTATATCCCAGATAGACAGAGAGAAGGATACTATTATTCTTGCTATTCCGGAGCAGAGGGCTGCGATGGAGAGCTGCGGCGGCCGCACAGTAGATTTATTTGATATTTCGGACAGGCTGCCAAAATATTTCAATGCCGGGCTGATGAATTATCACAATATCCATCAGGGGAAGCGCTGCTTTATCGTTGCGACAGGGCCAAGTCTCAGAGAGGAGGATTTAATAAAACTGGCCAGGCATCAGGAAATATGCTTTGGCGTTAATCGCGTATTTCATATTGATGAAAGGCTGTGGAAGCCGCAATATTATATTTTCTTGGACAGAATGGGAATGAAGCGTTATGGGGATAAAATCAGGGCATATGACGTCGAAGAAAAATTTGTAGGGGATTCGTTAGAGGATTCATATTGGAAAAAAACGGATTGCAAAGGGAATATTCATATACTTCATTCAGTAACGGGGCATAGCTTTGATGTTCCTCCGAAATTCTCCGAGCACCTTGAAAGAAAGGTATACAGCTATGGCACGGTGACATACAGCGCAATACAGCTGGCGGTATACATGGGGTTTTCTACAATTTATTTGCTGGGGGTGGATTGCAATTATGATAAAAACAGTAAGAAAAATTATTTTTTTGAAGAACAGAAGGAAGACGGACGCAACCATTTCGAAAACCGCATGCTGACGGCCTACAGATGCGCGCAAAAATATGCGCAGGCGCATAATATACAGATTTATAATGCGTCAAGGGGCGGGATGCTGGAAGAATTTGAACGTGTTCATTTTGACGATATTATCATATAAAGAGGATGTAAAAAATATGGGACGGGGAACGGAATACTTGGAAGATATCATCAGTTATGCCAGGAAAAATGAGTATACAGCTATTTACGGCGCCGGAAAGGTTGCGACAGGCCTGTATAAGGACTTGAGCGAGGCCGGCATAAACGTGGCGTGTTTTATTGTTACATCAGATACGGGGCAGCCGGCAGAGATACGGGAGACTACGGGGGGGGGGTATATAAGCGCACCGGTTTTTCAGATAGACAAGGTACCGCATCTGATGGAGACGGGGATTGTAATAGGCGTGTCGCTCGGAAAAACAGCAGGTATAAAGAACAAGCTGGAGGAATACGGCGTATCGAATTACGTTACACTGAGCCAGGACTATATAGACACGATACTGGAAGAATTTAAGGAACCGAAGCTGGAGATTACGACGGTTATCGGATGCGCGGTCAATTGCAGGTATTGTCCCCAGAAATTGTTATCAAACAGATATTGGGCAAAAGACCGGGAGAGAGAAAGAGAAATGTCCTTTGAGACATTTCGGGCCTGCCTCGATAAATTGCCGCGAAATACGCAGATTTATTTTGCCGGTATGGCGGAACCTTTTTTAAATAAAGAATGTATGCATATGATACAGGATGCTGTGAAAAAAGGATACCGTGTCGGGGTATATACAACATGTGTGGGACTGGGGATAGAGGACTGCAGAAATTTAGTAAAAATGCCAATTGAGTCCGTAATACTTCATGTACCGGATGAAGAGCAATACGCGCGGATCCTGTTGACGGAGGAATATTGGGAGGTTGTAGCGCTCCTTTTAAATGCGACAAAAAAAGACGGTTCGTCATTTGTGGACTCGGGTTCCTGCCAGGGGACTCCTCTGGGGCGTTTTATGGAGCTGAATAACGGGAGAATCAGAGTAGAGTCCTATTTGCATGACCGGGCGGGCAATTTGCCGTCTGAGGGAGTAAAGCTGGAATCGTGCGACTATATTAACGGCGCCATATATTGTTATCATAGCGGCAGCAGACTGGATCACAACATCCTTTTACCGGATGGCACGGTCGTACTCTGCTGTATGGATTACGGAATAGAGCATAGTATAGGAAATCTGCTCGAAAGCTCGTACGAGGAAATTATACACGGAAAAGCACTTAACGATATAAGAGCTGCTTTGAAGGATGAAACGCGCAGAATATTATGCAGGAAGTGTACTTATGCGGTAAGGCAGTGACGATATCCGGCTCTGATAAATGTGGCAGGAAACAGGCATTCGGGAGGAAAAATGGATAAGGCAGGTTACGCGGAAAGATTGAGATTGGCTTTTTCAAAATATGATTTTGGAGAGAGCGATTTCAAAAAAATAATTTTTTGGGGGATGGGGGCGACCGCGCAGGCGTGGTGGGACGATATGACGCAGGCCGGTCTTATTCCTCAATATATTGTGGATGTTAAAAAGGCGCATACAGAGGTGAAAGGGTATTCTCTTATTGCGCCCGAAGAAATAACCGATGCAGGGGACTATATGATTGTAGTTATGTCTACGAATCCGTATGTTTATCAGGACATAGCAGCCCAAATCAGCGCAATGAAGCTTGAGCCAAAGCTGGTTTGCCCATGTTCGGCGGTTTATTATTGGATTTACCGTGAAAGATTAATAAACATGCTGTACGCATTGGAAGACGAGGCGTCATTAAATTCTTTGACGGCATTGATAGAAGCCAGGGTAAATGGAGAGCTGTTGGAAGAAAATGTGATTAACAGGAAGCAGTACTTTCCGTTCTACTGTTTTTCCCGATGGAACGAGAAAGAGGTTTATGTTGATGCGGGCGCATTTGTAGGGGATACCCTGGAACAATTTTTATTCGAAAAGTTCGGAACATTTGAGGCATATTACGCTTTTGAGCCATTGCGGAAGAATTACAGGGCGCTAAAGTATCGGGTAGAAAGACTGGAGAAGGAATGGGGAGCGGAGAACAAGATAATCTGCGTAAACAGCGGCCTGGACAAAGCTGCCGGGGAACAGAAAATGTCTTGTGCATTTCCGGTAGGGGCAATGATTCAAAATACTGCGGATAAACGGGAAATGGAAACGATAAGCGTTACGTCAATCGACGCGTATTTTGCGGATAAAAGAATTACGACAATTAAAGCGGATATCGAGGGAAAAGAAACCGATATGCTGATGGGCGCAGAAAATTCAATTAAGAAATGGAAGCCGAATATGGCAATCAGCATATATCATAAGCCCTCAGATTTATTCAAGATATTTGAGTTAATTGCGTCTTACAAAATGGATTATAAGTTTTCACTTCGCTGTCACGCTGCGAGTGGAGGAGACACGGTATTGTATACGTATTAGAGGCAGGGAGCAAAATGAAAAAAACAGTAACGGTGATTCCGGCACGATACCAGTCCTCCCGGTTTCCGGGAAAGCCGCTGGCAATGATTGCCGGAAAAGCGATGATACAAAGAGTTTACGAACAGCTTGGACAGGCTGCCGGTATTGATAAAATAATCGTGGCAACGGATGATGAGCGTATATATAACGCGGTAGGACAGTTTAACGGAATTGCTGTAATGACGGGGGAATGCAGCTGCGGTACGGAGCGCGTTTATGAGGCCGTGAAGGACTGTACATGCGATATTGTGATAAACGTACAGGGGGACGAGCCGCTGATAAAACCGGAAATGGTGGAGGAATTAATCACGGCATTTGCGGACGACAGCGTAGTGATGGCGACATTGTGTAAAGAAATAACATCGGACGCAGACATCAATAATCCCAATATTGTCAAGGTGGTGCGGGACAAAAATGAGGATGCGCTTTATTTCTCAAGATATCCCGTTCCGTATAACAGAGACGGGCGAAAGGATGTAAAGTATTTCAGGCATATTGGCATTTATGGCTATAAAAAGGATTTCCTGAAAGAATATGTCCAAATGAAAAGAACGCCGTTAGAGCTGGCGGAGAACTTAGAACAGTTAAGGGTGCTGGAGAACGGCTGCAAAATCAGGGTAATAGAAACCCAATATGACAGTATCGGGGTGGATACGCCGGAGGATATTTTCAAAATAGAAAAAGAGATGGAAAAGGCATCAGATTTTTTATCGGAATGAAAGGACGTGAGAGGGAGTCATGCATAGCGGTAAATTTATAGTGATTGCAGGACCTTGTGTGATTGAAGATGAAGAAATCACATTGCGGATAGCGGAAGAATTGAAACGGATATGTTCGGCGTTAGATGCTGCGTTTTATTTCAAAGCTTCCTTCGACAAGGCGAACAGGACGAGTATAGACTCCTTTCGGGGGCCCGGGATGAAACGGGGACTTCAAATTCTGCAAAAGGTAAAGGATGCTTATGGTCTTAAAATTGTCACGGATATCCATGAACCGTATCAGGCGCAGCCTGTAGCGGAGGTGGCGGATATTATACAAATCCCGGCATTTTTATGCAGGCAGACGGACCTGCTGGTGGCAGCCGCAAAGACAGGCAAATGTATTAATGTGAAGAAAGCGCAGTTTCTTGCGCCCTGGGATATGAAAAATGTCGTTCATAAGCTCGAGGAGTCCGGCAATCGGAATATCATGCTGTGCGAGCGTGGAACCAGCTTTGGCTATAATACGCTGGTGGTGGACATGACGTCGATTGTTGAGATGAAAAAGCTTGGATATCCGGTAATCTTTGACGGGACGCACAGTGTCCAGAAGCCGGGCGGGAACGGTACTTCGACCTCGGGAAACCGGGAATACGTCCCGTATCTGGTAAAGGCGGCAGTGGCAGCAGGGGCTGACGGGGTATTTCTGGAAACACATTTTAATCCGGATAAGGCGTTGTCGGATGGGGCGAATATGATTTCAGTCACACGGGTGCAGGATTTGCTGATACAGTGCATGCAAATCAGAAGCTGCACGGAGTAAAGGGGATTATGATAAAAAAGGAAGAGGAAAGCAGGATAGCTTGCCTGAAAAATGAATTTGAGGATTTTAAAAGCAGGACAGCAAGGTATAAATATATCGGATTGTTTGGCGTGGGGAGACTTGCTGAACGTTGGGGATACGAATTTGTCAGAGAATGGGTATCCGGTAAAATTGTCTGTTTTTCAGACAACAATCCCGGTATGTGGGGAAAAACAATTGTTGACGGCTTGAAATGCATACCACCTGCAGAATTAGAAAAATATGGAAAAGATTTTATATGCGTTATATTAGTGTCGGGGCCTGCGCAGGACGAAATAGCAAACCAACTAAACGAGCGGGGAATAGATGCAATAAAGGTTAAACTGGATTGGGTATTTACGGATGAATTGATTGAAAAGTATTTGGAGATTAAGCTGCCGGCGATCTGGGAAGGAAGCGCAGAGATGGGACATTATAACCGGCTTGTAAACAGGAGGGAAAGGATTGCCGTATTTACGTGCATTGTTAATGGATACGATGATTTACGGCAGCCGCTTGTAGTTGACCCGCAGTGCGATTATTACTGCCTTAGCTTGGAGGAACCGGACCGGCCGGGTATTTATCGTTGGATAGATATATCCCACAAAATTCCTGAATATTTGAAATCTGATTTTACCCGGATGAACCGTTATTGTAAGCTGCACCCGCATCTTTTCTTTCCTCAATATAACTATTCTGTATATATTGACGGAACAATTGTCATTCATACAGAAATAGCGCATTTATTATGCAGAATCGGGAAAATAGGGATAGCATCTTATGGAATGCCGGTTGCGGAAGATGTTTATGAGCATGCGGCCAGCATCTATTTAAGAAATGGTCTGGGGGAGGAAAATGGCAGGGAAAAAATAAAAAGCCAGATGAAGCGATATGTAGAAGAGGGCTTCCCGCGTTTCTTCGGGCTTACGGAGAACGGAGTGATGGTTAGGCAGCATAATGACAAGAACTGTATCCGGGTGATGGAAACCTGGTGGAATGAGATACTACATAATTCCAGAAGGGATCAATTATCGTTTATGTATGCATTATGGAAGAATGGCTTCTCGTTAAGCGATATTGGATATATAGATGATACTTTTAGGAAAGGACCGGAATTTCATGTTCTTCCGTCGCACAACAAGGATTATTTATGCAGGAATGTATTTAATAGAGGTTCAGTGCCGCAGGTATAAAAAGCAAGATAAAGGGATGCGAAATGAATGTGAGATATAGAATTGATTATGCAAGGAACGTATTTGATGAAGAGATCAGATCGCTGATGGAAATTCGGGATAATCTGGGCGCGGATTTTTCGGATATTGAGCAGAAAATCATTTCCTGTAAGGGAAAAGTGGTTTTGTGTGGAATAGGTAAGTCGGGGCATATTGCCCGGAAAATATCGGCTACTTTTTCCAGCCTGGGAACGCCTTCATTTTTTCTGCATCCTGCTGAGGCGGTTCATGGAGATTTAGGAATGGTGTCGGCTGCGGATATTGTTATTTTGATCAGCCATAGCGGGGAGACGACAGAAATTTTACGATTAATTCCTTCATTAAAGATAATAGGCGCTGAACTTATTGCCATAACAGGAAAGAAGGATTCTTCATTGGCAAGGGCGTGCAATTTATGTCAGGTGTTAGAAATCAAAAAGGAGGCTTGTTTCCTGAATTTGGCGCCTACTTCAAGTACGACATCCGCTTTGGTTTACGGTGATGCGTTAGCGGCGGTTGCTTCGTTGGAAACCGGCTTCGGGCAATCGGATTTCGGGATACGCCATCCTGCCGGTACACTTGGAAAAAGAGTACTGACGAAGGTAAGAGATGTTATGGCTGCAGATGAAGAAGTGCCGTTGGTTGTGAGCGGCGTTCGGATTACAGACGCAATTGTGGAGATGAGTAAGAAAAGTCTGGGTGTAGTCGCTGTTGTGAATCAGGCGGGGAGACTGACAGGTATTTTAACGGATGGGGATTTGCGGCGCGCAATCGAAAAGCGGGCGGATCTCTATGGAGATATTGTAGATTCTGTTATGACTGAAAATCCAAAATACATATATGCGGATATTTTGATAGTGGACGCATTACAGAAATTGAAAGAGAGCAGGCTGAATAATTATCCGGTAGTAGATGAGGAAAGACAGGTGATTGGAATGCTTACATGGCAGATGATTGTAAGAGAAGGAATCGTTTTATAAAAGTTGCGTCTTACACAGAAGTCTTAGGAACTCTAATATGGGAGGAATTTAAGGTATGTCAAACATTGAGGAAGTAAAAAAAGGCTGGAAAAATATTCTGGAAAGATCAAAATCGTCAAATTGTATTGTAGTGGTTGGTGCTTCTTCAGGCACCGATGTGCAATCCTTTTTGAGGGAGAATGATATATTAATTTCTGAATTCTTTGATAACAATGAGTTGTTTACAGGAACATGCGTAAATGGAGTAAGAGTTTCGAAACCATACAAAGTTGATTTAGAGAAAGTGCTTTATATTATATCTGCCAAGTCAGAAAAAAACAGGCAGGAATTGAAGCAGCAATTGCATTGTCTGGGAATAGAATCGGAGTATGTTAATATGGTTCCTGTTTATAAAAGCGATGAGGATAAGCTGCCTTATATGAATGAAAAAGAGATGTTAGAAGAGATATCTAATATTTACATCAGCGAAATAGGAAAAATACCGAATCTTGAAAATCCGGTTACCTATACAGAGAAAGTAAATGCGAACAAGATACATATGGGTAATGAAAGGTGCACATTGCTGGCAGATAAGTATTTAGTTAAGGAAATCATAAAAAATGAGGTTGGAGAACAATATGTTGTTCCTCTGTTTGGCGTGTGGGAAAATGCGGAAGATATAAATTACGATAATTTACCGGATAAATTTGTATTAAAGGTAAATAATGCAAGCGGAAGAAATATTTTGGTAAAAGATAAGAAAAAATTAAACATTGGGGAAACAAATAAAAAACTGAATGCATGGCTTAAGGAGAATTATGGATATGAAGGCTTTTCACTGCAATACAGAGGAATACAGCCTAAAATAATTTGTGAGGAGTACTTAGACGGACTGGCAGAAAGTGTGTATGATTATCAGTTTTTCTGCTTTCATGGAGCACCGAAATATATATGGTGTATAAACGGAAGTCACAGAGCCGGATGCAGGGCTTCATTTTATGACCTTGATTGGAATGTGCAGCCATTTAGCTTCGGATATCCCAGAGACGACAGGGTAGCTCCGAAACCATCAAAGCTGGAGGAGATGATAGAATTAAGTAAAAAATTATCCAAGGGATTTGAACATGTTAGAGTTGACTTATATGAGATGCCGGACGGGCGAGTGCTATTTGGGGAAATGACTTTTCAAACGTGGGGAGGATTTCGGCGATTTTATCCGCCGGAGTATGATTATATTATGGGAAAAATGTTTGATAAATGAAAATGTCAGTCTTACATTTATTATTGCTTGGGGCTTGAAATATGCATGGATATAAAACAGTAGGGAGGAAAAATAACGGATGTGCGGTATTTTAGGCGGTAATGTGCCTTGCTGGGATTATGAAAAGGGAATAGCGGCGATTGCGCACAGGGGGCCGGACGGGCAGAGAATCGCCCGGTATCCGAATGTCACCCTGGGCTTTTGCAGACTGTCCATCCGGGATCTGTCGGCAACGGCCATGCAGCCGATGAGTAATGCCGCAAATGACGTCCATATTGTTTATAACGGGGAAATATACGGCTATGAGGACTTAAGGGCGCAGCTCGAAAAGAAATACAGGTTTTGCACCACTTCCGATACGGAGGTGGTGCTGTACGCGTATCTGGAGTACGGGGAGGCCTTTATTGACAGGATAGACGGTATCTTTGCCATAGCAATTTACGACGAGCGGATACAGCGGCTCTATCTGTTCAGGGACAGGGCGGGTGTAAAGCCCCTGTATTATTTGTATCAGGGAGAACGGTTTGGCTTTGCGTCCGAATTGAAGGCATTGGTGCAGGCAGTGAATGACGTTACGCTTCAGACCGACAATACGGCGGTATACGACTACTTATTTTATCAGTACATACCGGAACCCAAGAGCGTGTATCAGTCTGTTTATAAGCTGCCGCCGGCGACGATGCTTGTCTATGACGTCCAGGCAAAAAAGCTCGTAAGGACGGAGAAATACTGGCATTTGAACGTCAATGCTTCTGAGGAGCGCAGGCGCGGCAGAGAGGAGATCTCGGAGGAATTAAGGCGTCTGATCAGGCAGGCCGTCAAAAATCAGCTGGCTGCGGATGTGCCGGTAGGGACATTTTTGAGCGGCGGAATCGATTCGAGCATCATCACCTACGAGGCATCCCGACTGGTCCCGCGGATACAGGCTTTTTCAATCGGCTTTCAGGAAAAGGAATATGATGAATCCGGGATTGCCATGAGATTTTGCGAGGAAAAGGGCATTGCCATCAGGAGAAAGATTTTGCGTGTTTCGGACATCGGGCGCATCAGGAACCGGATACGGGCATGGTATGACGAGCCGTTTGCGGATACCTCGGCGTATCCTACTTATCTGGTTTCGGCATTTGCCAGAAATGAGGTCACCGTAGTGCTCACCGGCGACGGCGGGGACGAGCTGTTTGGCGGCTACGGAAGGCATGCGCGCTTTTATGATGCGCACAAAAGTGAGAATCGCGCACTGCCTGCGCGGGAGCGGCTGGCGTATGAGCGGCAGGAAATACGCCGGGGGTTGGGCATTGTGGATGCGGATTATTACAGGGAGTATGCAACGCGGCTGGGGATTCCGGAGGACTATGACCCGTATGAAAGCTTATACCGGTATGATCTGCCGGAGCTGCCGCCGCTTACGAGAATGCGCTATCTGGATTTTCATACATACCTGCCGGGAGATATACTGACGAAGGTAGACCGGGTAAGCATGGCGGTCTCTCTGGAGGCAAGGGTGCCTTTTCTGAATCGCGGCATAATAGAATTTGCGTTTTCCCTGTCGCAGGAGGAATGCAACGCAGGAAGCGTGCTGAAGGCATGCCTGAAGGAGGCCTATGACGGCCTGATACCGGACGAGATCTTATACGGGCAGAAAAAAGGCTTTGGCATTCCGCAGAATTACCTGTGGCGGGAAAAAAAGGCGGAAAGCATTTATGTGGGTATATTGAAGGAGCACTGGCGGGAATTTGCAGGGGACGAAGGCGGCAAAGACCAGCTGTATCAAAGGTATAAGCGCGTGGAGGCGCAGTATAATCTGCTGAATCAATGGATGACGCTGCAGGAAAGCGGCGTTACGCTGGAGATGCTCTTACGGGCAAGAGGGTATCGGCGGATTGCAATTTACGGCATGGCAAATATCGGGAAGCATATGTACCATGCACTAAAGAACAGCAGTATTGAAATCTGCTACGGGATGGACAGAAGCCAATGCGGGCAGTATGAAGCGCTGACGGTCAAAAAGCCGGACGAGCCTGTGGAGCCTGTGGACGCCATGATTGTGACGGTGGTTATGGAGTATGAGCGTATCAGGGAAGCGCTGGAAAAGAAATTAACGTTTCCGATTGTGTCATTGGAAGAGATTTTTTATGAAACTGTTATTGAACAGAGTGTTTGACGGATGCAGGGGGGAAGGGAAGTATGCACATTGCGTTTGCGACAACGGAATTTGTTACGGAGAAGGGGTATGACGGCGGACTGGCAAATTATCTGGACAAGGCAGGCCGGATCTTTGCGGAGCAGGGGCATCAGGTTACAATCGTTGTTTTTTCCGATAACAATCAGACGATCGAATACGGAAAGAATATCCGGGTGGTCCGGGTGCTGCAGGGAACGGCGGAGATAGAGTATATTCTCAAATATATAAAAAACGAACAGCTGCGTAAAATGATAAAATGCTGCTGGGGCAGCTATAAGATAAACCGGAAGATAAAGGACATTCACAGGGAAAGTAAAATCGATATTGTACAATACTGCCATTTAGGCGCGCTGGGATTATTCCGGACAAAACGAATCCCCAGTGTGGTAAGAATGTCTTCCTTTGGGCCGACAATGCAGCTGATCAGCGCGGCGGATTATGAACCCGGCAGGGGAAGGCTTGCGCTGAGTATGTCGGACAAGCTGGACATTGCGGCGATGCGGCGTGCAGACGGCGTGTTTGCGCCAAGCAGACTGACTGCAGGGATTGTAAAGCGGGCGACGGGAATAACGGCGGATGTTTTGGAAACGCCGGCAATGAGCGTTGACTGGGATAAGGTAAAGGAAATCCCGGCGCAGCTGGCCCAAAAAGAATATCTTTTGTTTTTTGGGACAATGAGCAATATAAAAGGAATAAAAACCATAATAAGCGCTGTTCACCGGATATTGCGCCAAAACCCGCAGCTCTGTTTTGTCTTTATCGGAAAGGACTGCGGGGTGGCCATGCAGGAGGGCGTAAGAAGCCCTGCGGTTAAGAAGCTGAGAGAAGCGGCGGGCGAGTACGGCGACAGAATAATATACCTGCAGACAATCAGGGACAGGGATCTGCTGAACGCGATAATATATCATGCGGCAATCTGCGTATTGCCGTACAGGCTGGAAAATCTGCCAAACACCTGTATTGAGGCAATGCAGCTTGGCCGGCTTGTGATCAGCACATACAAATCGGGCGTCAGCCAGCTGATATGCGACGGATACAACGGTTTCCTGATAGAACAAAATGACCCGGGGGCCCTGGCGGATAAAATCAACGAGGTGCTGCAGCTGCCCTGTGAAGAAAAAGCCAGAATATCAGAAAATGCGCAGAGGCGGATAAAGAGAATGAGCCCGGAGAATTTCTATCGGTATATGATGAAATATTACAGGGACATCATAGGGAGAAAGGGAAAATGAAAAAAAGAATATCTGAAATATGGAGCGTCCTTTTAGGGACAGGGGTTATTGTGTTAGCGGTTAAGCTGTTGAGAGAAAAAAGGACCGGCAATAAAAACGGCGGCGATAAAATGTCGGTGTATTATAAGCTGATGCATAAATGGATGAAGCTGCGGGAGGAGAATAAGTCTGTATCGGATTATATGGAACGGCATGGTTTCCATACTGTTGCAATATACGGCCTGGGCGACATCGGAAAGCATTTGACGTGGGAACTGCGAAACGCTTCAACAGCAGTGGCATATGCAATTGACAGAGGAGGCGCGTATCTGACAATGGACATCGACGTATACGCGCCCGAAAGCAAGCTGCCGCCGGTGGATGCGGTTCTTGTGACACCCGTCATGGAATATGAGGATATCTGCAGCACCTTGAAGGAAAAGGTATCCTGTCCGGTGTTGTCCATCCTGGAGGTAATAGACGAGCTGACAGAAGACGTGTAAAATGACATATTTGTCATAAATGTAGCCGCCAGGATATAATGCGGCAGTATGGAGGCTGTATGCACAATATTGCGTTGATAATCGAAACATTGCAGGGCGGCGGGGCAGAACGGTGTGCGGCGGATCTGAGCCGGATATTTTCCGGCAGAGGCTTTCCGGTATTTATCTTTACCGATTTATCCGCAGGGATCGGGTATGAATATGAAGGAACGCTTGTTGACTTTCGGGTAGCGGCCGGCAGTGTGGCAGCGCCTGGGAATCCCGTCTGGTGCAAGGTAAATGAGCTTGGCAGATTGAAGGAGAGATACCGGATTGATATTGCAGTCAGCTTTATGCAGCAGGCGAACTATTTCAACATTCTGTCCAAAAAGCGGGAAAAAATTATCCTTACGACGCACGGCGTCAATTCCATATATGCAAAAACCGAGAAATCCATATATTGGGCGGAGGAAACCTTTCGTGAGCTGTACCAGTATGCGGATGTCGTCACCTTTCCGTCGGAATTCTGCAGAAGAGACTGGCTGTCGCATTACGGGGACAAGAACAACATTACAAGAACCGTCTATAACCCTGTCCACAGAATGCAGGCAGAAGAAAACCGGCATAAAGAGAATGTTGTCATCACCGTGGGGCGAATGCACAGCGACAAAAGGCAATGGCATCTGCTTCGGGCATTTAGGCGGGTGAAGGCGCTTTGTCCGGACAGTAAGCTGATAATACTGGGGGACGGGGAATTAAGATCCGGGCTGGAGGCCCTTGTGCGGCAGCTTGGCCTGGAGGAGGACGTGGAGATGCCGGGAACGGTAAAGAATGTCCGGGACTATCTCGCGCGGGCAAAGGTATTTGCCATGACGTCGCGATGCGAGGCAATGCCCTGCTCTGTGCTCGAGGCGCTGAGCGCGGGCGTTCCGGTGGTATCCTGCGATTGTCCCGGCGGTATCCGTGAGGCGCTGGGAATTCCTTATGGAGAGAAGAACGAGGCGTACCCTTTAACAGGAAAATGCGGCATAATAACGCCGTATATGGAAGAGCGCGATATGGAGGAGCTTTCACCGGAGGAAGAAGCGTTCGCAGTGGAAATTGTGCGCCTGCTCAGGGATGATAAATTGAGAAACAGGCTGGCGGAGGCGGCGGAAACTGTCCTGCGGCGCTTTCAGCCGGAGGCGGCAGGCGCCGTATGGATTGACGACATTTTTGCCGGTGAGGGCAGGGAGATTGACCGGGAGGCGTTTGAGCGGATACAGGATAAGAATATCAACAGCTCTCTCAGGATGTATGTCTTGTATTACAGATTATTGGAGAAGTGGATGACGCTGCATGAGCGGGGCGGCTCGGCCGGACAGTATTTTGAAGCGCACAATATTACGACGGTTGTTTTGTACGGCATGGGGAAAATGGCGAAGCATTTGATAGAGGATGTGAGCAGGCGCGGTATCCGCATTGTATGCGCTATCGACAAAATGGCTGCGGACAAGCACAATGACTTTCCCGTTATTACGCCGGACGAAGCGATACCGGATGCGGACTGCATTGTTGTTACGCCGGTACATGAATTTGATTCCGTAAGGCGGAAATTAGAGAGCAGGACGCACATCCCTGTCATATCCCTGTCGGAGGTTATTGACGGGTGCCTGCGGGAATAACAGTGGAGGAGGATACGCTATGGCGGAAATATCGATTCTTGTTCCGGTGTACAATGTTGAAAAATATCTCGGCGCCTGTCTGGACAGCATTCTGGCGCAGACATTCACGGATTTTGAGGTTATTTGCATGGACGACGGATCTACGGATAAATCGGGGGCGCTTCTGGATGCATATGCCCTCCGGGATAAAAGGATTCGGGTCATACATAAAGAAAACACCGGCTACGGGCACACGATGAACGCTGCGGTGCGCGCGGCGCGCGGCAGGTATATCGGCATTGTTGAGAGCGACGATACGATTGCCTGCGATATGTATCAGGTATTGTATGACGCGGCCCGGTCGCATGACGCGGATCTTGTAAAAACGGACTTCTATGCAGTGTGGGATAATGCGGACGGTACGGTCAGGAAGCAGTACTGTGCGCTGACCGGCAGCCGCGGGATGTATAACAGGGTGATAAACCCCAATGAGGAGAAAAAAGCGTATCTGGCGGAAAAATTCACCTGGAACGCGCTGTACAGGAGAGCGCTGCTGATTCAGAACCATATCCGGTACAATGAGACGCCGGGGGCTTCGTATCAGGATAACGGCTTTTGGTTCCAGACCTTTTTCTGGGCGCGGCGGGTGTTGTTTCTGGACAGGGCCTTTTACAATTACAGGCAGGATAACATGCTCTCCTCGGTACATGATACGAAAAAGGTATACGCCATGAAAAACGAGTTTGACTATATCCGGGCGCTTATGTCTGCGCAGGCGGATATTGACAGGGAGCTGTACCGCATCTGCTTTCACTGGCGCATGCTTGCCTATATAGGGACGCTGGAGCGGGTTGAGCTTGCGTTGAAGCCGGCGTTTGCAAAGACAATGGAGGAGGAGCGCCGCTTTTACGAGGGGCAGGGGGAGGCCTGCTATGACTATATGACAGAACGGCAGCGCTCCATTATAAAAAATCCGGAGGCTTATGCTGAGAAGCATCTGATCGGCTTTACGGAAATAACAGGAGCGGTACTCTCGGGATACAGGAACATTATCATATATGGCGCGGGCAGATACGGGGAGCGGATTGCCTGCCGGGTAAAGAACGTAAAGTCGGACGCGCAGACGATGAGGGTCGCAGTGACAGAGTCTGACGGCGCGCATACGGAATGTCAGGGGGAAGCAGTGCGTGAAATATCGGAATGCACCGGCGACAAAGATGAAAGTCTGGTCATACTGGCGGTAAAGGAGAAAACGACGGCATTTACCGCCATGCTTGACACCTTAAAACGACTGCGGTTTCCCAATATTATAACAGCGTCGGCAAAAAAAGCGGATTAAAAGACCGCAGCAAAACAGCGGTGCGGAACGGAGGACAAAGGTGGAACAGGAACAGGCACAGGAACTGATAAACGGAATACAGAAGGGGCTTCTGCAGTGGTATGACTTTCAGGAAGGCGGGAATGCGCTCTATATAGGAGACATGGCTTCCCCGCCGGCACAGCTCCTCTCGGAGAAGGGGCTTAAAGTGGTCTGCGCTTCTTTGGAACAGCTGTCAGAGGAGGAGCGGCAGCGGGAAAACGACAGGACTTATGACTACATTGTCTGCATAGAGGCGCTGGAGGAGCAGGAGGATCCCGCGCTTTTTTTGACGCTGTTTTACAGGCTCTTAAAAAGCGGGGGCACGCTGCTGCTCGGCATGAACAACCGGATGGGTGTCCGGTATTTCTGCGGGGATAAGGATCCCTATACCGGCAGATGCTTTGACGGCATAGAAGGCTATAAAAGGGCATACGCCAAAAAGGAGGATACATTTAAGGGCAGAAGCTATGACATGGCGGAATTAAGGGCGCTGCTTGCGGCCGCGGGGTGGGAGCGGTACCGTTTCTATTCCGTTTTTCCCGATTTAAAAAATCCGTCGCTGATATACGCGGAGGACTTTCTGCCCAATGAAGACCTTTCAAACCGCCTTATCCCCTTTTTCAACCACCCGCAGTCGGCGTTTCTGGACGAAAGGCTGCTGTACAACGACCTGGCGGAGAACGGCATGCTCCACCGGATGGCGGATGGCTATTTGATAGAATGCACGATAAGCGGCGCGCTGGCGGACGTGGACCATGTGACCTGTTCGATGGACAGGGGAAGGGAAAAGGCGCTTTTTACGATACTGCGCCCTTCCGGCATTGTGGAGAAGCGCGCGGCGTATCCGGAGGGCAGGGAGCGGCTGGAGCGGCTCACAGCGCACGGGCGCGACCTGGCGGCGCACGGCATTTGCGTCGTGGACGCACGGATGGAAAATGACGCGTATGTCATGCCTTACATGGAGGGCGAGGTCGCGCAGCTGTATCTGAAACGCCTGATAAAGACGGACAAGGAGGCCTTCCTGCGGGAGATGGACCGCTTCCGGGATCTGATTCTGCAGTCCTCCGACATTGTCAGGGAGGATGCAGGCGACGGGGAGGGGGCCCTCCTGCGCAGGGGCTATCTGGACATGGTGCCGTTAAACAGCTTTTACACAGACGGGGAATTTGTGTTTTACGACCAGGAATTCTGTGAGGAGAACTATCCCGCAAACGCGGTAATAACACGGATGATCACGACATTTTACTGCGGGGATCCGGGCCTGAACAAAATAATCCCGATTGAGGAGCTGTTTGACAGATATAATCTTTCGGGCAGGACGGAGCACTGGCGCGGGATGGAGTATGATTTTCTGGGGAAGCTTTTGAACAGCCAGGCGCTGTCGGAATACTACGGGAAGCACCGTCCTGACAGCGGCGTTATCCATTCCAACCGGCAGCGAATCAATTATTCCGAGGCGGAGTACAGGCGGATTTTTATCGATATATTTAAGGACGCGGATAGAAAAAAGCTGATACTATTCGGGTCAGGGAATTTCGCGAAACGGTTTCTGGACCTGTACCAGGAAGACTACCCTGTTTACGCGGTTGTCGACAATAAGAAGGAGCGCTGGGGAGAAACAATAAACGGCGTGACGATACAGTCCCCCGCGATTTTTAACGAATTAAAGCCGGACGAGTGCAAGGTGATTATCTGCATCAAAAACTATATATCCGTAGTGGATCAGCTGGAGAGCCTCGGCGTGGCAGGCTACAGCATATATGACGCCAACATCGGCTACGAGAGAAGGGCCGGGCAGCGCGCGGCGGCGCCTGACGGCCGCGGGACGCCGAAGAAGTACCGCACCGGCTATATTTCCGGCGTGTTCGACCTGTTCCACGTAGGGCATCTGAACATGTTTAAGCGCGCGAAGGAGCAGTGCGACTACCTGATTGTGGGGGTGGTGACAGACGAGGGGGTGCGGGCGTTCAAAAAGGTCGAGCCGTTTGTGCCGTTTGAGGAGCGGCTGGAGCTGGTGCGCTCCTGCCGTTATGTGGATGAGGCGGTCGGGATACCGCTGCGGTATAACGATACCAGGGAGGCGTACAGGCTGTACCGTTTCGACTGCCAGTTCTCGGGGAGCGACTACGCGGACAGGCCGGCCTGGCTCGCCAATCAGGAGTTCCTGCGGGAGAACGGTTCCGATATGGTGTTCTTCCCCTATACGGAGAGCACCAGCTCCAGCAAAATAAAAATGCTGATTGAGAAAAAATTGCTTTGATTAGGGGGTTGTTTTGTTCCGGTATTTCAGGTACAATACCCTCAATCGAAGGTACGCTCAATGAAGAGTACGCTCAAAGAAGGGTACGCTCGATGGAGGGACTCGTAATCTTGTATAAAAGGAGGGACTGCAAATGCAAAAATGGACACGCGTGATGTATCAACCCAATCTTCCGCTGGGGGAAAACGGCGAAAAGGTAACCGCATCGAAAAAGCATATCGCACTCTCAAAGGAGGCGGCCAAGGAGGGCATGGTGCTGCTCAAGAACGAGCGGAATGTGCTGCCGCTTGCAAAAGGGAGCAAAATCGCCCTGTTTGGCAAGGCAAGCTTCGACTATGTGCGGGGCGGCGGCGGAAGCGGGGAGGTGACCGTTTCCTACGCGTGGAATCTGTACGAGGGCTTTGGTCTGTTGAAGGACAAAGTCAGCGTGTTTGAGGAGCTGTCGTCGTTTTACCGCGACAATGTAAAGGCGCAGTACCAGGCGGGCAGGGCGCCGGGGATGACGATAGAACCGGAGGTCCCGGGTGACCTGTTAAAGAAGGCGGCGGCGTATACGGACACCGCGGTCATTGCGATTTGCCGTTTCTCCGGCGAGGGCTGGGACAGGAAGAGCATTGTGGATACGGAGAATAAAAATCTCTGCGCCAGCGAGGAGGAGATGGCCAGACGCTCCGCGGAAATTTTTGAGGACGGCGACTTCAACCTGACGCATGCGGAGCGGGCGATGGTGGACGCAGTGACGGCGAGCTTTGCGAAGGTCATTGTCGTGATGAACGTCGGCGGGATGGTGGACTCTGGCTGGTTCCACGACAACGAGCGGATACAGGCTGTGCTGATGGCATGGCAGGGCGGTATCGAGGGCGGCCTTGCGGCGGCGGAGCTTCTGATGGGAGAGGGGAATCCGAGCGGCAAGCTGGTAGATACCTTTGCAAAGGAATTGACGGATTATCCGTCTACCGCCACCTTCCATGAGTCCGAGCGTTTTGTCGATTATACGGAGGATATTTATGTAGGCTACCGCTATTTTGAGACAATTCCCGGCGCATGCCGAAAGGTAAACTATCCGTTTGGCTTCGGACTTTCCTATACGGATTTTTCGCTGAACGCAGGCGCGGCCTATGAGGAAAACGGCAGCATTTATGTGCCCGTCATCGTGACGAATATCGGGAAAATAGCGGGCAAAGAGGTGGTGCAGGCGTATTTTGGCGCGCCGCAGGGAGCGCTTGGCAAGCCTGCAAGGCAGCTTGCGGCCTTCCAAAAGACGAGGCTTTTGCAGGCGGGCGAGAGCCAGAGCATCGTGCTGTCATGGCGCATCAGTGATATGGCCTCCTATGATGATCTGGGGAAAATAAGAGAATCTGCCTATGTTCTGGAAAAGGGCGCATACCGGTTCTTCGTCGGGGTATCGGTGCGCGATACGGTGGAGCTGCCATACTGCTATGAGCAGCAGGAGGATACGGTCGTGCTGCAGCTTGCGAAAAGGTGCGCGCCGACAAGCCTCGGGAAAAGGCTGCTGGCAGACGGAAGCTATGAGGAGCTGCCCATTACGGCGCCTGTCCAGACAGACGCCAACGAGCTTGTGCCGCTTTCCGTGGAGGAGACGGATGGCTTTACGCCCGCGCCACGGGCAGGGAAACGGTATCATCTGTGGAACAATACGCCTGCGCAGCAGCATCATTTTCTGCGGGAGGTTGTGGAAGGGAAGCTTACGCTGGATGAATTTATGGCGCAGCTTTCGGATGAGGATCTTGCCAATCTGCTGGGCGGACAGCCCAATACCGGCGTTGCCAATACCTTTGGCTGGGGAAACCTGCCGGAGTACGGCGTGCCCAATGTGATGACGGCGGACGGCCCCGCAGGGCTCCGTATTTTACCGGAATGCAGCGTGTATACAACCGCGTGGCCGTGCGCGACGCAGCTTGCGTGCTCGTGGAACGAGGCGCTTGTGGAGCAGGTCGGGGAAGCCGGCGGTGCGGAGGTCAAGGAGAACAACATCGCCGCGTGGCTTACGCCTGCGGTCAATATCCACAGAAGCCCGCTCTGCGGCAGGAACTTTGAGTATTATTCTGAGGATCCGCTCCTGACAGGAAAGCTTGCGGCGGCGATGGTGCGCGGGATTCAGAGCAACCATGTCGCGGCCACGGTAAAGCATTTTGCGCTGAACAACAAGGAGACGAACCGCAAGAACAGCGATTCGCGGGCGTCCGAGCGCGCGGTGCGCGAGATTTATCTGAGAGCGTTTGAAATCATCGTAAAGGAAGCAAAGCCATGGGCGATTATGTCCGCTTATAATATTGTGAATGGCCGCAGGGCTTCGGAGAACCGGGAGCTTCTGGAGGACATTCTCCGCGGAGAGTGGGGCTTTGACGGCGTGGTGACGACGGACTGGTGGACGAACGGCGAGCACTACAAGGAAGTCAAGGCGGGCAATGACGTCAAGATGGCGACCGGCTTCCCGGAGCGATTGATGGAGGCGCTGCAGAAGGGAATTATCACGCGCGGGGACATGGAAATCTGCGCAAGGCGGGTGCTGGAGCTGATTCTGAAGATTGACTAGCGGCGCATGGGGTTGCATTTTTTTTCGCGCTGTGATAGTATGTATTGCAGTGACGCACAAATGTGCTTGGTGGAGAAACATTCGGATGGAAAAGGAAACAGCTTATTTTGTGGTGAAAAAGAAAGCCCTGCCCGAGGTGTTGCTGAAGGTGGTGGAGGTCAACCGCCTGCTGGAAACGCGCAGGGCCGCTTCGGTGCAGGAGGCGGCCGATAAGGTCGGTATCAGCAGGAGCTCTTACTATAAGTATAAGGAAGATATTTTTCCCTTCCATGATTCGACGCAGGGGACGACGCTGACGCTGTCCTGCCGGATTGATGACGAGCCGGGGCTTTTGTCGGATGTGCTGCGGATTGTGGCGGAATTTGGCGCGAATATTCTCACGATACACCAGACAATCCCCATCAACGGGATTGCAGCGCTTTCCCTGAGTATCCAGATTTTGGATACGACGGGAGACGTGTCGGATATGATACTCGGGATGGAACGGCAGAAGGGCGTGCATAACGTCAAGGTGCTGGCAAGGGAGTAAGCGCCCGGACAAAGCGGCTTGCTGCGGACGGCGGATGGACGGCGCGGCTATGATGATAAAGAAGAATGAGGAGGACATCAGGAAGATGGTGAAGGTAGCGATTTTTGGATATGGCACGGTTGGGAGCGGCGTATTTGAGGTGCTCAGAAGGAACAGCGCGGTCATTCAAAATAAGATAGAGGACGAGATACAGGTAAAATATGTGCTGGACCTGCGGGAATTTGACGAGGACCCTGTCAGGGATGTTCTGGTGCACGACATCAACATTATTCTGGACGACCCGGAGGTTGCCATCGTCTGCGAGACGATGGGCGGGGAGCACCCGGCATATGATTTTACCAGACAGGCGCTGGAGCGGGGCAAGAGCGTATGCACCTCCAACAAGGCGGTCGTGGAGAAGTTCGGCCCCGAGCTGCTGCAGATTGCGAAGGCGCATAACTGCAGCTATCTGTTTGAGGCGAGCGTCGGCGGCGGCATTCCGATTATCCGGCCGCTTCGCACTTCGCTGGCGCAGGAGGAGGTACAGTCCATCACAGGCATTCTCAACGGCACGACCAATTATATCCTGACCAAGATGGAGAACGAAGGGCTGGCGTTTGACGATGTGCTGAAGCGGGCGCAGGAAAAGGGCTATGCGGAGAAAAACCCGGATGCGGATATCCTCGGACATGACGCCGGCAGGAAAATCGCGATTCTGACGTCTCTTGCCTACGGAAAGAACGTGGATTTCTCGGACATTACGACAGAGGGAATCACGGCGATTACGGATCAGGATTTTGCTTACGCAAAGCGGCTTGGCGCGACCATTAAGCTGTTCGCCAGGAGCATGAAAAAGAAAGACAAATATTACGCAATTGTCGCGCCGTTTCTGGTATATCCGGAGAACCCGCTCTACGCGGTAAACGGCGTGTACAACGCCATCCTCGTCAACTGCAATATGGGCGGCGATACGATGTATTACGGAAAGGGCGCGGGAAAGCTTGCGACGGCGAGCGCGGTCGTGGCAGACGTACTGGACTGCGCGCGGCATCTGGGCAAGAACCTCGCGATTAAATGGGACAGCGAGAAGCTGGAGATCTCTCCGATTGACGGCGCGGTGAGGAAGTTCTTTGTGCGCGCTGCAGGCGCGGACGAGGCGCGCATTCGCGACGTCTTTGGCGATGTGGAGCTGATTGACGACGTGGTTGTGGGTGAGCGCGGCTTTATTACGTCTGAGATGACAGAGGCGGAATACAGAGAAAAAGCGGCAAAGCTTGAGAACATCATCGGGATGATTCGAGTAGACTAAATTATAGAGAGCTTGTGGCCTGATGGGGAAGCTTGTGCTTTGCGGCACTGTGAACAAATTCACATAAAACCTGCAGGCTATGAAAGGGGCATGGTTATCAATATGAAAAAGGTAGTAAAATTTGGCGGCAGCTCCCTTGCCAGTGCGGAGCAGTTTGAGAAGGTCGGGAACATTATCCACGCGGACGAGGGCAGGCGGTATGTGGTGCCCTCCGCGCCGGGAAAGCGGTTTGACAAGGACACCAAGGTGACGGATATGCTGTATGCGTGCTATGCGCAGGCGGAAAAGGATCACAACTTTATGGCCGAGATGACGGCGATTGAGAAGCGGTATCAGGAAATCATCGACGGCTTGGGACTTGATCTGGATCTTACGGGAGAATTTGACAGGATTATCGATAATTTTAAGAGAAAGGCCGGCAGCGATTACGCGGCAAGCCGCGGGGAGTATTTAAACGGTATTATTATGGCAAATTATCTGGGCTATGAGTTTATCGATCCCGCGGAGGCGATTCGTTTTAACGAGGCGGGCGTATTTGACGCCGAGCTGACCAATATCCTGCTCTCCAAGCGGCTTGAGGGCGTGGAGCGCGCGGTAATCCCGGGCTTTTACGGCGCGATGGGCGACGGCAGGGTGAAGACGTTCTCCCGGGGCGGCTCGGATATTACCGGATCGATTATCGCCAAGGCGGTGCAGGCGGACGTCTATGAGAACTGGACGGATGTCTCGGGCTTTTTGATTGCCGACCCGCGTATTATCAAGGATCCGCAGGGTATTGAAATGCTGACCTATGCGGAGCTGCGCGAGCTTTCCTATATGGGCGCGACCGTGCTCCACGAGGACGCGATTTTTCCGGTGCGCAAGGCGGGGATACCTGTCAATATCAAGAACACGAACGCGCCGGAGGACGAGGGCACCTGGATTGTAGGGCATACGATTCAGAAGTCCAAATATGTGATTACAGGTATTGCCGGAAAGAAGGGCTTTGCCTCCGTCACAATCGAGAAGGATATGATGAACTCTGAGGTCGGCTTTGGCAGAAAGGTGCTGCAGGTATTTGAGGAATACGGCATCTCCTTTGAGCATATACCGTCGGGAATCGATACGCTCAGCGTGATGGTGCATCAGTCCGAGTTTGAGAATAAGGAGCAAAATATTCTCTCAGGTATCAATAAGGCGGTGAATCCGGACAGCATCGATATTCAGTCCGATTTGGCGCTGATAGCGGTTGTGGGACGCGGCATGAGGGCGCAGCGGGGTACCGCGGGACGGATCTTCTCGGCGCTTGCCCACGCAAACGTGAACGTCCGGATGATTGACCAGGGCTCGAGCGAGCTGAATATCATTATCGGCGTGGAGAATGAGGATTTTGAGGTTGCGATCAAGGCAATCTATGATATTTTTGTGGAGACGAGGCTGTAAACAGGAGCAGCGGCAAAGGACACTTCCGGGCGGAGGTGTCTTTTTTTCGTTGCTTTTGATACCCGTGCAACCGCAGGTTGATTCCGTAAGCTGCGGCTCGCGAAAGGGGTTATTGTTACGCTGCGGATGGATATGCTATAGTTGGGATGTAAGGAAAACAGAAGCTGTTTCTTTGAAATCGGAAAGGTTGGAGGACGGATGTTAGATAAAGAAGCTGTCGGAAAAAAAATTGCGTTTTTCAGGAAAGAAAAGGGGATTACACAGAAGGAGCTTGCCGATTTTCTGCATATTTCCTATCAGGCAGTCTCGAAGTGGGAGCAGGGAAAGAGCCTGCCCACGGTTGAGATGCTGCATGAAATCTCCCTGCTGCTGAATGTGACGGTGGATGTGCTGCTGGATGAGGACGAGTGGAAGAACAGGCGCATATTCTACGAGGATTCCGGACTGGACACGCAAAGGCTGTATGCGCTGAAGAAGGATATCGCAAAGCTTGTCTCAAAGGATGCGTGTATTCTGTCTGCGGATTACGCGGACGCCTGCCTGTTCCGGATGGATACCGCGCAGATGGAGAAGCCGGTGTATTCCAATATTGTCTGTGTCCCGGGGTCCAAGGAAAAGCTGGCAAAGGAGTATCGGTACAATCGCGAAATCTGTGCGGATGTGGCGGGCAGCGCGATGAACTTCCTGCTGCAGTACGGGATGAAGCCGGTCATTTTAAAGGCAATGGTCCTGTGCGGAAACTATGATTCGGAGCAGCTTTACCGGATGGCGCAGACATTTCGGGAAGTCTGTGACAAAAACGGCGTTTCATTTGCGGGAATGGAGATTGCTGCCCAGCCGGTCAATTTTACCTCGCAGGAGTACGCGGTGAGCGCCACGGTGATTGGTGTGCAGGAGCAGGAAAAGGTGCTGACAGGAAGCCATATAGAAGCGGGGGACGTCCTGATTGGCATGCAGACGGATGGTATAGAGGGAACCAGCTATCCGTTTGTAAAGGTTATGCTGGATAAAAATCCCGGATTATACCATGCCCAAATTGACGAAGAGCGCTTTTTCCTGGATGAGCTGATGCGGCCAAATGCGGCGTTTACAAGAGAAATCATGGCGCTGCAGGATAAGGGATACCTGCGTAGGGCTTTCCGCATCAACAATTCCCTGCTGAGAAGGGGATGCTGGAAATGCGTACCGGAGGGACTGGGCGTATGCATTGATTTATCCGCGGTGCCGGTTCTGCCGCTGTACCGGTTTCTGTTTGCGCAGGATATGATCGGAGAGAATGTCTTTGCGCGTCACTTTCATATGGGAATCGGTATGGTTGCCATCGTACCGGAAAAATACCGGGAGGAAGCGATGGAAATCATCGGACAGTTTTCAGCGTGCCGGTGCATCGGCCGGGTGGTATCGGACGAAGGGCATAAAGGGGAAAAGATCTGGAGTACGGGCAGAATAGCATGGGAAAGCTGAGGCCGCGCAGGCTGCCTGTGTTGAAAGGAGGAATGAGAGATGCCGCTGCCGTTAAAAGCAGGCTACCATTTTCATTACAGCCGTCTGCACCGGCCGCCGCGGTTTGAGATGACCGCCGCGGAGGCATACACAGATTTTTACGGGCTTTCCTATATCATCAGCGGGGAGAACGTCTGTTACGCCGCGGAGGGCGCGTTTGTCACCCAGGCGGGCGATATTTCCCTGATACCCAAAAACAGGTATTTCCGGTCCTCTTATCTGTCCGACGCGCCGCGTGAGGAAATCCTTTTGAAGTTTACGGAGGCCATGCTCTCGGATTTGCTTGCGGCAATGAACGCGAAGAGCTTTGACGAGCTGCTTACCGGACAGAAGCTGACCATCCACCTGATAAAGAGCGAGCAGAAGGAGGTGCTGCGGATTTTGAATGAGATGGAAGAGGAGTGGAATACATACGACCAGTATTCTGAAATTGTCCTGAAGGGCCTTTTAAACAAGCTGATTGTATTGTGCGTGGGCAGGCGTCGGACGGTGAAAAAAGCGGCTGCGGCCGGAAAAGAGCAGAAGCAGGAGAAGCGGGATAAGCTGGACGAGGCGATTGCGTATGTGAAGGAAAACCTCGCCCACAGCCCTTCTCTTAAGGAAACCGCGGAGCACATGCATATTTCGACGTCGTATGTGTCGAAGCTGTTCATCAACCGCCTGCATACGCCGTATTCCGTATTTGTGCTGAACGAAAAGATATTGTATGCGCAAAAGCTTTTGGCGGATTCGGATGCAAGCGTGGCGGAAATCGCGGAAAAATCCGGATTTTCCGGCAATACATATTTCAGCGACTGCTTTAAACGGGTTACCGGCATATCACCGCTGCAATTCAGGAAGGCATACAAAGCATATTAGAAAATGGGGGTTTTTATGAAAACAGATCGGGAAGTATTGATGCAGCTTCTCAAATACGCGGGCAGACACAGCAGGTTCATACTTCTCGCCCTGCTGGCGGGGGCGCTCTGCGCAGGCTGCGGGGTGGCCGGCTCCGAGCTTTTAAAGCGTGTCGTTGACGGCCTGTCGGCGGGAACGCTGACGGGAACCGGCTCGGTTATTTGGATGTGTGCCGGCATACTGGCGGCCGGCGCGGCTTCGGCGTGGGCAGCGCGCTATGCTTCGGGCAGCGCGGCGACAAAGCTGCTCCAGGAGGTCAAGGACGACGCGGTGCTCCGCATTACGAGGATGACCTCGGAATATATTGCGAAAAACCATTCGGGGGAAATTCTCTCGAGGCTGACGGACGATGCGAACAGAGTCAGCAATTTTGTACAGAATGATTTGATCCTGATGATTCGGAATCCGTTTTTGCTGCTCTTTTATTTTGCCTATCTGCTGCAGCTGAATCCGCCGTTGTTTCTGATTTGTATCGCGCCGGCAGTCCTGTGCCTGCCGTTTGGCGCTTCGCTGACGACGAAATTCAAGGCCGGCTCCAGAGCGTATATGCAGTATTCGGCGGATGTTATCAGCGCTTCGGTGGACATGGTGGGCGGTATGGAGGTGGTCAAGAGCTGCTGCCTCGAGGAGACGCTGCTGGCGGATTACCGCCAAAGCGTACGGGAAATGACGGATATGGCGATTCGCAATGACGGAAACCAGTATAAAGGGAGGGCCTTCTGGATTTTATCGGGGACGCTTTCTTCGATACTCTGTCTGGTTACGGGCGGCTGGTTCTGTATGCAGGGCAGACTGACAATCGGCGGCCTGGTGGCGTTCTTTTCTCTGCTGCCTAAGATGGTGGAGGTCATAAACGATATGGCGAACCGGGTTTTCAACAGTAAGGCGGCGCTGGCAGCGGCGGAGAGGGTGTTTGCGATACTCAACACGCCGGTAGAGCCGACGGGAAGCGTATGCTCCGGTATGGAGGCCGCGCCCGCGATAGAATTTCAAAACGTGTCGTTTTCTTATGAGGAAGGGACGCCCGTACTGGACGGCGCCAGCTTTAAGGTGCCGCGGGGAAAGGTCATGGCAGTGGTAGGGGCAAGCGGCGGCGGAAAGAGCACGCTGCTGCGCCTGCTGTGCGGATTTTACCGGCCGCAGGGAGGGCGCATTCTGGTGGAAGGGGTTGCGCTTGACGAATGGAATCTCGAAGCACTGCGTTCCCGGATTGCCTATGTATCGCAGCATGCGTATCTGTTTCCGGCGTCCGTGGGCGAAAATATCGCCATGGGAAGACCGGGAGCGGACGCGGCTGCGATTCGGCGGGCAGCAGAGGCGGCAAACGCCGCCGGATTTATAGACGAGCTGCCCCAAGGGTATGATACGCCGGCCGGGGAGCGCGGATCGCGCCTGTCGGGCGGGCAGATACAGCGTATCTCCATTGCGCGCGCCATCTTAAAGGACGCGCCGATTCTGCTTTTGGATGAGGCGACCTCGGCGCTTGACGCGCAGGCGGAAACGCAGGTGCAGAAGGCGCTTGACGAGCTGGCCCGGGGGCGCACGACGCTTGTGGTGGCGCACCGGCTCTCCACAATTAGAAACGCGGATTATATCGCGGTCATGGACCAGGGAAGGGTCGTGGAGATCGGGACGCATGAGGAGCTCATGGCGCGCGGCAGGGTATATCCGAAGCTGTATGCGCTTTACACCGCATGAATATGCGGAACGAAACGGTTGGGTAACTGTGAGGACAGAAAGGCGGAGGGAAGGATGAGGAACGATAAAATAACGGCCGCAGGTCTGAAAAAGTACCTGTCGCTATTTGAAAAATCCGGCGCATACTGGTGCCTGCTGCTGATGATTCCCTGTACAGAGGTATTCGTAAGCGCGATGAACGCATTGTTTTACCGGAAGATTATCAATGCGGTGACGGCCTCGGACGGGGCGTTATTTCAGGCGGCGCTTTGGATTGCGGCGGTGGTGCTGGCGGCCAATATGGTAAAATGCGCTATAATCTATGCATATATGTATCAGATTCGCCGAATCATGCAAAGGCTGCGCGTGCGGGTGATGGCACATCTGTTCCGCCTTCCGATGTCTTATTTTGAAGGGCATCACACAGCAGATTCCATACAGAAGCTGTGCTTCAATGTGGAAGATATCAAGAACTCTCTCGCAAACCGGCATCAGCAGGTGATCAATCCGGTGATTATCGGCGGGGCCGCAATCGTGATGATTCTGGCGCTGGATTGGCGGATAGGCCTTATGGTGCTGGGGCTGAGTCTGGTGTCGGTGCGGGTGAATATGCTTCTTGTAAAGCCGCTTCACGGCATATCCGTGCGGATACAGAGGCTTCTTGCGGCATGCACGGAGAGCCTGACGGATCTACTGGCAGGAATCGATATTGTGAAGATGTTTCCGGCAGCGCGGGTCATGGCGGAGAAGTATACGGATGTCAATGCGGATGTGACGGCCGGCACCATGAGGCGCTTTCGGCGGATGGCGGATGTGCAGGCAGTGGAATGGACCTTCGGCTTTTTATGCAATATTGTGATTCTGCTGATCGGCGTGTTTATGTCCTTTGCGGGCATGGTAGAGTTCGGCACGGTGGTGGCAATTCTCAGCCTGCAGGACATGGTATCGTATTTTTTGAGCAACATCGGCAGCGGATGGGGAAATCTTATCGATTCCTTTGTCCTTGCGGACCGGGTATTTGAGATTCTGGATGAGCCGGTCAGCCCGGAGCGTTACCGGGCACAGGACAAGGAAGGGGAGGCGCTTTCTTCCGCGGACGACGGCGGTATTGTCATAAGCGGCGCCGAATTTTCTTATGATGTTATGGCAGACGGAGCGTCCAAGACACTGGACGGCGTGAGTCTTGTCGTGGAAAGGGGGAAGACGGCGGCGCTGGTCGGGGAGAGCGGCGGCGGCAAAAGTACGATCGTAAAGCTTATCCTGGGATTTTATCAGCTAAACAGCGGCGTTATCGGCGTGCTTGGAAGGCCGTTATCCGATTATACGCTCAGGGAGCTGCGGGAAAGCATTGCCTATGTTCCGCAGGATGCGTATCTTTTTGCGGCAAGCATCAGGGAAAATATACGCTACGGCAGGCTGGACGCAGGCGACGAGGAGATTGTGGAAGCCGCGAAGCGCGCGTATGCCCATGCGTTTATCATGGCGCTTCCCAATGGATATGACACGATTGTCGGTGAACGCGGGGAAAGCCTGTCGGGCGGGCAGCGGCAGCGGATTGCCATTGCGCGCGCCTTTATCAGGAACGCGCCGATTCTGCTGCTGGATGAGGCGACCTCCGCTTTGGATGCGGAGAGCGAGCAGCTGGTTCAGAAGGGAATCGAGGCGCTTATGGGCGGCCGCACGACGCTGGTGATAGCGCACAGGCTTTCAACGATTGAGCATGCGGACAGAATCTATGTTATAAACGGCGGCAGGGTATGCGAATGTGGACGGCATGCGGAGCTGCTGGCGCAGGGAGGCGCATACAGGAGACTGGCGGAGCTGTCGGCGCGGTAGGCGCATTCAGGTGTGCAGCCTCCGGTATTCCTTTGGCGTAACGCCGTATTTCTCCCTGAACAGGGCGTAAAAATGCGTGCGGTTGGTAAATTTCAGCCGCGCGGCGATGGCGCTGACGGAATCGTCTGTCTCCGTCAGGCACTGCGCGGCCTTTTTCAGGCAAAAGCTCATGCCGTAGTCGTAAAGGCACATGTCGGCGTATTTATTTACGATGCGGTTGAGATAATCGCCGCTGTAATTCAGGAACTGCTCCAGCTCCGCGCGTGTCATGCGGCCGTCGCTTTCCTCAAGGAGGCGTGTAATGCGGCTAAACAGCAGAAAGTCGCTGCCGGTATCCAGCCGGATATTGGTGCAGTGATAGGACTGCGGGGAGCACATGTCGGACAAAAAGGAGCTAAACAGCCCGCAGAGCCGGAAATATGCGCCAAACCGCGGGTAAAGCAGCGTCTGTATCATGGCTTCGGCCAGCGCGTGCAGCCGCGCCGCATGACGGTGATTCTGATAGGCGGGCAGAAAGTCCAGATAAGCTCTTCTGCCGGGCTCGTTTAAGTCCGCAGTAATAAAACGGTAGACATCGCTGTCAAAAAAGGCCTTTTCATCCGGGAAAAAGGAGCCCCTGGCGGCGTCAAACAGATTCGTGAAAAAGCCGGGAGAAATGCCGATATACAGCACCTTTGCCGCGGCGGGATAATGCTCCGCATGGCGCAGGCTGCGGTTGATAAGGCAGCAGGAGCCTGCCGTGTAGAGATAATCCTTTCCTTCGATTTTCTGAACGATGTTTCCCTCCAAAACAATCACAAATTCAAAAAAATCGTGAAAATGCGGCGCATTTTGGGCATACGAATAGTTTTTCAGGGCATAAGGCTCCTGATACAAAACCGCCTTGTCAAAGGACAGCGTGACAATATTTACATAGTCCTTGGCGCCGGCGCCGCTGCAGCATTCCAGCGTGAGCTGAAACGGTACGTCCATGCGGTAGAAGCGGCCGAAATCGCTTTCCCCGTTCTGAACGTGAATGGAAGAGTCGAGGCTGTCAAGCGCCCCCTGCATATCGAGCATGGTATGTTTTTTTGTATTTTTCATTCCCGTGAACCTCTTGTGTATTCCCGGATATGATACAAATCAAGCTTCTGAAATCGTTTTGCGATATTGTTGCAGGATATATCCGGTATCTATAATAAAGATGGATACTAATATTATAGGACAAAACAGCCCCGAATGTAAAGCGGTTGGAGGCGGTGCACGAGGGAGCGGAAAGGAAGGGGACAATGAACAAAAGAATCAAAAAGCTATGTAAAGCAGGAATTTCTCTTGCGCTGGCGGCTGTGCTTGCGCTTGGCGGCGCTGGGGCCGGAGCGGGAACGGTCAGGGCGGCGGACTCGGTTTCGGGCGTGCCCCAGGTAGCCAATATGCCGGATGATTTTATCCGGGGCGTGGATATTTCTTCCGTGTTTGCATTGGAGCAAAGCGGCATCCAGTATCGGTACGCGGACGGGACGCAGGCGGATATTTTTGATATTCTTGCGGGCGCGGGCGTAAACTATGTCCGGATTCGTATCTGGAATAACCCGTACGACGCAAACGCGCCCTATAAGGGCTACGGCGGAGGGAACTGCAACCTTTATACGGCCAAGATGCTGGGGAAACGGGCGACGGACGCGGGAATGAAGGTATTCATTGATTTCCATTATTCCGACTTCTGGGCGGATCCGGCCAACCAGTACGCGCCCAAGGCGTGGTCCGATTACAGCCTTGCGTACAAAAAGGACGCGGTCTACAATTTTACATATGATTCCCTGAAGGAGCTGCTCGATTACGGCGTTGACGTGCGGATGGTCCAGATCGGGAACGAGACGAACGGCTCCATGTGCGGCGTAGGCGGACTGTTTGACGGTGTCTGGGATCTGAGCACGGGCGTCGCGGTTTTGATGCAGCAGGGCTGCTACGCGGTCGACGACATCAATAAAGCGTACGGAAAGGATTTGTTAAAGGTACTGCATTTTACCGCGCTGATCGCAAACGGCGAGTGGTATGCGGAGCAGGTTGACAAGATGGGAGTGGACTATGACGTATTCGCGGCGTCCTTCTATCCCATGTGGGACGGGACAGTCTCGGATATGACGCGCGTACTGACCAATATCGCACGAAAATACGACAAGAAGGTGCTGGTGGCGGAGACGGCGTATCCGTATACGTTTGACGACGCCGACGGCTCTCAGAATAACATCGGCAACAGGGACGCGATGCGGTATGCAAATTACGATGTCAGCGTTTCCGGACAGGCGCAGGCGCTTTATGATGTGTTCAACGGTATCGCGCAGGTAAACGCTTCCCTGCCCGGATACGGTATGGGCGCGCTGTACTGGGAGCCGGCATGGATCGGCGTTGACCGTTCTACCTGGGGCACCTATGGCACGGGCTGGGCTTCTTCCACGTCAGGAAATTATGAGCTGCTGTACCGGTCGTCGGTGGAGGGGTATTCCTTGACGGATCAGGGAAGCTCCTGGGACAATATGACCCTGTTTGACAGTAACGGCAGAGCGACCAGCGCGTTGTATGTATTTAAAGATATTTGTGGCAGATAAACGGGTGGATTTCAAATCGGGAGGTTATTATGAAGAGCGGTTATAAGAGCGTGCTGGCAGTGTGCGTCAGCGCCGGGCTTTGCGCGGCTATGCTTTCAGGCTGCGGGAAAAAGGACAGCGAGCCGGCAGCGGCAACGCAGGCAGAGACGGAAGCGCCGGAGCAGACGCAGACGCCGGAGGCTGTAGAGACACAGCAGGCATCAGAGACGGAAACGGAGGCGGCCGATCAGGCGGCCAGCGCGGTTGAGGGCGGTATTTATGTCGAGGCGATACCGGATCTTTCCGACGACTTTATCCGGGGGATGGATGCGTCCTCCGTGCTGGTGGAGGAAAAGAGCGGGGTCAGGTATTACAATTTTGAGGGTGAAGAGCAGGATGTATTCCAGACGCTGGCGGAGAACGGTATCAATTACATCCGGCTGCGTGTGTGGAACGACCCCTATGACGAGAACGGCAACGGATACGGCGGCGGCAACAATGACGTTCCGACCGCAATCGAGCTTGGAAAGCGCGCGACGCAGTACGGTATGAAGGTCTGCATTGATTTCCATTACTCCGATTTCTGGGCAGACCCGAAGCGCCAGCATGCGCCCAAGGCATGGGAAGGCATGAGCGTGGAGGAAAAGAGCGACGCGCTTTATGAATTCACGAAGGAAAGCCTGACCCAGCTTCTGGACGCCGGCGTGGATGTGGGTATGGTGCAGGTCGGAAACGAGATCAACAACGGGATGTCCGACGAGACGAAGCTGGAGAACGTCACACAGCTTTTGCATGCCGGATGCCGCGGCGTCCGTGAAATATCGGAGGCTTACGGAAAGGACATTCAGATTGCGATTCACTACACAAATATTACAAATAAGGCACAGGTCGACGGCCTGGTTGCCAATCTGCAGGACTCGGAGGTGGATTACGATATGATCGGACTATCGTACTATCCGTTCTGGGACGGTTCGCTGAGCAATATGCAGCGCGTGGTGGAGCTGATTGGGGAGCGGTACGGCAAGAAGGTGTTTATCGCCGAGACCTCCTACTGCTATACCTCGGAGGACGGAGACGGCAGCGGCAACAGCCTTGTGGGTATTGATGATTTGGTAGAAGGGTATCCCGCGACTGTACAGGGGCAGGCCAGCATGATTCGCGACGTCATTGCCGCGGCCAGTGAAGCCGGTGCAATCGGCGTATTCTACTGGGAGGGCGTATGGCTGCCGGTCGGCGAACCCACGGCGGACAATTCCCCGATTTGGGAGGAGTATGGAAGCGGCTGGGCAAGCAGCTACGCGGCGGACTATGATCCCAAGGACGCGGGGCTGTACTATGGCGGCTGTTCCTGGGACAATCAGGCGTTCTTTGACTTTGACGGTTATCCGCTGGAGTCCTTAAAGCTGTTCCAATATTTAAAAACCGGCGCGACGGCGGCGCTGGCAGTCGATTCCGTTCCGGAGATTTCGGTCTCCTTCGGTGTTGGGGAGGAAATCAAGCTTCCGGAAACCGTTGAGGTCATCTACAACGACCGCTCGGCCAACAAGCAGGCGCCCGTCACATGGGATGCGGCGCAGCTTGCCGCAATCGACCCCGGCGTGGGCGGCGTTTATGAGATTACAGGCTCTCTTGAGGACGGCACAGGCGTTACCGCGCATGTGGAGGTGATTATGGAAAACCTTGTTGTGAATCCGAGCTTTGAGGAATCCGATACCTCCATGTGGAAGATCACCTATGCCGGAGACAGCAATCCGACGGACTTCCAGGTGAAGGAGGACGATGCGCGTACCGGCGAGACGGCGTTTCATTTCTGGTCGGCGGATTCGGATATGGACTTTGCCATTGAGCAGGAGTTTACGGATCTGGAGCCGGGCACTTACAAGCTTTTTGCTTATGCGCAGGGCGGCGATTTGTCGGCGGACGCCTCCATGGAGCTGTACGCGGTCACCAGCGACGGGGAACAGACGGCCTCCTTTATGCTGACGACTTATAACGACTGGAAAAATCCGACCATTCCGGAGATTAAGGTTACGGACGGGAAGCTCACGATCGGCGTGCGCATGAAGTGCAATCCAAAGAGCTGGGGAACCGTGGACGACTTCACGCTGAACAGGCTTCCGGATTAGGCGCGGCGCGGGTAGAAACATTCGCTTATTGACAGTCAGCAAAAATTGTGTTATTTTTTGATAAATTAAATAGATAGCATTCAGGTGTCAAAACAATGTGGAAGGCATTGGTTTTGGTGAAAAGGGAAACAGGTGAAAGTCCTGTACGAACTCGTCACCGTAATTAGGGAGTTGACGCCGCTATATCACTGGGAAGCCATTCCTGGGAAGATGGCCGATGCGCTGGTTTACACAAGCCGCGATCTTTAAGCCGGGAGACCTGCCTGAATGCTGTACGGAAACATTTGTTTCAGGCCACGAGTAACTGGTCGTACGCTTTGAACTTGCGATTTTCACGTTGAATCGGCGTGATTTGCAGGCTTATTTTGTGTGCGTATCCCTTACCGTAGCAGCGGTAAGGGATTTCTTTGTGTTATAGGAAAGTGCGACAGCGTAAACCATTTCAGGAAGAATGCGGAGCATTCTTCGAACCGGGTGCGCCGGCACCCGGTTTTTTTGCGGCTATTTAATTTATCAGAAAACCAGTAGAGCGACAAGGAGGAGAACATGAAAAAGAAATTTGTTATCGGATTGTTGACGATTGCGGTGGCCTGCGCCGCGGCGCTTGCGGGATGTTCCAGAGAAACGCCCGCGTCTGCGGACAATACGGCGTCTGCGCAAAACGAAGGTACGGCGTCGTCGAATGAAACGCCCGACGGGAGTGCGGCGGACAGCGACCAGGAGGCGGCCGACCGGGTCGCGGCGCTGATCGACGCGATTTATGTACAGAAAAGAACGGACGCCACCGACGAGCAGTGCGCGCAGGCAAAAGCGGCATGGGACGCGCTGACAGACGCGCAAAAGCAGCTGGTGGCGGGCGAAAACGCCGATCCGGATTATTTCGGCAGGGATACCGGCGACGCGTCGAAGGATGACCCGCGCAATCAGGATGAAATCGGGGAAAATGAAATCCTGGTGGTGAGCTTTGGCACTTCTTTTAACGACAGCCGTGTCGAGGACATCAAAGGAATCGAGGATGCGCTGCAGGCCGCGAATCCGGACTGGTCGGTGCGCAGGGCCTTTACGGCGCAGATTATCATTAATCATGTACAGGCGCGGGACGGCGAGGCGATTGACAACGTGGATCAGGCGCTGGAGCGCGCGGTCACAAACGGCGTAAAAAATCTGGTGATACAGCCGACGCATCTGATGCACGGCGCGGAGTATGACGAGCTGATGGAAAGCGTGGAGGCATACCGGGATAAGTTTGAGACGGTCAAGGTTGCGGAGCCGCTGCTTGGCGCGGTCGGCGCAGACGCATCGGTGGTCAATGAGGATAAGGCGGCGGTAGCGGAGGCGCTTACCACGGCGACGGTGCAGGACGCGGGGTATGGGAGTCTGGCGGACGCACACGAGGACGGCGTGGCATTCGTATTCTTAGGTCACGGCACATCGCATACCGCAAAGGTTTCCTACAGCCAGATGCAGACGCAGATGACAGATCTTGGATGCGTCAACGTATTTATCGGCACGGTGGAGGGCGAACCGGAAGAAACGGCATGTGAAGCGGTTATCGAGGCTGTTAAGCAGGCAGGATATAAAAAAGTGATTCTTCGTCCGTTGATGGTTGTGGCAGGGGACCATGCCAACAATGATATGGCGGGCGAGGACGAGGATTCCTGGATAAGCATGTTCCGGGCGTCCGGCAATTTTGACAGCGTGGATGTGCAGATTACAGGTCTTGGTTCGATTGACGCCATTCAGAAAATATACATAGCGCATACGGCGGCGGTTATAGGAGAGAAGGCGGCGCAGGCCGAGCTGCCGGACGGCACTTACACGGCAGAGTTTCATACGGACAGCAGCATGTTCCGCGTCAGCGAGGCCTGCGACGGCAAAGGCACGCTGACGGTAAAGGACGGCGAGATGTATATCCATATTTCGCTTGGCTCGAAGAAAATCTTAAATCTTTATTCAGGACTGGCCGAGGATGCGGCAAAGGACGGCGCGGTATTGCTGACGCCGACCGAGGATACCGTTACATACAGCGACGGCATGACGGAGGAGGTTTACGGGTTCGACGTGCCGGTTCCGGCGCTGGATACGGAATTTGACCTGGCGTTAATCGGAACGAAAGGGAAATGGTATGATCATAAGGTCAGCGTTTCCAATCCGGTATCGTCAGAGGAGAACGCGCAGGCGGCGGATATGGGCATTTTTGAGGACGGCGTCTACAGCGTGGCGCTTACCTTTGAGGGAGGAAGCGGCAAGGCGGAGATTTTATCCCCCGCAACGGTTACGATTGCGGACGGCAAGGCGACGGCGGCGGTACAGTGGAACAGCCCGAATTATGATTATATGCTGGTAGACGGACAGAAGTATCTGCCGGTAAATACGGACGGGGACTCGGCGTTTGAAATCCCGGTGCTGTGCTTTGACGCGCCGATGAGCGTGATCGGAGATACCGTGGCAATGAGCAAGCCCCATGAAGTGGAATATACGCTCACTTTTCACTCGGAGACTATGAAAAAATAGCGGGCGGACGGCTTGTGTGAAGGAGCGGGGATGAAGAGAAGAAAAAGAATAATGCTCCTGCTTTTGACAGGGATGCTGGGGCTGTACGGCTGCGGCAGCGCTTCTCCTGACGCGGCAGAAACGCCGGATACAGGGGAAGCGCGCATGACGACGGCCGCGCCGGAAACAGAGACGGAGGCGGCGCTGGTCTATGAGCGCAGCATGGAGTTGCGGTATGCGGAGAACTTTACCGTAGATTATTACGAGGGCGGGTACACCCTGCTTGCGACGACGATGGACGGCGCGCGGTTTTTGGTGGTGCCGGAGGGAAAGGAAGCGCCGCAGGGGCTGGAGGAAGGGATTGTGATACTTCGCCGTCCGGTGGAGGATCTTTATCTGGTGGCGTCCTCGGCGATGGATATGTTCAGCGCGCTGGACGCGCTGGAGTGCATCTCCTTTTCCGGTCAGAAGGAGGAGGACTGGTATATTGAGGCGGCAAGGGAAGCCATGGCAGGCGGCGATATTCTGTATGCGGGAAAATATAACAAGCCGGACTATGAGTTGATTGTCTCCGAAGGCTGTTCGCTTGCAATCGAGAACATGATGATATCTCATTCGCCCGAGGTGATTGAGAAGCTGGAGGAATTCGGCATTCCCGTCCTGATAGAGTATTCCAGCTATGAATCCCATCCGCTTGGCAGGGTGGAGTGGGTAAAATTCTTCGGCGCGCTGCTTGGCAGGGAAGAGGAGGCGCAGCGGATATTCGCGCAGCAGGAGGCGATTCTGGAGCGGGTGACGGCGCAGGAAAAGACAAATCAGACGGTGGCGTTCTTCTTTGTCACGGCAAACGGCCTGATTCAGGTGCGTCAGTCGTCGGATTATATTCCGGCGATGATAGCGCTTGCGGGGGGCCGGTATGTCTTTGAGGAACTGGGGGATCCCGAGACTAAACGCTCTACGATAAATATACAGGTGGAGGATTTCTATGCGGGCGCAAGGGACGCGGATTATCTGATTTATAACAGCTCCATTGACGGAGGCGTTTCCGATTTGGCGGAGCTTCTGGATAAATGCGGAGTGCTGGCGGATTTTAAGGCGGTTGCGGTGGGAAATGTCTGGTGCACGACAAACGATATGTACCAGCAGTCCCTCTCCGCCGGCTATCTGATTGAAGATATTCACGCGATGCTTTCGGGCGAAACGGAGGGGATGCATTATCTTTTCCGTTTGGAGTAGGGATGAATCATATGGATAAAAACAGGAGATACAGATTAACAGCGGCTTTTGCCCTGCTTGGCGCGGGGGTTCTTGTCCTGTTTGCGCTCAATATCTGCATCGGCAGCGTGGCGATTTCCCTGCCGGATATTTTGCGGACGCTGGGAGAGCGCAGGGACACGGAGGCAATCAGCAGGATTTTATGGGACATCAGACTGCCCAGAGCGGCGGCGGCTCTGATTCTGGGCGGCGCGCTTGCGCTTGCCGGGTATCTGCTGCAGACGTTCTTTCACAATCCGATAGCGGGGCCGTTTGTGCTCGGCATCTCTTCGGGGGCGAAGCTGGCAGTGGCGCTCGTGATGATTTTTCTGATGGGAAGGTCCGTCCGGGTGACGTCGGCGGACATGATTTTTGCGGCGTTTGCAGGGGCGGTGCTGTCCCTTGGCTTTGTGCTTTTGCTCTCGCGCAGGATACAGAGCATGTCCGGGCTGGTGGTCGGCGGCGTTATGATCGGGTATATCTGCTCGGCCGTTACGGAGCTGGTCGTGACTTTTGCGGATGACGCGGATATTGTGAATCTTCACAACTGGTCGAGAGGGAGCTTTTCGGGAATGACCTGGGGGAATGTGACAGTGATGTCAGTCGTTGTTTTGTTGACAGTTCTTTTCGTTTTCCTGATGTCGAAGCCGCTTGGCGCGTATCAGCTCGGGGACGCCTACGCGAGGAACATGGGCGTAAACCTCCGGCTTTTGCGGGGATGCATTGTGATTGCCTCGAGTATGCTGTCGGCCTGCATCGTGGCGTTTGCGGGGCCGGTTTCCTTTGTCGGAATCGCGGTGCCGCATCTGGTAAAGACGCTTCTTGGGACGACGGAGCCTATCCGGATGATACCGGCCTGCTTTTTGGGCGGAAGCGTTTTCTGCCTGTTCTGCGATTTGCTCGCCAGAACCATGCTTGCGCCCACGGAGCTTAGCATCAGCACGGTAACCGCGATATTCGGCGCGCCGGTGGTGCTGTGGATTATGGGAAGAAAAAACGCGGACAGACAGTCTTAAAGGGTACGCAGATGGAACAGTATTATTTTATGACAAAAAAGATGTGCGTGGGGTACGGGAACCGGCCGCTGATAAAGGATGTGGAAATCGCTCTGGCAAAGGGAGAGATTTTAAGCCTGATCGGGCCAAACGGAGCGGGAAAGTCGACCATGCTCAAAAGCATTGCGGGGCAGCTGCGGCTGCTTGGCGGAACGGTATATCTGGGACAGGCTTCGTTATCGGAAATGAAGGGAAACGAGCTGGCAAGGAAAATGTCGGTGGTATTTACGCAGAAGGTCAGGGCGGAGCTCAAAAGTTGCAGGGACGTGGTCGCAACGGGGCGTTACCCGTATACGGGATGGTTCGGCGTCCTGTCCGGGGAGGATGCGCGCATTGTAGACGAGGTGATGGCGCTTACGCGCATCACAGATATTGGCGGACAGGATTTCAACAAAATCAGCGACGGACAGAAGCAGCGGGTGATGCTTGCAAGGGCAATCTGTCAGGAGCCGGAGATTATCATTTTGGACGAGCCGACCTCTTATCTGGATATCCGCTACAAGCTTGAATTTTTGTCCATTCTGGATGAAATGCGCAAAAAAAAGGGGCTGACGGTGATTATGTCTTTACATGAGCTGGAGCTTGCCAGGATTATTTCCGACAAAATACTCTGCCTTAAGGGCGCGTATGTCGAGCGCTGCGGCACGCCGGCGGAGATTTTTGAGACGGATTTTATCGAAAGGCTTTACGGGATGGAGGAGGCGGACTTTCTGAAAGACGAGCGATTCCTTGCGTATGTCCGGCAGATAGGGAGTGGGTAGAAGAGCGATGGCAAAAGTGATTATGATACAGGGAACCATGTCCGGCGCGGGTAAAAGCCTTATGGCGGCGGGACTGTGCAGGATTATGAAGCGGGACGGATACAGGGTGGCACCCTTTAAATCGCAGAATATGGCGTTAAATTCCTTCGTCACGAAGGAAGGGCTTGAGATGGGCAGGGCGCAGGTAATGCAGGCGGAGGCGGCGGGACTCGAGCCGCTGGTCTGCATGAATCCGATTCTATTAAAGCCCACGGACCATACCGGCTCGCAGGTGATTGTGAACGGACGGGTGCTGGGCAATATGCGCGCGCGCGAATATTTTGCCTATAAGCGCAGGCTGATACCGGATATTATCGGCGCGTTTCACAGACTGGAAGCGATGGCGGATATTATCGTGATCGAAGGAGCGGGAAGCCCCGCGGAAATCAATCTGCGTGAAAACGATATTGTCAATATGGGACTGGCCGAGCTTGTGGACGCGCCGGTGCTGCTTGTGGGCGATATTGACAGAGGCGGAGTCTTCGCGCAGCTTCTGGGCACGCTGATGCTGCTGCGGGAGGAGGAGCGCATGCGGGTAAAAGGGCTGATTATCAACAAATTCCGGGGCGATGCGTCCCTGCTTGATTCCGGCATCGAGATACTGGAGCAAAAGGGCGGTATTCCGGTGACCGGCGTGATACCCTATATGGATATTGCGCTGGAGGACGAGGACAGCCTCACAGAGCGTTTTGAAAGAAAGAAGCGGGGGAAAATTGACATTGCCGTCATACGCTATCCGAGAATATCAAACTTCACGGATTTTAACGTGTTCGAACAGATACCGGAGGTGTCGGTGCGCTATGTCGCGTCCGCCGCGGCGCTTGGCAGTCCGGATTTGATTTTTCTGCCCGGCAGCAAAAATACCATGAACGATTTGGACTGGATGCGTCAAAACGGACTGGAGGAAGCCGTCAAAGAAGCGGCGGAGAAAATACCGGTCTGCGGCATATGCGGGGGATACCAGATGCTGGGGGAGCGGATTATCGATTCGGAGGGCGTGGAAGCCGGCGGCAGTATGGCGGGCATGGGGCTCCTGCCCGTCACGACGAAGCTGCTGCGCGAAAAGGTGCGCCGTCAGGCGCGGGGAACCGTGAATCGGACGGACGGGATTTTTTCCGCGCTTGCGGGGATTGCCTATGAAGGCTATGAAATCCATATGGGATACAGCAGCGGCTTTTCGGATGATGAGAACCAGCAGGAAGCGGTATTGGTAAGCGGGCGCAATCCCAATGTGTGCGGGACTTATGTTCACGGGATATTTGACAGGGGCGCGGCGGCCTCCGCGCTTGTAAGCGCGCTGGCAGAGAAAAAAGGGATTGCCATGGCAGGGAAGCCTTGCGCGGATTATAAGGAGTACAAGGAGGCGCAGTACGACAGGCTGGCAGATACTTTGTCGGAATATCTGGATATGGAGGCGGTTTATGGATTACTCAGAGAAGCGCATATCAGCTGATATCAGAAAGCTGTCCGTAGATATGCCCGACAAAAGCGTTTATGAGGCTGTGCTGAGAAACTGGGACGCGGTTGCCAAGCCGCTGGACGGACTTGGCCGGTTTGAGACGCTGACGGCGCGTATCGGGGCGATTCAGGGAACGGAGGAAATCGACATTTCCAAAAAGGCAGTCGTCATCATGTGCGCGGATAACGGGATTGTGGCGGAGGGCGTCAGCCAGTCGGGACAGGAGGTGACAACGGCGGTCGTAAGACAGATGGCCCGGGGCGCTTCCTCCGTGGGAAAAATGGCGGCGCTTATCGGCGCGGACACGATTCCGGTGGATATCGGGATGAAAGAGGAAGAGCACATTCCAGGGGTGTTGGAGCGCAAAATCCGCCACGGCACCAACAATTTCAGAACAGGGCCCGCTATGACGGAGGCGGAGGCTGTTCGGGCGATTTTTACGGGAATAGAGGTGGCGGAGGATTGCAAGCGGCAGGGATACCGCATCCTTGCCACCGGCGAGATGGGTATCGGCAATACGACGACAAGCAGCGCGGTCGTGGCTGCCCTGCTGAAGTGCGGCGCGGATTCGGTGACCGGACGGGGGGCGGGCCTGTGTGACGAGAAGCTCCTGCGCAAGAGGCGGATTATAGCCGAGGCAATCGACAAATACCGGCTCTATGAGGCCCAGCCGCTCCGTGTGCTCGAGACGGTGGGCGGGCTGGATCTTGCGGGGCTTACCGGTCTCTGTATCGGCGGCGGGCTCTGCCATTTGCCGGTTGTGCTGGACGGGGTTATCAGTATGGCGGCCGCGCTTCTGGCAGAGCGACTCGTGCCGGGAACCGCGCAGTACTTTATTCCCTCTCACAAGGGAAAAGAGCCGGCGGTAGAAAAGCTTATGGAAGCGCTGCGGCTGGAGCCGGTGATAGACGGGAAAATGGCGTTGGGCGAGGGCACCGGCGCGATGATGATGCTGTCGCTGCTGGATATGGCGCTGTCCGTTTACCGCGGGAGGACGTCCTTTGCGGATATCCGGGTCAAACCATACGAGCGATACGAGGGGAAAACAGAATGATGATACTGGTCATTGGCGGGAGCGGCAGCGGGAAATCCGCGTATGCGGAGGAGCTTGCGTGCGCGCTTGCCGGTAAAGAGCATACGCGGAAATATTATCTGGCAACCATGCAGGTATTTGACGAAGAGAGCAGGCGGAAGGTGGAAAGGCACCGGACGCTCCGGGACGGGAAAGGATTCCAGACGATTGAACAGCCGGTCCGGATTGAGGACGCGCTTCTCAAGATGGGGGATGGCAGGAAAACCGTGCTGCTGGAATGCGTCTCCAATCTGACCGCAAACGAGATGTTTGCCCAGGGGCAGCAGAAGCCGGAGCGGGAGGTCGCGCAGAATGTGATAAAGGGCATAGAGCGGCTGCGGAAGGAGACGACGCATCTGATTGTGGTCGGCAACAATGTATTTGAGGACGGAATTGCCTATGATGAGACAACGACGGCGTATATCCGCGCGATGGGAGCGATTCATCAAAAGCTGGCGGAACGGGCGGAGCAGGTCGTGGAGATGGTCGTGGGGCTTCCGGTGTCCGTAAAAGCATAAGGAGGTTTGTATGCGGGTATTAAAATCGTTTTGTATCGCGTTTTCTCTTTACTCCCGGATTCCGGTTCCGCAGTTTGCATGGAAGGAGGAGGATATGAAATATGTCTTCTGCTTCTTCCCGTGGGTCGGCGCGTTCATCGCGCTTTGCCTCTACGGATGGATGTGCCTGTGCGATACCCTTCAGGTCGGCGGTATATGCCGCACGCTGACCGGCGCGGCGATTCCGCTTCTGATTACGGGCGGGTTTCACGTGGACGGGTTTATGGACACGATGGATGCGATTCATTCTTATCAGTCCAGGGAAAAGAAGCTTGAGATTTTAAAGGATTCCCATATCGGCGCGTTTGCGGTCATTATGCTGGCGGTATACGGGATGGTTTTCCTTGGCGCGCTGTCCGAAATCGACGCCGGCAACAAGGGGATGCTTGGGGTGGTTTGCTGCGGATTTTTCCTGTCGCGGTGCCTGTGCGGCGTCAGCGCGGTTTCCTTTCCGCTGGCAAAGAAGGACGGTATGCTCTTTCAGTTTGCGGACCGCTGCGCCAAAAGGATAGTAAAGGGCGCGCTATACGTGCAAAGCGCGGCCTGTATCGGGCTGATGCTTTACTGGTCGCTCCCGGCGGGGCTGGCGGCCGTGGGCGGGGCGGTTTACGCGTTTGTCCGCTATTATTTTCGCAGCAGGAAGGAATTTGGCGGCGTCACGGGCGATACGGCAGGCTGCTTTGTTGTGCTGTGCGAGGGATGTATACTGGCGGCCGCGGCGGCGGTTGATATTTTCTTAAGATGGAGGCAGGGATGAAACTGATAACAGGCGGGTACGCACAGGGGAAGCTGCAGTATGTGCTTTCAAAATACCGGCTGCGGGAGGACGCCGTATGGGACGGCGTTTTGCCGGAGGACGGGACGCAGCAGGCAGGAACGGCGGTTGTGAACCATTTTCACCGGTGGGTGCGGCGCCGCCTGCAGGACGGCGGCTGTCCCGAGGAGGAGGCGCTGGCGTTTGTGGAACGCTGTGATAACTGTATTATCATCAGCGACGAAATCGGTAACGGGATTGTGCCGGTCGATGCGTTTGAGCGGGCGTACCGGGAGCGGACGGGCAGGATATTAATGGAGCTTGCGCAGCGGGCGGAAGAGGTGGAGCGGGTACTATGCGGAATCGGACAGAAAATCAAATAACGCTGGCGTTTATCCGCCACGGCGAGACCCCGGCCAACGCGCAGCGCCGGTATCTGGGGAAAACGGACGAGTCCCTTTCGGAATGCGGCATAGCGCTGCTTGCGTCATACAAGGAGCAAAACCGTTATCCCCAAGCCGACTGCCTGTTTGTCAGCCCCATGAAACGGTGTGTGGAGACTGCGCGCATCCTTTATCCCACGCTGCGGCCGGTTGTGATTCCGGAGTGGGAGGAGACGGATTTCGGGCGGTTTGAGTACAAAAATTACGAAGAGTTAAAGGACGACGGATATTACCAGCAGTGGATTGACAGCGGAGGGACGCTGGACTTTCCGGGCGGCGAGGGCAGGGCGGCGTTTATCGCGCGGTGCAAAAAGGGCTTTGAAAGAATGTGCGGCCTGCTGCGGGAGGCGGAAGAAAAAAACGCGGAAAGGCCCGTCCGGGTAAGCGCCGTTGTCCACGGGGGAACGATTATGGCGATTTTGAGCGCTTACGGAGAAAAGGGATACTTTGACTATCAGACGTCCAACGGCGGCGGGTATCTGTGCAGTCTGGACATACGGGAGAAAAAGGTGCGGATAAAGGAAGCGGCGGAGCTATGAAATATCATATGATTGCGTTTGCGGGAGGATTTTTGCTGGATTTGATTTTGGGGGACCCTCACAGCTTCCCGCATCCGGTCCGGCTGATTGGAAAACTGATTGCGGGGACGGAGAGGCGGCTGCGCAGAGAACCGGCGGAGCATGAGCGTCAGGAGCTTTGCCGGGGGGCGGGACTGGTGTGTATCGTCCTTACGACAGTCACTGCCGCCGCGGGACTTCTTCTGTGGACGGCGTACCGGCTTCATCCCTGGGCCGGAATGGCCCTGGAGTGCCTGATGTCTTACCAGCTTCTGGCGGCAAAATGCCTTCGGGTGGAAAGCATGAAGGTATACCGCAGCTTAAAGGCGGGCAGCCTTGCGCAGGCAAGGGCGGACGTCTCGATGATAGTGGGCAGGGATACGGATTGTCTGGACGAGGAGGGCGTGGCAAAGGCGGCGATAGAGACAGTGGCCGAAAACACGTCGGACGGCGTGATCGCGCCGATGCTGTGTCTGGCGCTTGGCGGGCCGGCGCTCGGATTTTTCTATAAGGCCGTAAACACGATGGATTCCATGGTCGGGTATAAGAACGAGCGCTATCTGTATTTTGGCAGGGCGGCGGCGAAGCTGGACGACGCGGTCAACTTTATCCCGGCAAGAGTAAGCGCCTGCCTGATGATTGCGGCGGCCTTCCTCTCAGGCGGGGACTTCTCGGGCCAAAACGCGGTTCGCATTTACAGAAGGGACCGCAAAAACCATGCGAGCCCCAATTCCGCGCAGACAGAGGCTGTGTGCGCCGGCGCGCTCGGGATACGGCTTGCGGGGGACGCCAGCTATTTCGGGAAGGTAGTAAAAAAGCCGTATATCGGGGATGAGCTGCGCAGGGTGGAATACGAGGATATCCGGCGCGCAAACCGTCTGATGTACGGAACGGCAGGGCTTTGCGAAGGCGTCTGCCTTTTGCTGATGCTGTTTTTGGTTTAGATTCCTTTCGTTATTCGGGGTAAAGATTGGGGGCGCAAAATGGGGATTCACGGCGGGGATATATACAGGAATCAGGCGGCGGTCGACTTCTCGGTCAATGTCAATCCTCTGGGGACGCCGCGGCGCGTAAGAGCGGCGCTGCACAGAGCGGCCGCACAATGCGGCAGGTATCCGGATATGGAGGCGGCGGCGCTGCGGGAGGCAGTCGGCGGGATGCTTGCGGTTCCTGGAGAATATCTTGTCTTTGGGAACGGGGCGTCGGAGCTTTTTATGGCGGTTGCCCACGGCATAAGGCCGAAAAAGACCGTAATACCCGCGCCGTCCTTTTACGGATATGAATACGCGGCGAAGGCGGCGGGGAGTGAAATCCGCTATTGTGAGCTTCGGCGGGAAAACGGCTTTGACGTGACCGGAGAGCTTTGCGCCGCATTGACAGAGGATGTGGATCTTTTGTTTCTTGCAAATCCCAATAATCCCACGGGCAGACTTTTAGATGGGGATACCGTCATGGACTTGCTGCGCTATTGCAGGGAGAAGGGGATTTATGTCGTGCTCGACGAGTGCTTTATCGAGTTTTGCGGCGGGTGCCGCTCCTTTCTTTCGGCAGTCGAAGAATTTGAGAACCTGATACTGGTGCGGACGTTTACGAAGATTTTTTCGATTCCGGGGGTAAGGCTGGGGTATCTGGTCTGCAAAAACAAAGCGCTTTGCGAAAAGACAGCGGCGCAGCTGCCAGAGTGGAATCTTTCCTGTTTCGCGCAGGAGGCGGGGCGCGCCTGCGCAAAGGAAGCCGCGTTTGTAAAAAAGACGCAGGCTTATATAAGGAAAGAACGCCGCTTTTTGGAGGAAGGACTGAGGAAAAACGGCTTTGCGGTCCTGCCATCCATGACCAATTTTATCTTGTTTTATGTAAAGGAAGCGCCGGGTGAGAAAACGCTGTATGAGCGGCTGCTGCAACAGGGGATTTTAATCAGGGACTGCGGGAATTTCCGGGGACTTGGCGGCGGCTGTTATCGGATTGCGGTAAAGCGCCGCAGGGAAAATAAACGGCTGCTGTGGGCGGTCGCGCATTGGAGAGAGGAGCAAGGGGACAGACGTGAAAGCGATAGAGTATGTGCTGCCGGAGGAGATAGAAAAACGCAGCTTTGAGATAATCGGCGAGGAGCTTCAAAAAAGAAATATCCGGATACCTGGGGAGCAGGAGGCGATTGTCAGACGCGTGATTCATACCAGCGCGGATTTTGATTATGCAAAGACGCTTTGCTTTTCAGCGGGGGCGGTGCGGATGCTGGAGGAACTGCTTCAAAACGGCGCGGACATTGTGACGGATACCAATATGGCGCTTGCGGGAATCAACAAAAAGGCGCTGGCAGGCTTTGGCGGGGCCGCGCATTGCTTTATGGCGGACGAGGACGTTGCGCTTGCGGCAAAGGACAGGCGTTTGACGCGGGCGGCGGTCAGCATGGAAAAGGCCGCCCAAATCGGCAAGCCGGTTATCTTTGCTATCGGCAACGCGCCGACGGCGCTGATAAAGCTGCATGAAATGTGCCGCGCGGACTGGAGGCCGGCCTTTATCATCGGGGTTCCGGTGGGCTTTGTCAATGTGGAGGCGGCAAAGGAGCTGATACTGGACACGGATATTCCGTATATTGTCAATCGCGGAAGAAAGGGCGGCAGCGGTATTGCGGCGGCAATCTGCAACGCCGCCCTGTACAGGCTGCGGGATGCGGGAAGGCACGGGGATTAGGATGCGTTACGGTTTTACGACGGGAAGCTGCGCGGCAGCGGCGGCGAAGGCGGCGGCCTATATGCTGCTGACCGGGAAGGTCAAGGAAGAAATTACAATCGAGACGCCCAAGGGCATCCTGTATCATGCCCAAATTCTGGATATCCTGCGGACGGAGCGGGCGGTGCGCTGCGCGGTGGAGAAGGACGGCGGGGACGACCCCGACGTCACAACCGGTGCATGGATTTACGCGAAGGTATTTTATATAGAGGGCGATGCTGCGCAGCGGATTGCGATTGACGGCGGGGCGGGCGTGGGAAGAGTGACCAGAAAAGGGCTCGATCAGCCTGTCGGCAGCGCGGCGATTAACCGTGTTCCCAGAGAAATGATAACGAAGGAAGTGCTGGAGGTATGCGGGGCGGTCGATTATCGGGGGAGCCTTGGCGTCGAGATTTCCGTGCCCGAGGGAGAGCGGCTTGCGGCGCAGACCTTTAATCCGAGGCTTGGCATCGTGGGCGGCATATCGATACTGGGAACCAGCGGGATTGTGGAGCCTGTGAGCAGTCAGGCAATTCTGGACACGATACAGGTGGAGCTGCGGCAGCGGGCGGCGGAGGGCTTTGACTATGTGGCGGTCTCGCCGGGCAATTACGGACTGGACTTTATGCGGCGGCAGTACGGATACGATTTGGACAGAAGCGTAAAATGCAGCAATTTTATCGGAGCGACTATTGATATGGCTGCGGAGCTGGGATTTCGACGGATGCTGCTGACCGGGCATATCGGGAAGCTTATTAAGGTTGCAGGCGGTATTATGAATACCCACTCCAAAGAAGCGGACTGCAGGATGGAGCTTCTTGCCGCGTTTGCCGCCGGAGCGCAGGTGGATATCGCGCAAATCCGCGCCATACTGGCGTGCGCAACGACGGAGGAGGCAATTCCGATTCTGCGGGAGAGCGGCAGCCTGCAGGCGGTTATGGACAGCGTTGCAGGCCGGATTTGCTTTTATATGGAAAACCGCTGCGGCGGAAGGATAAAAGCGGACTGCGTTTTATATACCAACGCGTTCGGGGAACTGGCAAAGAGCAGGGGGGTGGAAGCATGGTTTACTTTGTTGGAGCGGGAACAGGCGCCGCAGACTTGATTACGGTCCGGGGAATGCGCCTGTTAGCGCAGGCGGACGTGATCGTCTATACGGGGTCTCTAATCAACCCGGAGCTGCTTTCCTGTGCGGCGGATACATGCCGGCTGTATAACAGCGCGCAATTGACGCTGGAGGAAGTGATTGGGATTATAAGCGGCGCGGAGGCCGAAGGGAAGACGACGGTGCGGCTGCACACGGGCGACCAGAGTATTTACGGTGCTGTCAGGGAGCAGATGGACGCGCTGGATGCGCTTGGCATTGCGTATGAGAGCTGCCCCGGCGTCAGCGCCTGCTTTGGCGCGGCTGCGTCTCTGAATTTGGAATACACCCTGCCGGGCGTTTCCCAGTCTCTGATTATCACAAGGATGGAAGGAAGAACGCCGGTGCCGGAGAAGGAAAGCATCGAGCGGCTTGCGGCGCATCAGGCGTCCATGGCAGTCTATCTGAGCGCCGGAATGCTGGAGGAGCTGGGGCAGAGACTTATCGCGGGCGGATATGACGAAGCGACGCCGGCGGCGCTTGTCTACAAAGCGACATGGCCGGAGGAGGAGGCGTATATATGCACGGTCGGGACGCTGGCCGCTGTCGGAAGGGAGCACGCAATCACACGGACGGCGATTGTGCTGGTGGGGGAGGCGGTTGCCCACCGGCAGTACCGGAAGTCAAGGCTGTATGCGGCCGATTTTGCGACTGCATTCCGGCAGGGGGCGTCCGGAGGGCGCTCCCTGCGGTTTTCAGGCACAAGTCTAAGCGTTATCAGCTTTACCAGGACCGGACTGCAGCTTTCCGGGCGCATTCAGAAAGCGCTGGGCGCGGAGCTGGAAATCCGCTTATACACAAAATATAAGGCATGCGGAGACAGGGAGGAAGCCTGGCCTGTTTTGGCGGTGGAGGGCTCCGTCGGGGAGTGGGCGGGACAGCAGCTGCGGGAGCAAAGCGCAGTGCTGTTTATCGGTGCGTGCGGTATCGCCGTCCGAGCAGTCGCCCCGTTTCTGAAGGATAAGCGAAAGGATGCGCCGGTACTGGCTGCGGATGAGCGGGGAAGTTATGTTATCCCGATTTTGTCCGGCCACATAGGCGGGGCAAACGCGCTTGCTTATATGCTTGCGGAGAAAATCGGGGCGCAGCCGGTCATCACAACGGCGACGGATATAAACGGAAAATTCGCGGTGGATGTATTTGCCAAGGAAAACGGCTTCTCCATTGAACCTAAGGAAGGCATTGTAAAAGTCTCGGCAAAGATACTCGACGGGGAAGCGGTTACGGTATCGGCGGAAAAAGGATATGGCCGCGGTTTCTGGGAAAACGGAGGAATGCGGGCAGTCCCTTATCCGCCGGCAGAATTTGTCGATATCGTGGTCACGTCGGAGGAAAAGCCCTTTGACGCGTCCGTCGTGCTGCGGCCCAGAGAATACGTCCTCGGTATCGGGTGCAAAAGGGGAAAGCCTGCGGATGAAATCGCACGGTTTATTGAAAAAACGCTGCGGGAAAACGCTATCCGCAAGGAGCAGGTTTTCGCGCTTGCCTCCGTCTTGCAGAAAAAGGATGAAGCCGGAATCACGGCGTGGTGCAGGAAAGAAAGGGTTCCGTTTCTTACATATACCGCGGAGGCGCTGCAGGCGCTGGAGGGAGCGTTTACGCAATCCGCGTTTGTGAAGGAACAGGTAGGCGTCGATAACGTGTGCGAGCGCGCGGCTTTAAAGGCCTGCGGGGCAGGCGGGGAGCTTATCGTGCGCAAATGCGCGGAAAACGGCATGACAATTGCGATTGCAAGAAGGAAATGGGATGAAGAATAGAATTTATATTGTAGGAACAGGCCCCGGCAGAGAGGAGATGATGACGGAGGAAGCGCTCTGTGCGCTGGAGCAGGCGGATGTTATCGTCGGATACACGACCTACCTGAGCTTGCTGGGCGAACGCTTTGCAGGAAAGGAGATGCGTGCCACGCCCATGCGTCAGGAGAAGGAGCGGTGCCGTATCTGTTTTGAGGAGGCTCAAAAGGGAAAAAAGGTGGCGCTTATCTGCAGCGGCGACGCCGGAATCTATGGATTGGCGTCCCTGATGTTTGAAATCGGAAAGGACTATCCGCAGACGGAGCTGTCGGTCGTTGCGGGTGTGACCGCGGCAAGCAGCGGGGCGGCGGTTTTAGGAGCGCCGCTTGGACATGATTTCTGCACGGTCAGCTTAAGCGATCTGCTGACGCCGTGGGAAACGATTGAAAAGCGGCTAAGGGCAGCGGCGGCGGGGGATTTTGTCCTTGTATTATATAATCCGTCCAGCCATAAAAGAAAGGATTACCTGAAAAGGGCCTGCGATATTCTGCTGTCCGTCATAGAGGGAAGCCGGGTATGCGGCTACGTGGAAAACATCGGAAGGGAAGGGACCCGGACGGAGCTTTGTACGCTTGACGCGCTGCGGGACCGGGAAGTCAATATGTTCACGACGGTATTTATCGGAAATTCCGGAACCAGGATTATAAATGGCAGACTGGTCACAAAGCGGGGGTATGGAGGTTTGCATGACTGAAGAAACAGTTTTATTTGCGGGAACGACGGAGGGAAGGAGGCTGTCGGAGCTCCTTGCGCAGGCGGGGATAGCGCATACGGTCTGCGTGGCGACGGCGTATGGGGAAATCGTTTTGAAACCGCATCCGCTTGTACATGTCCGTCAGGGGCGGATGAATCAGGCGGAGATAGCGGATTTTTTGCGGGAGGGTGGGTTTACGCTGGCAATCGACGCGACCCATCCCTTTGCGGAGGAAGTCACTTCCAATATCAAGGCTGCAATAAAAGCGTGCCGCGGAGCGGAGCGGGAGATTGCTTATCTGCGGCTGCGGCGGGATGCGGGGCGGCGGGAGGAAAGCGGCGTAGCGTATTTTGAGACGAATGAGGCGTGCGCGCGTGCGCTGGCGGATACGACGGGCAATATCCTTCTGACCACCGGAAGCAAGGAGCTGTCCCGGTACTGCGAAAACGAAGCGGTGAAGGCACGGCTGTATGTGAGAGTCCTTCCCGGCATGGAAAGCCTTGCGCTGTGCATGGAGCAGGGCGTCCGCGGAAAGCGGATTATTGCGATGCAGGGGCCTTTTACGGCGGAATTGAACGAGGCGATTATCCGGCAGTATCGTATCGCTTACGTGGTAACGAAGGAAAGCGGCGCATCGGGCGGCTATCCCGAAAAGCTGGAAGCGGCGAGGAAAACCGGAGCGAAGGTGTTTGTTATCGGATGCCCGCGGGAGGAAGAGGGCGCTTCCTTTGCGCAGGTATGCGATGCGCTGGAAAAGCGCATCGGGCGGCCGCTTGGGCAAAACGCGCCGATGGAGATTGTTCTTGCGGGCGTCGGCATGGGGCGGGAGGACGGTCTGACAAAGGCGGTGGAAGCAGCGGTCCGGGAAGCCGATATTTTGCTGGGAGCGGAGCGTATGCTGGCCGGCATTGCTTCCGGACAGGAGAAGCATCCCTTTTATCAGGCCGGGCAGATTATACCGTATCTGCGGGACGTGCAGGAGACAAACGGATTTGCGCATCCGCGGAAGGTGGTGATTCTTTTTTCCGGCGACAGCGGATTTTACAGCGGATGTAAGTCCCTGTATGCCGCTTTGGAAAAGGAAATCAAAGAGAACCGTCTGGCGGCGTCCCTGCACGTCCTTTCGGGCGTTTCCGCCGTGTCGTATCTGGCTGCATGCGTCGGCGAGAGCTATCACGACGCGGCGGTTTACAGCATTCACGGAAAGGCGCTTTGCAATCTGGCCGGACGGATACGGAAAAACGAGAAAACATTTCTGCTGACGTCGGGCGTGCGGGATGTCAACTACATAGGAGAAGCGCTGCTGGCGGCGGGGATGCCGGAATGCGAAATCATCGCGGGCTGTCAGTTATCGTATCCGGAGCAGCGCATCATGCGTCTTTCTCCGGCTGCGTGCGTGGAGATGAAGGAAGAAGGCTTGTATACATGCCTTATAAAAAATCCCTGCGCAGACAGGCGGAGACTGACGCACGGCATTGCGGACGAGCGGTTTATCAGGAGCGCGTCGCCGCATGGAAATGTGCCCATGACCAAGGAGGAGGTGCGCGAGGTCAGCATTTGCAAGCTGCGCCTGCGGGAGGGGGCGGTGGTCTACGATATCGGCAGCGGCACCGGCTCCGTTGCCGTGGAGATTGCGGGACTTTCCGACGATATACAGGTATACGCGGTGGAGCAGAAGCAAGAGGCGGCCGCGCTGATTGAGCAGAATAAGGAGAAATTCGGACTGGAAAATATCAGGGTGGTGAACGCCGCCGCGCCGGAGTGCCTGTCCGGTCTGCCGACGCCGACGCAGGTATTTATCGGAGGCAGCAACGGCAGATTGGAAGAGATTGTGTCGGCGCTCCGGCGCAAAAGCAAAAGCGTGCGGATTGTCGTCAACGCGGTGAGCGTGGAAACCCTCTGTGAAATCAGAAGGATACTGTCCATGTATCGGATAAAGGAAGAGGAAATCGTACAACTGCAGGTAAGCAGGGCAAGGCGGGCCGGAAGCCACCATCTGATGCAGGCCGGGAATCCGGTATGGATATGCGCGTTTGAATTTGACGGAATGGGGACAAAAGCATGAAAATAAACAGAGTAATGATTGCCGCGCCCGCAAGCGGAAGCGGCAAGACGGTATTTACCTGCGCGCTGCTGCAGGCGTTGAAGGACGGCGGGTGGCAGCCGGTATCGTATAAGACGGGGCCCGATTATATCGACCCCATGTTCCATGAAAGGGCGCTGGGCATTCCGGCGAAAAATCTGGATACCTTTTTTACCGGCGGGGAGCAGACCGTGGAACTTTTCCTAAAGGACAGAGGGGAAAGTGATTTTGCGGTTCTGGAGGGCGTTATGGGCTTATATGACGGATTGGGGGGCGTGCGCGAGGAAGGCTCCTCCTATCATCTGGCGCGTGTGACGAAAACGCCGATTGTGCTCGTGGCGGACGTAAAAGGAATGGGACGTTCCATCCTGCCCCTGCTGGCCGGGTTTCTTGCCTATGATAAGGAGCATCTGATTCAGGGGGTGCTGTTAAACCGGATATCAAAAAGCTATTATGAAATCGTCAAACCGCTGATAGAGGAAGAGCTGGGGATTTCGGTGGCGGGTTACCTGCCGGAAAGGGAGGCATACCATATCGAAAGCAGGCATTTGGGGCTGGTTATGCCAAAGGAGCTGGGAGACATACGGGAGAGACTGCGGGCGGCGTCGTCGGAACTGAAAAAGACCGTTTCGCTGGAGACGATTATCCATATCGCGCAGCGCGCGCCCCGGATAGGGCCGCCCGTTCAAATCAAGACGCGGGAAGAATGCCATGCCTTAAAGGCGGCCGACGTGACAATCGCCGTAGCGAGGGACGAGGCTTTCTGCTTTTATTATGAAGACAATATATCGCTGCTGGAGGAAAGCGGGGCGAGGATAACGTACTTTTCGCCGCTGCGGGATGAGAAGCTGCCGGAGGGCTGCCATGCGCTCCTGCTTGGCGGCGGCTATCCGGAGCTGTATGCGAAGCGGCTGAGCAAAAACCGGAAAATGCGCAGAGCGGTCAGGGAGGCGTCCGGGAAGGGGATGCCCATCGTAGCGGAATGCGGCGGCTTTATGTACCTGCATTCGACGATGACGGATAAGGAGGGAAATCACTTTGATATGGCGGGCGTGATTGCGGCCGACTGCTATGATACAGGAAAATCAGTGCGTTTTGGCTATATAGAGCTGCGGGAAAAACAAAGCTGTTTCCTTCCGGAAAATACGATAATCAGGGGACATGAGTTTCATTATTATGACAGCACAAAAAACGGGGAGGACGCGGTGGCCGTAAAGCCGGTGACAAAAAGAGCGTATCCCTGTATTATAATAGATGAAACCCATTGGATGGGGTTTGCGCATTTGTATTATCCGTCAAATCCCGAATTTGCCAAATCGCTGGTGGAGAAAGCCGGACGGTATCGGCGGAGCTTGGAGGCGCAATAGAGATGGAACATTCATATCGCTTTTTTGAGAACAGGGACTGCGCGTATTTTCCCTGTCATAAAGGGCTGGAGCATTTTAACTGCCTGTTTTGTTATTGTCCGATGTACGCAAGAACGGATTGTCCGGGAAATCCGCAGTATCTGGAAAAGGACGGAAGAAAGCTGAAAATCTGTACGGACTGTACGTTTCCCCATCGGCCGGAAAACTATGACAAAATAATACAGATATTAAAGGAACGGAAGTAAAAAGCCGAGGGGAAATATTGCTGAAAATACGAAAAGGTACCAGGATTGAAAGATAAAATTTATTGACAACAAAAACATGATTTGCTATAGTAAACTTGCGCTGTGACGGCGCAAATTTACGCGCGGATATGGCGGAATTGGCAGACGCGCCAGATTTAGGTTCTGGTGGGAGACCGTGCAGGTTCAAGTCCTGTTATCCGCAGAAAAGAGTGTCTGTTTCAGGCACTCTTAACTTATTCCGGCTTATTTTTGGGGAGGAGTAAAATGATCAGCAGCGGCAGTTGTCTCTAATCGGTATCGACCGACAGGAGAGGATAACTGCCAGTTTTATACTATAGGAAATTGAGACGAGGTGACGCATATGTCAGTATTTTACAAAGGAATGGATTTATCCTTTCTTCCGCAGGGAGCGGACGAGGGGATGCAGGTAAAGGATTTCGACGGCACGGTAATGGAGCCGCTTGCTCTGGCCAGGAAATACGGGGTTAATTCCGTGCGACTGCGCCTGTGGAACGAGCCGGAGAAGGTCCCCGAGGCGAAGGGGTACTGCAGTCTGGCGCATACGCTTAAGATGGCGAAGGAGATTAAAAAGCATGGGATGAGCCTGATGCTGGATTTCCATTATTCGGATTATTGGGCGGATCCGGGAAATCAGACGAAGCCGCTGGCGTGGCAGGCGCTGCACGGGGAGGCGCTGGCGGAGGCGGTCTATACGTTTACGAGAGATACGCTGCTTGCGCTGGAGCGGGAGGGCGCGCTGCCCGAGGTGGTGCAGATTGGCAACGAGATTCGCAGCGGATTGCTGTTCCCGGACGGGGAGGTTCCCGATTTTAAAGGGATGGCCGCGCTGATAAACGCGGGTATACGTGGCGCGCGGTCTGTTGCGGACAAAGAGCGCCTTAAGGTAATGATACATTTGGATCAGGGCGGGCGGTACCGGCTTCTGAAGGACTGGTTCGATCAGGCGTTCGCGCAGGGAATGATGGATTTTGATCTGATCGGGCTTTCCTATTATCCGTTTTGGCACGGGACGTTTATGGATTTGAAGGATACCGCGCAGCAGCTCATAGAGGATTTCGGAAAGCCGGTTATGGTTGTGGAGACGGCCCATGCGTGGCGCAAAAGCAGTAAAGGCTTTATCGACGACGAGCAGGAAAAAATAGCCGGGATTCCGGCGACCCCGGCGGGTCAGCGGCAGGTCGTCGACATGGTGATGAATATTGTCGCGTCGCTTCCGGACGGCATGGGACAGGGCGTGTATTACTGGGAGCCCCTGTGCGTGCCGGACGGGAACGGCGGCTGGAATGAGAGCATGGGTATCCTTGCGGCGGACGGGACGGTCATGGAGGCGGTGAAGTCCTTTGCGTTTACCCGGGAACAGGCGTGCCCGGAGAAGATAGCCAAAATATACCATCCCAAGGAGATTACATGCGCATATGCGCAGCGGGCACAGCTTGCCGCGATGCTGCCGCGGCAGATACAGGTATTGTACTATGACGGAACGGCGCGCATGACGGGCGTTATATGGGAGCCGCTGCCGGCAGATATCGGGATTGGGGAGCTTGTGCTTAAGGGCATCCTGAATGGTGAAGCGTCTGCCGGCGGATGCCGTACGGCAGTGCGGATTCAGGTTGTGGACTGTGTAGAGGAGCGTCCGAATCTGGCTGCAAATCCGCAGTGGAAGGACGGCTTTGCAGGCTGGGATATTGCGACAAGCGGCGAGGAAGTGACAGTGCGCCTCGACGGAGAAGAACTGACAGTTGTGTCACAAATGAATTTCCGGTTTGCGCTTTCGCAGCAAATCCGGCTGGAGGAGGCGGGCGTATATCGGCTGCGGCTTTCCTGCCGCGGCGTGGACACGACGGGCGTTGACGTGAGAATGTTTATGGAGACGGATGAGCAGTATCAGGATATGGCGATTCACCCTTCGGATGAGGATTGGACGGTGTATGAGCTGGAAAATATCCGGTGCGATAAGGGGACGCTTACCTTCGGAATCAAAATTGCCGCGCCGCCGATACGGGTGGCTTTTGCCCGGATTCGTCTGGAGAGAACGGACGAGGGGAAAAGAAGGTGATAAAATGCAGAAAATTATGATTATCGAGGACGACCCTGCGACGCGTGAGGAGCTGGCGCTTTTGCTGGAGAACGAGGGGTATTTCCCATATACAGTCACAGCGTTTACCGATATTCCGGCGCAGGCGGCCAGGGCCTGCCCGGATTTGATTTTGTTGGACATCGGGCTGCCGGGGTGCGACGGCTTTTCACTGTGCGCAGGTCTGCGCAGGGCCGTGAGCGCGCCGGTTATTTTTGTCACCAGCAGGGATTCGGGGCTGGATGAGATAAGGGCGCTGAGTCTTGGCGGCGATGATTATATTACGAAGCCCTACAATATTCCGGTGCTGCTTGCGCGGGTGAAGGCGGTGCTGCGCAGAAGCGGAAGGGCGGCGGAGCCGGAGGTGATAGAGGCGGGCGGTCTGTCGCTGCATCTGGCCAAAGGATGTGTGTCCGCAGGTGAAAAGACGGCGGCGCTGACCCGCAATGAGCTGCAGATACTGGCTTGTCTGATGGGGCATGCGGGGGAGATTGTCTCCCGTGCGGATTTGATTGAGGCCCTGTGGGATAATCAGATTTATATTGACGACAATACGCTCAGTGTGAATGTAACGCGGCTTCGGGGAAAGCTTGCCGGGCTTGGACAGCCGGATCTGATTAAAACACGCCGGGGAATGGGGTATCAGCTATGACAATAACGGAATTTTTATCTGACCGTCTGAGGCGTTTCGTCCTTTGGGCGGTTTTTGCGGCAGTGACTGCGGCGTTTCTGCTGTTGACCGGCACGCAGTCCGGTATTGTCCTGCTTTTGGGCATTGTCTGGGCGTTGGTTGTTATAGGTGTGCAGACTGCGGATTTTCTGCGCTGCCGTCTGCGGCTGCGGGAGCTGGAAAGCATTATGGAGGGTTTGGACAGGAAATACCTGTTTTCCGAGTGTGTGCCCAGGGCCCGCAATGCTTACGAGCGCAGGCTACTGGAGCTCTTTTGCAGGGCCGGAAGGGCGATGATTGGCGCCGTTTCCGACGCGCAGGCGGCGCAGCGGGAATACCGTGAATATGTGGAGCGCTGGGTTCACGAGATTAAGACGCCGATTACGGCGGCAGGCCTGATTTGCCGCAGCGCGGATTCCGAGATGCGCAGAAAGCTGACACAGGAGCTTTCGCAGATTGAGGCGCATGTGGAGCGGGCGTTGTTCTATGCGCGGGCGGAGAGCGCGGAGAAGGATTTTGTCGTCTGCAGGGCGAGTCTTGCGGAGATTGCAGCCGAGGCTGTCGGCCGGCACCGCAGTCTGTTGATTCAGAACGGCGTCCGGGTGGAGACCGAGAATCTGGAGCAGACAGTCCATACCGACAAAAAATGGACGGCTTTTATGCTGGGACAGCTGCTGCAAAACGCCGCCCGCTACCGAAGCGGCAGTCCGGTGGTAACGCTGTCCGCAAGACAGCTGGGGGCGCAGGTGTTACTTGCGGTGCATGACAACGGAATCGGGATACCGGCCCACGAGCTGCCCCGCGTTTTTGACCGCGGCTTCACCGGCAGCAACGGGCACGGCAGAGGCGGTTCGACGGGGATGGGGCTTTATCTTTGCCGCAGGCTGGCCGACTGTATGGCGGTCGGACTGCAGATTGATTCGGAGGAGGGGAAGGGCACGACGGTCACGCTTATCTTTCATTGAATAAAAATCAAGCTTGTTATTTGCAGAAATATTGCTTATACTGTACTTAATGGTTAAACAAATGGGAAGTATGTTATATGGAATCCGCAGTAAAAATTTTGCGTTCGCCGGAGGAACAGGTTCGGGATGAAATTCGCGGTTTTGTCAATGAAGGGTTGAAAGATGTTCAGGAAAATGCCATATATGATTTTAATGAGGTGTTTGATGAACTGGAGAGCAGGTTATCGCTTTGTTGAGGGCCTGCGGAACGCTGTTTCCGCTTTAAAGGAATTGCCCAATAGGATTTGCCATAGTGGATGATAAGGTTCTTTCCAGCCAGGGAATACATTGTATGCCATACAAAAATTATTATGTTTTTTATGAAATAGAAGAATCTGTAAATACGGTAATAATTTTAAGAGTCGGATATAATCGTAGAAACTGAAAAGAAATTCTGTTAAATGAGAGGTAGTAGATATTGATTCGATAATAGCAGAAGAAGGGGCAAAGATTAGGGGGCAATATAAGAATTTTAAAGCGATGGATGCTTTGCAGATTGCAACAGCGATAGTAAAAAATTGTGATATGTTCTTTACAAATGATAAACAGCTTAAGCAAGAAAAAGAACTTCCATGTATGACGATGGAGGATGTATAGCAAAGAGATAAATTATCTTACAAAATTGTAAGGCAACGCCGGGTGAATTCGATACAACCGGCGTTATTTTTGTCGTATCATATTGCCAGAAGTAAAGGAGGCGGTGATATGCTGCAGGTAAGAAATATTGAAAAATACTATGGAAGCAAAAACAATGTGACCAAGGCGCTCGACCGTGTCAGCTTTGACGTGGCGGACGGCGAGTTTATCGCGATTATGGGCGCGTCGGGCAGCGGAAAGACGACGCTGCTCAACTGTATTTCCACGATTGATACAGTGAGCGCGGGCGATATCCTGCTGGACGGCGTAAACATCGCTGAGCTGCCCTCGGGCGAGCTGGCGCGGTTTCGCAGGGAACGGCTGGGGTTTGTGTTTCAGGACTTTAATCTGTTGGATACGCTGACGGTCGAGGAAAATATCGGGCTGGCGCTGGCGCTCAACCACAGCGACCCGAATGCCGTTCGGCGTCAGGTGGGCGCGGTGGCGCAGAAGCTGGGTATCGGCGATATTCTGGAAAAATTCCCATATCAGGTATCCGGCGGGCAGAAGCAGCGCGCGGCCTGTGCGCGGGCAATGGCTGCGGGGCAGTCCCTGCTGCTGGCCGATGAGCCGACGGGGGCCCTGGACTCCAGGGCGTCCAAAAACCTTCTGGAAATCATGTCGGAGATGAACAGCGGCATGCGTGCGACGATACTCATGGTAACACATGATTCCTACAGCGCAAGCTACGCGGGGCGGGTGATGTTTTTGAAGGACGGGCGCATTTTCAACGAGCTGCTTCGCGGGGAGCGGACGCGCGCTGTATTTTATCACGAGATTTTGGATGTGCTTGCGGTGTTGGGGGGTGATGTCAGTGACGTTATCTAAGCTGTCTCTGCGCAATGCCAAACGACAGGCAGGGGATTATCTGGTCTATTTTGTCACGATTGTTCTGGCGGCGGCGCTGATTTACGCCTTCAACGGGCTGATTTTTTCCAAAGAGGTGCAGGAGCTGTCGCAATTGCTCAAAAGTCTGCCGCTGACGATTGTTCTGGCCAGTATCGTGGTAGTCGGCATCATCCGCTGGATGATATCTTATACGACGAACTTTATGCTGACCCGGCGCAGCAGGGAACTGGGCACTTATATGCTTATCGGGCTGGAAAGCCGGCAGGTGGCCCGTATGTTTTTTCTGGAAAATCTGATGGTCGGCGGGGCAGCGCTGGCGCTTGGCGTTCTGCTTGGCAATCTGTTGTATCAGGCGCTGCGGGCAATTGTCCTGGCGCTTTTCGGGACGCCCTATACCTTTTCGTTTTTCTTTTCCGTAAAAGCGCTGGGACTGACGCTGCTCTATTTTGCGCTGGTTTATCTGTCCGTGCAGATGAAAAGCCGAAAGCGTATCCGTGGAATGAAGATCTATGACCTGATTTATTACGAAAAGCAGAATCAGGGCGCGGTTATCCGGACCAGCAGGAACCGGCGGCGGATATTTGTGCTGTCCGTCATACTGGGCATCGCAGGAAGTATTCTGCTGATGGTGGGGGATTTGCTTTTTGGCCTTATCGGGGCAGGCTGCGTCATTGCGTTTCTGTACAGCTTTTTCCTGTGTTTTGCGTCCGGTGTCCCGGCCTTCTTTGACCGTCAGCCGGCGCGGAAATACCGGAAACAGAATCTGCTGATATTCCGCACGTTGACCGCAAAGCTGGCCTCGATGGGCATTTTGATGGCGACGATTGCGCTGTTGTTTACCGCCACACTGATTTCCGAGGGGACCGGCATGATTTTCCGCGCGATTTTCCGGAACCGGACGGCGCAGAACAGCTGCTTTGACATGATTCTGAGCGGGGACGCCCAGACGGAGGTTTTTCGTGACTGTAAGCAGTATATGGATGAAAATATCCCGGTCAGGGACGGCTGGCAGTACCCTGTTTATCTGTCAAAGGACGATACCGTCACCGCCTATCTGGAATCCAACATGAAGTATCACCGCTATTATAAAGCGGATACCGTAATGCGGGAAAGTGATTACGCCGCGCTGCGGTCGATGCTGGGGTATGATGCGGTGACGCTTGCGCCGGGACAATATCTGATTCACTGCCGCCCTTATGTGGCGGCGGCGCTTACAGACTGGGATCGGACGCTGGAGATTGGAGGGCAGGCGCTTGTGCCTGCAGGGCTGCGCACGGAGATTTTTGCTCAGCAGGCATACGACGTCAACGGGAACGGCTTTATTCTGGTGGTGCCTGACGCGGCTGCCGAGGCCTGCGTTGTGGATCATACGATGTATGCGGCACTGACGGAGGAGCCGGTTGGCGCAGCGCAGCAGGAGGCGTTGTATGGGCTGCAGCGGGAGGCGTACGAGCAGAACGGCTACAGCGGCGACATGCTGTTGTACACACGCAGCGCGGCGGAGGCGGAGGTCGCGGCGATGACGGCGACGACAGTGTTTCCGCTGTTTTATCTGGCGCTGGTGCTCACGATGACTGCCGCCGCCATTCTTACGGTACAGCAGCTGAGCGAGACCGACCGGTATCGGCGTCAGTTTGCGCTGCTGCGCAAGCTGGGCATGGACCGGAGGGAGATGGCGGCGGCGCTGCGCACCCAGTTCGGAATTTACTATGCGATGCCGGCGATACCGCCGCTGCTGATTGGCGTGCCCTTTATCGTTCATCTGGCAGGCGCGACGGAGCCGGGGATTATGGTAGGAGCCAGCGCGCCGGCAACGATTGTGGGCATCTGTCTGGGATTGTTTTTTGCGGTTTACGCTGTTTATATTCTGCTGGCCTACACCAGTTTGAAACGTAATGTTCTGCCGGAGTAGGGCGGGCGCTTATTTTGTCAGTGTAAAATTTTTGACGAGGATATTGTAGTTTCAGGTAAAAGCTATCTGCGCGAAATTGTAGAAGCCCAGATACCAGATTCTGAAATCATGGGCGCCCTTTAATTCCTGCCACATAAAGTTTTTGCCGTCTTCAAACTGTTCACAGACGTTGGGAAGCGATTTTGCCGCTGCCGAGGCGCTCGCATACGCGACGCCGTCCTCTGTACCGCAGATGTTATAGAAATAATAAATCTCATAGGGCGTATCCTTGAGAAGCGCTGCGGTTTTGGCGGCGGGATTGCTGGTCGGAGCGGCGGAAAACGCGCCGAAATACCCGAACAAGTCCACGCACTCGCCGATGCCGATATTGATGGTCTGCATGCCGCCCATGGAAAGTCCGGCCATCGCGCGGTGCGCTCTTACGGCGCTGGGATCGTAGTCCGCCGCGTCCGGCGTTCCATAGGTGGCGTAGTTCTCTTCAATGTAGGGAATCAGGTCGTTTCGCAGCTCCTGGCCAAATACATAGAATGAATTGTAATCGGAGCCCTGCGCCGCGAACTGGCTGCTGGAACGCCCGTTGGGCGTTACAACGATAAAGGGCTCGATATCGCCGTGGTATATCAGGTTATCCATGATGAGCTTCACCTTGGAGCTGTTTGTGTTCATGCCCCATTCGTTCTCGTCCCCGCCGATGCCGTGCATCAGGTACAGGACGTTATACTGCCTGTCTTCGCTGTAACCGTAGGGCAGATAGACATTGGCGTATTTTGTGATTTCTTTCCCGTCGCCGAAGTAATCTCTGGTGGTGTAGGAAATCTGTTCGATGGTGCCGGATTCCGCAAGCTGGAAGCCGGTGTATTTGGGCGGGATGACGTCGCTGATTTCGGCCGTAGGCTTTCGCGGCGTATCCTTCTGCGTGTCTGCGGCGCTTTCTGCAGGCTCCTGTGCTTCGTCCACTTTGGATGTTTCCTGCCGGATTGCCTCTGCAATCATCTCTTCGTCTGCTTTCATTGTGCGCTCCTCCGTTTCCGCGGCGTTTTTTTCATTCTTGCTTTCCGCCGCCGTAGCGATGTCTGTCGTGCTTGCGTTTTCCGCTGTCGTAGCGATGTCTGTCGTGCTTGCGTTTTCAGCCGTCGTATTGACGTTTGCCGTGTCTGCATTCTCTGCTGACGGATTGGTCCTTCCGCAGGCTGTTAAGAGGCAGACGGCGGCAATCAATACAGGATATCTGCCTTTCAGGAAATATTTTTTCATAGGAATGACCTTGCCTCTGGCTGACCGTGTGTTTTTGTCAACCGAAGATACCTTTCTTTTGAACTATATTATCAGAATAGCAGAGCGCGGCGTCGCCTGCTTGCCAGTTTTTGCGGAAAGCTTCCCATTGCTTGTCAATTAGGGTATTCTGCCGCATTGGTTTTGTGCTATAATAAGCTATGTGCTTTTGTTTCTGGAAAAATAATGACTGTGTGAGGAGAGGAACTGCCATGGCGCGGACGGAAAAGGCGGAACTGACGGTATTATGCCTGGTATATAATGAAGAGGCGTATCTGCTGCAGGACAGGGTAAAGGAGGATTGGAAGGGATATACGCTGCCGGGCGGGCATGTGGAACCCGGCGAGTCGATTGTCGACGCCGTTGTGCGCGAAATGCAGGAGGAGACAGGCTTGACCATCCAAAATCCAAGGCTCTGCGGCGTAAAACAGTTTCCGATAGAGGGCGGCCGGTATATCGTTTTCCTTTTTCGCGCGAATCAGTACGAAGGAGAGCTTTGCTCTTCGGAGGAGGGCGCGATGCACTGGATACCAAAGCAGGAATTATCGCGGGTAAATCTGGTAAACGATTTCAACGAACTGCTTCAGGTGATACTGGAGGATACGCTGAATGAATTTCAGTATGTTGTGGAAAATGATACGTGGCGGATTGTGCTGAAATGAGGAAAAGAGGATGATTGCATATTTGACAAGCCATATAGGCGGTTCTTACAAAAAGGACGGGATAAGGCTTCCCGCGCCATTAAGCGGGCAGAACGGACTGCTGGGCAGCCTGCAAAAGCATTGGCCGGACAACGCGAAGGTCTTGATTTTGAGGGTATGGCAAAGATAAACGACAGCATACGGGATATTTTTGCGGAGGCGTTTCCGATGAGCGGCTTATCGATCGCGCAGATGGATTTATGCGACCAAAGACATGAGGGGCTTTTGGGAGCGCTTTCCGATTATGACGCGTTAATCCTTCCTGGCGGGCATGTTCCGACGCAGAATGATTTTTTTAACAGAATAAGCCTGAAAGAACGTATGAAGGCGTTCCGTGGAATTGTGATTGGCATCAGCGCCGGGACGATGAACTGCGCCGACACGGTATATGCACAGCCCGAGCTGCCCGGTGAAAGCGCCTGTTTGAGGATATTACATATCCCGACAGTTATGGCAGGGAATTTTATGCCCTGGAGGACGGCAGCTACGTGCTGATTGAGGATGGGACAACGACGCTGTTTGGGGCGGTATATCGGACTAAGGACGGGACGATACGGCAGGTCTGCGAGCAGGGGAAGAGCGTGGCGGTGCCGGATAAGAGTATATATTTTTGAGGAAAACCATGCGATTTTAGTGAGGGGTATGGTATAATGTCGAAAGACATTATACTTGCCCGAATGGGCATGAAAATACCGTAATTGCGCTAGCAATTATGGTATAATGTCGAAAGACATTATACTTGCCCGAATGGGCATGAAAATACCGTAATTGCGCTAGCAATTATGGTATAATGTTGATATTAGATATTTAAAATAATGGGGAGGCTTAGATGGAGCAG
>CATLGV010000016.1 GCA_949948735.1 uncultured Lachnospiraceae bacterium | reverse complement strand
CTTGGGTGCTAAATTGATTATTCATCCTATCTCCTCAAAAGTAAATTCATGGCAACAAAATCTACACACGTTAAAATAGTGTAAATACAGCAGGTAATCCAATAGACTACCTGCCATATAAAATAAATTATGCTCTCTTGTACTATTCGAACTCCACTGTTACATAGTATCCCCTGGTGTTTTCGACAACGGAGGCCACCCTGCCCTCTCTGGCAAGAAGCCGCTCGCGAAACGGGACATTTCCCGACATCGCCACCGCGGGGTTGATCGTATAATAGTAATTGCTGGGCAGAAGGCTTTCCGTAATCGTCACAATATCTCCCTCCGCCACCTGCCCGGGGCGTTCCATCTTAAACTCCATCCGGCGCAAATCCATCACTTCCTTATCCCGGAGCGCCCGCCGCGCCTACAGTGCGTTGATGCGCTCAAATTTGTCGTGCAGCTCGTTTGCAATCTGTCCGATAACCGCCGCGGAGGCCGCGATTTCCTCCGTGCTTGCCGCCAGATTGCTGATTCTGCCGTTTACGTCGTCGACAACCGCCATCAGCTTTTGCGAATTCTCCGTAAGCTTATCCATCGCCGCGCTGATTTGCTCTTTGTTGCGGTTGCTGTCATCCGCCGCGCCGCCGCTTACCTCGCTCAGGTTCTTGATCTCCTGCGCAACGACCGCAAAGCCCTTGCCGACCTCGCCGGCTCTGGCCGCCTCTATGGAGGCGTTCAGGGACAGAAGGCTTGTCTTCTGCGCAACCTTGGTGATGTTCTCGTTATTGCCGCCCAGCTGCACCAGCAGCTCATTGATTACCGCAAACGACTCTCTCAGGCTGTCGCAAAACTCAACGACCGTCAGCATCGATGCACTGATGCTGGTGCTCTCCTCGGCGTTGGTATTATTCCCGCTGATCATGCCGTCAATCGACATGTTCAGTGTATTGAACTCCTCGTTTGCCTGTGCGACCATCTCCGCAACAGTCTCGCTGCGCCGCCGGATTTCCTCGCTCTTTGCCTCATTTTCCCGTGATACCGCCTTGAGCTGCTCCTTCTCCGCCTCCACGACGTCCTTTATGTAATGCACGCAGTTTTCTTTTTTATTGCAGCCGTTGTAGATTGCCGACGCCATATCCGTACAGGAGGTATAGCCGCAGGCGCTGCAGTTGATGGTCTGCTTGGGCTTCGTGCGCTTATCCATGTCCTCAAAGATGCTCAGAAGCTCCGCCGGCGTGGGCTTGTCAATCGCACAGCCCTTTGATTTGTCCGTATACTCGCGCATAAAATCCTTGAGACTGAGCTTTGCGAACTGGCGGTTGAGGCTCTTCAGACGCTGGTGCGGCGTCGCATTGCGGTCCCATGCGCTCAGCTTCCTGCGCTGCTTGCTCGCCTCCTTGATGCGCTGAAGCTCATAGAGGATGTCCTCGTTTTGGGTCTTCTCCTCCTCGATTCCCGTGCCGTAAAGGCATCCTGCCTCACAGTTGAGCGCGTCGACCATGAACGGCAGCAGCTTTTTCGCCTTCACCCGCTCACTGTAATTCTCAAGGAACTCATACGCGCGCCGCTCGCCCTCGATTTGCCGGATGAAAACCTCCTCGCCGCAGAACCAGTATACATTCTCCTTCAAGCCGCCCGGCATCGGATAAATCGACCCTAAGCCGTACTCGATTTCATTCCTCGCCGCCTCCGCCTTGACGCCGTTTTTGCGCGCGTATTTCATCAGATGGTCAAAGGTAACGTTATAGCTGATATAGCCGTGATTCCTGGGGTCGTCGATTTCTGCCTTTTTCGCGATACACGGGCTGATAAAGGCCAGCTTATCCCCGATTCCCATGTACTTCTTCGCATAAATTGCGGCGCACATCATCGGGCTCTGCACCGGTACAAGCTTCGATATCAGCTCCGGTAAGTAATGCTCGATATAATTTACGATCGCGGGACACGGCTGGGAAATGCCGCCGGAAAAATGATGTGCCGTAATATAATTGATATATCCCCATGTTGTAATATCGGCGCCGAAGCTGACGCTGATGATTCTGTTTGCGCCAAGCTTCCTGAGCCCGCCTAAAATCTGCTGGTATTCATTCGGATAATTCGCCGCAAAAGCGGGCGCCCACAGCACGGATATCCGCTCGCCGCGCTTTAAATCCTCAAAAAACCGCTCCGTATCATCCCGAAACTCTCTCGCGTGATGCTCGCAGGCGTCGAAGCAGGCGCCGCAGGAAATGCATTTATCCCCGTCCACCAAAATCCGCTGCTGTCCGTTCTCCTCCACTGCCATATTCGCCGTCAATACCGGACAGACCGAAATACATTTATTGCATCCGATACAATTCTCATTCGTAAATACCAATCCCGTCTGCTCTCCGTACATCCTAATCCCTCCTATTCGCTTGTTTTGATATCGAGCGCAGGCACTTTGTTACAGTTTTAACGTATTTACTATGATTTTACCATGACAGCCGTCCTTTTTCCATATTTCCGTCCAAAATTTTTACTTTACTTCGCCCATCTGCCTCCTTTGCATTTTCCCACGCCCTTTTCAGCTCCGCTATCGACTGCTGCCGAGCGCCGCGCTCGTCCGCTGTCGCGCGCTTTGCCACCCGGTACAGCGCCTCCCCCAACGGCCAATTCTCATAAGCCCGGTCGCATTCGCCAAACAGGGCGAATGCAAACGCGCCCGCCGTGTATACGTTGGTCACCTCGTCAAGTGCCGCTCCCCGGCAGAATTCCTCCGGAGACATAAACCGCGAGCTGCCCCACATCCGCCCCATGTCGTTCTCACAGGGCTTTTTACGGAAAAGGTCAATATCGCAAAACGTGGTTTTCTGGTTCTCAAAATCATATAAAATGCTGCCGTCATAAAAGTCCACCGCGACATAGCCGGCGGCGTTTACAAAATCCAGAAACGCCAGAATATCATCAAACACCTTCATGCGCTCCGCCACCGGCAGCTGCATAAACCTGCGGTGCGCCGCCGGATACATCCTGCCCATGCAGTCGCCGTCCGCCCACTTAAATACCATGCCAAAGCCGTCTGCCAGCTTCCCCGCTTCCACAAGCTCAATCAGGTTCGGATGCCTTAAATCGCGATAAATCGGCACGGTGGCCGCAAGACGCGCCACCGCATCCGCCGGCGTCCCCGGATAAGCCTCTGTCGGCGCACCGGCATATTTGACAAACAGCCGCCCGCCGTCCCGCTGCGTTCCGAAGCAGATATTCCCCGAATCCTGATCGTCAAATATCCGGAATACCCTGCCGTAATCCCCGATAAACCCAAAATCATACGGCGCCTTCAGCTTATAGGGAAGCCCGTCCATATATTGCAGGTAATACCCCTTAAAATACCAGGACGGCACCGGATTCTGCATCTGGTCATACCAGTCCAGCACCTCCCCGGCCTGCCTGAGCATCGTCTGAATCTCCCCTTCGCCGAACGGAACCGCCCACGGCACCGAAGAAAGCGTATTGCTGCAGATATAGAGCGCAAGCAGCCGCCAGAACGCCCCCGGCACTTCGCCGTCAAAATACCCGTTGACCATACCGGAGGCAAAAACCGGCGCGGCCTGGGCGCACCATACGATGCGGTTAAATTCCTCCCACGGGTCCCCAAAATCATACCGGTCAAAGTCAATAATGACCAGTCCGCCGTCCTCCATCATCATATTGCCGACATGATAATCCCCGTGCTGAAAGCACTGCGGCCTCCCCGCAAGCAGATGGCGGTTGGCTTCTATATAGGCAAGCATTCTGTCCGCGCCGTCAAACCGGACCGGGCAGTCCTGATACATGCGAATCTTTCGGTCCATTTTCGCGTTAAACCGCGCCTCCCAGTCCGGCTGCGTCTCCGGCGCGGGCACCGTATGAATCTTTTTCAGGATTTTCCCCGCCTCAAGACCATAATGATACGCCTCCGCGTCCGAAAGCTCCGGCAGGACGTCCTCCATCATTCTGCCGTCCACCCAGGTCTGTATTATGTAGACGCCCTCGTCGCAGGCGCCGCACGCGACCGGCCTGCACATGGGAACCCCCAGTGCGTCAACCCTTTGCTGCATCCGAAACAGCTCCTCCCGCGTCCGGCTTTTTTCCTTTGGCGTGATTCGCAGCAGATAGCGCGTCCCGTCCCGCGCCGTCGCGCAGTACTTTTTGTCGCAGGACCATCCTTTGTCAATGGGTTCCTTTGAAATAAATTCTGATGGTGACATGATTTTCCTCCTCTTCATCAACGCTGCTGCCGGCATTTCCCATCGCATAAAATAACGGCCTTCTCCTGATTATAGCATACCGCCCCGTCCTTTTCCATCGCCTTTTCCATCGCTTTTCACTGCCGCAAAATACTTTTTACACCGCATTTTTCGCCGATGTCAAAAATATTTGATAGCCTTCCCCGGCGCGGCGCACTATAATGGCAAAAGAAAGGAGGGATTTATGTAATGGAAAAAAACAGGAAAATTATCCGCAGAATTATTTTGGCAGTATTGCTGCTGTGCACAGCTTTTTTGGTTTATTCAATCATAACGAACCCATTGGGCGAACGTGACGTTATGTTTGCGCTTGCAGTTACAGCAGGTTTTATTGCATTAGGAGCGGATACGAAAAAAGAATAAGGAGAGAACTGCTTTGGAACTGCATAATCAAATCAAAAAATACCGAACCGAGCTGAACCTGTCACAGGAGGAGCTTGCCGAAAAAGTCTATGTCACACGGCAGACGATTTCGAATTGGGAAAACAACAAAAATTACCCCGATATCCGCAGCCTTCTGCTGCTGAGCGCCCTGTTTCAGGTATCACTCGACCAATTAATTAAAGGAGATATTCATATAATGAGAGAAGAAATCAACAAAAACGAACTGCAGCGCTTCAACCGCGACGGCGCGGTCTTTTCCGTCCTGCTGCTGTTGTCTGTCGTATCCACTGTTCCGCTGTCCGTATTCCTGGGCTATTACGGCCTGCTGATTGCCGCCATTCCATTCGCGGCCGCGCTCTATTTCGCAATCCGTCTGGAAAAATATAAAAAGAATCACGATATCCAGACTTATAAGGAAATCATAGCCTTCACAGAGGGAAAGCGTCTGGATGAGCTTGAAAAGGCGCAGGAATACGGAAAGCGCCTTTATCAGAAAGCATTTCTGGCGCTTGCAAGCGGGCTGATCGCCCTTGTCATCTGCGGCGTCTGTGTCTGGCTGCTGAGAGGGTTTATCTTTTAAGAGCGCCCTCCCGATTGAGGATAACGAAGAAAATACCGAAATTATCCCGCTTTGAGGCGTGCATACCTTTGTCAATTAAGGTTGCACCGCCTCGATAACCACGCCGTGCGCTATCCCCGGCACATTCTGACCCTCGTTAAAGGAGGTCTTGTTGAGCAGCGCGCCGGTCGGCACAAACAGCACCCGGTTCCACTGTCCTTCCTCGATTTTGTGCAGGATATAGGCCGAGAGCACAACCGCTGAACAGCCGCAGCCGCTTCCGCCCGCATGGACGTCCTGCTTCTCCAAATCATAGATTAACATACCGCAGTCATAATGCCTGTCCCGGATATCGATATCCTCCTTCTCCAGCAGGGTAAAAAGCGCCTCCTGCCCGACATTGCCCAGATCCCCGGTAAAAATCGCGTCATAATCGCCCGCTTTTCTTCCGAAATCCTTGAAATTTGCCGCAATCGTCCATGCCGCCGCAGGCGCCATGGCACATCCCATATTAAAGGAATCCTTGATACCGTAATCCTCTATCTTGCCGATGGTAACACCCGTTATTCCGATTTTGCGCCGGTAGTTATTCTCTGCTGCCTTTCCCGGCCTGCTGTCGATGTCTGCGCGCTGCAATAAAAAGCCCGCGCTCCCCGTCACGGTCCAGGAGGCGTACAGCGGCCGCTGCCCGCCGTATTCCAGTGGAAAGCGGAATTCCTTCTGGGCGCTTGCAAAATGGCTGGAGGTCAGGCTCATTACCGTATCCGCATACCCCGCCGCAACAGCCATTGACCCCATACACAGGGATTCCCCGCAGGTAGAGCACGCGCCGTACAGCCCGATAAACGGAATATTATAATCCAGCACGCCAAAGGAGCTTGCGATGGTCTGCCCCAGCAGATCTCCGGCAAACAGGTACCGGACGTCCTGCGCCTCCATCCCGGTCTTGCGCAGTGTGATCGCGATGGCCTCCTTTTGCAGCGCGCTCTCGGCCTTTTCCCACGAATCCGCCCCGAACATATCATTCTTGTCGCTGCTGACCTTGTCAAAGCTGCCGCCAAGCGGCCCTTCCTCCTCCATCTGTCCCACAATCGATCCGCTGCCCATAATCAGCACGGGCGCCGCATAGCTGACGCTCGCTTTTCCTAACGCTTTATTTTCCAATGAAAAAACCTCCCTCTATAATGAAGTCCCCGAAATACTATCGTTTTCTTAGGTTTTCCATTATAGCGGAAGGTTATACTGTTGTTCTGCGTTAGTTTTTAAAAGCGCTTAATCTTCTTTGTCGTGTTCTTCTCGAACTCCGTCTCGCGTACCTTCAGGCCGAACACACGCTTGTAGAGCGGCGCCGTTTTATTGTATTCGTCAATCAGCTTTTGCAGCTCTGCCGGAATATCCTTAATCTTTTTCTTCCCGGCATACTCATAATCGGGGAAAATCTCCGCCTCAATCGCATTTCCCTCGCCTTCGCGCACCAGCACCTCCTGCACCAGACGGTTGCCGGCAAGCTTATTCTCGATTTCCTCCGGCGATACGTTCTCACCGTTTGGCGTGATAATCAGGTTTTTCTTGCGGCCCGTGAGGAATAAGAAGCCGTCTGCGTCCACATATCCGAGGTCGCCGGTCTTGAGCCAGCCGTCCTCGAGCGTCTGCGCAGTCTCCTCAGGCATCTTGTAATATCCCTGCATAACGCTCGAGCCCTTTACCCACAGCTCCTCGTCCACGATCTTCGCCTCGCAGTTGGGCATCAGCTTCCCTACGGAGCCGGGCTTTGCGTCCCAGTTGAGGTTCGTGCTGATGACCGGCGCGCACTCCGTCATGCCGTAACCCTGCAAAATCGTGATTCCGTATTTCTTAAACATGTCGATATAGGACGGATTCAGGTACGCGCCGCCGCTGCACACCGTGTGAAACTGCTTGCCAAACACCTTGGCCTTTACAAGCGGCGCGGGAATCCAGGACGCCTCCTCAAGCTTCTTGGCAAGCGTCTCAATCATCAGCGGCACCATCAGAATCATATTCGGCTCAAACAGCTTGATATTTTTGGCGACGCGCAGCAGCGAATCGTTGATGCAGATCACGCAGCCAATCGAAAGTCCCTTTAATATATCCATGCTCAGACAGTACGCATGATGGATGGGCAGCACGCTCATCACCACCATGCCCGGCGCATACCCCATATCCAGACAGGTCGCGTTCTCCGCAAGATTCCGGTGCGTGAGCATCACGCCCTTGCTCTTTCCTGTCGTGCCGGAGGTAAACATAATTGTCGCAAGCTGCTCCGGCTGCGGCTCATAGTCAAAGCCCGCCTCCTGCTTTTCAATCAGCGTCCACAGGGAAAGCGCCTTTTCCTGATCATCGCTTCCCATGCAGATGATATGTTTCAGCGCCTTGCACTGTACGGCCGCAACGGCCGCAAGCTCCTTCTTTCCCTCGTCATATACGAGCGTGGTGACGTCCGCACGGTCGATGAGCTCGCACAAATCCGCCGTCGGCAGCTGCGCGTCAAGCGGCACCGCGACGCTGCCGCTGTCAACGATACCGAAATAGGATACCACCCATGCGTACGACGTCGCCCCGACAACCGCAATATGGCTGCCCTGCTCCCCGAGCGCTGCAAGCGCGGCAGAAAAGCGTTCACTGTCAGCCTTGAACTGCGCGTATGTTTTTGCCTCCACCGCCGCTTCCTTTTTTCCGCTGCCGTCATCCCTCCGCACTTTATACCGGAAGGCGTCCTGCGCGCTGTATTCCGCCTCCGCCTGCGTCAGCAGGCTGCGGATGGTACTGCTTGTTTTATTCATATCCCGATACCCCGCCTTTCGTTTTATTCATTTGAAAGCTTTTCCAGATAATCGGCAGCCTCCTGCACGGTGCGGATATTGGCAGCCTCCTCCTGGTTAATCTCCACATCCAGCTCCTCCTCAATCTCGCCGAGCATGCTCATAAAGTCAAAGGAGCTGAAGCCCAAATCCTCCATAAACCGGGACTCCGGCCGGATATCTTCCTTTTTAACCTCCACATAATTTGTAATAATCTCCGCTAGCTTATCAAACATTTTTTCCTCCATTTCCGCGCTGTTATACGATTGAAGCGCTTTCCTTTCACGATTTTCATCATATCAGCTTTATGATTTCGCCGATTTTCAGATTCGGACGCTCCGTCCCCTTAAACATAATCTTGCAGATATAATAATAGAAATATTCCAGCTTTTCCCGTGTGATGGCCGCTACCTGATGCTCGAAATTAAAGTCCAGCCCGTTATCGTCCGAGCGGTGCATTACGGTCAGATACATCGCCTGCGTCGTCGCGCCGTTGGGATACCACTTGGTCTTGTACCGGATATCCCCCAGCTTGGTCAACCCCTTTTCCCTGAGCGTCAGCGGCTGATACGTCAAAGCCATCGGCTCATATACCGCCCCCGGTTCCAGGGCGTATACTTTGCTGCGGTGCGCAAAATACTCGACCGGATTAAAATTGGTGTGCCGGAAGGTCTCGTTCTGCTTGTCGCGAATCTCAAGAATTCCCTCCATAAAGGTCTTTTCCTCGGAGATAATCGTCCGAAACGGGAAGGAATGAATGCGGGTTCCGCCGGACTTCTTCTCCAGCAGCGTCGCACGTCTTGCGTAGGCAACGTTTATCGACACGTCGTCGTTTCCGTTCATCTTCTGCAGATAGGTACGGATACCCATGATCAGAAGACATTGCAGCGAAATATGATTCTCCTCGCAGAACCGCATCAGGCGCTGCGTCGGCTCCTCCTCAAGATGGAAAATATCCAGCGCGGACTCCACCTTACCGGTGCTGCTGTGCGCGGCCCGCGCCTTGGGATTCTTCTTTCTGGCCTCCATCAGTGCACGCGGCCCGTCTATGCCGTTAAAAATCGGCTCCGACTCCTCTATCTGGCGGTAAAAATACTCCCGGTCACGCTCCTGCGCCCTGCTGCCCGCCTCATATGCAAGATCCTTTTGCAGCTGCTCGATATAGGAGCGCATATCCGCAGGATACGGCACATCCTCAAACTTCGCGTTACAGTACAGCTCTATCACATCCCGCAAAAAGCAAATCAGCGACTGCGCATCCAGAAGCATATGATCGCCCAGCAGGTAAAGCCCCTGATTCCCGTCCGGCGTCTTGATGATAACCACTCTGTTCATCGGCGAATCCTGCCGCTCAAACGGAACGGACGTCCACGCCGTCATAATCTCCTGCGCTTCCTCCATCGTTTTACCGGAAAAGTCCACATACTCGATTTCACGTTCCTCCTTATCGGTCACATACTGATACCACCGATTCTCCTTTTTATCAAAGGCAAAGCGCACGCGCATTGCCTCGCAGCGCTCATATGCTTTATAAATCGCTCTCCTCAGCTCGTCAATATCCAGCTCGTATTCGATCGTCAGGCTGGTTCCGATATTGAGGACCTCCTTCTTCGGGCAGAACTCCATATAATATAAATGAAAGCTCTGTGCCACCGTGATCGGGTATGTTTTATATCCGTTTCTTGTTTTCATTGCGCTACCTTTCCCTTCCTCATTTCACAAGCTCTTTCAGAAATGACGTCAACGCCTCTTCATATTTTTCCATATCCTTATAATAGCTCTCCGCATGCGCGGCGCCTTCCACAATCAGCTTCCGTTTGGGAGAAGCGCAGTTCTCATAGATCGTGTCGCACATCCGGCAGGGCACGAAGGTGTCCTTAGAACCGTGAATAAACAAAATCGGCACTTTCGCCTTGCGGACCTCCCTTTTGGCATTGCACTCGTCCATCCCGTAACCGGCAAGCTTCTTATTCAATATATCCGCCGCCTGTATCACCGGAAATGCCGGCAGATGGTACATCGTATTCAGCACGTGCGTAAACACCTCCTTGGGAGAGGTAAAGCCGCAGTCGGAAACGATGCCCTTTACCTGCGGGGGCAGCTCCAGACCGCTTGCCATCAGCACCGTCGCGCCGCCCATGGAGGTGCCGTGCAGGAGGATTTCCACCTCCTCGCCCAGCCCGCATACCAGCCAGTTGATCCATACCAGCGCATCCTTCCTGTCAAGGCATCCGAAGCCGATATATGTGCCCTCGCTGTCGCCGTGCGCCCGCGCGTCGGGAAGCAGCATCGCATAGCCTTGCTTCAGATAATAATCGGAAAGGCCGATATAGTCCGACATGCCCTTGCTCGTATAGCCGTGAAAGCAAATCACGACCCGCTTCTTTCCGGCCTTGTCGTTGACAGGCGGAAAATAAGTCGCATGCAGCTTCAATCCGTCAAAGCTGTTCTGGTAAACCTCCCGGTGCGGCTGCGCATTCAGGAACGCCTTCCGCTCCTCAAGCAGGGACGCGTATTGCGACCAGTCCGTACCGGCCATCTTCATCGTGCGCTCCACCTTTGCGTTATTGCGCATCATGGTCCTTCTGTAAAAGTAGGCGGTCTCTCCCGCGCCTGCCGCGGTCAGCAGCCCCACACAGGCCGCCGTGTTTTTCAATATTCCCATTCTGTTCTCCATTTCTGCGCTGCTTTCATGGCCTGGCCTTGCAGCGCGCAGACACATAGCGCCCTCCGGCTCTATTTTTTCCTGCTCTTCTTCTCTTTCTCCTTCTCCTTTGTCTTTGTCTCGATAATCTCCTTTAAGCGGAGCGCCTTATCGATATTCCCCTCTACCTTGAGCTTTTGCAGCGTAAACGCCAGCACCGGATCCAGCTCGCCGCTCGCAATCTTTGTCAGCGTTTCCGGCCTGCAGGTAAACATAGCGTCCCTGTCATAGTACTCGTAAGGCTCCACATAAAGCGCGCCGTCCTTAACCTCCACATAGAAGGAGCCGCCCGCCTCCTCGTCCTCAATATTAAACTGATAGGCAAGATGCTCGTGGATGTCGCTCACGTCCGCGCCCATAAATTTCCCCTTAATCTCATAAAAAAAATCAGCGTATGTCATCGTCTTCCTCCATTTTTCTATTTTCGACTATTGGTCGACTTTTCTTTCTTTAAATATACCACGCATTTCGACCAGTGGTCAATATCGTTTTTCCCAAATTTCATATCCGATTCCCCGTTTTTTTGTAACAGGATTCACAGTTGTAAGGTATCCGGGAGATATGATATAATAAATCACTTGAACTTATACCTTTGATTGACAAGGAAAGGTGGCTCGATTATGCCGGACATGAAAAAGTATGACTTGATATTGGATGCGCTGCAGCAGCTTTTGGAGGAGCGCAAGATTCAGAATATCTCCGTAAGCGAAATCGCGCAGAAGGCAGGTATCGGAAAAGGCAGCATATATTACTATTTCCCGTCAAAGGAGGCCATTCTGGACGCCCTGATTCAGCGCAATTACCAGCTGCCGCTCCAAACGGCGAAGGCCCTGGCCATGCAGACGGACATCGCCCCGTTTACCCGCATGGCGATGCTTTTTCAGGCCTGCCGCAATTCGTCCATGGCTTTTCTCAAGCAGAACGACTCCGCGGACAATACCAGCGCGCAGGACCTTGCCTTTCTGCACCAGAAATATTTGACCTATGTGGTTTCGGAGCTGAAGCCGGAGCTTACGGAAATCATAAAGCAGGGCATCGCCCGTGGAGAAATCCACTTCGATTACCCTGCTGCTCTGGCAGAAATTGTTTTGATTGTAATCGCCGTAAAGCTGGACAATTCGCTGATTGCCTCGACGCCCGATGAAATGGAGGACACCCTCAAGGGGCTTATCGCCCTTCTGGAAAAGGGAACCGATGTTGCGCCCGGAAGTCTGAGCTATCTGTCTTTTTTCTGATATATATCCCGCATTATTCGGCGTACCGTTCACTCTGGGACCGGATGTACTCCGCATCCTCAAAGTAATCGATTTTCATTGCCTGCTTTACCTCCGACAAGGTTTGGGCTGCCACCTCACGCGCGGCGTCCGAGCCTTTTTTCAGGATATGATAGATTTCCGGTATATCCTTTGCAAACTCTGTGCGCCGGTTCCGAATCGGCTCAAGCTCCTCCTGCAGGACGTTATTGAGGAACTTCTTCACCTTCACATCGCCAAGCCCGCCCCGGGTATAGTGCGCCTTCAGCTCGTCGAGATCCGCATATTCCGGAAGATACCGTTCAAAATGCTCCCTGCGCGCAAACGCGTCCAGGTAAATAAATACCGTGTTGCCCTCCAGATGTCCCGGATCGCTCACCTGCAGATGCAGCGGATCCGTATACATCCCCATAATCTTCGTGCGGATTTCGTCCGCGGAATCCGCAAGGTAAATACAGTTGCCAAGGGACTTGCTCATCTTGGCCTTGCCGTCCGTACCCGGCAGGCGCTTGCAGGCCTCCGCCTCGGGAAGCAGCGCCTGCGGATCCACAAGCACCGGCTTGTCAGGCGCATACACGGCATTGAACTTGTGCACAATCTCCTTGGTCTGCTCTATCATCGGAAGCTGATCCTCCCCCACCGGCACGGTCGTCGCCTTGCAGAAGGTAATATCCGCCGCCTGGCTGATGGGATATGTAAAAAATCCCACCGGAATGCTCGCCTCAAAATTGCGAAGCTGAATCTCCGCTTTCACGGTCGGGTTGCGCTGAAGCCTTGAAACGGTTACCAGATTCATATAGTAGAAGGTCAGCTCGCACAGCTCCGATATCTGCGACTGGATAAAAAGCGTCGCCTTTGCCGGATCCAGGCCGCACGCAAGGTAATCCAGCGCCACCTCGACAATATTCTGCCGGACCTTCTCCGGATTATCCGCGTTGTCCGTCAACGCCTGCGCATCGGCAATCATAATATAGGTCTTGTCATATTCCCCCGAATTCTGAAGCTCCACGCGCCTTCTTAAAGACCCTGCGTAATGGCCGATATGAAGTCTTCCTGTCGGCCGGTCTCCCGTTAATATTATTTTACTCATTTCTTCTCCCTTCACTGGTCAAGCCCCTTTTTATTAGCAGTCTCCAAATCCTTATAACCGTAAAAATGAACGGTATTTTCCATGATTTCGGCAGCAATATTTTTCTCTGCCTGTGCATGTGCCACAATATACTGCCCGTACAGCTCCAGCATCCTGTCCGAATACGTCCCGAGCTCTCCCCGCAGGTATGTCTCATAGGAGGTGTTTTCCGGCAGATCCTCCGCGGTATGAATGCTTCTGGCATTCCCCGCAAGCGCCGGATATTTCTGGGCAAACTCCTCCATCCACGCAACCTGCACGCTGACGATACCCTCTATAATCGCCCGCTTCTCCTCGGAAACCGGCGGCAGCTTATCCGCAAACTGCGCATATTCCTCAGGATTCGTGGATTCCATCATCCGCGCGTACTTCTCCTCTATCATATTCCTGCCTGCGGCAAAATTGGACCTAAACTCATATAAATACTGCAGCAGCATATCCTCGGGCCAAGTCATATACTGGCTCATCCGCATCACCTTAAACGTCGGCCAGTTATTCTGGCAGCTGGCCCTTCCGCCCTCGTTGCGTACCTTGTCGAAGGCCTCAAATTCCGCCTTCGCAATCGTCAGCGCCAGCGCCGTCACTGCAGGCGTATTGGCCACAATCGCCGTCAGCAGCGCATCGCTTTTGGCCGTCAGCTCCTTCGTATTGGCATCCAGATAGACGTCGCTCTTTCCTATGATATCCAGCCGCTCGAGCTCATTGGCAAAAATGACCGCAAGCTGCTCTACCGCAAGCCCCAGCGCACGCTCATACGGCTTCGTCACCGGCGTCAGACTGATTCTTTGAACCAGCTCTGCCACGCCGCACGCCACGCCATCCTCACCTGCCGTCACCATGCCGGGGCTGTCCGGCATTCCCCGAAACAACCATTTATCATGCGGCGCATACTGCCGGTTTAAAAGATAATACAGCTTCATGGCCTGTTTTACGCACTCCGCCTTTGCCAGCTCTGCCGCCACAAGCTGCCCCCGCCTGCGCATGCGCGGCAGATTGTACTGCCCGCTCTGTGAAAACTGGGCGCATGCCTGCGCGATTTTGCGGTACCACGCCGCCTTGGGATAATATGCCGCAAGACGGCTTCTGTATCCGGTAAAGATCCCCTCGTCATCCCGGAACACCTCGCCGTTTACGGCCGCCGCAAAGGCATAATCCTGAACAGCCAGCCAGTATTTAATCGTATTCAGACTCTCCTGCCCGCCGCATGCGTTGATTTCACCGATTAAATCATAGCCGAGCAGGCTCTTGTAAAACTCCTCTATAATCATTACGCCGGCTCTGTCCCTGCCATGAAAGGTTTCCGTCCGTTCCACGCCCCGATAAGAAGCAGGCAGCTCTTCGTAGGCCGCCTGCAGGGCTTCCCCGATTTGACCGTAAACCTCTTTTGTCACCCACATCACAAAGCGCGGCCCGAAGTCATGGTCCGCCGACAGCGTATCGTCAAAGCCAAAGCAGTCCGAGCCTTTTCCGACCAGCCCAACCGCAATCACGTGCTCGTACTCCGGAAAGCGCTCCGCAATCATCGGTCTGCCGTACTCCTCATAATACCCGCGGCAAAGCTCCAGTCCGGTAATCCCGGGGGTAAAGTCCTCGTATTCCGCCGCCTCCGATTCCGCATCCGCCATCGGCTCTTCCAAGACAGGCTCCGCCGCCGCTGCTTCCGCTGTCTCCGATTCTTCATTCTCCGCCGGCTCTTCCCACATAGGCTCTGCCGCCGCTGCTTCTGCGGCCTCCATCTCTGCATCCGCCATCGGCTCTTCCAAGACAGACTCCGCCGTCGGCTCTTCCCAAGACGACGTTTCCTCCGAAAGCCCCTCCGGCTCTGTATTCTCTATCGGCTCTTCCCACATAGGCTCCGCCGCCGCTTTCGCTGTCTCCGATTCCACATTCTCCGTCGGCTCTTCCCGCATAGGCTCCGCCGCCGCTTTCGCTGTCTCCGATTCCACATTCTCCGTCGACTCTTCCCACACAGGCTCCGCCGCTGCTTCCGCTGTCTCCGATTCCGCATTCTCTATCGGCTCTTCCCGCATAGGCTCCGCCGCCGCTTTCGCTGTCTCCGATTCCGCATTCTCCGTCGGCTCTTCCCAAGACGACGTTTCCTCCGAAAGCCCCTCCGGCTCCCCGTCGGCCGCCTTCTTCCCCAGCTTGAGGCGGATAATCGCGATGTTTTCGCTTAACCGCTCGTACTGCACATTCTCCGTCCCGAGATATTTTGCCACACAGTCGCGGCTCTTTTCCATAACCGCACAGGCTTCCTCGTAATTCTTTTCCATATAATAAAGGCTGCCGAGCGCAGAAAGCGCCGCGCTGTAATGCGCGTCATCAACGCCGATCTCCTCAAAAATACGGATTGCCTCCTCCGCCTGCGCTTTCGCCTGGTCATCCTCGCCAAGCTCAATGCAGGTATTGGCGAGATTGGCATAAGTCACGGCAATCTCGAACTGCGTATCCGCCTTGCCCTTTACAATGTCAAGCGCCTTTTCAAGCTGCTCCTTTGCCGCGCCGAAATCCCCCATCTCCTGATACAGCAGGCTGAGATTGTTGTAAAGCGATGCATAATACATATCATCCGGATCCAGTACCTGATCATAGACCGGCAGCACCCGGTTATAATATTCCAGCGACTCCGAAAGCAGGCCTGCGGCACGGTAGGCGTTCGCGATATTCAAAAGCACGGTGGCATACGGAATCGTCCCCTGAATCTGCATCTCCTCCATCAGCCCAATCGCTCTGTTACAGCACGACACAGATTTATCATACTGGCCTGTTTCCCGGTAAAATCCAATCAGCTCACTGTATAAAATCAGCTCCGCCTCCTGATTCCCCTCCGCACGCGCCCGCGCAATGGCGGACGACAGAAAGTCCTCGATTTCACCGGTTTTTTCTTCCGCAAAAAGAGCATCCAGCTCATCCAATACCCGATTTATATCCATCGCTCTTCCTCCTGTTATCAGATTTTTCGCAGAATATCCACGGTGTGCGCCCCTGCCCCGATCAAATCCTGCCGTTCGCATGTTGCAAGCTGGTACTGCACAAAGGCCTCAAATTCTTCATCCGTCAGACGGTTCAGAAACGGCCGCATATAATTGGCCGGGCCGTCCGGCGAAAAGAGCTTCAGACGTTCCAGGCCGGCCGCCCGGTTCAGGGCGTCAATATCCTCCACGCGCACATAATCATACAGCGCCTTCTCATCCGCAACCGTATGGAAATCCCGCGTCAGACGCTGCTCCTCCATGCACGCAAGCACATTGCGCTCCTTAAACGCATAGCTGATCACACCGTACTCATTCATACAATAGGCTGCAAATATGACGCCGCCTGTCTTTGTGACCCGCTTCGCTTCCGCAAGCGCCCGCAGCTTTTCCTCAAATGAAAACAAATGATACATCGGCCCAAACAACAGCGTCACATCAAACACATTGTCCGCAAGCTTTTTCAGGCTCAGCGCATTCCCCTGCATCGCCTTTACGGCGCTTGCCTTTTTCTTTAGTATACCCAGATTATACCGCACAAGCTCCACCGCCGTCACATCATAGCCCTCGTCGGCGAGCGCCACGCTGTAGCGCCCTGTTCCCGCGCCGATATCCAAAAGCTTTATTTCCTGCCTGGCGGCTCCGCCGGCCTCACAAGCCGCCAGAAACCGGTGAATGTATTCCATTGAGACACGGTATTCCACCTGTCCGTGACGGGAACCCAGCCGCTTTTCCTCGTTAAATTTGTTGTAGTACGCCTCGAGTTTGGTCATCCGAATATTCCCTTAATCCAACAACACTTCCATCTTTTTCTGCATCAGCGTAATCATCGGCCCCAGGAAAAACGCCACCAGAATCGTCACAATACCGACGTCCCCGCCAAGCACAAGGCCGCCAAGCATAAAAGCGATGTCCCATGTCATGCGTATTGCCTTAAACGAAAAGCGTTTGATATGCGTGGACAGAATAAACGGCATTGCGTCATACGGAGAGGAGCCAAGGCCCGCGCATATATAAGCCGCCGCGCCCACCAGAAATATCGCAAGCGCCGGAAGCAGCAGCGCGTACCGGCTGACTGTCAGCTCAAAAAAGCCTGCCGGAAGAATCAGCGACCAAATCCACCGGAAAAAATCCGATATATACCCCAGAAAACACATATTCCCAATCGTGCCAAAGCCAATCCTGCTCAAATCATAGCGCACGACAAACACAAAGGTCACCAGGTGGCACAGAAACTGGCAGGTACCGAAGCTCAGGTTTACATAGTTGGTAACGCCCTGCGTCAGGCATGAACAGGGATCCGTGCCCAGATTGATCGCCCGCAGCAGGGAAAGCCCCAAGCCCTGCGCAGTCACGCCGCAGAGCATCATCGCCATGCGTTTTCCGAACTTCGGCGGCCGGGCAAACCACGCCAAATTCTTAATTTTAAAATTCATAAAAATTATGCTCCTCCGCCTTGGGCGCCGCTGCCTGCTGCGTCTGCTGCTCCTCAATCGCCGCAGGCGCCTTCGGATGCACCTTCGCCGTGCGTATCTCGATAACGGGGCCGCCGGTTCCGTTGATATAATCCCCGGTAATCGTCACTTCCCCGATATTGTCATCCTTTGGTATCTCATACATGATGTCCAGCATAAACTCTTCGATAATAGCGCGCAGCGCTCTGGCGCCTGTTTCCCGCTCCATCGCCTTCCCGGCAATCGCCTCCAGTGCGCTGTCGTCGAACATCAGCTTTACCTCATCCAGCTCCAAAAGCTTCTGGTACTGTTTGAGAATTGCGTTTTTAGGCTCCTTTAGTATCTTGACATAGCTCTCCTTTGTCAGGCCGTCCATCGGGCATATAATCGGCAGCCGCCCGATAAACTCCGGAATCATGCCAAACTTCTTGATATCCTCCACCGTTACCCTGGAAAGGATATTCGGCTCCTTGTCAAACCGGTCCTTAAGCTCGGCATTAAAGCCTATGGAGGACTGCTTGGAAAGCCGCTGCTTGATAATCTCCTCCAAATCCGGAAACGCCCCGCCGCAGATAAATAAAATATTTCTTGTATTTACCGTTGTCAGCGGCACCATCGCGTTCTTACTGTTGGCGCCTACGGGAACCTCCACGTCCGCGCCCTCTAAAAGCTTGAGCATTCCCTGCTGCACGGATTCCCCGCTTACATCGCGGGAGGTCGTGTTTTTCTTTTTCGCAATCTTGTCAATCTCGTCGATAAAGACAATGCCGCGCTCCGCCTTCTCCACATCATTGTCCGCAGCCGCAAGAAGCTTTGAAATCACCGATTCAATATCGTCGCCAATATACCCGGCCTCTGTCAGGGAGGTCGCGTCCGCTATCGCAAGCGGCACATCCAGAAGCCGCGCCAGCGTCTTTACCATATAGGTCTTGCCGCAGCCGGTCGGCCCCAGCAGCAGAATATTGGACTTCTCGATCTCAATGTCATCCATCGTCCCGGTCGTCACGCGCTTATAGTGATTATACACCGCCACCGAGATGACCTTTTTGGCGTGCTCCTGCCCCACGACAAAATCATCAAGCTGTCCTTTGATTTTATGCGGCGCAGGCAGGCTGTTGATATTAAACACCGCCTCCTGCTTCTTCTCCTTCGGCTTTTTGCGCTTGAGCTTCTGGCGGTTGGGAATGCCGCCGTCGCCCTGCAGATCCGCAATATTCACAAAGCTGATATTGGGGAAACGCCGCTTAGCGTCCTTATCGGTCTCCTCCTCCAGATTGATGGTATGATTCAGCATTCCCTGATAATCAAATTGGCTGACAGTGTCCATCGTCTTATGCATACAATCCGAACAAACGGAGATATGATTCGGCAGCTTAAACATTCTTCCCGCCTTACTCTCGGGCCGGCGGCAGATAAAGCACACATCCTCGTACTCATTCTCTTTGTCCTTATCCGCATCCTCCCCCGTGGAAACCGCGGCGGACGGCGTATCTGTGCCCTCCGTCTTTGATGCGCCTTCCTGCGCATCGTCCTCCTCGTCGGTAATATCTATCATTTCCAAATCCTCGTTGTTGTCCATTCTATTCCTGACCATACCTTTCCAACCACATCTGCGCGGTTATTTGTCGTTATGCTGCAATACCACATCAAGCGTTATTTCTATGTATTCTCCCTTTTCCTGCCGCATAACAACCACCTCCGCCTGTGTCCCTGCGGTATAGTATTCCAGAATGCTCTGCAGCTGTGTCATCGCGGTAATCTCCTCACCGTCTATCTCCGTGATAATATCGCCCTTCAATATGCCTGCGTTCTCCGCCGCGCTGCCCTTGATAACGCGTGCAACATACACTCCCTGCGGCATATTATAGCTGTTGACGGCGTCTGCCGAGACGTCATTTCCGGATATGCCCAGAAACGCGCGCTCGTCCGCGGCTGCCTTGCGCCGCGTCTCCTGTGCGATCAGCTCCTCGATAATCGGCTTCGCCGTCGCAACCGGTATCGCATAGCCCATCCCCTCAATCACATAATCCGCAATCTTGCTGGAATTGATGCCGATTACCTCTCCGCGGATATTCAGCAGCGCACCGCCGGAATTTCCGGGGTTGATGGCCGCATCCGTCTGTATCAGGTACCCCTGATTGATATCCGGGTCGTCGGCAAAAACATCCCTGTTGAGGGCGCTGATCACGCCGGTGGTCACGGACTGTCCATAGCCAAGAGAATTGCCGATGGCAATCGCCGGCTCGCCCACCTGAAGCGCGTCGGAATCGCCCAGAACCGCTATCGCAATGGCGTCCAGCGTATCTCTGCCGATGTCCTCGATAAATACGCTGACAATCGCAAGGTCATTGTCCGGCGCGGCGCCCTTGACATACGCCTGAATCTCACTGTCATCGATAAACTGGACATACAAGTCGTTACAGTCCTCCACAACATGATAATTCGTGACAATCAGCAGCTCCTCGTCGTTTTGCCCGACAATAATGCCGGAGCCGTTCGCCTCCTCGTCCACCATCCGGTCATACCAGTAATCATACGCCGTGTATTCGTTTGTAATCGCGACCACACAGGGCATGGCAGCCTTGACGACCTCCGTCACGTCACAGACCACCGCCGTCACGGTATCGGCCTGCTGCACGGTCTGTACATTGTCCACACTGGGTGCGGGAACGTCCGGGGAAGCCTCATCCGCAGGCTCCTGCGTCTGCGCGTCCTGCCCGGGCATCATCTTTGCCGACTCCTGCCCAGTCTCGGTCTCTGCCGCCGACTCGTCCCCTGCCTGCGCGCCCCTGGCGCCCTCTTCTCTTTTCCTCGCCGCGCGGGACTGCGCCGATTCTCCCCGCGCCTCATCCGCAGACTCCCCGGAAGCCTCCGGCAGAAAGGCAAACGTCTCCGTAAACGCGTCCCTGTGACTTAACACATACCGACAGGCAAACACGCCTGCCGCCGCATATCCCGACGATATAATGATACAGCCCAGAATCGCCGCCACCGTCATCGCCACGGAGGACCTTTTTCTGCGGTTATTCGGATTACTCCTGTTATTTGTATTGTTATTCATCCGTTTCTCTCCTTGCTTCTTCAAACAAACAATACGCTTTATTCCACCGTAACGGATTTTGCGAGATTCCTCGGTTTATCCACGTCGCAGCCCTTTCCGACAGCCACATAATACCCGAACAGCTGCAGCGGGATAATCGCCAGCGAATTCGCAAAATACGGATTCGTCCTTGGAATATAAATCACATAGTCCGCCGCCTTTTCAATATCGGTGTTGCCTTCATTCGTCACGGCAAGCACAAAGGCGCCTCTTGCTTTTACCTCCACCATATTGCTGAGCGTCTTCTGAAAAAGCCTATCCTGCGTCGCAACGGCGGCAACCAGCGTCCCCTCCTCAATCAGGGATATGGTGCCGTGCTTGAGCTCGCCCGCCGCATACGCCTCCGAATGAATGTAGGAGATTTCCTTGAGCTTCAGGGAGCCCTCCATGGATATCGCGTAATCGATGCCTCTTCCGATAAAGAACACGTCCTTGGCCGCAACATAGCGGTTTGCAAACTTCTGTATTTTCTTTTTGTTGGACAGCAGCATCTCGATTTGCTCCGGAAGCCGTCTCAAATCCTCCAGCATACACCCAAATGTATCCTCCTCCAGCATACCGCGCACCTTCGCAAACTTCATTGCCAGCAGATAAAGCGCAATCAGCTGCGCGCTGTACGCCTTTGTGGTCGCCACCGCGATCTCCGGCCCCGCCCATGTATACATGACGTTATCCGCCTCACGCGCAATGGAGCTGCCCACCACGTTCACGATTCCAAGCACCTTATGTCCGCGCTTCTGCGATTCCCGAAGCGCCGCCAGGGTATCCGCCGTCTCGCCGGACTGGCTGATCACGACGACCATCGTCCCCTCCTCCAGAATAGGATCCCGGTACCGGAATTCGCTCGCGACGTCCACCTCCACCGGGATTCTGGCAATCCCCTCGATGACATATTTGGCGGTCACGCCCGTATGGTATGCGGAGCCGCACGCCACAATATAAATCTTGCGGATGCTCTGGATTTCGGCATCGCTCATACCAAGCTCTTCGATCACGATGTCCCCGTCCTTTAGCCGCGGCATCAGCGTATCCGTCACGGTCTTGGGCTGCTCGTACATTTCCTTAAGCATGAAATGCTCATATCCGCCCTTTTCCGCCGCGTCAGAATCCCACTCAATCGTCACCGGCTCCTTGGTAAGCTCCTCCTCGTCCACCGTATAGAAATGCATATGATCCGCGCGCAGGCGCACGACCTCCTGATTCTCTATAAAGTAAACCTTTCTGGTGTATTTGAGTATCGCAGGCACATCCGAGGCAATAAAGCAGCCGTTCTCATTCTGCCCGACAATCAGCGGACTGTCCTTGCGCACCGCAAAAATCTCGTCCGGGTGCTCCGCAAAGATGATTCCAAGCGCATAGGAGCCCTGTACCCGGTGCATAACCTTGGTGATGGCCTCTAACGGATTCCCTTTATAATAGTAATCAATCAAATGCGCAAGCACCTCTGTATCCGTCTCGGACACAAACTGATAGCCCTTTGAAAGCAGCTTTTCCTTGAGCGGCAGATAGTTCTCAATAATGCCGTTGTGCACAACGGCAATCGTCTCCTCCGCGTTAAAATGCGGGTGTGAATTCTCATTGCTGGGCGCACCGTGCGTAGCCCATCGCGTATGCCCGATGCCGACGGTTCCGGGCATGGTCGCTCCGTCATGCGTCAGCTCCTCAAGCACCTTCAGCCGGCCGACTGATTTTGTAATCTGTATTCTTTCCCCGTCGAAAACCGCCATTCCCGCCGAATCATATCCTCTGTACTCCAGCTTCGCAAGCCCCTCCAAAATCACGGGGGCTGCGGCATGCGTCCCGATATAACCCACTATTCCACACATATTTTAAACGGCTCCTTTCTCCTCTTTGATAAAATTCTATGCCCAATATCCCTTACTGGAGCTGCACCATTTTATTATACCATACGGAAGGCGTTTATAGTGCGTTCCAAGTAAATATCCCATATATTTACAAGCGCTGGATACAATCAGATAAGGTATCTGCCCCGTATTTCCGGTTTTGCGCAAATGCCTCGCGGTATCCCTGACCAGCCGTATGCCCTCGCTTTCCGAAGACACCTCCGCAAAAACCTCCGGATGCTCCGCCTGCGACACGCCCAGGTCAAAATTCCGCCGAAACTGCTGCATACAGGTATAATTATGCGAATGAAACACGCGCGCCTGCGCGGCATAGGCAATCCGGAAGCCGGCCTTTACCGCCTTAGCGGCGTAAAGCATATCTTCGTTGAAGACAGCCCTCTTTACAAATCCACCCAGCGCGTCAAAGACCGCCCGGTCATAGGCCGCGCACACATTCGAGCACATAAAGGTCTTAATCCCCATCCGGTCAATGTCCGCATAGGACTTCATCATCGGCTCTGCGGGATAGTTAAAGCCCCGTGTAAAGCGCTCCGTCTCCCTGCAGTCGGGATAGGGAAGCTGTCTTGCGTAGGCTGCAGCCACCTTCTGCTCCTGCAAAAGCGCAGCCACAAGCGCCTCAATCAGCGTCTCGTCCGCCGGCAGGGCGTCCTGCGTCATAAATACCAGAATATCCGCCCCGGAATATCCGGCCGCTTTTGTCCGGGTACCCGCATGGTCAAACTCGCGCTCCGAAACATGATGTACCTCAATATTCTTGTATTTCTCTATAAATCCCGTACCGTAAAAAAGCGCGTTAAAATACTTTTCCTCCGTATTCATAATAATCAGCTTGTGTACGGGACAGGTTTGCTTCTCAAGCGCCTCAATCAGACGAAATACCTGCTTTTGCGGCTTGTAAGTCAATATGATAACGTCTACGCTCTGCTGCATGACAAACCTCCGGTATCGTAAATTAGGCAAAAAGGGCCGTTATGACACGACCCTGTTGGTTCCTTGTGTACTGCGTTATGAATTTGCGCTGACGCCCGTATCGGCAGCAATCTTCTGGCTGCACTTCTTTACCGTCTCAGACGGACTCCACTCCTCGTCAAACAGGAAGCGATGCAACTCAATTACATTTTTCTCCAAATCCACCGGAATGACAACGGCCGCCTTACCGACCCGTCCGGTATCGCGCATCTCGTCAAACGGGAAGCCCGTCTGAGGCCCAATCTCGTAGTTGCCAATATCCGCAAGCAGCGATAAAATCTCTGACAGCTCGAGGGAGGTCGCAATCTCCGGGAAGACCGCGTCCGCAATCTCGTTGAGCGTCGCGGGGTTTAAGGTCATCGCCTTTCTGGCTGTCTTCTCAAGCACGGTCCGCTGCCGCTGGGTACGCTGGAAATCGTCCCCGACATAACGGATACGGCAGTATGCCGTCGCCTGAAGGCCGTTGAGCGTCTGGACGCCGGCATGCTCTACCGGTTTGTAATACTGATATAGCGGATTGTTCGGATCCGGGACAAAGTTCTGTTCTCCCTTGGCGTTGAGCGTTCCGTCCGGCTTTCCGCACATGCTGATCTGATAGCTGTTGAGATGCGCAATCTCGTTCTCCTTGACGTCAATCTCAATCCCGCCGACAGCATTGATGACCTTGACCAGTCCTTCGAAGCCCACCGTCACAAAATCCGTAATGTTCATATCCAGATTCATATTCAGCATACTGAGCGCCTGCTGCGGCCCTCCCTTGCTGTAAGCAGCATTGGCTTTATTATATTTATCGGTGCCCAGATTCAGCCAGGTATCACGGTAAACGGATACCAGCCGCACCTCCTTCGTTTCAAGATTGATGGAAGCGATCATCATAACGTCGCTCAGCGTATTGTCGGTAAGCCGCTTCGTACGGGAGTCTACGCCGAACAGGGCAATATTGCGGTATTGGTTCATGGTGCTGGTCTCTTCCTCCTGCGCCTTTTTGACCTCCTCGCTGATTTGCACGTCCTCGTCGTCAATCGTAATGACCTTAATCTTGCTCGCCTTCTGGAAACCCCAGAAAACCACCAGCAGTATCAGCAGCACGAAGATCTCGGAGATAAACAGGACAATCTTGTTGCGTTTTTTGCGCGCCGCCTGTTTGGACGTAAGATTTCTCGCATTTTTCTTTCTGTTCCCGGCCCCTTTTGCGGAAGCCGCCTTTTTCCTTGCGCCGCCTGCCGCCGCCTGCGGCCTCTGGCGCTGTCCCGCGCCTGTCTGTGAAGACTGTCGTGACTGCTGCGGGCGTCTTGGCTGCCCCGGCTGTGCCTGCCGCCTTGGCTGTTCTGACGAATACGGCTGCTCTCCCGCGCCCGCGCGCGGTCTGCCCTGCGCCGCTCCTGCCGGTCTTGCGCCGGCTGCACTTCTTCCCTGCTGCCCCGCCTGCTGTGGCTGGCGTCCTGCAGACGGCCTTTGCTGGGCTCCCCCGTTTCCTGCCACCCTTCTTCCGTCGCGTCTTACAGGCTCCCGACTTGCAGAATTTCTTCTAACATTTGAGTTTTCCTGATTATTATCCTTCATTTCCTTTTCTCCCATCATCAATAGGCATTTCTGTTGATAAAGCCTTTAAAAAAGGTCAGGAACAGAATTTTGAAGTCAAAGGCCATTGACCAGTTCTCAATATAGTACAGGTCATATTCTATCCTTTTGCGGATGGAGGTGTCCCCCCTGTATCCGCTGACCTGCGCCCATCCCGTGATTCCCGGGCGCACCTGATGCTTTATCATATACCTTGGTATTTCCTCTTTGAATTTTTCAACAAAGAGAGGTCTTTCCGGACGCGGGCCAATCAGACTCATATCGCCCTTCAAAACATTGAAAAACTGCGGAAGCTCGTCAATGCTTGTTTTTCTTAATATTCTCCCGATTTTGGTAACCCGGGGGTCGTTTTTCTTTGTCCATCCCTTTTTCTCATCGGCGTCGTCCTGTACCTCCATACTGCGGAATTTGTACATTTTGAAGGGCTTGTTATGCAGCCCCACGCGCTCCTGCTTAAAAATAAGCGGCCCCTTGCTTGTCGCCTTTACGCCGACGGCCGCTGCCAGCATAACCGGCGAGAAAAGAAGAATTGCCACCACCGCGCCAAAAATATCGACGACGCGCTTCATCAACATATTCGTCGTATTGGCCAGCGGTACGCGCCTTATATTGACGACCGCAAGCCCCCCCCAGTCCTCCAGATACGGATGGCTCGGGATTACGCTGTTATAATCCGGTATGAATTTGGTGTGAACGCCCGATTTCTCACAGGTATTCACAATCGCCTCCAGACGGTCGTAATCCTCCAGCGCAAGCGTGATCCCGATCTCATCAAGCTGATTCTCTGTCAGAATTGTCTGCAGGCTGTCCGTCTCACCCACGACCTCGACGCCCTTATACACCGCCCCGATCGGGACTCTGTCGTCAAGGATGCCGCACACCACATACCCCCACTCGGGGTTTGCCGTAATCTTACCGATATACTCCTCCGCGGCGCGCGAATAACCGACAAGCAGTATATGCTTAATGTTGTAGCCCTTTTTCCTGAAATAGCGCAGGGCTCCGCGAACGGATTTGCGCATCATGGACTCCGCCGCGATATTAACGATATAAAATACGCCGACCATACCACGGGAAAAATCCGGTATGTTCACTGCAAACAGAACCACCATGATTGCCAGAAGGCCCGTCGTATTGGCCTTTATAATATTGAAAACCTCGTATGTCGTCTTCGCGGTACGCTTGGACGAATACATGTCGCACGCATTGTATAAAATCAAATAGGCCGGAATAATGGCGATCAGTGCCGAAAAGTACAACCCCGCAGGTAAGATACCAATCCCCGGCTGTGTCTCCTTAACAGAACCGCTCAGCCATAAGAACCACGCAAGCCAATAGGACGCTCCTGTAACAAGCGCATCCAGCAATACCAGCAGCCTGTTAAAATATTTCTGATTATCCCTTATCAATCTATTTCACCCAACAAACGGACATCCGTCTTTTCAAGCTATTTGTAGAATTTTCTCATAATAATTTCCATCTATCCTATTATTTTACAATATTTGAGTCAAAAGTACAACAAATTTTTACTGCCGCGCCAGCCGCAGCAGATTCCGCCACAGAGAAAGCTGTATCGCGGCATAATGATTTATTCTTTTTGCTTCGAACCGCAGCCTGTGCGTCCTGCCCTCCGCTCCCGCGCAGAGCCGCACCCCGTCCAGCAGTCCGCCGACATATTCCTTCCCTAGTCCCTTGCGCGCAAAGAACAGGGCCTTTATCAGAAAGCCGGCAGTCAAAAACGGCAAATTCAACAAAATCTGCAAAAACGGCATGTTCTTATAAATAAGATAAACGCTGTTTCGGGACGCAAGCTTTACCTTGAACGCATTATAGCGCGAGCCGCTTGTTGCACTGCCTGCATGGTATACTATAGAGTTTGCCACAAAACGGTTTCTATATCCATGTAATCGCGCCCGATAGCCTATGTCAATATCTTCTAAATATGCAAAATGATTTTTGTCGAAGGGGCCTACCGCATCCGCCGCAAGGAGCGCCCTGCGGTAAATCGCCGCACCGCCGCAGGCTGCAAAAATATCGCAGTCCTTGTCGAATAAAGCGGGATCCTTCCCTTTCCCCCTTGCAAACGCCCAGCCCAGCGCACAGTAGAAATCCCCCGCGTCGTCGATTTTGTCTTTATCATACAGGGATATAAGCTTTGCCGAGGCCGAAAACAGCCCCGCGTCGTTATCCATTGCCTTTTCCAGCTCATGGATAAACGCAATCCCCGTCTGCGTGTCGTTGTTGAGCAGAATCACATACGGCGTTGTACTCGCCGCAATTCCCTGATTTACCGCCTCGGCAAACCCGGCGTTTACCGGGTTCTCTATCAGGCAGACCTGCGGAAACTTTTGCCGGATAAGCCCAACGCTGCCGTCCGTGGATCCGTTGTCAACCACAATCACCCGAAAATGCCTGGCTGTTCCCGCATAGAGGCTCTCCAGACAGGCCTCAATATATTTTATTCCGTTATAATTGGGAATCACTACCGTTGATTTGCAGTCTGCCGTCATTTCTGTCCCCCTTATACACGCTTCCTTTACGCCCGCCTTTTACAGCTTTCTGACACATTCCGGATCCAGCAGAAGCCTTCCGCCGCCCGCAAGGAGCTGCTTACTCAGCGCCGCGCCCAGCTTATCCAGACGCTTTCTGCCCTCCGCCGTCTTATCCAGCTCCTTGATCCACTGCGGCAGCTCCCGCTTTGCGCCGCCCGGACGGTCATAATCGGAGGGCGCAAGCGTACTCTCGTACGGATGCCCTGTCACCTTTTCGTAGAGGTCATAAAACGCCTTTCCCACGGCCATATTGCGAATATCCAGCACCGTCACGTTCTGGTACAAATCCATGCGGTTCATATACCCCGCATAAATAATCGGCTGCCCGCGGTAAATGCCGCTTGCGATTTTCCCGCGCCGGACAACATATCCGCCCACGGCCGCAAGATCCGGCCGGTGTATCAGCACATTGTTCCTGTATACAATCCGGTAAAAGCCCAGGTGCTTGTTGTGGCGTATGTCCGCCTTCCATCCCATGCGGCTTGCAAAGTCAATCAGCGCCTTCTTGCCGGCCTCATAGGCATACATCTTGCTCTGCGGGTTGTCCGCGGTAGAATTCTGGTGGCACCGCCAATGATACAGCACCTTCGGCACATGGAGGATTGCCTCCTCCAGCTTCCTTGCGCCTTCTCCCTGCACACCCTCCCGCTCCTTGAGCAAAAGGCTGCTCACTACGCGCAGTATCAGGTCAAAGTCCTGCGATCCGTCATATTCCTTTCGGATGCGGAGCCTCTTGAGCGTCTCCGTGTCCGCAACCAGAAAATGGCAGATATAATTGTTTGTGAGAATTAAATCCAGATTGAAGTCCTGTTTAAAGTGCGGCTCATAAAACCGCTGCCCCGCCGAATCGCACTTGTCCTCGTCCGAATAGACAAGAATCGGCGTTTTGCCGCCGATTGCCCTGGCCATCTCGTACAGCGCGTCGGGCGTCAGCATGTCGTCGTGATCAAGCAGCCCGCAGTAATCCCCCGTGGCATGCTCAATCGCGCAGTCTGTATTGTCGGCGATTCCGCCGTTCTTCTCCAGCCGGATATATTTAATCCGCGGCTCCTCGTAAGCGCCGACCGTCCTTTGCACGACGTCCGTAGCGCTGCCGTCCGCGATAATCAGCTCCCAGTTCGCATAGCTTTGCGCGATACAGCTGTCTATCAGCGCCCGCATGTAGACCTCCTGCGTCTCGTACGCCGGCACCAGTATCGAAAACCGAAGCTCAGGCAGCGTCTGATCCGCGGCCTGCGCCGCCAGCGTTTCCCGTGAAGGCGCCGTATAGGTGTAGTCGGCATAATACTTTGCGGTTACCCGCTCCCACGCGGCGCAAAGCGCCTCTCCATAGCCATTTTTCCTGCTGTAATTGATCGTTTTCCTGATATTCTGTGCTATTGACATGGCTGCTCCTTCTTCTCCAAAAAAATCTTCCGGCTGACAAAATTATAGACCATCACCACCGCTGTCGCAATTACCTTCGATATTGTATACCATAATGTAAATTGAAAGGTCTCCTCCAAAAACAGATTTGCCTCGTAAATCTTTGCGCAAACCACCAGGATGCCCTCATTGATTCCCAATCCAATCACACTCAGCACGATAAAAATCACAAACTCCTTCTTCCTGCTCAGGCTCTCGTCCCTTACAAAGACAAACTTCATGCTGAGGATATAATTCACGATAACCGAAACCGTAAACCCAAAAAATCCGCCGACCGCCGCCGCCACACTGTTCGACACCGTACCGGCAAGCAGCGCCACAAGCACATAGCCGATGGCAAAATCTATCAAAAAGCAAAGTCCGCCTACGAATCCGAACTTTATCATCTGTTCCATTAATTTTTTCATAACCGATGCTTCTTCCTCTTCTTTTTGCAGGAACAGATGGCCGGAAATCCTTCCAGCCATCTGCCTCTGATATCTTATTCTATTACCGCTTTCACTTCATTGGTTAAGTCTTCTACCCTTTTCTGAGCGTCCTCAAGGCTGGTTCCCTTTACACCCATATAGAACTTGATCTTCGGCTCTGTTCCGGAAGGTCTCGCACAGCACCAGGAGTCGTTTGTCAGGTCAAAGTACAGTACATTGGACTTGGGTAAGCCTGTCGGGTACTCCTTTCCTGTTGCAAGCTCCGTAATCTTATCGTTCTCATAGTCTCTCAGGCGCACCACCTCCAGCTCGCCGAACCGCTTAGGCGGATTGCTTCTGAGCTTATCCATCAGCGCCGCGATTTGCTTGGAGCCGTCGATGCCCTTTAAGGTGATCGCGTACTGCGTCTCTTTATAATAGCCGTATTTCTCATAAATCTCCAGCATCATGTCATACAGGGTCTTCCCCTGCTTCTTGCACCATGCCGCAACCTCGCACAGACACATAACCGCCACGATCGCGTCCTTATCCCTTGCATGGGTTCCCGCAAGGCAGCCGTAGCTCTCCTCAAGACCGAATACATAGTTGTTGGAGCCGCTCTGCTCAAAGAGCTTGATCTGCTCCCCGATAAACTTGAAGCCGGTCAGCACCTCGATCAGCTTTACATTGTATGCTTTAGTGATAGGCGCGGTCATATTGGTGGTCACAATGGTTGTGACAAGCGCCGGATTCTCAGGCATTGTACCTGTAGCGGTGCGCTCTCTGAGAATATACTCCGCGATAAGCATTCCCGACATATTGCCGGTAAAGGACTTGTATTCGCCGCTCTTGGTATCGTATGCATATATGCCCAGTCTGTCCGCGTCCGGATCCGTTGCCAGAACGATATCCGCCTGCTTCTCCTTTGCAAGCTTCAGGGCATATGTAAATGCCTTGGGCTCCTCGGGATTCGGGTAATCCAGCGTCGTAAACCTGGGATCCGGATTCTCCTGCTCCGGTACAACATATACATTCTTAAAGCCAAGCTCCGAAAGTATTCTTCTCACCGGCTTGTTTCCCGTACCGCACAGCGGCGTATAAACGATCTTGATGTCATCCGCCACTTCCTTGATAACGTCCGGATGGATAATCTGTTTCTTAAGCTCCGCCATGTAAGCGTCGTCGATCTCCTTGCCGATCACTTCGTATAATCCGGCGTTTATCGCTTCCTGCTTGTCCATGGTCTTTACAGTATGGTAATCCGTAACGGCGTTCACCTCGCCGATAATCTCCTTATCTCTCGGGGACGCAACCTGCGCGCCGTCCTCCCAGTATACCTTGTAGCCGTTGTACTCCGGCGGATTATGGCTGGCAGTAATCACGATACCGGAAACACAGCCAAGCGTTCTGAGCGCAAAGGACAACTCCGGCGTCGGTCTTAAGGACTCAAATACATAGGCCTTGATGCCGTTTGCGGCCATGCACAGCGCCGCCTCATCGGCAAACTCCGGCGACATAAAACGTGAATCGTATGCAATGGCAATTCCCTTCTTCTGTCCGCCTGCCTTGATGATATAATTGGCAAGGCCCTGCGAAGCCTTTCTGACCGTATAGATGTTCATGCGGTTGGTGCCTGCGCCGATGACGCCCCGAAGGCCTCCCGTACCGAACTCCAGCTCTTTATAGAAACGCTCCTCAATCTCGCTCTCATTGTCCTTGATCTTCAAGAGCTCGTCTTTTGTTGCCTGGTCGAAATAATCGTCCTTCAGCCAGAAATTAAATTCGTCCATAAAACCCATACTAATCCCTCCATATTATATAGTTATGATAAATTACCATAATCTTATTAAAGCAAAAATATGGATATTTTTCAAGAATATGTAAAAATTTAATCAATCTTTATCCGCTTCGTTTTCGAAGCGCCGCAGCCCACTCCCCCATACAGTTGTCCAGATCCAGAATATAAGCCGGCGGACACAGGAGTGTCAGCTATTTTTTGTCGTTTTAATGAGAATGCTCCTCTCTCAATCTGCCGGTTTGAACCGGCAATAAATCACCATCACAGCAAACAAGAAAATACCCTTTCATTCGTTTTTTGACAAAGAAAGGGTAATCATTATTTTTTTATTATTTATGTTCTAAGCGGAAGCCAGCTGCAAATTCCTCTTCTCAATGTAATATATCTCCAGCATAAAGAATATGATCGCATAGGCATAAATATCAAAATGCTCCTGACCTATTACGTCCTCATCCTTAATACTTGCAAGATTAAACAATACGCTTGTCCAAAAGCCCTTCTTGCTTTTGAAACTCGGCGGCATTAACGGAAACTTCTCCAAAATGTCCCTCTGTAATTCAAAATTGCCGCGATAATCCATAACCATGAAAAACGACAAAAATCTGTTGGCTGCATATAATGCAACCAACTCATTGGCATAGAAAAAATATGAATGAACTGCTACTTTTGTCTCTTTAATTCGCTGCACCATTCTCTGCTTGTTAAATACGGAAACCTGCAAAAAAGCAGCACATATACACGATGCCACTTTATGTCTGTCCAGCAAAGCTTCATCCGTTTTATCAAAAATTTGATCTTTATAAACTTTTCTTAATTTGCAATATCTGTCATAAATATCGCTTTTGCATTGATCCATATCCTTTATGTCAAGCAGAGAATTGTTATGGTCGACTGTTTGAATAAAAGGAAGTATGTCATTATCGTATATCATGTCAAAAAACTCTCTTGTCATTCTTCCATACCTCGACTTTAATCCTTATCCTCTGCCTGTTTTAATACTGCACAATATTCTGCATAGGCATCCTCAATTCGATGATCGCTATTCATCGGTGCCGCTTTTTTTTCCTCATATTCCTGATATGTGATCTTTTTACTTAAATCTGCATCATCCTGCAAATATTCTTCTAATCCCTTTATTTTCATATGTATCCTCCTATCAAACAGCAAAAATCCTGTTGCAGCCAGACACAGCTTGTTGCTTACAGGAATTGATTTCTTCATTATTCTACCACATTTCCATTACATTTACAATATTAATCTTAACAATTCGCGAACTTTTATAAATATTCCCAGAAGTAGTTTTCACTTACTGCTCACTTATCGGTATCCGTTCACGCAGACGCTTTCACCGGCGTCTCCGGCTGCACTGCCCAAAAGGTCGGATCACGGTCCGGCCCCGCATTATTCAGCAGAAATTCTATGGACTTCTCTTTCATGTACGCTCCACAAATACCTCTATTTTACAAAATAACAGTAATCCAGTATAATATTCCCTTTCTCATCCGGCGTTGTAAAACGGAGGCACACGCAATTCTCGAAAGACCTCTCCACGCCGTCTTCAACAGCGTTGATTTCCATGCCCGCGTTCCGCAGTGCTTGGGGAGCCGGCAATTCCGTGCACCTCCTCTTCCCTGCTGCAAATCCAACAGGTTCCCAGAGCCGACTTGGGCAAATCAAGAAAATCAAATCCTTCCGAGACCTTTGTATTCTCGGGTGTAAACATGCCGATCCAATATTCCAGAAGCGCACCGCCCTTGCGGCATTCCAGACCGACATACGCACCGCCGTTTTCCCAGATGCCCCGTATCCGGTCCACTCCACCCATACTGCTTTCGACCGCATCAAACCAGCCGTTTGCAAACCACTCTCCCCAACCATTGAAATCATGGTATTTTTTACCTATGAACCGCATAGCCGGCACTTCTTCCCGAAACACCTTCACAATTTCCGCCATCATACCTCTCCCTTCGTTTTAACCGTCTTTGTCAGACAACTGCCTCTGTCACCGCCAGCCGTATAAGGAAAATGCTCCCTCCGTCTTCTCCCGTTGCTTATGCTTCTTTACCGCTCTGTCAAGTGAATAAAGATTTGTTCTGAGAACGCCCTGCTGTCTTGCCGGTAGGTCTCAAAATCACAGTCGCCCGCAATGCGATAGCCGCCCGGGGGAATCCATTCCCTGTATATATAATTCCATGTTCTGCGTATGGTATTGACAAAGGTAAACCTATCCGCTTTGGGCGTCTCAAACACCGCATGCAAACCGCCCTCTGCCTTTAGCTGCATGGTGTCCGCCAAATCTCCCCCTGGCATGTTCGGTCAAAATGCCAATATAGTAATCCAGCTTGTTTTTCTCTGCATCCCATACGCTAAACCCGTAATCCGGGCACACTTCCCCGCCGGATAATTTGCGCGAAAGCCTGTCGCAATGATACTTATTACAAAATCCGGTGCAGTCCTCTTCATCACTTTTATATACCGTTGCCCAAAACGACTTCACTTCCAGAATGTCCGGCGCTGACACAGGCTTGTCGTTCCGCGCGGTATTAGGGTTAAGCAATTTCAGGCTGCTGTCAACACTTCTGTATGCCGACGGCAATATATGATGCTCCGACCAAAACGCTCTCGTAAAATTCTCTTTGGAATTAAACCCATGTCTATACCCGATCCAGGCTATGGAATCATTTTTGTCCGATATGTCGCGAACAATCTCCGTAATCCTTCTCCTGCGGATATATTCCGCAGGCGTCATATGCAACTCTTCCTTAAATATCCGCAGGAAATGATATTTTAAATAACCTGCAGCGGCGGTAAGCCTGTCCAGATTCAAATCCTCATACAAATTCTCTTCTATATAATCCAGTACATTTTGAAGGATTTCTGTATATTTCATAGCCACGCACCTTGTGATAAGTATACTATATATAAATGCAAAAACGTTGATATAGATTGCGGAACATTACCCTCAATTGACACGGGTATTTTACGTTGCCGTACCGCTTCCTGCTTCGCGCCTTATACCCGCAGCGAATAATCGCTGTAATCCAGCGAAAAGTTCGGGTTATAATACGGATCTCCCTGCTCCAGCACCCGCCGCCACTTCATCCGGAACTGCTCGGATTCCTCCTCGTAGCGCGCCGCCTTCTCTGCATCCATGACGTCGCTTCCGCGCGACGCCGACTCAAAGTGATACAGCTCCGCAAACGGCGTGAACACATTCAAATAGCCCTGCTCCCGCAGACGCAGGCAGAAATCCACGTCGTTGAGCGCAATCTCAAAGGTCTCGTCCAGACCGCCAAGCGCGTCAAAAAGGCTCTTCTTCACCATCAGGCACGCCCCCGTCACCGCCGACACATCCTGCGCATAGCAGAGCCTTCCCATATAGCCGAGATTATCGTAGTTAATCTTATAATGCGTATGCCCCGCCGTCCGGTGCGCGCCCAGGCCGATAACCACCCCCGCATGCTGTATCGTGCGGTTCCCATAATAGAGCTTCGCACCGACAGCCCCGACGTCCGGCCGCTGCGCATACATCAGCATATTTTCCAGCCAGTTCATTGTAATCACCTGCGTATCATTATTTAACAGCAGAAGATACTTCCCCTTCGCGGAGCGCGCGCCAAAGTTGTTGATTCTGGAATAATTAAACGGCCCCTTATATGTGACTACTGTTATTTTATCATCGTCCTCCAGCGTCTTATAATAATCAAAGGTCGCCTTCTCCTCACTGTTGTTTTCAATAATGATAATTTCATAATTCTCATAGGTTGAGCGGCTCTTCACCGATTCGATGCAGCGCCGCAGATCCTCTACATGGTCCTTATTCGGAATCAGGATGGAAATCATATCCTCGCTGAGAATTTCGTATTTGATCTCAAAAATCGTGTCAAACGCTCTGGTGCTCTTAAGCTCAAAGTTCTTAAAGCCGCTCTTGGTCAGATGATCCGCCACCGCGCCCTTGGCCGCCGCTATGGCATAGGGCTTCGCGCTGATGTCGCTGGCTGTGCTGCCCTTGTGGGAACGCCAGTAATACAGGAGCCTGGGCACATGCACCACCTTTTTCGCATTGCTGGTAAGGCGCAGTATCATATCGTGATCCTGGCTGCCGTCGAAGCCGCTGCGGAACAGCTCCGTCCCTTCCAGAAGCGTCCTGGCAAAAACGCTGAAATGGCAGATATAATTGTTGGCACGCAGGTTGTCGATTGCGTAATCCGGCTTAAAGTGCAGCGTAATCATATTGTTGATGCTGTCTCCCTTAAAGGTGGTCTCATCGCAGTAAATATAATCCGCCCCCTGCTCGTTAATAACCCGGACATACTCGTACAGCGCCGCCGGGTGCAGCACATCATCATGGTCAAACAGGCCGATATAGTCCCCTGTCGCCATTTCATAACACCTGTTTGTATTCCCGGAAATCCCCTCGTTTTTTTCCAGTCTTTGATAGACGATTCGCGCATCCTCTGCCATATACGCGCGGCAGCGCTCCTCTACCTCATTATGTGCGCTATCCGAGCCGTCGGCCAGACACAGCTCCCAGTTCTGATAGGTCTGCGCCTGCACGGAGCCTATCATCTCCTCCAGAAACGGAAGGGGCGTATTCCACAGCGGCACAAGAATGCTGATCTTCACCATCCGGTCAAACCGCGTCTCCCGCTGCCGCTTTGCCTCCTCCGGTGTCGGAAAGCTTGCCGTGCCGTGCAGCTTCTTTGCCTCCGCCTCAATCCGCTTCTGGCGCAGCTTGCGCGCAATGCCCTTGGGCCCGCCAAGATTCCGCAGCCTCCTGTAATTGCGCAGCCCCCAGTGCATTCCCGCGCGCAGCGGCTTGCTCGCCTTCCAGACGGGGTTGCGCTTGATACGGTCCAGCTGAAACTGCAGATTATCCGCCTCGTTTCTGGCGTCGGCAAGCCGTCCGGCCAGGGACGCCGCCCGCGCCTTCTCCTGCTCATAAGCCTGCCTGTAGAATTCCGCATCCTGCGCCTGCTGATTACAATCCTGATTTTCCTTCTCCATAGTACCGCTCCCTTCTATCATTTCCCCTGTGACATTATCCATATGTGTATTCAGAATGCATAACCCATTCCGTAAACCGTTTCAGGATTCATCCCGTTCCTCTTCACAGACTGCATCCATCGTCAAGGTCTGTCCGCTCCAAATAATATAACTCCTGTTCTTTTTTGCAAGAACCCCGATTTCATAGCTCCCCGCCGGAATCTCACCGCCGTTAAATATCACCTGTATTCCGGAAAGCTCCGTGTTGCGCGTCGCCCTTTTCCCTGTCTCCTGCCGAAACAGCTCCGATACATCCTCCCGCAGCAGCGGGTGTATCGGCAGCTCATAAACATCACTCATGTTATTTATATTGCGCAGTAAAAGCGCTTTCGTGACGGACACATTATCATGTCCTCTTAACACATACCAGCCCGTCACCACAATCAGCCTCCCGGACGCAGGCTCTTCCCTCGCGGATATATAATCAGCTGAAACGCCTTCAACCGATACGACGTCGTCAACGAACGCTATGCTGTCTGTCGACATCACGCTGTTTATCAGCATCACGCTGTCTGTCGACATCACGCTGTCAATAGACAGCATGGACAGGTTTTCACCGGTAAGCCTTCTGATATAAGGATTTTGGTGCGCCCGCGGTAACGCCCTCACAGCCCCCGCATCCATGCGTCTTGCCTGCACCGGCTTATCGCAGGCATATAAATAGCCGGTATGATACTGCACGTCCTTTTTCCATTGTACCAGATTCGGACTGTAAAAAGGATCCCGACCTTTTAATTGCGGGTGCTTTTTATACAATCTGTCCAGCTCCTGCTGCAGCCGTTTTTGCTTTTGCGGTGAAGTATCCTGCCCGCGGCTCAGCGATTCATGGTGAAACAGCGCCGCGTCATTGCAGACGACGTTGAAAAATCCCAATTCATACAACCGGAAGCAGAGCGACACATCGTTGTACGCAACCGCAAGCTCCTCGTCAAAGCCTCCGGCAAGGTCAAACTTCTCCCGCGCAACCAGCAGGCACGCGCCCGTCACCGCAAGCATATTGTATGTGACAATATTGTGCCCGTGGTACAGATTTCCCTCATCCATCATACCGGAGAGCTTATGCGCCGGCCCAATCCCCATATTGGTTATCCCCGCATGCTGGAGCCGGTGGATGCCTGTCCCTCCCGTATCCCCGTCCGGATACCAGAGCTTCGCGCCGACCGCCCCGACATGCGCCTGACACGCCGCTCCCAGCATGCTGTGCAGCCAGCCGGGCCGGACAATCTCCATATCGTCATTTAGAAATAACAGGTATTCCCCTTTTGCCGCGCGGGCGCCGCGATTGCACATCGCAGAAAAATTAAAGGGGCTCTCCTCATACAGATAGGTGAGGGTAAGCGCCGGCCTGTCCGTTCCAAGCGCATCAAACAGCCGCTGCAGCCGCCTCTTTTCCTCGTCGCAGCTGCCATTATCGACAATAATCAGCTCATACAAAACCGCCGTTGTACAGGCAGTCAGCGTCCGCAGGCAGCGCTCTAAAACACTGCTGTTATTCTTACTCGGAATAATAACGGATACCAGCCGCTTTGCGATATCCGGCTCCGTGTCCGGCGCCAGTGCGCCTCTGCCCGGCAGCTCCCTGCTGTCGGCCAGCCGCCTGTTCGTGAAAAGCACCCGGGGCAGATGCACGACGCCTCTGTCCCTGCCTTGCCCGCACAGCGCTACCGCTGCCGCCACTGTCTCGTACAGACTCCGCTGCGGACGCCACACACGCCGAAGAACCGCTCCCCGCAGGGCAAACAGGCCGCCGATATAGAAAAAGGAACGCAGCGTATCCGGTGAAAAATCCGGTTTAAACCACGGCGCCCCCCTGTAAAGCCCTGTCTCCTCATCCCGCCAGCCTGCCAAAAACGACGCCGCAAAACGCTCCTCCTCAATCCCGTAAAGCATCCTAAGCGTGCCAAGATAATCCTCATCCGTATAGACCAGCACAGCGTCCGCATGCCGCGCAAAGGCCTGCGCAAGCTGTGCCGGCGCATGCGCCGCCATCCTGCCGCCTCGGTTTGCAAAGATATAAATACGCGCCTCTTCTATCCGCTGCACATCCGCAAGCGCGCCAACCGGATCCATACATGACGAAAAGGGAAGCACACACACCCTCTTCCCCAATTCCGTATCGTTATCCTGTTGCTCCGCCCCCGGGCGCTGCTCCTTCAGCCATTGCAGATAGGGCGTATACTGCGCAAACAATGTCTCCTGATAATCCATAGTCCGTCTCCGGTCATCTTAATCTATCACCAGCTGTTTATCCATTTTCCGGTAAAGCCGCTGTCTGGAACAGCTGTCCTTTGCAGTCATCCACAGCTCATAGGTGCCCGGCGGCAGAACGCCGTCAAATATCCAGCTGCAAAAGCCGGTCATCTCCACATTTTTCTCCCCCTCCAGAATGGCTGCGACGTCTTTGCGGTAGCGCTTCTGCACCGGCATCTCCCAGACGTCCCCGAGCGCATTCCGAAACAGGATTTTGAACTTATAGCGCGCGTTATCGGCGCCCGGCACATAAGCCCATCCCTTTATCAGATAATAAGTTTTCTGCGTATACGCTTCCTTACAGCAATCCTCCACTACAACCATGATGGCCTGATTCATGCCCCGCTCATTCGGAAGCGGCTTCCCCTCCTGCAGCTTCTCGTCGTATCCGGTGAGGTTGACAAACTCATATCCCTCCAGCCATCTGCAGTGATACTCCGGTTCCCCGCTGTTCATCAGCGTTCCGATAAACGGGTCCTGCCGATAGAATTTGCGGTGTCTGCGGTAAAGCATATCCTTCTCAGCCGCCAGCCGCTTAAGCTTTTCCTTGTCCTGCATATCGTCCCCGCGGCTCAGGGACTCATGGTGGTAAAGCACCACATCGTTTCTCTGCACATTGTACAGTCCCTTCATGCAGAGCCGGAAGCACAGGTCCACATCATTGTACGCGACCGCAAGGCCGTTGTAGAGACCGCCCATCGCGACATAATAGCTCTTGCGCATCAAAAGGCATGCCGCGGTCACGCCGATCATATCATAGATAAAGCGGTTCCTGCCATAATAATAGGATACTGTGTCGTCCATTTTCTTCAGCTTATGCCCGGGACCGTAAATGGTATTGCTTATGCCTGCATGCTGTATCAGCGTCGTCTGCGGATACAAAAGCTTCGCGCCGACCGCGCCGACATGCCCCAGCGCCGCCTGTCCCAGCATCCGTGTCAGCCATGAATCCTCGATAACCTCCATATCGTCATTCAGCAGCAGAATATACTCGCCCTTTGCCTGTGCGACGCCAAGGTTGCACATTGCCGAAAAGTTAAACGCCATCGGCTTGTAGATATAGGTAAACGCATAGCTTTCCCGCAGGTTTTCTGTCCGGATACGCGTCTGCGCCGTGCTTCCGTTATCCACCACGATAATCTCAAAATTTTTGTATGCCGTATGGTCGTAAATCGACGCGATGCACTGCCTGAGCACAGCGGAATTATCCTTCGACGGAATGATAATGCTGACGCAGGGATTTTCGGGCGCTTCATAGACGGGGTAGGTGATTCCCGTCATACTGTCGAGAAACATTCTGCCCTGCAGGCCGCGCCGCTCCATGGCCGCCTTGCGGATAAAGTCATAGGCCGGCCCCACGCCGATATACTTCGTCTCGTGCATCAGGCGCTCCTCGATTTCCTCTCTGCTCCTTCCCCGCTCATACGCGTGAAAAAGGATTTTCTCAATATGCCCCACACGCTTCCCGGACTCTGTCGCCTTCAGGGCAAAATCATAGATATTCTTGCGGTAGTCCTCGTCGCCAAGCCATTCGACGGACGCAAGGGCATTTCTCCTGACCGCAAAGATATTCCCGAAATAAAAGAAGGAAAACAGCGTATCCGGCGACCACATCGGCTTCGTCCACGGATAAATACGGTGCGCCAGCTCATCGTCCGCCTCCCTGGACAGCACGCGCCCCTGGGCGTCTTCGTCCTCCTCGGGCAGCATCCATACGTCCTCGTCGGCATAGACGACATCGACCGCTTTGTGGCCGTCAAAATACTTCATAATCTCCCGGAAGGCATTGACGGAAATCTTCCCGCCTCGCGACACAAAGACAATATATTCTTTATTGATATCCGCCAGCGAAAAGCCCCCCGTGCACTGCTCCATATACACAACGCCAAGAGAGGGATAGGATTCCTCCGTATCCCCGTCGTCCGCCCCTTCATTCTCCTTAATCCATACCAGATATGGATCTGTCTGGCAGCGCAGCTCCCTTCGGTATTCCGTTATGCAGTTCTCGTATAATTTGTCCTGAATCGCTGTTTTAATTCTGCTTATCATAATTTTCTTCATTTCTGCGCCGCTTTTCGCGCATACAATTCCTTCTTTTTCTTTAACCTACCGTTTCAAAAACCGTCTGGCTCTGGAAAGAACCCCCTCCTGCTCCGGCTGCCGGTCCGCCAGCTGCCTTGATAATTCCTCCGGCAGCTCCAGAACCTCCATCTTCACCGCCAGCCGCTGTCCGCCTGTGACAGAAATCGTCAGATTCGGGTCGGCATTGTCAAAGACCAGGAGACCACATGCCTGCCATACACCGTTTACCGCTATCATATCCCGCGTATACTCCTGTTCTCCCACCGCTATCCGCTCAATATCCACCGCGCACGCATAGGAACACGGATCAATCCGCAGCCGTACTGCTTCCGCGGGAATCTCGTATGAAAGACTCAGACTGCGCTCCTCCACATAGCAGTCCCTGAACGTAACGGAATGCTCCTCACTGAAAATGCCGTCTCCGTAATCGATGTAGATCTTCGCCGAAAACTTGCTGTCGGCATAGATACAATACTCCAGCATACCCGCAAGCTCATAGGCGCGGTTTCCTATCAGCTCGCGCATCGCGCCGACCGACGCGCACGCACCGCCCACATAGCGTTGGAATTCCTGCTCCGCCGCTGCGCCCTCCTGCACCCGCTTGGGCGTAAAGCCAAGCATCCTGCGCATCAGCAGCTCCTCGCAGGCCCTGCGGCCCTCGCTTCCCATCATGTAGGTATAAAACGCCCGAAAGGCAATATCCTCCGCAGGGATATGCCGCTCAAAGGTCCATTCATAATCGATGACATGCCAGCGTTCGCCGTCTATCAATATATTCGGAAAAATAAAGTCAATATTGCTGACGCCGGACGCCTCGTTATAGCGCAGCCACTCCATATATTCCGCGACCAGCCGCTCAAAGCCCTCCATATCCGCCCCGGCCAGACATGCGTCCAGCATTCCCTCCAGCGTCACGCCGCCGCAAAATTCAAATGCCAGCCCCGCGCCGGCGTCCCCGCCAATCGGGCGGCAGCGGTTGATGGTAACCTTGGTCCCCTCGTAACGCTTCGAGAGCAGCTCATACGCGCGCAGCGTATTCTCGATATGTCCGCGCGCCGCCGGCGTATCCGGCAGCTTCTCCACATGCAGTCCTCCCGCGGGCTCCCGCACAATCGCGGTTCGAATCGCCTTATCCCGGCTCCTGTCATTTGAAAACTTTGTATACACCGTCTCCGGCGCAGGGCCGACAAGCAGCAGGTAGGAATTGGAGAACATCGGGAATGCCTCCTCCTCTATAATCTGGTCAAACACCTGCTTTTCGTCAAACAAAAGCACCCGGTCCCGGTCAAAATTCCGAAGGTTGTTGGACAGCTCCCCCTTCCTGGGAAGATAGTCGTCCGAATACAGCGTCGTCATAAATTTATAGTCGGGATACGGATAGTAGAAGGAATATTCGTCAATTTCCGCCTGCCGCAGAATACGCTCCAGTCCCCGCCGCGTGAATGTGCGGGCGCTCCCGCCCTCCCGGTACCCCTCGAGCCCCGAAAAATAAGTACCCAGATGATCCTCCCGGCAGCCCGCCCAGTATTTCAGGCCGAATTTGTTTTCAATCGCAATTATCATGCGGCCGGCAGCGCTCCGGTGCCGGTTACAGATGCGCATAAAATCCTCGTAGGGCGTGTTCCCGCCGATATATGCCTGCCCGTACTCAAATACGCCGATCAGGAGTACATAATCGAAATCCTTCGGCAGATGCGGCTCAATATCCTTAAAATTGCCCACCATAATCGTAATGTTGCCGTATTCCTGATTCCGGTAAGCATTGATTCTGCTCCGCTTTCTGGATAAGTCAACGCAGGTCACGCTTCCTGCGCGCTTTGCCAAAGCGCCCGTTATCGCGCCGCAGCCCGCGCCGATTTCCAAAACCCTGTCCGTCTTCTTGAAGGGCAGCCAGTTGATGATGTTCGGGCGGAATTCGGACAGATGGTAGAAAACCGGCCAGCTTTTTTTCTGTTCGATAATTCCGGGAAACGCCTCCGGCGCATTGTTCTTTACAATCTCAAGCAGCTCGTCCTCAATCGCCCCGTCCGTATAGAAATCCTCGCCCTGATAATAGGTCAGGTCCAATATCACATTTCCTGTTTTTTCCTGCTTATCCGCCATCCCTGCCTGCATCTTCTTCTCCATTTCTCTCAGTCCTCGCCGGATGCGTCGCACACCGCAACCTTAGAGTCCATATCATAATACCCCACGGTATTCTTATCGGAAATCACCGTCACGTCGAGCGCGTCATACAGCCTGTGGTATACCTGAAAATCGTTTCCGTTATATCCCGTGACACCGAACGAGAGCAGATATTCTCCGCCCTGCAGGGACATTTTCTGCGTGAAGCGAATCTCCTTTACCGCACCGGCCTCGACCGACTCCAGAAACGCCTTCTCAAACATGGTGTTCGTTCCTGTAATCTCCGTTCCCTTTGCCGTCTTGAAGGAAAAGGCAAAAATCGGCGCGGGCAGCGCCTTCTCAAACCGCACGCGCATGTGTATCGTAAACTCCGCGCCCTTCATAATCGCATTGGTGCGGATATCTCTGTCGTCCGTCACATAGAACGCTTCGATTTGGGCCTCCCGGGTACCGTATTCGAGCGTTTTGCTGTCCGAATCCCCCTGTCCCGCTTTCTTCTGCGCGGCGCTCTTTGCCAGCACGGCCTCCTGAACCTCCGCATCCTGCAAAAGGCTTTGCTCCGACTTTGCGTCGGGCAGCTCATACTGCCCCACAAGCACCCGCTTGAAATCGTCGATCATATCCTTTGGAAGCCCCTCGCCGAGCTTCACGCCCTGATTGAGCAGAATAACCCTGTCGCAGTACTTGGCGATACTGCTCAAATCATGGCTGACGATAATGATGGTCTTGCCCATCTTCTTAAATTCCTCAAACTTGTGATAGCATTTTGCCTGAAAAAACACGTCCCCCACCGACAGCGCCTCGTCGACAATCAAAATCTCGGGATCAATATTAATCGCCACCGAAAAGGCAAGACGCACGAACATACCGCTCGAATAAGTTTTCACCGGCTGGTGCACATAATCGCCGATATCCGCAAAGTCCAGAATATCCTGCAGCCTTTCGTTAATCTCATTCTGCGAAAAGCCGTTCATCGTGCCGTTGAGGTAAATGTTCTCCATACCGGAGTACTCCATATTAAAGCCTGCGCCAAGCTCCAACAGCGCGGAAATCCTGCCGTTGACCCGGACCGTACCGCCGGTCGGATTGAGAACGCCCGTTATTATTTTGAGAATAGTGGACTTTCCGGAGCCGTTCGTCCCTATAATGCCTACGCACTCTCCCTGCCGGATGTCAAAGCTCACATTGGAAAGGGCAAAATGCTCGCGGTACTTCTTCTTCCTTGTAAGGCCGAGCGCCTCCTTCATCCGGTCCATCGGTCTGTCATACAGCTTATATACTTTGCATACATTGTCTACCGCAATCGCGATTTCTTCCTGTTCCATACCTGCAAACCAAGCCTTTCTCTCTATTGATAAGCGCACCATGCTATTTCTATGATACCCACGGATTGCTCCGCATTTCATGCTCCCGCAATCCTAAAAACATTCAAAATCCGCCCTATCGGGCTGCTTTCATGGTTTGTTGCTATTTCTCCGAAGAACGCAGCCCTTGCGTTCTTCTAAAAACTTAGCAAGTCTTAGAGCACGTTTTTCAGTGCTCTTAGAGTTGCTTGGTTTTTTCATAGCATATCCGCAAAATGCGTCTTCAGTCTTCTGAAAATCAGCGCACCAATCCCGAAGAAGACCACCGTGACAATCCAGAAGTACGCGGTTGAATAAAAGTCCTGCCAGAACCATGTCTTGGCGAACATGGCGTCTCTATAACCGTTTACAATATAAAATACCGGGTTAATCTTTAATATCTTCTGCAGGACGGGACTGCCGTCCAGCATGGAAATATTCCAGAGAATCGGCGTTGCCCACATCCCCACCTGCAGGAAAATCGCGATAATCTGCGTCAGGTCACGAAAGAATATGACAATCGCGCAGGTGGAATAGCTGAGCGCCAGAACAAATATGAACATGCAGAAGCTATAATAAATCAGCTGCAGCAGATAGACATCCGGCTGGTATCCGTACACAAAATACACTACCAGCATAAAGCATACAAAGAAAATATGGATAAACGAAGCCGCAATCAGCTTGACAATCGGAATAATACTGATCTTAAAGACTACCTTCTTGACAAGATAGCTGTACTCCAGAAGTGACGTCGTCCCGTTGTTAATGGCCTCGCTGAAGTAAAACCATGGAACCAGTCCCGCCGTAAGCCACAGCACATAAGGCGCTTCCACGCCGACCGCCAGCGTTTCCAGCTTGTCCTGCCCCATCACATGCCCAAAGACAAACCAGTACAGGAGCACCGTAACCACCGGCTGCGTGAACGCCCAGACACGGCCAAGATAGGAGCCCGCATAACGGTTCTTAAAATCGTTTTTCGCAAGCTTCCACAGCAGATGCCGCGACTGCCACAGCTCGGCCGGCAGCGACATCAGCTTATCGTAAAAGCGGTAGAAAATCCCCATTGCTCCGACAATCATCAGGCAGGCAATCACCTTTTTTACATTTTCTTCATGCTGGTCCGCCAGCGGATTGTGATGAATCACAATCACCGCCGCCAGAGCTGCCGCCGCGGCCGTCACCAGCAGCTTTATCGTCGTCTTGGATAAACCCCTTTTCATCGGATGCTACCTCTTGAAGTCCTTGATGCCGCCCCATTTCTGGTCACGCTCTGCCAGTATCAGCTCCATTCCCGCAGGAATCGGCCATGCAACGCCGATATCCGGGTCGTCCCAGCGCAGCCCGCCCTCATCGTTTGGATGATAAAATTCGGTACATTTATAGCAGAACTCCGCATAGTCGGAAAGCACCAAAAAGCCGTGCGCAAAATTCTTCGGGACAAAAAACTGCTTTTTGTTTTCCTCGGAGAGCAGGACGCCATACCATTTTCCGAAGGTTTTGGAGCCTTCTCTGAGGTCGACCACCGCGTCGTATACCTCTCCCTTAATCACGCGAACCAGCTTGTCCTGCGGAAACTCCTTCTGAAAATGCAGCCCTCTCAGAACGCCTCTGCGGGATGCGGATTGATTATCCTGTACAAACACCTGGTCAATCCCGGCTTCCTTAAAATCATTGTAATTGTAGGTTTCCATAAAATAACCTCTGTTATCCCCATGGACGGTCGGCGTAATGATTTTCAGTCCTTCTATCTCACATGTTTCTACTGTAATCTTTCCCATTTTACCAAATCCTTTCTCTCTTTTATTGCAATACCGCACACTTTTTCCTAATAGCCCAGGTAGCTGACATTCAGGTCCACACGCCCTTCAATGCCGGCCACGGATCCGTTGGAGGTATACTGCCACATATCATATCTGCCTGTATACAGCGGCGTCTGCCGGTATTCGGCAAGCCATACCCGATGATGATACGTGTCGTCCAGCTCCAGATTGTTGTAATACCAGTTCCGGCTGGAATAGACGCCGGCCTCCATTCCCGCATTCTGGATGGTCTGACAAAAAGCGTTGACCACCGCCGTCCGCGTCGCCGCATCCAGACCGTCCGCGCGGCCGTTGCCGCCCGCCGCACCCTCCACATCGATAAATATCGGATATTCCGGTTCAAAATCGCCCAGAAGCGCAATGACCATACTGGCCTCCTCCACGGCCTCCACCAGGCTGACAGCCTGTGTGAAGAAGTAGATGCCGACCTTGACGCCCGCCTTCCGCGCACCCTCGATATTTTTGTAGAAATACGGATCCTCTACAAGCCAGCCGGACGAAGAACCGCGGTAGCCGCAGCGGATAATCGCGAATTCGACGCCCTCGGCCTTTACAATATCCCAGTCAATCTCTCCGTTCCACTTCGATACGTCGATACCGAGCGCAACCGCGTTATCGCGTTCATCCGTATCCAAAAGAGCCGTGTACTGCGTGTCATCCTCGTCCTCCTCGTCTACCACGCCGGTTCCGCGCTCCGCATCCTCCTTGAGGATATCCACCTCCGATTCGGAGTGTACAAAATATTCGATATCGTCAATCGCCGTATAGGACACGATGGACTTTACCCGGACATTGGCCGGCTCCTCCGGAACCTGAAAGCCCTCAAGCGCTGAGAGCGACACCTGATACTGCCCCGGCTTGATGCCGGATATATGGATAATACCGTCCTTGTCCTCGTCCATATACACGCCGGTATCCGCAACCTCCACCGTAAACGCCTGCCCCGATACGACTGCTCCCTTGTCGTCCACGACCTTCACACGGATGTCCCGCTCTACGGAGCTTACCAGCAGCGTCAGCGTCCGGACAAGCTCCCCGTTCTCATCGATTTCATCATATGTAGCCTGAAGCAGGCTGTCGCCGCCGGGCGTGCTCTCGTCAAAAAAATCCTCATCCCGCAGAAACGCGGATAAATCAGCCCCTCTGACCCTGCCGTCGGCCTCAATCGTACGCCCCGCATAGGTCTGCGCATCCTTATCCTGCTCCTCCTGCGGCGTATCGCCCATCAGCCGGTTAAAGTTCACGACCGCCAGCGCCGCCATGACCAGCATTACCGCTGACAATACAAGCAGTATGCCTATCCGCTTTCCCTTAGAGTCCATTCGCAACCTCTACCAAATATTTTCCGTACTCTGTCTTCATCAGCGGCTCCGCCAGCTTTAAAAGCTGCTCCCGCGTGATAAAGCCCCTCTTATATGCAATCTCTTCAATACATGAAATATACAGGCCCTGCCGCTTCTGGAACGCGCACACAAAATCCGCCGCGTCCAGAAGGGAATCATGGTTCCCCGTATCCAGCCACGCAAAGCCGCGCCCCATTGTCTCCACCGTAAGCGTGCCGCGCCGCAGATATTCGTTATTGATGCTGGTGATCTCGATCTCCCCTCTTGCGGAGGGCTTCACATTCCGTGCGATTTCCACCACGTCATTGTCGTAAAAATAGAGTCCGGGAACCGCGTAATTGCTCCTGGGATGCTCCGGCTTCTCCTCAATGGAAATCGCTTTGCCGTTCTCGTCAAACTCCACAACGCCGTACTCTCTGGGATCTCTGACATAATAGCCGAAGATCGTCGCGCCGCTCTCCTTCTGCGCCACCCGCTGCAGCAGCCTGGAAAAGCTCTGCCCGTAGAAAATATTGTCGCCAAGCACCAGCGCCGCCGAATCCCCGCCGATAAAATCCGCTCCGATAATAAACGCGTCCGCAAGCCCTCTGGGCTGCTCCTGCACCGCATATTCCATGCGCAGTCCAAGCTGTTCCCCCGTTCCGAAAAGCTCCTTGAATATCGGAAGATCCCTCGGTGTCGAAATAATCAGGATATCCCGGATTCCCGCAAGCATCAGCGTCGAAAGCGGATAATATATCATCGGTTTGTCATAGACCGGCATGATTTGTTTGGAAATCGCCTTCGTCAACGGATAGAGGCGGGTGCCGGAGCCGCCCGCTAAAATAATTCCTTTCATCAATAAACTCCTTTTTAATTTACGTTATTTTGTTTGTTTTATTTACGCCAAATCGGGAACGCCATATTGACGTTCCCTTTAAGTCTTCCATGCTCTTACTGATACATTTCCGCATAATAATTCTGATAATCGCCGCTTGTGACGTTTTTCATCCAATCCTCATGGTCAAAATACCACTTGATTGTCTTCTTGATGCCCTCCTTGAACATGGTCTCCGGCTCCCAGCCAATCTCCGCCTTGATCTTGTCCGGCGCAATGGCGTACCTTCGGTCATGTCCTTTCCGGTCCGCCACATAGGTAATCAAATCCTTTGACACCAGCGGCTTTCTCGGGTCATCGTCCGCAAGCTGCTCCTGCAGCGTCTCTATAATAATCTCGATGATTTCAATATTCTGCTTCTCGTTGTGCCCGCCAATGTTATAGGTCTCGAACAGGCGCCCCTGCTCCTGTACCATATCAATCGCCTTGGCATGGTCCTCCACGTAAAGCCAGTCGCGGACGTTCTTTCCGTCCCCGTAGACCGGAAGCTTCCTGCCCTGTAAGGCATTATTGATAATCAGCGGTATCAGCTTCTCAGGAAACTGATAGGGCCCGTAGTTGTTTGAACAGTTGGTGATATTGGCCGGGAACCTGTAGGTATCCATATAGGCCTTCACCAGCATATCCGAGGAGGCCTTGCTCGCCGAATAAGGGCTGTGCGGGTCATAAGGGGTTGTCTCATAGAAGTACTCCCCCTCGTTCTCAAGCGAACCGTACACCTCATCGGTCGACACATGGAGGAATTTCTTCCCTTCACGGAAGCTGCCATCCTCAAGCTCCCACGCGTCCTTGGCACAATTGAGCATCACCGCCGTGCCAAGCACATTTGTCTGCACAAAGACCTCGGGATTTTTGATGCTTCTGTCAACATGGCTTTCCGCCGCAAAGTGGACCACTCTGTCAATGTCGTTCTCCGCAAAAATCGCCGCAATCGCCGCCTTGTCCGTTATATCCGCCTTGACAAACACATAGTTGTCTCTGTCCTCAATGTCCTTGAGGTTCTCAAGGTTCCCGGCGTAGGTCAGGGCGTCCACGTTGATGATCTTAATCGCATCGCCGTATTTGCGCAGCATATAATGAATATAATTGGAGCCAATGAAGCCGGCGCCTCCCGTTACCAAATATGTCCTCATCGAAATCTACCTCCGTTCATTCTCCTAATTTATTCTATCCCGAAATGGGAAATAATGCAAGTTAATATCCGAGATAGCTCAAATTTAAGTCGACCTTTCCGCTGATTCCGCTGATGGTTCCCTTGCTGGAATACTGCCACATGTCATATCTGCCCTTATAGCTGGGCGCGGCCGCATACTGAGCGAGCCATATCTTGTAATTGCCGATGGCGCTCATGTTCAGCTTTGTCTCGTACCATGATTTCGACGCATAGATTCCCGGCTGGTAGCCTGCGTTTGCAACAGTCTGGCAGAATGCGTTGACGACCGCCGTTCTGGTAGCCGTGTCGATCTTGTCAGCTCTGCCGCCGCTGGATTCGGTATCGATAAATATCGGGTACGTCAGGTTGTAGCCCTTTGCAAGGCTTACCGCAAGGGAAGCCTCCTTTACGGCCTCCACCTCGTCCACGGCCTGTGAGAATACATAGATTCCGACCTTTAAGCCGGCGGCTGTCGCACCCTTGATATTCTTTTTGAAGTTCTCATCCTCAACCAGCACGCCGGTCGCTGAGCCGCGGTAACCGCAGCGGATTATAACATAGTCTACGCCGGAGGCCTTTACCGCATTCCAGTCGATGTTTCCGTTATGTCTCGAAACATCAATACCAAACGTGGATCCGTTGACCGAGGCCGCAATCGCGCCGGTCGAATCAAAGTTGTAGGTAACGCCCTGAATAACCTGTGTCCCGGTTACCACCTTGCCGTTCTTATCATAGTAATAGGTCTTCCCGTTAATCGTCTGCCATCCGGTGTACGCATACTGCCCCTCTGTCCGGATATAAAACTCCGGTGCAGTGAAGTAATCCGCGTAAACGGCTTCCTTATAGTTGCCGTCCTTATCCTTGATGTAGATCTGATTGCCGTTCTTGTCCTTGAGCTTCGTCGTCGTATCCGAGGTCGCGTCGGAATTGATTGTAACAATACATGTTGCCTTCAGGGGCTTTCCGTCGGCGCCTTTTTCCTTCGTCGTAGCCGTAATAGTGACCTTTCCGGCCGAAACACCCGTCACAACGCCCTTCTCGTCCACGGTCGCTATCTTTTTGTCCGAGGACTCCCATGTAACGCCGGAATCGCTCTTATAGTTTTTCACCGTCGCTACCAGTGTCGTCTGTCCGCGCACGGCAAGATATACCTCGCTTGTTCTGTCCAGCGTAAGTGAAAAGACCGGCGCCTCGCTGATTGTCACATCAATTGTCGCGCTGATCGGAAGCTCCTTGCCGTCCGCCCCCTTAATGCCGGTAATCGTGGCGGTAATCGTAACTTTTCCGGCCTTTACGCCCGTAACCACGCCGTTAGCGTCAATGGTCGCAATCGCCTTGTCGGAGCTTGCCCATGTCACCGTGGGGAAGCTTGTGACCTCTTCCTTTGTGCCGTCCTCTTTCGTGTATACAAGCTTTGACGGCTTTACGGTAAGCGTACTCCCCACATTACAGCTGTCCGCACTCTTTGAGAGCTCCAGGCTTGCGGCAGTAATCCCTGCTGCCTTTACCGTAACCTCGCAGGAAGCGCTGGCTGTCTCCGAGGTCTCGCTGGTCTTTGTCGTACCCTCGCCCTTCTGCGTTGTCGTAATGGTTATCGTGTATTTGTATTTCGTTTCCCCGGAGGGCTCTGTCGAAGCCTCGCCGGTCACGGCATCTCCCTTTGTCCCTTCAACCTTATATTCGGTCTTCTCGTCAGACTTGGCTTCCGTCTCCTTTTTATAGGCCTCATACTCCGCTTCGGACAATTCCTTTTCCTCGGTCGTTGTGCTTGTCTGGGTCTCGCCCTCCACCTTCTCTGTCGTAATCGTCTTTTTCGTCACAGTATACGTAATCGTAGCGGTTCCGGCCGCCTTCGCAGTAACCTTGCCGTCGCTTACGGACGCAACGCTCTCATTAGAGGATTTCCATTCTGTCGTATATTTATACGAAACATCACCCTCTGTGGAATCCGAATATTTGGTGCCGGATAAGTCCGCGCTGCTCCCGATTGTCAGCGTGAGCGCCGTTTTGTCAAGCGTTACGTTCAGGGTATCGAACAGCATACGCGCAGCAGCCCTGGCTGCCTGCGAGGGATCCGCTATGGTATTCTTATCCACCGGCAGGTACCCTTCCGTACCGCCAATCAGGGTCTTGGTGGACTCGACCCATTCTACCGTGTCCTTAATCTTTTCCTCTTCTTTTTGGGCGTCCTGCTTCTGCGTATCCTCAACCGCTACATTGACCTGCGACTCCTTCTTGACCTCATCCTGTACGTCGTGAATCACCACATACTCTACCTTATCCTTTACGGTAACCTGCTGCGCCTGCTCAGGGAACTGGTATTTATCGGTCGATGTGATTACCGCGTCAAACTTTCCCGGATTTACATTCTGGGCATAGATAATGCCGTCCATATCGTCATCCGTAAGCACCAGCCGCTTGCCCTTTGCATTGGTCAGCACCACCTCGAACACCGTACCGGTGATGAGCTGTCCTGTATCGGCGTCCGTAAAACGGATTTTCAGATCCTTCTCCACAGAAGTAAAATTCACGTTTACCCTGCCGCTTGACGCTGCAGGCGCATCTACGTCCACGACCTCCATGGAAGAAATCGTCTCACTTTCAAGCTCCGCGGCAAATTGCCCCGACAATGCCGAGCTCGTCATGGCATAAAGCCCGTCTTCCCCGACAATGCCGACATTGGCAAGCTCCTCTCCCATCGGAGCGAGCGCTTCAATCCCCTCATTAATCCGCCTGGTCTCCAAATACATGCTTCCGGCAACCACCGCGGCCACAACAAGAATAACTCCCGTAGAGGCAAGAATGACGTCAAATGCAGTCATATTGCGGAGCCACTGCAGAATCCGCGCGCCAAAGCCGCCCTGCAAATCCGGCCCCAGCTCTACCGCATCCTCCTCATACATATCGTACATATCGGAAGCATCCATATCACCGTACGCAGTTTCGTAGCCGTCCTCATAGTCCTCGTATGCTTCGTCCGCATATGCCTCCTCATCCGCGTACGCATCCTCGTTATACACCGGCTCTGCATATTCGTCCTGTGCATACGCATCTGCATAAGCTGTACCGCCATATGTATCGTCCGGGTCTGCTCCGCCGTCATACGAATTTCCCTCCGCACAGGACACGTTCTCATACACGCCGTCCCCGTATGCCTCGTCGTCTTCATCCGCAAACGTCACGCCGTCGTATGCTTCGTCCTCAAATTCCTGTGCGTATCCTGCGTCCTCACAGGCTTCCTCTTCCATATAAGCTGCGTCCTCATACACGCCGTTCTCTGCATAAGAAGCGCTCTCATACGCACCGCTGTCCGCATAAGGTACATCCTCGTACGCGCCGTTCTCCTCATAAGAAGCGCTCTCATACGCGCCGCTGTCCGCATAGGGTACATCCTCATACGCACCGTTATCCTCATAGGACGCGTTCTCATACGCGCCGTCCCCGTATGCCTCATCATCTTCATCCGCAAACGTCACGCCGTCATACGCATCATCCTCAAACTCCTGCGCAAATTCTTCCGCATAAGACGCATCCTCATAGGCGTCTTCTTCCATATAAGACGCGTTCTCACAGGCGTCGCTCACATATACCTCGTCTTCCGCATAAAACGCGTCCTCATAGGCCTCCTCTGTATAGGATGCATTTTCGTACGCTTCACTTCCGTATGCCTCATCCGCTTCATCATCCGCAAACGTTACGCCGTCGTATGCGCCGTCCTCAAACTCCTGCGCGAACTCTTCCGCATAAGGCGCGGCACCATATGCGCCGTCCTCGGTATAAAAGCCGTCCGCATCGTCGTCAAAGGCCTCATAAAATTCTTCTGTATATTTATCAGCTCTTTTTGCTGTTTTTCTCTTATTTGTGCCATACAATCCGAATGTTTTTCTCTTTTTCATGTGATTTTGTGTCCTTCAGACTTCCTCCCTTTCCATGTGATATTGTACTATAACTTCCCTGACGAGCCGGGCAGGCTCTTTTCTGCTTCGCCCCATCCCGCCTGAGCCGGCCGCTCCACAGCTGCGCGGCTCGTCAGTATCAATATATCAGACTTTATACATTATCTCAACCCCGGGGGGCTATGCAATATATGGAACGCCGCGCATAAAATACCAGCATTCCCACTGACTGGAACGCTATGCATAAAATACCAGCATCCCCGCCATGATAAAGGCGATGCCCAGCAGCTTCCTTACGCTGATTCGCTCCCGGAAGAACAGGAAGCTCAAAAGCAATACCAGTACGTTTCCCGATGCCTCGATAACCGGGCCGTTTTTGTAATCCATACCGCTGTAGGCATACACTGTCAGGAGCATGGACAAAAACAGAAGGCCGTATCCGCCGAGAACCCAGGGATTCAGATATTCCCGCAGTACGGAGGAATACCGGCGCAGCGCGCTTTTTTTCAGAAGAACCTGGGACACGGAGGCGATCGCCACCGACAGCAGCATACACGCAATAAAACGATTAATCATCCGGGGCCTCCTTCGTATCCGTATTTATGATAATGGTCCCTGCTGTCACCAGCAGAACGCCTATTATATTGTGCAGCGTTATGCTGTCATGGAATAGCACCACCGCCCAGACCATGGACCATAAAACAGACATGGAGCGGTTCGCGTACGCGACGGAAAGCTCGAACCGTTTTATTATCTGCTGCCACAGCAGCGCATAAATTCCCAGAATCACAAATTCCATGCCAAAAAAGAAAAGAAATCTTACCGAATCGCCCTTGCTCGCAGAGGCGTTCTTTGACATAACCCCTGAGATTGTATAAACGACGACAACACCCTGAAGCAACAGGATGTTTTTCAGCTTTTTCAACATGCCGCGCCACCTCCCTCCTCGTCATCCGCCGACCGCGATCACATCCGCGTCCAGCAGATCCTGTTCCTTCATAACCCAATAGTAATTATAATCCATGTAGACATAATACCCCTGCACAAAATCCAAAAGGAAATAATTTTGCTCCTCCATGCTTCCCTCGATTCGTTTCGCACACGAGAGCACAACATAAGCGCAGTGCTCCTCCCGCGCACAGCGGGCCACCTCGGCGGCGTCGTAAACGTCCCCTTCCATCGCATCATACAGCGCGTTTGAGAAGCCCCATTGCGTCTCCAGAATATTTCTGCCGTACGGCGTAAAAATATCGGCCGAATACTGCCGGAAAAACGGCAGCAGCTCCGCCGGGAGCACCGCTATCGGCTTGTATTTTTCCAGCCTGAGCGCCTCCACGACTTCTATTACCTGTTGCGGGATATGGTATGCGTTCGACGCCCTGAAATGCAGCGTCTTTGTGTAGACCAAATCGCCGTTTATGCAGATTGCAAGCGCCGCAAGCAAAAACACCAGCACCTTGGCCGCCGCGGAACGAAAACGTATCATCAGCTTTACCGCGCCGCCGCATACCAGCACGCCGATCGGAAAAGACCACAGCACCCTGTAATAAATATCGGCGTCTATCTTTGTCCCCACCCATACATAGAGCGGGCAGAGAAACACTGCAAGAATCACCACCACCGCGTAGACCAGCACGGTCCGGAGACGCTTGTCCTTTTCCGTTCTCCACAGAAACAGAAGCGCCGCCAGAAAAAGCAATATCAAAAAGCTATGATTATTATATGCAAGAATGTCTTCAAAGACCGTTTCAATCATTTTTTTCATCGTTTCGCCAGCCCCTCCATTACCGCATCAGCAGATAGCAGCCGCCGAGCAAAAGGCACGGGACGCAGCACAGGCACATATAAAGCGACGTCCTAAGCCGCTTCTTCTGAATGGCAATCAGCACCGCGGCCACGCCGACAACGGTCGGCACCAGCATAAAGGATATGCTGGTGGCAAATACCGCAGAAACCACCACACAGACAAACAGCATCCACGTCCCCCTGTGAATCCTGTCCCCCGCCAGATAGAAAAGACACAGAAACAGCGCCGGCAGCACCGTGCCCGCCATCAGCCCCTTTCCCTGCCAGGTCCTTGTCATCGCAAAGGTTTCGGCCGTGTAAAGCGATATATTGCCGAATGCAAACCACAGGCAAATCAGCAGCATAAACACCGGCCTGTAACGGCTTTTGTCCCGCTGCGGGCTTTTCGAAAACGGAAACAGCCGGTTGCCGATTTGCGCATATATGCAGTACATAAGCAGCAGCCACACCGCCGCCAGCGCCGTATGCGCCACCGCTGCCGGCGCTATGCCGCTCAGCCGTGACAGCCATGCCTGATAAATCGGGGTCGGTGAAAAGGCATGCCGCACATCGAGCCCGTATATATATCCGGTATACGCGTCGCGCAGATACATCGTGTCAAAGGTATCTGTCAACACCGCCGTCGCTATATAATAGGCGTCGTCCCCGTCATAATATTCGTACAGCACCGCGTAAAGCATCTGCCCGACAATCAGCAAAAACACCACAAGCCATCCCAATATCACATAAAACGGCATACGCCGGATATTTTTTATTCTTCCGGCAAACTCCGCAAGAACCCTTCTGCCGCTCCATATGGAGTACAGCAATAAGCCACCCAGCAGGCCGGTGTAGACTGCGACAAGCACGGAGAAGCTCTTCTCAAGCAGAATAAACGGAACCGCCGTCAGCTCAAACACAAAAAAGCTCACAAACCACCCACAGGCATACGCCATTGCGGGTGTCCTTTGCAAGCTATTCATATATTTTACCGGTATCAGTCCCAATAGAAAGGGCGCCGGCAGTACCAGAAATGCCAGTATGCCCCAGTTCAAAATTCCCACGCGATGTACTTCTCCTCATTTATCCCGCCAGCCGCTTGGCTCTCTTCGTGCATTATTCCGCCTTTTGGCTAAAGTATAACGACAGCTCCGCCGCGATATGCTCCCCCAGCGCAATATTCCCGTTGTCCTTGGGGTGAAGCCCGTCGCGCAGGTAGTAATCCGACGCGTCCTTCGTCGAGCAGTCCATAAATCCGATATCGTAAAGCTCTATCACATGAAATCCGTATTCACTGGCGAGCTGACGCTCCGCCTCCATATAATCGCCTAAGGTCGGCTGGCCATTATAATCCGAGTATGTGCATTCTGCCGTTTTTGATACATTGTACATTGTCACAAAGAAGATTTCCTTGTCCCCGCAGTTATCCCGAAGCTGATTCATAAAATGGCGCACCGCGCCGCAATAACCGGATGTGCTCAGCGTATTGTCCACACTGCCAAAGCGCTTGTTTGCCGGCGTGGTCAGGTAATCATTGACCCCCGCGAACACCACAACGACGTCCGCATCCATATTGATCACATTGTCGAAATTCATTGAGATCGACAGCTCGTTTCCGCCGTAATCGGAAAACATCCGTCCGCCCACGCCGTGATTGAGCAGCCGCCCAAAATGCAGATAGGAGTTGACATATGTAACATAGCTGACGAAATTGCCGTTCTGATCCACAGCGGACGTAATGCCTTCCGTAATGCTGTCTCCGATAAACACAATCTGCTTCTCCGAAAAATCATAGGAATTGTTCGCCAAAATCTGCTTGTCCATCTGATTAATCCGCATTGTCTTATCCTTCGAATTTGCCATCTGATAAAGCGTCTGCCTTGCTTCGTCAAAATTTCTCTGCTGTTCTCTTCTCGCCTCTTTTTCCCCTTCCGTCAGCTCGTCGACCTTCACCTCGGTTTCTGTTTCCGTCTCTGTTTCTGTTTCCGTCTCAGCAGGCTGTGTCTGCGCGCTCTCCGCAGGCGATTCCGGCTCGGATGACGCCGGTTCCTCTGTCGAGGCGGACGGCTCCGGCTGCTCCGGCGTCTGCATGGTCTCCGTCACGTTCCCGGCAGAAACGCTTATATCCGCAAAATCCGTCTCCCGGATAATCGCATCGTCCGTATCCCGGTCTTTTCCGCAGGCAGTGCACAGAACCGTAAGCATTGCCGCACAAAGCAGTACAATCTTTTTTCTTTTCATAAACTCCTCCATCAGCCCTTTCTTAAAAGCTTTAAGCACTGCGCCTCCAAATAGCGGTTGTCCGACATGTAAAATTCTTCCAGCTCTTTTTTGCGCGCGTCTAAAAGCTCATATGCCGCAGTCAGATTCCCCGGATGGAACATCAGCTCGAGCTGCGCGCTTCGTCCATTGGCATAGTCCCGATACAACGGAAGCAGCGGCCTGACAATCTCCCATTTCATCCCGCAGGTAAAAAATATACCGAAAAACACCGGGCTTTCCATGCCCGCGGCGCTTATCCGGCGCCTGCTCCTGCCCGCATACCGCTTTAAAATGCACCATTTCATCCAGTTCACCGCGGGTATCCTCCTTCGCAGCCCGGGGCTGCGCAAAATCGGCGAAAGCGGATCCACCGGTATCCGTATCTGCCGGATGCCGCACCCGGCAAACTCCTCCTGCGCCAGCACCTCCATCAGGCAGTCCATAATGATCGGTATCATATGATAATGCTGGTGGGAATCCACCGCCGTAATGTGGTACGGATGACATACCGTGACCGCCCGCAGCTGCGCCGCGATTTCCAGCTTCAGCTGCTGCGCCAGCCGCCGGCGCGCACTGCCGCGCTTCAAACCGTTCTGTACAAAATAATGTATAAAGGACTTGTCAAAATACCCCTCTTTATCCACCAGCAGCGGCACCTGATCCGCCCCTGCCAGCGGCCTTCCCTCAACAAAATTTAAATGAAGCACCCGGCGAAGCTGCGCTTCGGGATCCGCCTCATCCAATATCTGCAGCGCCTCCCCCAGCGCATCGGAATTAGGGAGCACACTGATGCTGTTCAACATGCCCTCCCTGTAACACGCCAGTATTCTTTTTGACTGTTCCGCGGTGACACCATAGTCATCTGCATGATACCACACTTTATTTTCCATTGCTTTTCTTTTTCGCTTTTAGAGACTGCTTTTCCTTATAGATATATTTCAAAAATTTGATATTTGTCGTTACGTATCTCCTCCACAAACGCCGCGGATCCTGCATCAGCCGGTAGAACCATTCCAGAGACAGCCGCTGCATCCATTCCGGCGCGCGCCGGATATTGCCCGCAAGATAGTCAAAGCCTGCGCCTACGCCGAGCATAACGCCGTTCACGCTGCCCTGATGCGCATGCATCCACTCCTCCTGCTTGGGTGCGCCAAGTCCGACCCAGATAAAATCCGGCCGCGAATCGTTTATTTTCTTTATTACTATGGTCTCTTCCTCCGCTGTAAGCGGTCGAAACGGCGGTGAATACATTCCCGCGATTTCCGCAGCAGGATAATCCTTCTCCAGAACCGCCTGCATGCCTGCCAGTGTCTCCTGTGTAGAGCCGTAAAAGAAGTGCCTGTATCCGCGCGCAAGCAGCTCCAGCATCAAATCCGGCCCCGTAACCCGCTGTGCATCCGCAAACCCCTGCCTTCTGCTGTACAGTGACAGCGGCGCGCCGTCGGGCAGCGCCATTGCCGCGCCGTTTTGTATCGCCCGGTACCGCTCGTCCTCATAAGACATAATCGTCGTGTGAACATTGGAAACACAGATATATCTGCCGCGCAGTCCATCCAGATGCGTACAGAGATAAGACAGCGTATCCTTCATATTCGTGACGTTGATTCTTGTCTTTAAGATCTCACAATACTGCAGCTCTTTCATCCTGCCCTCTCTCCTGTCCGGGCCGCCGCCCAGACTGCTACGATTATAGCACCATTTCATCAGAACCGTCAAGTTTTGGCATGCGTCTACTTCGACCCTTTGCGCCCAAGGACTGCAAAGACCGTCATAAAAAGAATTTTAAAATCCAGTCCCAGCGACCAGTTGTCGATATATTCCAAATCCAGCCGGACAATCTCTTCAAAGTCCTGGATGTCGCTTCTGCCGCTCACCTGCCACATGCCCGTAAGCCCGGGCGTGATACTCATCCGCCGCCTGTAATAGCCGTTATACCGCTCAAATTCATCCTCTGTCGGCGGGCGTGTCCCCACCAGGCTCATATGTCCCATCAGAATATTAAAAAACTGCGGCGTCTCATCAATGCTTGTCTTGCGGAGAAACCGTCCCACCCGTGTAATGCGCGGGTCATCCTGCATCTTAAACATCAGGCCCTGTATCTCGTTCTGTGCCTCAAGCTCCTTTTTGCGCGCTTCCGCATCGATATACATGGAACGGAATTTCCATATTTTGAACCGCCTCCCGTTCTTTCCGATACGAACCTGAGAAAAGAAAACGGGCCCCGGGGAGTCCAGCTTAATGGCCAGCGCCACAAAGGGCGTCATCACGGCCGTGAGCGCAAGCCCCACCAGCGCGCCCAGAATATCCATCGCGCGCTTAATCAGCAGCCGCCTCGAATCCATCGTGCGCAGAGCAAACGAAATCACACTGTATCCCGCCATTTTCTGCACATATGTATTGGGGTTGACTCTGCTGAACAGATCCACATTATAGTGGCAGACCAGCCCCATTTCCTCAAACCGCTCCACCATGCTTCTGATTTCCGCAACCGGCGTTCCCGGCAGGCATATGAATACCTCATCCACCGTCATCTGTACCACCACGTCGTACAAATCCGCCTTTGAGGCCACGACCGGCACGCCCTCTATCTCCTTTCCGTTTTCTTCCATGTCATAGACTGCCGCCGCGGTAATATCATAATACCATTCCTTTCCCTTCAGCAGATTCCGGACCACCTCTCCCGCAATATCGCTCTGCGTGACCACCAAAAGCTTCTCGCTGTTGCTGCTTGTCCGGTAATACCGCCACATCACCTTTTTGAACAGCATGTGAACCACATAAGTGAACAAAATATTCAGCACCGCAAATATCCCGTAAATCAGCCGCGAAAAGGCATAGGACTGCTGGGTCAGATACAGCACCAGCACCAGGCCGACAATCAGGATAAAGCTGTAGCGCACGGTATAGTAAAATTCCTGATACCAGCCCCGGTAAAAAAAGTTCTGATTGGCGTCCAGAAACAGGCTGTACAGCAGGCAGAGCACGACAAGATAAGCCCCCACCGTCAGATGGAACTGCCTGGGATAATCCTCATAGTGTATCACGCGGAAGCGGATATACAAGGACAATGCATAAGCCGCAGCCAGGCTGACGAGGTCTATCAGCAGAACGCTGTACGTCTCTATCATCTTATTCTTTCGTCTGACATTTTCCATGGAACCGCTATTCCTTTCTCTGCGCCTGCGTTAAATACTGCTTCGTCCCGATGCGCTCAGCCGCGCCCATAGGTCTCGACAAAGCGCTTAATATCCTTTAGTATCTCGTCCTTCGTACAAATATATCCGTCTCTGCCGCCGAATTTTTCGGCGTAAACCGTCCTGCAGTCATACTGCGCGGGCGCCCCGTCCAGCCGGTTCTCAAAGGTGTTCCCCGTAAGATACGCATAAAGCTCTCCGACGGAAACCGGCTCCGTCACCAGATTCAATACCCGGATATCCATATCGATTGCCGTCTGGATATCCTCCCAGAGACGGCTGAGTGGATAAAACTGATAGGTGCTTCGGCTGTCCGTAAAGCTTAGCGCCGTAATCCCGGTCTTTCTGAACCGTTCCTTTAACGGCCCCTTCTCCGCCTCCGGTATCCTTTTGCACCTGTAGCTTCCGTCCGCCTGCCGCTCATAGCAGTCCTTCAGCGCCGCGTCCTTTTCCGTCAGCTCCTGCAGCTTTTCCTGGCTCAGCACCGGCGGAATGACATTGAGATAATCATAGATAAAGCTCTTTTTAATGTGGAGCCCGTAAAGCGACGGCAGCCGGATAATCAGTCCCTCCCGATACTCCTTCTGCAGCCACGACTCAAAATAATAACGGTTGAGCCCGTACGGCTGTACGCCGTCCTGGGGATCCGCGGCGGTATAAGCGGCGCTGTTCTCGTCAACGCCGGCGGGATGCCGGTACACGTCAACCGTGGAAATCAATACCGGCTTTTTGGGATTGATCAGCCGGATATTCTCACAGGCCTGAAGCATCATTCCCAGATCCTGCTCCGGCGCGCTGTTCGCAAGGCGCTTCTGCGCCGGAAGCCCTGCGTAAATCAAAAGCTCCGGCTCCAGCCCGTATGCCTTCTCAATGTTTTTGGAGTCAAATACACCCTCGATGCGGTTGCGCGCCCGCGCGTAAATATTACTGCCTACAAATCCCGTATAACCTACCAGTGCAATCATCATTTCCTCCATTTCCGCCATGCGGACAACGCCCGCATCCGCTTTATTATACTACGCCCCGCCGTCGGCGCAGGGCTCCTTTTCCCGACAGCCGTATACAATGTCTCCTATCATAAACGGAATACAAAACCAGAGAAAAAATACATATCTGGGCAGAAAGGTCGGCCCCAGAAGCAGCGTCGCCACCATAAAAACCAGTATCATATATGGCAGTATTCCCTGAAAGCCGCGGGTCTTTACCAGATACCCCAGGCAAAACAGCATCCCCCACAGCATAAATCCCGGCGAAAACAGCAGGGAAATCACCGGCAGCTTTTCCTTGTATATCTCCAGCGACAGCCTGCGGTAGAAATTGCCTATCGCGGGAATCAGGGACGCCCGCGCGCCGGGCTGCTCCGTCTCATAACCAAAATAGGCGTTCTCCCCGTATGTATAGGTATATACCGTATTGCCCGCGTACACGTCGATCACCGTATCCGGATACCAGTATCCGTAGGAGGTCAGAAGCCACGCGTCCAGATACGACGCCGGCGCCCTTGTCAGTCCTGTGAACCACAGCCGCCAAAAGCCTGCCGGCGCAGCTTCATACGCTTCATTCACAAAGCCGATTTTTACCCCGTCCGACAGCTTATCCCTGTAGCGGGCCAGATACGGCGCCGGCAGATATTCGTACAGCTTTTGCTTCTCCGCATCGGAAAACGTCTCCGGCGCCAATTGCCATGTCCTTGCAAGCTGCTGGATGGGTACCGTCAAAAGCTCCTGATGCCCCGACGCCTGCGCGCCAAACGCGCCGGCCAGCCCAAACGATACAAACTCTGCCGCGGCCACGCCGACAAGCAGCGACACGAGCACGCCTTTTCGCCGCTCCTTCGATATAAATGCCAGCACGCCGCCCGTTACAAGCAGCGCATACAGGGCGTTATGCCGCAGCAGGCATAAAAGCACGGACCACAGAATCCATCTGGCCCCGATGCGCTTTCCCGGGAAGCGAAAGACCTCATACGACTCCAGCACCCACAGCAGCACCACCAGCGCAAAAATACTGTCCTTTGCGGAGCAGAGCACGCACATCGGTATCACCGGAAAAAGCCCCATAAACGCGATAACAATGCGGCAGAACTGCCTGCCAAAGCCCAATATATGCATTCTGGCAGCCATGTAAACAATCCCGCATGCGAACAGGGCCGTCTGTAGCAGCGAAAACAGCAAAATACCGGCATTATAATCGCCGAACAGCTTATAGCCCGCCTGCACCACGCCGCCCAGATAAAGCACATGAAGCAGCGGATGATGCGTCGTAAACTGACGCGTTATCACCTCTAAAAGCTCATCTGCCGCATCATACACAAAAAACCCCGGGAACACGCCCAGCAGTACAATCCCCCAGCAGACTGTCAGAAATATAAAATACCGCGCAAGCTCCGTCCTCGACGCCGGGGCCGCATCAAGCGCCGTTTGTGCCCGCCTGACGCAAAGCACCGCCTCCATATCGGCATATATCTTGTAAAGCAGCATCGCGGCATACGGCGCTGTCAGCACCGGCGCGGCCCAGCCCCTGATGTCACGCATGTCCAGATACCCTTTATCATCCAGCATGCGCCCCCATGCCATACACAGCAGAAACGCGAACGATAACAGACAAAGCCCTGCCTTTTCAATTCGGCGGCCTTTCCGGAAGCGCTCCCAAAAACGCGCGAGCGACCATACGACGAGCGCATACAAAATCACCGAAAACCCGCTGTAGGTAAACGCAACCGTACCGCCCAGCTTTAAAAACGCGGGGAAACAGCACACGACAGCCAATGCGTATACCGCCTGCAGGAATCTGCCCCCGTATCTCTTCCAGAATATATCCAGAGAACCGCGCATACCGCACCTCCTCATTCGCAGCTTATTATCCGTATGTCCGCTTCTGCAGCCATATCGGCCGTGCCGCTTTGCATGCGCAAACGGTCTCAGCTTTCCGCATCCTTCTCTCTCGAGAGCACATCCTGAAAATAGTATCTCGGACGCCGCTTGATCTCCATGTAGCTGCGCCCCACATATTCCCCGATAATGCCAAGCGAAATCAGTACGGCGCCGCCCAGAATCCATATGGACATCAATATGGACGACCATCCGCTTACCGTATAGCCGAAATAATGCTCATAGACAATGTGTATAATCATCCCAAAGCCGACAAGCAGCGCCAATACGCCCATTGCAAACACCATGCGAATCGGCTTGATGCTGAACGAGGTAATGCCGTCCGCGGCCAGCGTAAGCATTTTGGACAGCGAATATTTGGACTGCCCCTGCATCCGCGGAAATACGTCAAAGTAAACGACCGCCGACTGCAGGCCGATATCCGGTATGATTCCCCGCAGGAACAGATTGACCTCCCCGTACTCCGAAAGCGCCTCGAGTGCCTTTGCGCTCATCAGACGATAATCGGCGGAATTCTCATAGATATTGCATCCCATAAAATGCATCATTTTATAGAACAGCGTGCCGGACGTTCTCTTAAAGAACCCGTCCGTGTTTCTCGACCGCCTGACGCCGTAGACAATCTCGCTTCCTTTGTCATACTCGGCGATAAAGGCCTCCATCGCGTTAATGTCCTGCTGCAAATCCGCATCGATTGTAATCGTAAAATCACAGTAGGCTCTGGCGTACATCATCCCCGCGAGAATCGCGTTCTGATGCCCCCTGTTATTGGCAAAACGCAGCCCGATAACGCTCTCGTTCTCACGATACAGCCTGTCGATAATGTCCCATGTCCGGTCTTTGGAGCCGTCATCCACAAAGACAATGCGGCTCCTGTCCGATACGATCTGCTGCGCCTGCAGCCCCTGCAGCTTGTCCAGCAGGGCCTTTGCCGATGTCTCCAAAGCCTCTTCCTCGTTATAGCACGGTACTACAATATAGAGCGTACCGCCCCTTCTGTCCTTCTCCACTCTGCCACGTCCTTTATTCTTATTCGCACATCTTCACAACCCATATGCCGTCAATCTGCTTCACACATCCGTCCTGGGGATAAACCGGCATGTCCCGGTACGCCTCCGTATTCATCAGCGCCTCCTTCTGCTCCCGCTCCAGCGGCGCCGTCTCATAGCCGATAAAGGTCCTGATAAAATTCTCCCGCGCGCCGGACGTAATCAGGCCGTTCTCCAGCGCAACCCCCGACAGCTCTCTCAGGTCCTCCGAATCAAACAGATCCAGCTCCACGCTGCTCGGGTTCTCTCTGTAATGGAATTCACCAAGCAGGGCTATCCTGTCCTGTGCCTGAAAGCCCGGCGATGATTCCGCCATCGCAATGACCCGGTTGAAATAAGCCTTCACCCGCTCCGTCGCCATGTCGGTGCGCAGATACGCGCGGTTTGCAAGCAGATAATCCGTATAGCAGCTCACAAATATCGTCGCCGCCGTTACCAGCACCATCCCCTGCGCCGCCCACTGCCGCCATTTTTGCGGCGTCTTTATCTTATTCCAGTCCTGCATACAGTACTCGAGCAGCGCCAGCACCTCGACATAGACCAGCGCGTACGGATAGAGCATCAGCATGGAATACTCCGCCTCCGGCGCCATAAAATAGATAAAGGCCGCCGCAAGCGGCATCAGAAAGCAGACGAGAACCGCCATCAAAAACGTCAGTATCTCCCGATACAGCCTGCGCTGTATCGCCAAAGCCCCAAACAGGGCAAACGCCAGCGCACAGGTAAGCGTATTGGCGCGCCGCGCGGTCCGGCTCACAAACGCAAACGGCTTCCAAAGGAAATATTCCAGAAACCGCTTATAGCACCTCGCAATCAGCCTGGGCATCTCGCCGAGCGCAATCTCCCCCATACTGCCTACCCCGCCGTAGGTCTCGTTGTCAATATTGGGCCAGATGATATGGGAAAGCTGCATGTAAATCCATACGCTTGCCCCCAGCACGACCGCATACAGAATGCCCTGCCGCAGCACCCCGCCAAATTTCTTTCCGTGAAAAATATCCGAAAGCATACCCATCAGCATCAGCGTAATCGCAAAGCTGACATAGCTCTGATAGGTGCCGAGCGCGCAAATCAGCAAAGGCATACAGGGCAGCCAGCCAAACCGGTACCGGCGCAGCAGATAAACGGCCATACACGTCATCAAAATAGCAATCCCCGAGGTATGCGCCATAAACATAAAGGTCATCGTACTGACCGCGCTTGGAAACGTCAGCAGCACCGCCGGCACAAGAACCGCTCCCAGGGCGCTCTTTATCTGCACAATTTCAAGAATCACACATGCGGACAGCGTCAGACATAAAATGAAGATAAAACCGCGCACCGCCGGAATACTGTACGAGCTGCCAAGCTTATGAATATACTTCAAAAACCATCTGCCAAGATAATCGCCGCTGCCCCATGCCTCAAGATTGTTGATATCATCCCAGTTTACAAGCTTGTGCGTCAGCATATAGAAATGCGTCAGCCATCCGACAAGCAGCCCCGTCACAAAGCAGATTTTTGTATGTCCGGGGATTCTTTTGTTCAGCCGGGCAAATATATCTAATTCCATTCAAACAATACCTCTCTGTATTTCTTTCCTGTCTTCTTCCAATCGAATCGTTCTATATTAGCCTTACCCTTCTGACACAATTTATGAATATCCATATCCCCGTCGACCATTTTCTTAATCGCCTCCGCCACCTGGCCATAGTCCTCGGGATTGACATAAACCGCCGCGTCACCCGCCACCTCCGGCAGGGAGCTTCTGTCCGAGCAGATCACCGGCGTCCCCAGCTGCATCGCTTCAATCGGCGGAAACCCAAAGCCCTCCGCCAGCGAAAGGAACACAAATACCCTGGCCCCATGAATCATCTGATGCAGCTCCTCGTTCTTTTCCACATACTTGATGCAGGTAATATTTTTAAGCACATTTTCATCCACGCCAAACGACGACGCGTCCTTTATGCCGATAAGCTTCAGCGGGACAGGGTTCTCTGTCAGGCCGCAGTACGCCGCGTAGCTCTTCACAATACCGGCTGCGTTTTTGTGCGGCAGGTCAGAGGTCATTGCCACAATATACGGTGCAGATGCCTCCTCGTACTGCCGGTCCGCAATCGCGTTGTACCCGTTGTAAATGACTGTTATCCGACGCGCGTCCGTGCGTGCGTATCGGATAATGTCTCTTTTGGACGCCTCCGATATTGTGATGACATGATCGGCTTTTCTCGCGGAGGCCCGAAGCCGCCGCATGATGTAAAAATTCTCGAGGCGGTTTAACGCGCCGGGATAATGCTCGTGATAATAAAAGGGAATCATATCGTGAATAATGACATATTCCTTCGTCAAATGAAGCATCGACGCGTATCCCCGCGGAAGGAGCAGCTTGTCCGCCCGCATCTTCTTTGCAATGACGGAAACCGTAAAAAGCTCCCAGAAAACACATACCGCTTTATTCAGCGGATTCTTACGTATCTCGATAAAGCGGACGCCCTCTGCCGCAAAATCCCTGCGGTTATGCGCATTCCCCAGCACAATAAGCTCGTGCCTGTCCCCGGACTCCGCCGCAAGCTCACGCACCAGATGCAGCGCCAGATTGTAAATCCCGATGCTCTTGCCGGCGCCCTTTACTAATTTAAAGCAGTCTATAATCAGCCGCATTTTCTCCTCATCTCCAAATTGTGTTATCTTTTATTATATTTCATTCTGCCCCTTTTGCCAATATTTTTTACGCGTATTGCATGAAAACATGGTCTTATAGTATAATAAGAAGCGGTACGGCTTCCTCTCTGTGCCGAATTTATTGAAAGCGAGGCGCTACGCTATGTTCATCGTATTCTTAAACTGGCTGTATATTCTGTTTGCCGCACAGCTCATCGGCTTTGCGTTCTTTAAGGCCCTGGACAGGCTGGTTCGGCATGACGGTTCCGTAAGCTTTTCGCGCAGCATTGTCTGCGGGCTTGTCATATGCACGGTCTACGCGCAGGTTTTCAGCCTTTTTTACAAGGTGGGGCTTGTCGCCAATCTGATTCTGTTGATTGTCTGTCTGGCCGTATCGGTTTTATACAGAAAAGAGATTCTTCAGCCGCTCAAGAGCGCTGCCCGTACTCTCCTTTCATGGGACGGCGTGCTCTATCTGGGCGTCCTGCTGCTTATCGCCTTCTTTACCTCGCGCGGCCCCATTCACGCAGATACCAATCTGTATCACGCGCAGGCTATCCGTTGGTATGAAGAGTACGGCGTGGTTAAGGGGCTGGCCAATCTGCAGTGGCATTTTGCCTACAACAGCTCATATTTTGGCCTCGCTGCCTTATTCAGCATGGCGTTTCTGGGCGGCGCGTCTCTCCACTGCACCACCGGCTTTATCACCGCGCTGTTCTGCATCTGGGCGCTGCACCGCTTAAAGGACTTTTCCTCCCACAAGCGGCATATCGCGGATTTATGCTGCATCGGGATTTTATTCTATGCGCTCGTCAACGTAACCGGCTGCGTTTCACCCGCGTCCGATTACCCGACAATGTTTTTCGCGCTGTACCTGATCGCGCGCTGGGCGGAGGAAATCGAAGCGCATACCGGCGATATTACCGCTTACTGCCTGCTGAGCGTCCTGGCCGTATATATCGCGACGCTCAAGCTCTCCGCGGGGCTGCTTGTGCTTTTGGCCGTTTATCCGCTTGTTTTCCTCATCAGGGAAAAGCGCGGCAGGGAAACGCTTGTATACCTTTCCCTCGGCCTTGTGACGCTGCTCCCGTTTTTGATTCGCAATGTAATCATTTCCGGGTGGCTCCTGTATCCCTTCCCGGCGATTGACCTGTTCTCCTTTGACTGGAAGCTGCCTGTGCAGTACGTCACGATCGACGCAGCGGAGATTAAGACCTGGGCGCGCTGCCTCTATGATCCGGCCCTGATTGATACGCCGTTTCGGGAATGGCTGCCTGTATGGTGGGGGGCGCAGGAGCGGTACGCGCAGATGCTTATCCTGACGAATCTGCTGGCGCTTGCTCTGGATATGGTGCTCCTGCTGCACCACATCCTTTGCAGGAAGAAAATCTGCTGGAATCTTGTCCTGCTCAACGCCGTCGTCGTCCTAAACGCCGTGGCATGGCTGTTTTTGGCGCCCTTTATCCGCTACGGGCTTGCCTTTCTTCTGGCGATTCCGGCGCTCTCCGTGGGCATGTGGCTATACAAAAAGGAGCGCGGCTTCTACCGGCTCCTCTGCGGCTGTATTGTCCTGCTGATGTTTTTTGTGCTTACACCTTACTGGGATCATTACTTCACCGACGACATGGTATTTATCAAGCAGAACCTGACGGCGCCCTACTATATCGCGCAGAAGGACTATGACTCCTCCGAGGTAGACGCTTATGATATGAACGGAGTAACCGTTTACAGCCCCAAATCAGACCGCATCAACAGCTATCGATATTTCCCGTCCACGGTCCACTCCTGGATGATTACCAATACGGAGCTGCGCGGCGACGGCTTAAAGGACGGCTTTCGGAATACGGAGTACCGGAACTACTTCCAATAGCACCCGTTCTCCACCGTCCCCGCCTTGCCGGGCTTCTCCGAATCCAGAGGATACGTCCATGCGTCGTTAAAGCAGGTCGCTATCTTTGACGGATAGTTCTCCTCCCAGCGCCTGCCCTTGATGCCAAACAAAAGCTGGGTCGCGCCGCCAAGGTGTATCGCCTGCTTTCCGGCCTGCTTAAGCCTTGCCGCAAGCGGCATTCCGTATGCGCCGCATCCGATAATCGCAACGTCAAAGTCTATCTTCAGCGCCTCCTGATACATATATTCCAGCGCTTCAAACCAGGTCTCAAACCGCTCGTCGCGCTCCCCGCACAGCGTCTGAACCGCCTTCAGGGTTTTCAGCTCAAATGCCGGCAGGATCTCCGTACCCGGAAACAGCAGCTCCCGCTTCTCATACTGCGCCCGTATCGTATCCTCAAACGGATGAATCACCAGCACCTTTTTCCCTTTCAGGGCTGCAGACCATGGCCTGCCGTTTGTAAGCCACGGCTCCAGACGAAACAGATAGGTCAAGTCCACCTCCGGCTTATATTCGTTTATAACAAAGTCCTCCATGTTCAGATGCCACATGGCAAGCAGATCCGCCTGCTGATAAGCCTCCAGTATACACTCTGTAAAACGGTCAAGATATCGATAGTCGACCGGGAAAAATCCCGAGTCCTTTCCCAGCCGTGTAAACCATTTATCCAGATAGGCGTCCGCCTCTGCAGAATGTCCCATAATCTTAATCTTCAAATTACCCACAACCGTCTGCAGCTCCGTATTGCCAAACCTGCACACCAGAAAGGGCTTGTCCGTCAAAAGCAGCCTGTAAATATAGTCGTTGGTCTTCTTCTTTGACAATATCCACTTGTGCGCGTAATACAGCATTACCGGCTCTCTGTGGAAATATTTCAGTATGCCGTGCCGCCGGAGGCATTTATTAAAATAAAAGTCACGAAAGCGCCATTTCCGCTCATATGCCTGCCACCTTTTCTGTAATTCCCTGTCCATTCCGATAACCACGCCTTTCTTAGCATTTTGATCTCTTTATCCTGTTTCGCACTTTATTCAGGAGCCTGCCTGCCCTGCTTCTTCTCCATCTCAGCGCCGCAAGGGAGCCGACATTCATCCGGTGCGAATCCAAAATCTGAGGAAAGGTGCTTCTTGCCTCCACGTCCGGCTCATACCGGTTGACCATGCCAAACTGCGACGGGTCGCGGAACCGCTTTATCCCGTATTTCTTCACCATCAGCGACCACACGGACTGGTCATGCCGGTGCGCGATAAACTCCGGATAGTCCGGCTTTCCCTGCGTATTCTCCTGCTCCGTAATCACACGCGCATCCTGCGCATACCGCAGATCCTCCGCAAGAAAGCGCTCCACAAAATCCGACTTCTTCAGCAGCACATATCCGCCGACAGACTGCGGCGTATCCGTGTATTCCGGCTTATCGCAGTCCAAAAGAATAAACGCGTCCCTTTTCGTATATTTCTTTTCCAACATTTCATTCTGCAGGGAGAACACCATGATGTCCAGTCCCTCCCGCTCCATACAGTCAATCAGATGCTGAATCCTGTTCACATACACGGAGCCCGCATCCGTGTAAATCAGGTAATCCCCCTCCGCCAGCTCCTGATATGCCTTATTCAGAAAATACGGCTTCCAAAGATATAAGCCGTTTCCTTTTTTGATGCGTAATATCTCTTTGTTTTTTTCCCGGAAGGCCGCGTCCATATCTGCCGGCGTATAGGCGATGGTCCGGTCCGCGCCCCACTGCCTTGCCGTTTCCAGATTCAGGCGCTGTGCCTTTTGAAAGCTCTTGTCCGCATAATTTATCGCTATAATCAACGCTAATCCCCCGCCTGCAAAATACTGTTTATTCACATAGTATCAAAGCGCGTCCATCCGCCAGATGCGCTGCTCATTAAAATAGTATACCGCACTCCTTATAATCTACGCAACCTTTTCTTCATTATCACACCAGACCGCTCTACCGCATCTCATAAGGAGCGCCTATTACCGTACGACAATTGTGATTATTCTTATATCTTATTCCGTCCGTCTCCGTCTCCGACATATCGCACTGCATAAAATCATTTCCGTGCAGACGGGCATAGGACATTTTCGCTCCTGTCAAAATACTTTGCGTAAAGTCGCAGTGTGTCACCACACTGTAGGATAAATTCGCGTATTCCAGGGACTGATAGGAGAAATTGACGTTTTTCAGGCTGGCCTTTTGAAAATTGGCGCCGTCAAAGCAACACTTGATAAACTGCACATCTTCTATAGTGGCATTGTAAAAGGTCGCTCCCGAAAAGTTCACGCCGCATATGATTCTGTCTGCGATGGTGGAATAGCTGAAATCACTGCGTGCATAGGATTCCCCATCCTCTATGTTTTCCGCAATATCGTATTGCATCTTGGACAGGATTGTCATCGCATTCTGGCGAAGCATATCCTCCCCGGCATTAGCCTGCTCCTCCAGAATATCAATGACCTTCTGGTACAATTCGGTATCTCCACATAATATATCATTGATAAACAAAGCGATTTCTGTTGATACGTCCCGGCCTGACAGCACTTCACAGGCCGTGTTTTCTCCCGCTGCGGCATCCTTGCGCAGCTTTCCGACAATAAAGCAGGCGACAAAATACTCCATGAACGACTTGTGGATAAACTTAAAGTTCCCATCCCCCTCCGAGTTCATAAAAGAACAGCTTTGAATATCATGGCTGAAGTAATCAATCTCATCCATCTGATGCAAATCGGGAAAGTACTCCCGAATCTCATCAGGCATGTCCGAGAAATGTATGGACAGAATATCGTCCCGAAACATCTTGTAGGCAATATGCATACAGAACTGCAGCTTGTCCTCCTTTCGAATCAGGGCTTTTCCCTTTGCGTTCTCCCTGTCCAGCCACAGCTCCGTATAGTTGCGATACAGCTCCGCCGCGTTTATTGTTATATCCTCCCTGCGCTTCCCATCCAGATTGGAAATGATTTTCGGCAGCGTCTTTACAATAATACTCAACAGGAACGGTCGTCGCGATAAGTCCGTCAGGTCGTGTGTCTGGGCGATTAATTCCTCCATCTCATACACATCTACCTCCTCTTTTTTCAATAGCGGCTCATACGACAGGATGTACTGATGAATCTGCTCCGGCGTCAAATCCGCAATATAGGTCTCATAAAACGACGCCTTGTTCTCTACATTCGGCTCAAACTGCAGATGCGCGTTCTCCATCAGCCTTTTATACTCTCTGTTTTCCTGAAAATAATTGGGCCTGCAGGTGATAATTATTTTTGTGTTTTCACCGCAGAATTGACATATTTGGTTAAAAATATCGAATTTTACATCATAATTTACCCGCTTGGCAACCTCGTCGAAGCCGTCAAACAATAAAACAAACTTCATATACCTCAGCATCAGCTTAAACGCCTCCATGCTGACGCCGGCCATTTGGCACTTGTTCACAAAGAGATCCATTAGCAGATTCTCCATGCTAACAGCCTTGGCATATTCCTTTAGCGGTATAAAAAGCGGAATGTATCCGTTTTCCTCCTGACAGTATTCCTCCGCCAGCCGACAGGCGAAGTTGAGCAGAAAGGAGGTCTTTCCACAGCCGTAGTCTCCCAGTATCAAAAAGGCGTTATACTCCTCCTCCTGCAAAAATGCCCGCGCGCTGTCCTCCAGAGACGCTCCCGTATTCGTATCCAAAACTTCAATATAGTGTTCATACAGGCTGCTGCTTTTATACTGGTTAATCGTATCGTTCAAATATCCCGTAAAATCCATTATGCCATGGATGATATCCCGCTCATTGTAAATTTCTATCTTATCCGCATACGGTGAAAACAATTTCTCATACGTTTTACCGACAACGCCGTTTGTCACAATGTGAATGTACTGATATGCAGCGCCCTCCCTGCCCAGTATTTCCAACAGCTCCCCGATATCCTCCACAGACAGCTCATCCGTCTCCGGGCAAACCGGAATCACCAGCGCTCTGGTCCGGATTATCCCCGACCTCTGCTCCGCAACAAAACAACCGCCCTTCGTCCGTATCCAGTAATTTTGAATCCGGTACAGATTTTGTATTTCGTCATAATATGCCGCTCTTGCACGGGCATCCCTCTTTTCCCTGACGCTCACGGCTGCGGGCTGTGCCGCGGTGCTTTTCTCCTGAAGCTCCTGAATACTCTTTAAAAGCTCCCTGTTTCCGGTATCTATCTGCGTAATGATATTATTTTCACGCTTTAGTCCGTCCTTCCTTATGACCGCCAGCATCAGCTTGCTCTCTTCATCCAAAATGCTGTTTGCCCAGTCGTTCATCCTGTCCATACAGCCCGACAGGACCGCCTCTGTCTCGCTGCCGTAAACAGCTTTGATTTCCGGATGCTTCCGGAAAAACGCTTCCACAATGCGCTGTTTATCCTCCTCCCCAAAAATACAGCCTGCCTGCTTGATGTGATATTCCTGCTCAAATATCCAGCTTTGTACATGCTCCTGCACCATACAGTCCCTTACACGGGAATCCAGATCATCAAGTATATCCTGCTCCAGCTTCTTTTTTTTCCTGCCGCTGGCAGCCTTTTCCCCGCCGTCTCCCAGCACATTAGCAAAAACAGAGGCCAGTATTCCGGAACCAAAGGACAACAATTCTTTTTCCAGCATCCATCCATTCCTCCTATTGCAATCCTATGTACCAGTCGGGAGCAAAGGTCACATCCGCTCCATTAAAGAGTATTGTCGCGGTATTTTCTGCCCACTCAATACTCACATTATACGAGGGCATCTTAATGTACCATATATCGCCCTCCTGCGCCTTCCAGACATGCTCCGCGTCATTCTGCACATACGCCAGATAAGTGGTTATATCCTCCACACTCACATTTTCAGCCTGTATGTACATAGAATATATCACATCTGCCAATTCGTCCCCTGACTCAGGATAGGCAACACTGCCGTCCTGCGCCGAGGTAAAGCTCAGGTACCCCGTCTGCATGGGGTTATACCAGACTGGCATCGGCAGCAAATCCGGCAGGTTTTCCATCGGATAAGCTGCCTCCAGCAAAGCCTCTATGTCGTTATTCCGGATAATCTGCGTCATTCGATACAGATCCGCTTCCAGCATGGATACCAGTTCAGCCTGCTTCAGGACAATATCCTCATATTCATCAAGACACGCGTCTGCCAGCGCCTTCAGCTGTGCTTCACTCTCTATCCATTCCCCATACTCCTCAAACAACGCCGGATATGCCTCCTGCACATAAGTCCACGCCGCTTCTGAATCCACCGCTTCCTCAAGCGTCACAAAAAGGTAGTTGGTCTGATTCGCGGTGTACCGGCACATACAGGAAATATACTCCTGCCGCACGGCCGCTTCTTTGCGCAGAAGCTCTACCATATTTTTGTCAAACACCTCGCTCTCAAGCCCCTCCAGCATCCGTTCCCTGATAATCCTGTGTGCCTCCTCCAAAGCCCCCTCGACGGACTGAAAGGTGATGGTCTGATATCCGGTATCAATCCCGGCATCGGCCAGCAGGCGATACTCCTCCTCCGTCAAATCCTCCTCCGTCATAGAAAGCTCCGTCAGATACCTGCTTGACGCGATGCATGCCGTTCTCGCCTTCGTAAGGTCATTCCAGTCGCCGCTCTCCAGATAATCCGCCACATAATCCAACGCCCATATCTGGCTGGCGTACATTTTATCCAGTACCTTCAGATAATCATACCATACGGTCAGCAGATGCTCCGACGCCATGGATATATCCATGGAAATATCCGCGGAAGCCTCTCCTGAAGCCTCCCCGGCGGTCTCTTCCACAGCTTCGGAGGCCTCCTGCACCGCGCCGCAGCCTGCTGCCTGCAAGGCCAGAAACACCGCCGTCATCAATATTGCCGCATCTTTAATAAATTTACTCTCCCTCATAACCCTGCTCCGTTTCCTCCGAAATAGCAAAATATGTAACCAATCCGTTTCCGGAAAGCGCCCGCAGCGCAGCATTTCTGTTTCCTCGATAAACCTCAACATCGTCCACCGCCTCCTTTGTCTTCTGATTCTGTCCGGGTACCATTGCATAGGTCTTCATATAAAGGCGATAGCTTTGCCGCTCCTCTTCGGAGGAGCTCTGCTCCATCGCCGCAAGCTCCGGCGCCGCCACCATGCTGTAATATTTCCCAAGCAGCAGGGCATCCGCCTCCAGCAGCAGGGTCAGCTTCTCAACATAGTCCTCCCCGTCAAAGAAACACCATGCGTCTTCATCCTCCGCTGCTCTGAGCAAAATATTTAAATAATTCGTATACTCCTGCGCCCGCTTCTCCGGCAGCGCAATCAATTCCAGATACGCCTCTTCCTCAAGCGGCTGCTTTGACCACGGCATAACCTCTCCAAATCGATGCAGTCTTTGCAAATAATTCTCCGCCTGAGAAGCTTTTATCGCCCCTGTGCTTTCCAACGCCTTACGGCAGCTATACACGGCTCTGTCATACGTGTCTTTGTCGTATGCGTCTTCTGCCATCAGGTCTGTCAACTCCACAAAGCGCCCGTACTGCTCCGCACAGACGATATACGCGGAAAACGCGGCGTCCAAAACGTCTCTTGAAGCAGTTATATCGTATTGCGGTCTTTTTTCTTCCTGTCCCACACTGAAATATGGAATATATATGCTTTGATACGCCGCAACGGCACATGCCGCGCAGCATATCGCCATCAACGAAATTCGGACGCTCTCGCAGCGAATAATTTTTCCGCCAAAACGTCTTTGCAGCGCTACCAGATATTCCTCAAACAGCTGATGTGCAACGCGGTATCTCCCCTGTTCGTCCCGAACAATCAGGCCAAGTCTTCTCCAGAGTGTCCGATGCACCATTATCCCATACCACGCCTCCGCATCTGCCGCCGCTCCTCGAATCTCTCCAAGATGCCCAATCCACTCCGGAAACACCCGAAGTATCATCCTTTTTCGCAAGCGTCGATAGCAGCTTTCCAAAACCGGCAGCAGCTCTTTATCCGATAACGCATGTCCTTTTATGTGAATAAGCCTTGCCAGCTCCGGCAATACATAAAACAGCGCCGCCTCCGTCTGCCAGCGTTCACCGGAAGCCTCCGGCAGCTCCCTGATTTCCTTATCCAGAATTGCCGCGAAATAATTATTCAGCAGCTCCTCTCTGGACTGAATAAAAAGCTGCTTCTCCCGTTCTAACACCGCTCTGATATATATGGAAAGCATCATCGGCGAGCGAAGCAGCTCCAACAAAGCTTCCTGTTCCGGCGCCAGTACGCCGTTCTCTCCGAGGATTTTGCGAACCTCCTCCCGCTCCAACGGCCTCAGCGTCATTTTTTGAAAAGAGAGCTCTCCGATATCGCTTCTGCTTGTCACAAGAATACGAACCCCCCGTAACCCTGACAGCTCCGCAATTTCCCGTAAAAGCATCCCGATATCTCCGGAGGCCTCATTCAGCCCGTCCAAAAGAATAACCAGCCGTGGGCGCTCTCCCATACGGGTCTGTATCGGAGCAGACAACAGCTTGAGCAGCTCATGTCTTGCCATTTCCATGCTTTCCGTATCCGGCTTAAACCGCAGGCTTTCCAAAATCATGTCTTTTATATAGGTATGTCTTCCCTCCGACCATCCATATAACGGCAAATAAGTGAATGCCGGATAAGTCCCGCTGTATTCCTGCGGCTGCAAATACGCCGCCCGCATCAGCGCCGTCGTCTTCCCTGCCCCGCCGCCTCCCAAAAGAAGCGTTGAAGTGCCTTTTGGAGACAACAATCTGTTCACCAGCTCCTCCAGAACAAGCGCCTCTTTCTGACTTGTTTCCGCTATGACCGGATAGATCTTCTCACGCTCCCTGACATATTGAAATGCAGGATTGTCACGGATTACCCGAAGAATATTGCGTCTGCCGGTCTCCCACAGAGCCGCGTGAGTGATACCCTTCCCTTCAATCCGGTCCCGAAGCTCCTCCATATCCTCCCGCATCTGCTCCGCCGTCTGGTACCTGCGCCGCGGCAGGGATGCAAGTCCCCGCCTTAAAATCTGCCTTACCATACCGCATACGGTATCGGGCATCCCCGCAAGACAGAAAGCCCCCGAAACATCCGGTATCTGTCCGCGAACGGTCTCCAGCACAGACAGCCGCCTCCCCATGAGCAGATAATAAAACACGGCCGTTACGGCGTACAAATCCGCCGGATATCCGACAGTCTCAATCTGTCCCAAACGCACCTCCGGCGCCGTAAATCCTTCCTTGGCACTGTAATAAACCGCTTCCCCCTGCCGGATTTCCGTAAGCGAATGCACACTGTTATAATCGATCAGAGAAATCCGCTCTTTATCCCCCTCCCCAATCAGAAGAATATTGTCCGGACTGATGTCCAAATGCAGAAAACCGGACCGGTGAAAGGCCTCCAATACATTCAATACTCCGGTAAGCCTGCATACATGCCCTGTCAGTGGAGCCTGTCCGGCTTTTGCGTTCGCCAATTCCCCGGCAAGGCTTCTTCCGCCCGAAAAGCCAAGAACAGAATATAGCGTCCCATTCAACGAAAACGTATTAATATTGGCGTCGATACCCTCGGGATAAGTCTCCAGCAGCTTCAGATGAACCTCATTCCCCCGTTGAAAGCTGAGGCGGTGAAGCGCCAGCATCGGCTCAGCATCCGCCGCACAGCATATATTTCCCTCCGAATCACGGTAGATTCGCCCTTGAGCATCAAACGGAAACAGCTCCTTAATGAGCACCCTGTGTCTCAGTTCGGGAAGCTGTGCGTCCGGATATGAGCCTGTGTAAACAATCGCGTTTGAGCCTTTTCCCAGAAAGGAATCGATTCTGCATACCATTCCCGGAAAATCAAGCCCTGTCCCCTGCTCAAGCTTCCTTCTATCATCCATTTTTTCTATCTCTCACCAAACATCTCCTGAAAAACAGCTCTCATATGTACATCCACGTCCAGCACATCCTCCACACAGATACAATACAACACCAGCCAGTCAAAGGGAGAGCGGGGATCCAGGGTCATAAACCCGCACTGCATCAGCATGTCATTCAGACGCTGGTACAGTTCTTCAAAGAGCTCCTCCCTTGAGGGCTCCGCCTCCATATCCTCCTCCGGGCCGGGATCTGTCGCAAGAAACAACAAAATTAACGTTTTTCTTGTCACATCCGTATCCCGTGATTTCATTTTTGCCAATACCGCCTCATCCGGCCATCCCTCGCTTACGTTTTTCTGAATAACGGAAAGCACCTGCTGCTGCTCCGGCGAAAGCAGCTTTCTCTTATCCTCTCCGTCATGTGCCTTCCCATGGGCACGCAGTACACTGTCCTCATAAAAATATTCCCGAACAATGTCCTGAAGCGTTAATTTTTCCGGTGCAAAAATTGCTGCCCTTTCCTCAGCTTCATCAACCACAGGGTGTTCCAGAGTCTCCAGCATATCCATAAAAAGCCTGTACGCATTGTTGTGATATGTCCCCAGCCTTGATGCCGCATCCCGCAGATAATCCTTCAGCTCTTCCCTTGTCCCCAGCGAGGAAACCTCCGCGCGAATCACCGGCGTAAAGCTGTCCGCCGCAGGCATCGTGGATGGGCTTATATCCAAAAGGTATTCCCGCAGCTCCTGCTCCAACGCCCGGGCCCCGGCATAATCCAATCCCTGCTTTAATGCAAATATATATACAAGCTCGTCCGGGCTCCGCCAATGCAGCCCCTCCTCCGAGACAAGCGCGACAAAAGAATCCGCATCCTCCAGCGACAGCCCCAGAATAAAGCAAAGCTCAATGGCATCCCTTTTGTCCAGCGTCTGTTGGATAGTTGGAATAGGTGACTTAGAAAATATCCATTATTCAAGGGTTTCCAGTGCCCCTATGAACTTGTAATGGATAGTAAGTCGTTGAATTTTCTGCCCGTCAACTTCTACGGG
>CATLGV010000015.1 GCA_949948735.1 uncultured Lachnospiraceae bacterium | reverse complement strand
CATACTTTAAAAGCGCGTCAGCTTAATTATATTTTCCTTACCAGTAATAGTTTAACGAACTAGCTGACCGCGCTTTGGTACATATACGCTTGGCAAGCATATTTTAAAAGCACATCAGCTCAATCATATTTCCTTTACCGATAGTTTAACGAACTAGCTGACCGCGCTTTGATGCCATATGAGCTTAGCAGACATATTTTAAAAGCGCGTCAGCTCAATCATATTTTCCTTACCGGTAGTAGTTTAACGAACTAGTTGACTGCGCCTTGGTGCATATTGAAACAGTGAAACATATTCAAAGGCGCATCAACTATTCGTTAAACTACGCTTTTGCGAATAAATACATCTGTCCCCAACACCAGCTTTCATCTTCATCCCCGTTTATTACGCCTTATCATGTCCACTGCATCTGACATTGTGATACAGCCGGCATACCGTTCCGGCCAGATAAAATCATTATAATAATGATAGCAAACATCCTTTTTCATATATTCATTATCAAATGTAGAATTGGCATATTCCGGAATGTACAGTTCGAAGCCGTGCTCAAAGCCGCTTTTTACAGTTGCATCTATACAAAAGTTCGTCTGCAGACCTACGATAAGCATCGTTTTTTCACCTTTCCCCGACAAATAGTCCAGCAGCCCGGTTGTCGCGTGAAATGCGTTGTTTACTGTCTTGTCAAAAATACGTTCGTTTCCCTGTGGCGCAAATTCCTCATAAATATCAAATTCATCGTCTCCCAGGGAAAAGCCTGTTCCAGGCCCGTCATCATGGCGGACATACACCACCTCAACCTGATTGCGCCTTGCCTCGTCAATCAAACATTTGATGTTTTGCCGAAACCGTTCAAATTCATACAATCGCTCATCCGTGATTCCCTTTTGCGTATCAATCACCAATAAAACCATTACGTTCCTCCGTTTGTTTCTGCTTATAGCGTTTTTGTAATATCAACAGTATGCGCTAAATTGACAACGACAAAACCGCTAAAAAGCATTCACTTTCCAGCGGTTTTCGGAAGAATGCGGAGCATTCTTCGAACCGGGTGCCAGCGCACCCGGTTTTTTATCCTCTTGCTTCAAAATCCTCAATATATTGAATAATAAGCTTTACCGTTCCCTCCACACCAAGAATACTGCTGTTAATAGACAGGTCATAGCTTTCGGCACGCCCCCACTTCTTGGTAGAATAATAATTGTAGTAGCTCTGACGCTGCTTATCCTTTTTGATCATCATTTCACGCGCCTTATCTGCAGAAATATCATATTTTTCCATGATGCGCTTAATTTTCGCGTCCTCATTGGCATGAATAAACAGATGCAGGCAGTTTTTGTACTCCTGAAGGGCATAATCCGCGCAACGCCCTACAATAACGCACGGCTCCTCCTCTGCAATCTTTTTAATGGTATCGAATTGTGCCATAAACACCTTATGGCTGATGGGCATATCCACGAAGGAAGAGGAATTGTAACCAAACGTGTATGTATCCATCACAAGATTGTAGAGGAAGGAATTCGTCGGACGTTCATCATGGTTGATAAGCATCTCCTCACAGAATCCGCTCTCCTTCGCTGCACGTGAAAGCAGCTCCTTATCAAAGCATTTGATGCCGTAATGAGCTGCCAGGCGTTCTCCGATTTCATGTCCTCCTGAGCCAAACTGACGTCCTATGGTAATAATTGTATTCATAGCTATCTCACCCTTTCTTATGAATCACTGAAAAACTGCCGACAAATTGACGAGAGCAAGCTCCTGCCGGCTATGATATGTATATCATATAGTCTAAAAATTTCTTTCTTACTTAATTATATTATACACAATTTTGCAAAAAATTCAACATTTCCCTGCTATTCCTTTTTCGGCTGCTGCTGTGAGCAGCAATACCCTTAATTGACGAGGGTACGCAGCTTGCGCAGCAATTCTTCAAAGTATTCCGGAAGCGGCGCCTCAAACTCCATATATATACTGCTTCGCGGATGCACAAAGCCAATTGTCATCGCATGCAGCGCCTGCCCCTCCAGCCGGTACGGCGCCTTTCGCCCAGAGTATAGCTCATCTCCCAAAAGCGGATGTCCGATGCTCGCCATATGGACCCGTATCTGATGGGTTCTTCCGGTTTCAAGCTGACACTCAATGTAAGTGTAATTCCCCAAACGCTCAAGCACCTGATAATGTGTCACTGCGCTCTTTCCGTTTTTTGCATGAACGGACATTTTTTTCCGGTCGTTGGGATGCCTGCCAATCGGCGCATCAATCGTCCCGCTCTCCTCCTTCAGACTGCCATAAACAATTGCCCTGTACTTGCGGGTAATATTATGCGTTTTCAGCAGCTCGGCAATTGCACGATGTGTCTCGTCATTTTTGCACACCATCAGCGAGCCGGTAGTGTCCTTATCAATTCTGTGTACAATACCGGGACGCATCACGCCGTTAATACCGGAAAGGCTCTCTCCGCAATGGTACAAAACCGCATTCACAAGCGTTCCCTCATAATGGCCCGGTGCCGGATGTACAACCATATTTTTCGGCTTATTTACAATGAGAATATCCTCGTCCTCGTATAAAATGTTAAGCGGAATATCCTGCGCAGGAATATCCGGCTCCACGGTATCAGGAAGCATAAAACGGATCCGGTCCTCCGCCTGAACCTTATAATTGGCCTTCACGACAGCGTCATTTACCAATACTCCGCCATCCTTTATGATTTTTTGAATATAGTTCCTGGACAGCGCATCCAGATAATTGCTGATGCATTTGTCAATGCGCACATCCTCCATCTCCGGAGCCGCGTCAAAAACAATCTCATTCATACCAACACCCGATACCCCTTCTTGCGGCTTTACCGCAACTCGAATCAGGATGAAAAACGCCGTATTTTGGCGTTTTTCGGTGTGGAGACTTCGTACCTCTTAACGAAGCAGCCTCTGCTGCTGCGTTTTAGAAGTACTTCTCACACTATTTACTGTCACGAAACTTCTTTGCCCGGAATGTCAGGAACTCCAAGTCCGCCTCTTTATAGACAAATAACAGCAGGATGACCAGATAAATTGACGCCAGTGTCACATAAATATCCGCCACATTAAATATCGGGAAATTAATCAGACTGAAATACAGGAAATCTACCACATAATTATACCGCAGCCGGTCAATCATATTGCCGACGGCGCCGCTTGCTATCAGCACCAGCGCCATATGCAGTTTAATATACCGCTTTTGGTATGGCGCCTTGAGAAGCACATACAGAATCACGCACAGAATCAACAACGCGATAAAAATGAAGAAAAACTTCTGATCCTGAAGCAGCCCAAAAGCCGCTCCGCGGTTTTCCAGATACTGCAGCTCAAACACACCGTCAATCAAAACATATGCCGGCTGGTTCTTCAGCCGCAAAACCGCGTAATATTTGGCGTATTGATCAAGAAATATGAACACCGCAAGCAGAAGCGTATCGATGAATAATAAAATATTCTTTTTCTTTCTCATCATTTATCCCAATCCTCTTCCGAAAAATAAATCTCATTTATGCCGGCCAGCATCTCTTCCTTTGTCACGGTGGTATCTATGATCGCCTTGCCGACGCTCTTAAGCAGTATAAACTTAACATGATCGCCCTCAGCCTTCTTATCGGAACGCGTCAATTCGTAAATCTGCTCCGGATCAATATTTTCTATTGAAATCGGCAGATTAAACGGGACAAACATATCCCGTATCTCATAATATTCATCCATGGAGAGCAGCTCCCGCTTCCAGGAAATATACGCCGCCGCAACGCAGCCAAGCGCGACGCATTCCCCGTGCATCAGTTCAAAATGCTTTGCCTTTTCTATTGCATGACCGATTGTATGCCCGAAATTAAGTATTGCCCGCTCTCCCTTTTCCGTCGGATCCTTTTCAACGACGAGCTTTTTACAGGTACAGCTTTTCATCACCATTTCCTCAAGCGTTTCCAGGTCTCTCTCATGGATCTCATACATATTGTCAATCAACCACTCGTAAAACCGGGCGTTCTTAATCAGGCCATGCTTTAGCACCTCGGCCATACCGGAATAATATTGTCTGTCGTCAAGCGTTTTTAACGTTGAGACGTTCATATAGACAAGCCTGGGCATATAAAATGCGCCCACCATATTCTTGTATTGATCAAAGTCAACGCCGGTCTTGCCGCCGATGCTGCTGTCAACCTGCGCAAGCAGCGTCGTAGGAAGCTGTACAAAATCGACGCCGCGCAGATAAGTAGCCGCCACAAATCCCGTTATATCCCCGACAACGCCGCCGCCAAGCGCAAGCAGCATATCCTTGCGGCCATATTTATTCTCTATCAAAAACTTATAAATATCCTGAACTGTATCAAGGTTTTTGCTCTTCTCCCCGTCCGGGAAATCAAAAACCAGAAGCTGTCTGCACTTGTCCTTTAACGCGGCGCATACTGCATCCGCATACAGTCCTTTTACTCTTGAATCGGTAATAATACAGAGCTTTTTTTCGCTGATTTCAAATTTTTCCAGCTCTCCGGCCAGCTCCGCAAAGCTGGCTTCATAGACAATATCATAGGCAGGTTTATTGTTCTGGTTGATTGTTAATCTCTGTGACATAGCTTCCTCTCCGTTTTCTAATAATTCTTATGCAGTTTCCTGAATGTTTTGCCGCCATGATTTGTGCTGCCGTTATTTCCCCAGACTAAAGAAAACTTCCCACTGCTTCAAAGTGGGAAGTTCAATATTCTTATCCCAAGTCAACAAACCCACGGCCGGCTGACCTACATCATACCGCGGGAAATCGGCGGCACATCAAACGTACCGGAAATAATCTCCTGGAAATCACCTGAAATATCAACACTTGCAGGCGTAATAATGAAGATGTAATTTGAAATCTTCTGAAGATTTCCGCTGATAGCATATGTGGAACCACAGGTAAAATCAATAATACGCTGTGCGATCTCCACATCAAGGCCTTCCAGATTCAGCACCACTGTACGGTTTGCCAGCAGCGTCTCCGTAATCTCTCTTGCATCCTCCACGCTCGCAGGCTTGATCACGCACACTTCCATCCCGCTGCCCGGCGCCTTTTTAATCTGCCGTATCGGGGTTACCTTCTGCGGCTGCTTTCTTGCCGGTCTTGCGTCAAGGTCATCAAAATCTGCATCTGCGTTGCGTACTAATACCGGTTTGCGTACTGTATTGTCTATAATTTCGCCTTCGTCATAATAATCTTCGCTGTCGTAATCGTCCTCTACATCACTCAAATGTAATGCGTCCAGAAACTTGTCCATTACTCCCATTTAACATTCCTCTCCTTTTTGCACTATCTGCCTTACTCCGAATATGGCAGTCCCTACTCTGACACAGGTTGCCCCCTCGGATACAGCAACGGGATAATCACCGCTCATTCCCATAGATAATGTCTCCATGCTTACATTATCTATGTTTTCCTGCATAATGTCAACAAGTATTTTCTTTAAATTTCGGAAATATTGCCTATTTTTTTCTCCATTTTCCACAAAAGGGGCAATTGTCATCAATCCTTTGATACAAACGTTCGGTAATTGTGCAATATCGCGTACCAATTGCCTTACCTCGGCACAGGTAGTGCCAAACTTTGTCTCCTCCCCTGCGACATTAACCTCCACCAGAATATTAACCGTGACGTTTTTCTTGAGCGCTTCCTTGCTGATTTCCTCCGCAAGCCGCAGGGAATCGACGCTGTGAATCAGGAATACCTTATCTACAATATATTTTACCTTATTGCGCTGCAGATGTCCGATCATATGCCAGCGGATGTCCTCCGGCAGCTGCCCGTACTTGTCCAGAAGCTCCTGCACCTTATTCTCTCCGAAATCTCTGCATCCGGCGTCGTAAGCCTCCCGAAGCATCTCAACAGGCTTTGTCTTGCTGACCGCTATCAGCGTTACCTCGCTTTGGTCCCTTCCTGCCTTATCACACGCCGCACGGATGATTTCCTGTACCGCGGCAATGTTTTCCCGAATACCAAACTCTGACATAATTCCTTTCCCCCGTCACTGATGAACCCTTTTATTTTTTGTGGATAAAATCATCATTATTCACAGCCGACGCATCCAACACAATTCTGTCATATACGGTAAGCCCGTACTGCGTATTTGAGCTTACGATGGCATACTCATCATTCTTTGCCAGAATCGTTATCTGTTTGAAGTCCGCATAACCTTTATTCATATTATATACGCCTATCAGGGTACCGGATTTGCTGATTGCCATCTTATCGGTAGAATTAGGCTTACAGATATATGTCCCTACTTCCAGGTTACTGCTGTCGACATAGAATTCATTTTCGTCTGAGCTGTAGACCGTCGTCTCTACAAACTCGTATGTAAGATTCCCGTCCTTATCATATATCTCGCGGGAAACGCCATAGTTGCCGCTGGCGCCGCCTTTACTCATATAATCAGCCGGAATAATAAAAAATGTCTTTTCCGCGATTGCGGAAACCGGTACCTTCAATCCCTTTTCATCGTCTACGACCAGTTCAATATCAACAAATCTGTCGGTGCAGAAGGTCACGCAGGAATTGTTGAACTGCAGCTGGGCATAGTCGCCGTCCGCTAAATGGTGTATTGCCACCTCCGCCCATGACTCCTCCTGCGTCTTCACAAACCTGACCTTTACATATTCCGCTTCCTCCAGCTCCACGGCCCGTTCGGCATCCACCGGAATCATCAGCGACCAGTTCTCATCGGTCACAATTTTGCCTACCACGGCATCCTTCTCCACCAAATCGTTGTTGTTTGTCCGCACCTTATTGTACTCAGCCTGATTGTACATCTCTCTGGTAATGCCCTCCGGCGTCAGCTCCTCATAACCGTCCGTGCTGTAGACGACATATCCTGTTTTTCCGGCAGTGCATAGCAGAACCGTACCGCCAAGGTTGGATTGATTCAGCGCTTCAATGCTCTTGTACATATTGGTGCTGACAAGACTGACGACAGCGCCCTCCACATCGTATTTGAAATTGTATACGCTTGCAAAATCACTGCTGTCAAAGCCCCTGTCATACTGTATAATCTCGGAGCGAAATTCACCAAGCTCCTCGTCGGAGTAGGAATTGTCTCCGTTATTCTCGGTGTCTATCATTGACGCCAGTCTTCCGCTTTCGTCAATCGAATATACGGTGTCGCGCGTGGACACCCGGTCCCCCTCCCGCTCATGGTAAAAAATATACCCCGTGTAGGGAGTTGTAATCAGCTCCTCCTGCCGAAGCGCAATGCCTGTATACGTCTTGGATATGGAAAGAGAGCCCATCTGCACCACATATCCCTTTATCGTCTCGGAATTGAAGTATGAATAAATAAGCATGATAATATAGACAGTCATTGCACCGAAAATGACAAGCTCAATCCTGTTCATTGTCCTGCCGGATTTATTCTGTTGTCTTCTGCGCGGGTGTTCGTTCCCTCCTGCCACAGCAAAGCCTCCCTATCCATTCATAGTCTTAATTAGCGAAGCCCCGGAACTGCAAACCCTCCGAGGCTTCATATATTTTATATGCATTTCTCACGAAAGTTGATACTTAAAGCGATACAATTACTTTTGACTTTAATGCTTCGGGTAATTCTTCCGCATCCTTAGAAACACTGACAACAATCTTGAAACCGTATGTATCACTGATATCGTCAAGCTTCTTGATAATCTCTTCGATTCGGTCGGTTCCCTCCAGACAGGAAATCTTCAAAAAGCTGTCAAAATAAATCTGCTCCAAATCATGGTCCTGCGAAATGATACCGCGAATAAAGCCCACAAACTCGTCCGGGTTCGTTATGCCGTAATCACGCACATTGATGAGACGGACCTTATTGTTCAGCTCATACATATGCGCCATATCCTTGTCAAGATATACGATATTGCCTGATGCGTTCACAATCTCCTTGTTCACCATCTCTAAAACGATTTTGGTCTTTCCCTTTCCCTTTTTTCCTACAACAAGTTGCACCATAAGTAATCCCTCCTAAATAGAAATTTGCATATCATGTCACTTTACAGTATAATTATAGTGGAAATCGTCAGAAAATACAACTCATATTTATATCTCACCCAACAAATCTGTCATTTCGGTATACATTACCGTCCGATCCTCCGCCTGAAGGACAATCGATATATAAGGGTTCCCCGTGCTGTCCTTACTGTAGATCATCAGACAGCTTCCCGCAGCGCTGGTGGTTCCTGTTTTGCCGCCGATAACAGTCACGTTATTCGGTGCAAATGCCTCCTGCTTCAAATAGGCGTTGCTGTTTGCAATATCAATCTTCTTCTCTCCGCCGTTCTGGTCATGGTATACGGAAATATAGCTGGGCGTGTGGATGATTTCTATAAACTTATCGTATTTGACCGCCGCGTTCATAATCAAATACAGGTCATATACGGTTGTGTAATGGTCCGGATCCGTCAGGCCGTGCGGATTCACAAAATGACTGTTTGTCGCGCCCAGACGGTTGGCCGTGGCATTCATCATCTCCGCAAACCCCTCGACGCTTCCGCCGACATGCTCCGCAATCATAATCGCCACATCATTTGATGAACGCAGCAAAAGCGCGTATAATGCCTGATCCATTGTCATGGTGTCTCCGGCCTTCAGGCCCAGCTTGACCGCGCCCGATTCCGTAATATTGACATTCTCCGTTGCTGTCAGGACGTCCTCCGGATTGCTGTGCTCCAATGCGCAAAGCGCCGTGAGCACCTTCGTCAGGCTCGCAGGATTCATCTTCTGGTGGATGTTTTTTGCGTATATCACATTCCTGGACGCAATATCAAAAAGTCCTGCCGCCGTCGCCTGCGACATGTCGACGTCCGTGCCCTCTGACACATCTCCCGACGCCACACACAAATCATCGGCATACGTCTGCAGCATCTCTCCCTGTGCGTGCGCGGCCGCCGAATAGCTGGAATTGTTGCGGTCGCGGTCATACGCAAAGCCGTATTCCTTCGCACCGCACGCCGTAAGCCCCGACACCATTGCCAGCCCAAGCGCAAGCGCGGATATTTTTTTCCCGAATTTATTTATACATTTCACGCCAGTCTAAATCTCCTCTATCCAGTGACTTAATTAAAAGCTCCGCTGAAGCAAGGTTTGTCGCCAAAGGAATATTATGCATATCGCACAGCTTCACCGCATTATTTACATCCGGCTCGTGTGATTTTGAATTAAGCGGATCCCGCAGAAAAATAACCAGGTCTATTTGATTATGCTCTATCTGCGCACAAATCTGCTGTTCGCCGCCCAAATGCCCCGCAAGATACTTATGAATACTCAGGTTCGTAACCTCCTCAATCAGCCGGCCCGTTGTCCCTGTAGCATACAACTCATTTTTACTGAGAATACCACGATATGCAATACAAAAATTCTGCATTAATTTCTTCTTCCCATCATGTGCAATTAACGCAATATTCATCTCAATAACCATGCTCCTTTCTATTCAATTCAATATCTATATTTTAACGTTTTTATCCGTAAAAATCTACCTCATAAGCCAAAAATTTTCAGATTATTTATAAAAAAAGCCTAATTATTATATTTCCTGACGCACTGTAATCGTACATTTAGTACAAAACCCATGCCGATATATAGACTGACCAGTGAAGTCAATCCATAACTCACAAACGGCAGCGGCACTCCGGTGTTCGGGAAAAGCCCCGTTGTAACCGCAATATTGACAAAGCTCTGGAAGCCGACAAGCGCCGCCATTCCCGAAGCAATACAGGCGCCCGCAACATCCTTGGCCTTGCGCGCCACATTAAGGCACTCAATCGCAATCATAAAAAGAAGAATAACCACCGTGCATCCGCCGACAAAGCCCATCTCCTCGCCAATAATTGTAAAAATAAAATCGGTCTGCGGCTCCGCAATAAAATTACCGTTCTTCACGGAGCTGATCATATTATTGTTCAGGCCCTTGCCCCAAAGCTGCCCGGAACCAATCGCCATCATCGCGTTTGTCTGCTGATAAGCAGTCGTCTGGGCATACTGATCCGGATGGAGCCATGCAAGAATACGCTCCTGCTGGTATTGGTTAATCAGCGTCTGATCCGGCTGAAGCACAATCATAAACAGAATAACAGCCGCCGGAACCACCACCGCAAGCGTTCCCAGAATCAGCTTGTAGCTCAGTCCGCCGACATACCATACCACACAGAAAATAACAAGGACCACGATCGTCGTGGACATGTCCGGCTGATCATAAATCAAATACACCGGCGGAACCAGCAGTATCAGGATTGTCAGAACATTTTTCAGGGAATTGATCTTCTCCTTGTGCTTCAAAAAGTACTGCGCGTAAAACAGAATCAGCATAATCTTCGTCAATTCCGACGGTTGAAACCGGATACCGGCAATATCCACCCATCTCCTGGCATTATTGGTAACGTCGCCAAACTGCGCCACCATCAGCAGCAGACCGATATCCGCAATATGAATGAGCCAGTAAAAGCGCAGGAAAAAGGAATAATCGAAAAAGGATATCACCACCATGATAAAAAAGCCCATACCAAAACCAAGCATCTGTCTGCTCCGCAAATCCGGGCGGGCGCTGCTTACGGACACAATTCCGATAACCGTAATCGCTATCAGCATCAGTATTAACTTAAAATCATAATCACGAACCCTGTAGTTCTTAAACATTATTCCTTTTCCCGTCTTTCCGGCAGCCCCAAGCCTGCCGCATTTAATTTTTTAAGTCCAATATGGGAATATTCGCGTAAAGCACCGGCGTTACCTTGCCGTTCCTGACGGAATTGCCCGTCTTTGAAATCTGTATTTCCATACTCGTAGTATCAATCTTCATGTACTTTGAAATCACCTGTGCAATGTCGTTTTTGATGAGCTCCATCATCTCAGGAGAACAGTTTACCCGGTCTGATATCAGCAATATCTTGAGTCTGTCCTTGGCTACCTGACGGGAGCTTTTTCTTTTAAATATGGAAAATAGACTCATACGCGTTCCTCCTGTAAATTTTTACGAAACAATCCCGACACCTTTGTCCAGATTGTTATGTTTTTGTTAAAATCCATGAAAGGAACATCTTTTCCCTCTAAACGGCGGCATATATTGTAAAATGCCTGCCCGGCAAGGGAATTCTTACCGACCAGAGGCTCTCCCTGATTGGTCGCAATCACCACATTCTCATCATCGGGAACGACGCCAAGCAGGGGAATCCCTAAAATATCCAGAACATCCTCCACTGTCATCATTTCTCCGCGGCGAACCAGGTCCTGACGAAGCCGGTTGACAACCAGATCTATCTTTTTGATCTCGTTCGCCTCCAAAAGCCCGATAATCCTGTCTGCGTCGCGGATCGCCGATACCTCCGGCGTTGTTACCACAATCGCGTGGTCCGCTCCGGCAACCGCATTCTGAAATCCCTGCTCTATTCCCGCAGGGCAGTCCAGGATTATGTAATCAAACTGTGTTTTCAGATTGTCGATCAGCTTTACCATCTGCTCGGGCGTAACACAGTTTTTATCTCTTGTCTGCGCAGCGGGCATCAAAAACAGTCCCGCATGACGCTTGTCCTTAATCAATGCCTGTTTCAGGCGGCAGGTCCCCTCAATCACATCTACGAGGTTATAGACTATCCTGTTTTCCAGCCCCATAACCACGTCAAGATTGCGCAGCCCGATATCCGCATCGATTAAAACGACACTTTTTCCCATTTCTGCCAGACCTGTTCCTACGTTTGCGGATGTAGTGGTCTTTCCCACACCGCCTTTACCGGATGTAACAACGATTACTTCGCTCATAGGAATCCTCCATTATTCAGAATGGTTCTCCGGACAATCTTAAGGCATAAAATTATCCAGCAATTCTTTTGTAATGGGCTCGATCAATACCGTTCCGTTTTGGTTGTAAGCAATTTTAGGCACTGATTTTGGCTTTGGTCCCCATCGAAAGCCGCGCTGCTGCGGCGCCTGATACGACAAATCCCCAATCCGAAGCGCATTGGTATTCATCTCCAATGCCACAATGAAATGGTCATTGCTGCCGCCCGCTCCCGCGTACGCTTCCCCTGCAAGATTTCCCAGAATGACAATATCCTTTGCGGAATAGACGCTGCATCCTTTCAAAACGTCGCCCAAAACGACAATACTGTGCTCTGTTTCGATGCTTTGTCCATCCTTTAAGGTCCCTCTGTAAAACTGCCCGCAGTTCTCATCGCTCTGAAAATTCAGATTGTTTTGTATACCCAAAAATTTGATATTTTTTTCCTCGTCCCTGCCCATCAGGCACAGTACATTCAAACGCGAATTCTGCGTAATCGCATCCAGTATTTCTCTCTCCTGTTTTTCCGTTAAGGTTCTCCCCTCTAAAGAGACCGCCACCGCCGCGTCCTGAAAGAAGCCGTCCGCCTCCCTGAATTTTGCCGCGACATTCGCCAGCAGCTCTTCAAATGGAATTGTGTCATCCATAATCACGGATATACCGCTCGAAAAACTTTTTAAAATTACTGAATTTTTCACATTTGCTCCTTTTTGTGTATTAATCCTTAATCTCCGTCTCCGTTCGTTGCTTCCGGAACGACTGCTGTACCGGTAAGAAGCTCGTCTTCTTCCGCCAGATCATAATAATATTTATATACATCCCTCGCGGTCTGTGCCGCATACCCGGAGTCATAGCCGAAAGCAATTCGCACGGTTATGGATATCTCCGGATTTTCATAGGGTGCATAACTAATGAAAACTGCGTGAGGGGGATGCGTCCTGCCCTCCTGAGCGGTACCTGTCTTTCCCGCCACATTTACAGCCAAATCACTGTAATAGGACTTATTCTGTATCACACGCCGCATTCCTGTGTGGATAGCGTTCCAAAGGCTGTCGTCCAGCTCGATCGTATTTCTGACCTCGGGCGTATAATCCTCAATGAGATTGCCCTTGGAATCTGTAAGCTTGTCCAAAATGCTCAGATTATAAACCGTTCCGCTGTTGGCAATCGCCGTCGTGTATCTTGCAAGCCCCACCGTTGTATAATTGTTTGTTCCCTGCCCGATTGCGGTAGAGACCGGCAGTTCATCGGAAAAGGACGGCTCGGATTCCATAATCTCAACTCCTGATTTCTCCGTAAGGCCGAACATATCCGCGTATTTCTCGATTCTGGAAAGGCCGTAGCTCTCGTTATAGCTGCCCTCTCTCTGGCTGAGGCGGTAACCGACCTCATAAAAGTACATATTGCAGGAATTGGCAATCGCGTTCGACAGATTCATAGCGCCGTGCGCCCCGGGCGCTATCCAGCAGCGCTGCGGCGGCGACAGCTTATCATAGATGCCGGTGCAGGTAATGGTCTCTCCCAGTGAGGAGACAGCCCCCTCATGCATGGCCGCAACGGCCGTTACAATCTTAAAGGTGGATCCCGGCGCGGTACGCTGCTGCGTCGCCGCATTCCACTGCGGCAGGGATAAATCCGCCTGCAGACGGGCAAAATACTCCGCGTCAACGCCGTTTGCAAGCTTGTTGATGTCGTAGCCCGGATAAGAAACCAAAGCAAGCACCTCTCCGGTATTGACATCTGTGACGACGCAGGAGCCGCTGCAGGGCTCAAGCGCCAGCTGGGCCGGTGTAATCTGCAGGGTTCTTATCATATCCAGCATGAAACGGTATGCATTGGCGCTGCCGTTCTTAAGTTCCTCGATTCTGCTCTCTTCGACGCTGATTAAATCCTGCTCCCACAGCAGCAGGCAGATTTGCCTGCCTGTTATCGTCTGGTTGTTAATCATATACTTGTAAAGCCGCTTTGCAAATTCCGTGTTTCCCTGAAGATTTTTGATTGCAAAGTCAATCACGCTGTCCAAAACCACGGCGGCGTCGGAATATTGCGCGTTTACCGAAAGCTTCGTGATGTCGATCCAGTTCTTGGAAATCGCATAGGTCAGGTATTCATTCAGGCTGATAACCTCGTCCCTTGTCCATGCAATATAGGTCGGGTCATCCGTATCGATTGCGCTGCTTATCAGCACCCCCTTATTGAGAAGCATCGTCACCACATAGCTCTCATAGCTCTTGTACTCCTTGGTGAGCTTATCATAGGGCGTCTTCTGAACGGACAGCTCCGTCCGCAGCGTGTCAAGCACCTGCCCCTGGTAATCCAGAAATGTCTGGTATACCTCCTTTTCCATATCATAAGCATTCTCATTCGAGAAATGGCTGATATCCAGAATATTATTGTTGAACAGCGCAAAATAGACATCGCCAATCGGTATAATAATCCTGCTTCGCGAAGGTGCCGTGGCAGGGTCGTAATCATAAATATTCTGTATTTTGGATACCACGATGCCCGCAATCTTCTGCTCCAGAATATTATACGCGGCCACCTGCAGATCCTTATCAATTGTCAGATATAAATCGTTGCCGGCCTGCGGTTCTATAACATCCGTCGTCTCAATCACCTTGCCCAGGTTGTCCACGTAAATCGTCTCCGAGCCCTTTTGGCCCTGAAGCTCCAGCTCCATAACCTGTTCGATACCGCTCTTGCCAACCGTGTCATTTGCCGTATAGCTGGGATCCTGCTCTGAAAGCGTGTCCAGCTCCTCCTGGCTGATTTTACCGGTATACCCCAGAATATGTGAAAAATAATAGGGGTAATTGTATTTGCGAATCGTTCCCTCCTCAACGGACACGCCGTCAAGATCGTTGGCGTTCTCCATGACCATAGCGACTGTTTCCATGGAGACGTCGGTTGCAACTGTCGTCGCGATATATTTCTGATAGCTGTACAGACTCATCTGATAACGGATGCTCGCAATCTGCAGCGCCTCCCGCTTGGTATACCCTCTGCCGGGATAAAAGGTCCCCTTCTTGCCGTTCTCAAGCAGCTCATATTCGCCGATTTCATACCGGGTGCACAAATACTCTATAATCTCCTGCGCAGAAGCGTTTTTCATGTAATATTTCAAATTATCCACGGTTCTTATATTATAAATGTCCGCCTTAAAGCGGAGCAGACGGGTTCCCTCCACGGAAAACGCGTAATCCCCGTTCTCATCAATGATAACGGAAAAATCACTCGAAACGCTGTCCCCGTTCCCCTCAATCATATGAATCAACCGGTACAACGTCTCGTTTACGCGCTCGTTTTTATACTTTCCGGACTCATAAACATCCTCTATCGTAACGGAATACGCCAGCTCATTATACGCCAGCAGATTGCCGTTCCTGTCATAAATATCCCCGCGGGTCCCTTCCGTTGTCTTTTTCTTTTCGATCATCAACTGAAAATTGTCCTCATAGGACTGCCCGTTGACTATCTGCAAATCAAAAAGCCTGTAGACCAGCACCACCGCCATTCCCGTAAAGACAATAAACAGCATCAGCAGTCTCGACGTAAGTATACCAAACAAATCTTCCAAAAAATTCTTAAACAACCGTATGGTCACCTCTTTCCGTATCCTCAACCGTCCGGTTCAAATGTAAAATGCAGGGATACAAGAACACCGTAACAAATATTGTATAGACAATCTCCGGCACGATAATCTTTGTCAGATAGTATTCAAAATCAAATCTGCTGCGAAGCAGGAATAATAATACATAGCAGACAATAGAATATACAAAGTCGCTTACCGCGATCAGCACAAGCGGCAGCTTAATGTCTTCCTGATAAAATATCGCATGGAAGGTACCGTTCGCAGCGCCTATGTAAAGATAAATAAGTGCGTAAAACCCAAGCACCTCTCCGTAAAAAACATCCATCAGCAGCCCGCAGATAAAGCCAGCCACCATACCGTATTTTTTATCAAACATAAACCCGTAGGAAACCGTGACAATTATCATAAGATTCGGGGCGATACCGCCAAAGCTCAACGCCTGGAAAAGCGTCGTCTGAAGAATAAAGCTTATCAAAATCACAAAGAACAGTATCACATTTTTCTTCATTCCGCACCGGCCCCTATCGTCAATCCGTAACCTGCTGTTTGATCTCGGTGATCACCAAAACTTCCTCCAGATGCTCAAAATCCACGGCAGGCGTTATTTTCCCTGATTTGGTAATATTGTTCGAATCCTGACCAATCTCGCTGATATAGCCGATCAGGATACTTGGCAGGTATTTGTCGCTGATATTGGAGGTAACCACCTTATCGCCCACCTGAACCAACTCTTTGGAATCGATCAGCTGCTCGAAGCCGATGACGCCCTCGTCCATCAGCTGCAGCGACCCCCTCACCATCATAATATCCGAGCTGGCAAGCACCATCGCGCTGACATTGGAGTCATCGTTGATTATCGCATTCACCTTCGCCCAGTTGGGGCCAATATCAATTATCCTGCCGACAAGCCCTCCGCCTGCGATAACATTCATATCGACCGCCAGCCCGTCATTCGTCCCCTTGTCAATCGTAAACGCATGAAACCAGTTCCCGCCGTCACGGGCAATAATACGCGCCCCTACCTTGTCGTAATCGCTGTACTGCTCATCCAGCTTATACAGCTCGCGCAGGTTGTTCAGCTCGTACTGGCTCTGTTGAAGCTGGGTGTTCTTTGCCGTCAGCTCGTCAATCTGCCTGCGAAGCTCCTGATTCTCCTCCAGCACCACCCGAAGCTCCCCGAGCTCGTCCATCCGCACGGATATCCATGCGCCGACACGGCTCACACCCTCCTGAAACGGCACTATGATATATCCCAGCAGCTTATTGAGCGGCACAGCGGAATAATCCGTAAAAAAGGTCAGGGACATCAGCCCGACGCACAGACAGGTCAAAAGCAGCAGCAAATATTTACTGGGGATAGAGAAGCTCTGTTTTTTCCTCTTTATCACCGGACTCATTCAATTACCGCCCCATTCCTTCTAAATAAGCAACTGATTTGTAGTTGTCGTCTTTAATGATCTTGGCAAGTCCGAGCGCAACGCCCGTGATAGGGTTCTCGCTGACATTGACCTTCAGGCCCGTTCCCTTCGCAATCAGCTCCGCAAGATGCGCCACCTGCGACGCACCGCCTGTCAGATAAAGGCCGCGCCGGAAAATATCCGCAGAAAGCTCAGGCGGCGTTCTCTCCAGAATAACCCGGATATTATCTATAATCACGTTAAAGTTCTCAAGCATGCTTTCGCTTACCAGATCCGTAGGGATTTCCTTCTCCATCGGAAGACCCGTAACGATGTCGCGCCCGTAGACAACGGCTCCCTTTTTCTCCTGTTCCAGATCCCGAAGCGAGATTTTGACGTCCTCGGCCGTTTTGCTTCCCACAATCAGGCTGAACTCCTTGCGGATAGCGCCTTTGATGGATTCGTCAAACTTCTGTCCGCCTACCTTAATCAGCCGGCTGAGCACAATACCGCCCAGAGACAGAATAGAAATCTCGGTCGTATGAAAGCCAACATTTACCACCAGAATGCCCTGCGCGTTCTTGACGTCAATGTCAAGTCCGAGTCCGTCAGCAACGGCCTTCTCCACACGCATAATCTTTTTGGCCTTGACGTTCGCGTCCTTGACAAGATCCGAAAAGGCCCTCTTTTCTACCGCAGTCACATCGGACGGCACGGCAATATAAAATTCAGAGGGCTTGAGCACGCCCTTGTTACAGTCAAGTATGAAATTTCTTAAAAGCATCTGCATATTTTTAATATCCGCAATCACGCCATTGCACAGCGGATAGGAAATCTCAATGTTGGAGGGCGCTTTCTCAAACATCTCAAATGCCGAGTCCCCATACGCGAAGAGGTTCTTCTTGTCCTCAATCGCTATCATATTTTTCTCAACGGTAACTCCGTCATTGTGCGCGTTATAAATCTTGATCGTTCTGGTACCTAAATCAATACCAAATGCGTTGTTAGCCAACATAACAACTCCTTTCTGTTTCTCATAAAAGCCCTTTCTGTTTAAAACTTGTGTACCGGTTATCTCCTATAATGATGTGATCCAATAAAGGGATTTCGATTAAATTGGATATTTCTTTGATCTTGTGCGTGACCAGCATGTCCTGTCTGCTGGGATCGGGATCCCCGCTCGGATGATTGTGCAGCAGCACAATATAAGCTGCTTCTTCACGCATTGCACGGATAAAGATTTCCCTCGGCGACACCAGTGTGGCGTTCAGCGTCCCTACAGAAATCACGGCTTCGCTGAGTATTCGCTTCTTCACATCCAGCAAAACCAGTAAGAGCTGCTCTGTCTCAAGATGGCGCATGCTTTCCATATAATAAGCCGCCACCGTCTCCGGGCAGTCGAAGGTCAGCGCCGACCTTGCCTGCATGACAGAGGTACGCCGTGCAATCTCTGCAATGCATAAGAGCTGCACCGCCTTGACCTCGCCGATTCCCGGAAGCTGCGTCAAGTCCTTTACGGAAAAATGATGCAGCCCGAGCAGTCCCCATTTTTTTCCGGCCAGATTCAAAATATCCCTTCCAAGTTCTATGGGGGTTTTGTCTTTTGTTCCTGTCCTTAACATAATCGCGAGCAGCTCCGCGTCTGAAAGACTTTCGGCGCCAAGCCTCATAAATTTGTCATAGGGCAATTCGTTTTTCGGATATATTTCTTTAAAAAGACTCATATAATGGTATACTGTATTGTTTTCTGAGTATGGTCCAATAGTAATATTACCACACGGAAAAGAGTCTGTACACTAAAAAGATTAGTTTTTTTTCGACAGCTTTTTCGGTTATAAAACGACAATTCCCGCATCCGTTATGTTTTGCAGGGTTTTCATAATGCCGAACCTGGCGTGCTCAAACGTAAGGCCGCCCTGAAAGTACACCGCATAGGGAGGCTTCATCGGCCCGTCCGCACTCAGCTCAATAGAAGACCCGGAAACAAACGCCCCCGCCGCCATAATAACCGGACTGTCATATCCCGGCATATCCCACGGCTCAGGCGTCACAAAGCCGTCCACCGGCGCCGCCGCCTGAATGCCCCGGCAGAATGCCGTCACGCCCTCCGGCGTGCCAAACTCCACTGCCTGTATAATGTCATGGCGCGTCTCAACGCTGTCGGGTACAACCCGAAATCCCAGCTTTTCATAGATATTCGCCGCAAAAACAGCGCCTTTTAAGGCACTGGCCGTAACGGTCGGGGCAAGAAACAGCCCCTGATAAAAATCCCTGAGTATGCCGAGCGAAGCGCCTACTTCTTTCCCAAGCCCCGGTGAGGTAAGCCGGTACGCGGCATTCTCAACACAAGTCCTTTTCCCCGCGATATATCCGCCAATCGGCGCCAGCCCGCCTCCGGGATTCTTGATGAGCGAACCGACCACCATATCCGCCCCTGCCTCGGAAGGCTCCGTGCATTCCACAAATTCACCATAGCAATTATCGACCATGCAGATAATATCCGGCTTTATACCTTTTATAAAGGAAATCAGCTCTCCGATTCGCGCAACAGACAGCGTCGGGCGCGTCTGGTAGCCCTTAGAGCGCTGGATGGTGACCAGTCTTGTTTTATCGTGAATTGCCGCCTGAATCCCTTCATAGTCAAAGCCGCCGTCCGCAAGCAGGTCAACCTGCCGGTAGGTAACGCCGTACTCCGCAAGAGAACCCTTCGACGGCCGGATTCCGATGACCTCCTCCAGCGTGTCATAGGGCTTCCCGACGGGGGAAAGCAGCTCGTCTCCCGGCCGGAGGTTGCTCATCAGCGCAAGCGCAAGCGCATGTGTACCGCAGGTAATCTGAGGCCGAACCAGCGCGTCCTCCGTATGGAAAACGGATGCGTACACTGCTTCAAGCGTCTCCCGGCCAAGATCGTTATACCCATATCCGGTAGTTCCCAAAAGACATGCCTCGCTGACCTTGTTCTCCTGCATCGCCCCAAGCACCTTCAGCTGGTTATATTCGGCAGTTTTATCAATCTGCGCAAACCGCGGCTCCAGGCTGTCTAAGATTTCCCGGCCAAACCGATACACCTTCTCCGAAATTCCCAGCCGCGCATACATATCCTTTACTTCATCTGCTGTATTTGTCATCTTCGCTGTACTCCTCTGTAAAGCCAATCCTTTTTATCATATAGTTTAACATTTCTTCGTCATCATATGCAAATTTGTCTTTTTCTATCCAAATCACGTCCCGTTCCCGTCGAAACCAGGTTAGCTGCCTTTTGGCAAAATGCCGGGTATCGCGCTTGATTCGGTAAACTGCCTCCTCCAGCGAAATATCGCCGGACAGATAGTCCATGATTTCCTTGTATCCAAGCCCCTGCATCGCCGTGGAATCACGCTTACATCCCATGCCGGCCAGCTTCTTTACCTCATCGACAAGCCCGTCTGCCATCATTTGATCGACACGCGCGTCAATATTCTCATAAATGCGCGCACGCACGTCCGTAAGGACAAAATATCGCGCGTCGTATGCGGACGGCTTTTCCCGCTCCAGCGCATTGTGCTCCGATATCCGCTTTCCGGTCTGGCGGTAAAACTCTATCGCGCGGATTACCCGCTTGATGTTGTTGGCGTGAATGGCAGCGGCGGCCTTCGGATCGCATTCTTTTAGTATCCCGTAGAGCGCATCCGCGCCGTTTTCGCGCGCAAACGCTTCAAGCTCCGCCCGCAGCGCCGTATCCTCCGCACTCTCACTAAAATCAATGTCATACAGCACGGACTGGATGTAGAAGCCGGTTCCGCCCGCCAGAATGGGGATTTTTCCTCTGCCGTAAATCTCCTTGACGGCCGCCCTGGCATGCTGCTGAAACAAAACGATATTAAAGTCCTGCGTAGGCTCCAGCACATCAATCAGATAATGGCGGATACCCTCGGTCTCCTCCGGACGCACCTTCGCCGAGCCGATGTCCATATGCCTGTAAACCTGCATGGAATCCGCAGAAATGATTTCGCCGTTTACGGCCTTTGCCAGCGCAATGGAAAGTCTGGTCTTTCCCACTGCCGTAGGCCCCGTCAGTATTATCAATGGCTGCTTCATAACGCCTCCCTGCCCCGCCGCGCTTCAGACAATGCGCTTGAATTTTTTTTCGATCTCGTATTTGGACATTGCAATAATCGTCGGTCTGCCATGCGGACAGTTGTAGGGGTTGTCAAGCGCTAAGAGCTGCTCTATCAGGGCGTCTGCCTCCTCGCGGCTAAGCGCATGATTACCCTTGACGGCCGCCTTGCAGGCCATGGAAGCAATCTTCTCCCGGATAATGGCCGGGACGCCTTTTACCGGTGTTTCCGACATCTGTGTCAGTATTTCTTCAAACAGCTCCCTGACCGGATAGCTGAACAAATCAAGGGGCACGCCGCGGACGGCATATGCGTTCATACCGAAGTCCTCGATGGCAAAGCCCAGCTCTTCAAAGTACTTCCCGTACTCCTGTATCAGCCCGGCCTCCTTTGGCGTAACGTTTATAACGACCGGCGGCGTCAGTGTCTGCGTAAAAATCGCGTTTTCCTGAACCTTTTTCAGGATTTGCTCATATTTCACTTTTTCATGCGCCGCATGCTGGTCAATCAGCAGCATTTTATCACGGTACTCAATAATCCAGTAGGTATCAAAAACCTGACCGATGATTTGGTATTCCTGCCTGGCCTCTTTTGTCAGTATCTTCTCGTCAAAGAAATTAAGCTGCTCCGGCTTTTCAACAATAATCTGGTCTTTTGCCTTGATAATGCTGCCGGAAACCGGCTCCGGCGCCGGCTCCCGTCCGATGATTTTATTTCCCGGCGCTGCCGCAGGCCTTACAAGATTCGGCGGCGGCAATGCGCCGGCCGAGGTATACGGACTTTTTACGGTCTGCGTGGTACGGTTGTCGACAAAAAAACCGTCCTGAAACATCGAACCGCCCTTTTGGCCGCTGCCGTATCCGCTTTCCTCCCGGAAGAGCTTCCGCTCCCGCTCAAAGGGCTCCGGCGCTTCTATTTTCGGAGCCTCCGCAGTCTTTTTTGATCTCTTCTCCTCCGTGGGCGACACGTCCGGAATCATCTCCTGCTGTGCCAGGAAATCGGAAATATGCTCTGCAATCTGTTTAAAAATCACATTTTGATTGGCAAAACGCACCTCCATCTTCGTCGGATGCACGTTCACATCGACGCTTTCGGGCGGTATTGTAATGTGCAGTACACAAAACGGATACCGATGCTGCATCATATAGGACTGATAGCCCTCCTCGATTGCCTTTGAGATTACTTTGCTCTTAATATAACGTCCGTTGACAAAATAGTTTTCGAAATTCCTGTTTGCACGGTTTATAGCCGGCTTCCCCAGAAAGCCCTCCAGCGCGATGTCCTCGTCAACCGCCTCAAAGGCCAACATCTCGCTGGCAATGTCCCTCCCGAAAATACGGTAGATAATCGCCCTCAGGTCTCCGTCGCCGTTCGTGAAAAATTTGGTCTGACCGTTGATCACGTATTTGAACGAGATATCCGGATGAGACAGCGCCATATGCTCCAGCAAATCCGTGATATAGCTGCCCTCCGTCATCGCGGTCTTCAAAAACTTCCTCCGGACAGGCGTATTGAAGAACAGATTGCGCACAATCAGGGTCGTCCCCTCCGGCGCGCCGACCTCCTCGAACTCCGTTTCCTTAGCGCCCTCCAGACAGCAGCGGATCCCCGTCAGGGCGTCTTTGGTCTTCGTCACCAGCTCCACCTTTGCCACCGCCGCTATGCTGGAAAGCGCCTCGCCGCGGAACCCCATGCTCTGCAGGCTCATCAAATCAGACACCGTATGGATTTTGCTTGTCGCATGCCGCAGGAACGCATTCTTTACCTGCTCCTTCTCGATACCACTGCCGTCGTCCGTCACGCGGATAAACTCGATACCGCCTTCTTTGATTTCTACGGTAACCGCTTTTGCCCCTGCGTCCATGGCGTTCTCGACAAGCTCCTTTACCACGCTTGCGGGACGCTCTACGACCTCGCCTGCCGCAATTTTGTCTATGGTGCTGTCATCCAGTATATGTATTGCCGCCATATAACCTGTGCGCTCCTTCCTGAAAATTCCGTTTTCAATCCCTATTATAGTATATTTGGATGGGGATTGCTACTGCCAAACAGTAAAATCCCATGCTTCGCCAATATCTCTATGCGGCCATATTCTTCCCGTTTTGTCTGTGAGATTATACACCACCGACCATTGAAGCTTATCCGTTTCGCCGTCATATACGCCTATTGTATTCAAGAGCTTCTCACATTCGGCCATGGTAACGACATTATTATTCCGTAAGACTTCCTCTACCGCATAATAACGCTCAAATTCCGTATAACCCTCTCCGATATTTAATCCGTGATACGCAACAAAATTTGACGCAATCTGATAATCTGTATCCGCTTCAACAACCTGCAGTCCGCCGTCGTAGTACTCCACAATTACCGATTTACCCGTTGCATCCGCGATTAAGAAATGGCATGTAACATCCCCTGAAAAATAAATATTATATCCCCTTAGCAATTCTACAGCCTCATCGACCGAAGCCGCTTTATCGAGAACAAGACGAATGGCTGTCGTTGTATTCAACGTGATCTTCTCGGGATCGTCCGTCATCTGAACCTCCGGAACTGCCAGAAGCGCAATACATACCCCTTTTTCATTCATGCCGTCAAAGGGCAGGTACGGCGCCGCCAAAGTCAGAAAATTCCGAAACGATATTCCCGATGACGGAAGGTTGTCCTCTCCATATCCGGCAAAAGAAAGATTTACCGTAGAAACAGAAGCGTAACCGTTGTCCGGCTCCGTAAATATCTGTAAAAACGGCGCGTAAAGGAAATCAAAATTTCTCGCGTAGATTACATCCCCTTCTTCATTTTGGGAAACAAAGGCAGTACAGCCGGCGCCGCTTACATTGAGCGAAATCGGGAGCCCCTTCAGTAATCTTTTTGTGACAAAAGCCTCTATATCCGCGTCACTGGCTGCACCCGTCTCCAAAAATTCATCAAATCCATAATCTCCGTCATACGTCATGGTATATACGCCGGCGCTCTTCTCTTTCAGGGTACCGAGCGTCTTTAATTCGTGCCTGTACATAAAACACAGGATGCCGGCAAAGGCTATCATTACAGCCGCCATCCCAAGCAGTATTCTTTTCGTTATTTTCGCTTTTTTCATAGTTTTACTTCTCCGTATCTAAACCCGCTCTTTTTTCACTGCGCCTCAAGCTTGGACAAATCCTGCAATTATCGTCACCACATCGAATATCTTCCAGTTTATTACCACATTCCGCACAATATTTGAAAATCATATACCTTTACCTCTCCAAATTTTCCAGAATTATATATTTAAGGAAACGCCGATTAAAGCGTTTCCCGCGCCGGAGGCCCTAACCCAGGCTTACACCCGGTGCGCCGTAATCACAGTATAGCTGTGCGCGTTTACGGTGATGATACCCGCAAAATGAAGCGTATCATCATTGAAAGAAATATACCAGTTCTTTCCTCTTCTTTCAATGACCGCCGCCTCATCCAGTATCCTCATCCTGCACCACGCAACAACGTCATCTGTATCTATGGAAAGGTTTTTCTTGATCCGGGTTACCCCCATTTCCGTTGTATGAAGCCTGTCAATATTTTTGATAAGATCGTTCATTGCCGCTCCCCTTTTATTTACAACTGTTTGTTATCCGTGCGAAGAACGCCTCCGGCGTTCTGCTAAAAACTTAGCACTTCTTAGGCATGTTTTTTATGCCTTTAGAAAGTGCTTAGTTTTTTTACCACCGGTTCTTCAGCTTATTCTGCAGCCGGTACAGGGTATTGAGCGCATCCAGCGGCGTCAGATTGGAAATGTCGATTTCCTTCAGCTCATTGACAATGTCCTCGTCCTTGACCGTGTCAAACAAAGACATCTGTCCCAGGTCCACATCGTCGTAGTGCTTCGCCTTTTTCTTTTCGCCCTTTGTATCGACCGCGATGCTCTGCACCTTTTCCGTAATATCGTTATCGCTGAGCTGTTCGGCGATCTCCTTGGCCCTGTCGATGACCATGTCCGGTACGCCCGCAAGCTTCGCTACCTGTATGCCGTAGCTTCTGTCCGCGCCGCCCTTGATAATCTTACGCAGAAAAACAATGTCGTCGCCCTTTTCTTTGACCGCAATGCAGTAATTGTTTACATTGTTCATCTTGCCCTCAAGCTCTGTCAGCTCATGGTAATGCGTCGCAAACAGCGTCTTGGCGCCGAGTATCTTTTTGTTGCTGATATGCTCGATAACCGCCCACGCGATGCTGAGCCCGTCAAAGGTTGACGTGCCGCGTCCGATTTCATCCAGCACCAGGAGGCTTTTGGACGTCGCGTTGCGGAGAATATTGGCGACCTCGTTCATTTCCACCATAAAGGTGCTCTGGCCGCTTGCAAGATCATCCGACGCCCCTACGCGGGTAAATATCCGGTCGACAATGCCGATGTTCGCGCTTTTGGCCGGGACAAAGCTGCCAAGCTGCGCCATCAGCACAATCAGGGCGGACTGCCGCATATAGGTAGACTTTCCGGCCATATTCGGCCCCGTAATCACCGCGATACAGTGATGATTGTTGTTCAGGTAGGTATCGTTTGCGACAAACATGTCATGGTCGATCATCTTCTCAACGACGGGATGACGGCCCTCCTTAATATCGATAATACCCTTTTCGTTCAATGCGGGCCGGACATAATGATTTTGCTCCGCAACCACCGAAAGCGCGGCAAACACGTCCAGGCGGGCTATGGCCTTGGCCGTGCGCTGTATCCGTTCAAGCTGCTGCGCGATGGTATCCCTGATTTTGCAGAACAGGTCATACTCCAGCGTATTGAGCTTATCCTCCGCGTTTAGTATCGTGTCCTCAAGCTCCTTGAGCTTGGGCGTCATATAACGCTCAGAGCCCACCAGCGTCTGTTTTCTGACATAATCGTCAGGAACCATGTTTTTAAAGGAATTGGTGACTTCAAAATAGTAGCCAAACACCTTATTGTACTTAATCTTCAGGTTCTTGATACCGGTCCGCGCCCGGTCCTCCTCCTCCAGCTTCGCAAGCCAGTTCTTCCCCTCCGTCTTCGCGGTCCGCAGCCGGTCAATATCGGCGTCATAGCCTTCCCGAATAATACCGCCCTCCCGAATCTGTATCGGCGGCTCGTCGCAGATGGCGCCCTTTATCATTTGATACAAGTCCTCAAGCCCGTCAATCTGCTCGTCAATTTCCTTTAAGAGCTTTGCGTCCATATCCTTCAGAACAACCTTGATGTGCGGCAGCATCTCCATGGAATTGGCAAACGCCGTCAAATCCCTTGGATTCGCGGTCTTGTAGCTGACCTTGCCCAGCAGGCGCTCCATATCGTAAATCGGATTAAGGTACTCCCGAAGCTCATCTCTAGACACCGTGTGCCGGCCAAGCTGCTCGATTGTATCCAGACGATCGTTGATTTCGGCCATATTTACAAGCGGCTGCTCAATATCGCCGCGCAGCTGACGCGCGCCCATAGCCGTCTTTGTCTTGTCGAGCACCCACAGCAGGGAGCCTCTCTTCTGCTTTTCCCGAAGGGTCTCCGTCAGCTCCAGATTCCTGCGCGTAGCGCTGTCAAGCAGCATAAAACGGCTTGCAAGATACGGCGTAATATGGGTGATATGTGACAGCGGTGTCTTTTGTGTCTCGAGCAAATACTGCATCGCGGCTCCTGCCGAGATAATGCCCGAAGGAAAATCCTCAAGGCCAAGCCCCGCAAGCGTGTTGACTTTAAAGTGTCCCATCAGGCATTTCTTACACCCGTCGTCGTCAAAATACCAGGGCTCCAGCGGATACACCGCTATCTGGAACCGTCCTTTGAGCTCGTCCAGCTCATACCCGCTCATCAAAAACGCATCGTTGCATATAATTTCTGAAGGCATATATTTATAAATCTCATCCGTCAGCTTGGACAGCCCCTCCACCTCAGTCATATAGAAATCGCCGGTGGTGACGTCCGCGACGGAAACGCCGATTTTATTCTGAAAATATGCGATACACATCAGATAATTGTTCTTCGATTCCTCCAGCGCCTGCATATTCAGGTTGGTGCCAGGGGTAACAATCCGCGTAACCTCGCGCTTTACAAGCCCCTTCGCCTCTCGGGGATCCTCCACCTGCTCACAGATTGCAACCTTATAGCCCTTGGAAACCAGCTTTGTCAGATACCCGTCCAGCGCATGATACGGGACGCCGCACATCGGCGCGCGCTCCTTAAGCCCGCAGTCCTTTCCGGTGAGCGTCAGCTCCAGCTCCTTTGACGCCAGCTTCGCGTCCTCAAAGAACATTTCATAAAAGTCACCGAGTCGGTAAAACAGGATGCAGTCCCCGTATTTCTTTTTTGTTTCCACGTACTGCTGCATCATCGGCGTCAAACCAGCCATATATTTTCTCCGTTTCTTCTGTATTGTCATGCTTTCTGCAATAATTCCTGCAATTTACGCTGCTACACCATTTCCCCGATATAATAAAAGCCCTGCGCCTGTGTCAGCTTTACAGGTACAAGCTTTCCGATCAGCGACGCATCCCCCGGAAAATGCACCAGCGTGTTGTTGGAAAGCCGCCCGGTGACAAGCGTGTCATCATGCTCGTTGATTTCCTCAACCAGCACACGGTGTACCTCCCCCTGCAGCCTGCCGACGCGGCTTTTTGCCGTCTCCTGAACTACCTTCAGAAGCCTGTCAAAGCCTGCCCTGATCTCCTCGTCACTCGTGGGATTGGGCATGGCGGCCGCCGGCGTTCCCGTTCTCGGGGAATAAATAAAAGTAAACGCGTTGTCATACGCAACCTCTCTGACAACGTCGATTGTTTCCTCAATGTCCGCGGCAGTCTCTCCCGGGAACCCCACTATAATATCCGTTGTGAGGGCAATATCGGGTATCTCCCGCCTGATTTTGTTCGCAAGCGCAAGATACTGCTCCTTGGTATAGCGACGGTTCATCGCCTCCAGTATTCTTGTCGATCCGGACTGCAGCGGCAGATGCAGATGACGGCAGATTTTTGAGGACTGCTTCATCACCGCAATCAGCTCGTCCGACAAATCCTTGGGATGCGAGGTCATAAAGCGGATACGTTCAATCCCTTCAATTTTTTCCACCTCCCGCAGAAGCTGTGCAAAGCTTATCGGCTCCTCAAGGTTTTTGCCGTAAGAATTGACATTCTGCCCCAGGAGCATCACCTCCACAACGCCTTCTGCCGCAAGCTGTTCGATTTCCCGGATAATATCCCTGGGATTCCTGCTGCGCTCCCGGCCGCGGACATAGGGGACAATGCAATAACTGCAAAAATTATTGCATCCGTACATAATGTTTACGCCCGATTTGAAGGAATACTTGCGTTGTGCCGGCAAATCCTCCACGATTTGGTCCGCATTCTCCCAGATATCAATCACCATACGATCCGAATCGTACATTGTAACCAGCAGCTCTGCAAACTTATAAATATTGTGCGTACCGAATATCAGATCCACAAAGGAATAGCTCTTCTTAATCTTCTCTATAACCGAAGGCTCCTGCATCATACAGCCGCAGAGCGCGACCCGCTTATCGGGATGCTTTTTCTTCATGCTGTGTACGAAGCCAAGCCGCCCGTACACGCGTTGATTTGCGTTATCACGCACAGTACAGGTATTATAAAACACAAAGTCCGCGGACTCATCCTCAATCACCGTAAACCCGATGCGCTCCAAAATCCCCAGCAGCTTCTCGCTGTCCTTGGCGTTCATCTGACAGCCAAAAGTTATGCCGCACGCAGTCATAGGGCGTCCGGCCTTTTTACACAGTTCTCCCACCAGCTTCCTTGCCTTTGCCATAAAATAATACTGCCTGGCCGGCTCCTCTGTAGGGGGCGCTGAAGCTAAATTTATTTTATCTAAATCAAATTCATTATGCATTGGTCTTGATAGTCTCCCTTATACCCTTTTTCTAAGCCCTCCTTCGTATTTTACTACAAAAAAGAAAATTTTCCAACGATTTTTTATTTCTCCGAAGCAGGCTCTCCTGACATGTCATTCGACATGTCGTTTAACATACCACCGGCCTTTTTATCCTGATATTTCTCCAAATGCCGATTGAGCAGCTCGGAGGTTTTCTTATTTTTAAGCCATACGGAATAAGATACGGCCACATAAATAAACGCAATCATAAAAAAGAGAAAAATGTTTTGTTTTATGCTTCCTGCGCGATACCAGTTAAAGATGCGCCCGCATCCGAATACAGCCGCACTGATATAAAGATAATGCAGTATCCGGCAAAGGCTCCGCCTTTTGATAATCGGTTTGCACGCATACAGCAGGTTTCCCAGCATGCACACAAAGGAAACTGTCAAAATCTGCCACAGCAGCTGCACCGGAATCATCGCCTCACTGCCGGAAAAAACTGTGATAAACAGCGCCGCGGCAAACAGCACGCCCGTCACAATACTCGAAAATGTATAAAGCATCTCCTTTAACCGATATTTCATAAAATCCCCCATTTCTGCCCACCGGCAACGCTAAAATCTCCGTGTATTATAGTCCCAGCTTCGCCTTCAGCAGCGGCACATACTGTCTGGAAATAGCAATGCGTTCTCCGTTCTTCATCAGCGCCTCAAACCGTCCGTTAAAGCCGGGATAAAAATTCTTTACCTTCGCCATATTCAAAATGACGGATTTGGAGACCCGAAAAAAATCGGTCCCCTCAAACCGCCTCTCCAGCTCATATAATTTGAGCCTGGTTTCATACATGCTTGTCTCCAGATAAAGAAAAACCCTGTTATCAACCGCCTCAAAATAGTAAATATCCTCCGGGTCCACCTGAAGAATTTTTTCCCCCTGCCGGACCGCAAGCTTCTCCTTTTTCAGCTTCAGGCCGTTGACCAGCCGCCAGACCGCCTCGTCCACTTCCCGGCAGCGGAGAATGATTTCTTCCTCCTCGTCCGGCCCGATGTCTTCTATTATAATCTTCATGCTCATCTCCACTTCATTGTAACGATTTCCGGCGGCGCTTCCTTATATCGGCTGTTTCCTTCTCCTGCTGGCAAAGGCCGCCAGCCCGATCACGCCAATTCCCAGAATCAGCAGGCCTCCTGCCTGAACGCCAATGGACACCGTCTTCTCGCCCATAATGACTGTAACGCCCATTTTTTCGTTGAACGTATCCACCAGCGTTTCCGGAAGTCCCGCAAACGCAGTCTCCGCCGCGGCCTGTGTGCACACGCGCCGCATCATGGACGCGCCGTGCAGTACCGGTAAATATTTCAGGACTGACGCTACCTTTTCCGGCAGCGCCGCCATCGGCAGATAAATCGCGCCGACAAAGCCTACCAGCGTGCCGGTAATGGTAAGAAGGCCGCTCCACGCGCTCTCACTGTCGATAAACAGCGCCGCCAGATACGCAATGGCCGCGTAAACAAAGGTGTTCAGCGCAATCATCCCCGCCAGCTTCACGCACGCTTCCCCTGCAAGCAGCGGCTGCCCTGAAGCTGCCATATAGCCCTGCGCAGCCGTTAAGGTAACCAGACACATCATAATCCCGATAATCCACGCGGAAAGAACGTACCCCAGAGCAATCCGCAGACGGGACACTGGCGTCATAAAGAGGCTTGCCAGCCTGCTTGTCGTTTTGTCCTTAATCATGTTTCCCATCACTGTCATTGTAACCGTTACTGCGTTCGTTGTCAAAATTCCCGCCAGAGACCACATCTGCACCAGATATTTTGCATGCGCCCTGTCCTGTACGGCGTCCCGCTCACCGCCCGCCTTATTCAAAACCGCTATAACATCCTCCGTACTCATATTGCCCAAAAACAAGGCCATCAGCCCCAGCATAATCAGCATGGACAGAATAGAAGAAAACACTGCGCTCCTGTCCCGCACAAAAATCAATATATTTCGTTTTAACAAGCTCCCCATATTATTCATTTTTATAACCCAGCTCCTTTTCAATCTTTTTCAACCGCTTCCTCCTGCGTCAGCGCCTTTCCGGTCACATTCAGAAACACATCGTCCATCGATCCCTGTACCAGCTCAAACCCTTCCAGCACCGGCTCCAGCTGCCGCAATATCGGCAGCGCCAGAAGGCTGTTCTCCAGCTCTATGGCGGCAGCCTCATCCCTGCGCCGGTTCGGGATATTCTTTTCCGCCAGCAGCTGCCAGAACCGTTCTTCCTGTCCTGCCCGTGCAATCAGCAGCAGCCGGTCTTTCACATACCGTTCCTTCAAAAGATAGGGCGTCCCCTGTTCCTTTATCTGTCCACCGTCGATAATCGCGATATTGGCGGCCCTTGCCGCCTCCTCCATATAGTGTGTTGTCAGAAAGACGGTCATATTCGTTTCCTTTTGAAGCGTTCCTATCTTTTGCCAGATTTTTTTTCTTGCCGCAGGGTCAAGTCCCGTTGTCGGCTCATCCAGAAACAGGAGCTCCGGCGTATGTACCAGCGCCCTTGCAATCTCGCATCGCCGTTTCTGCCCGCCTGAAAGCGTGGCAAAGCGCCTGTCGTATATGCCCCCCAGCTCCAAAAGCTCACACACGTCCAACACCTGGCTTTTCAGCCTGCTTTTGCTTTTCTCATACAAAGCCCCGCGAAGCATCAGATTTTCCCCGACGGTCAGACGATCATCCAGGCAGTTTCCCTGATACACCACACCGATTTTCCGCCGTATCTGCGCATCCTCCTGCCCCAGCCGGAAGCCGCAGATCTCCGCCTCCCCGGCAGTCGGCTGGGTCAGCGTGCAGAGTATGTTGATGGTCGTTGATTTGCCCGCCCCGTTGATGCCCAGAAAGCCGAACAGCTCCCCGCGCTTTACCTGAAAGCTGACATCGTCTACCGCATGAACCTCCTTATAGTATTTTTTTAAATGTGATACGCTGATTACCGTTTCAGACATGATACCAATCCCTCCCTGAATCTCCTTTATTCCTGCTGCCTCTAACATACAGGCCATTTTGATTTCACACAAGGAAAAAACGGTAAGCGGCAGTTCTTTGGGGCAAGTGGTCGTATAAAAAGGTAAAATACAAAAAATCCAATGCAAAGTATATACTCCGCATTGGATTATAATAACCATACCCATCCCTCAGCCCGCGATATTGGCGCCCAAATCAATCCTTTATCTCCAGCATTTCCTTCAAAATGCGCTTCAAATCGCCTCTGGTCTCGGCGTTATTGGTGTAGCTCCTTGATATTGCCTCCGCATTTTTGCGGTACGCGGACGCGTCCGTTGAAACGCAGCGAATCTGCCCCCACGGCAGCAGGCTCTTGTCATTGATATAGACCTCCCAGATGCTCTTGTCATTCCAGGTATAGTTTCCTAACAGCTTATTATCCTTCTTGGAATAATAGAAGGTCAGCGGATACTGCGAATAATATATCATCACCGGACGCTTTTCATAATAGGTATAAATCTCCTTGCCGCTCTCGTCGAAAATCTCCGGAATACCGTCCCCCGTAACATCAATCAGGGCAAAGGTGCCGCTGTAGCTCTCCATCTGCTCTAACAGCATGACATACGCATCCGTAAAGTCATCCAGCCTCTCCAGTACCTTCTGCTTCTCCGTCTTTTCCGGCGCGACCTTCGCAACAATGTACGGTCCGGGAATATAATAGGCGCCGCCGATATCTACCCGGAAGAACCCGTTGTCCGTGATTCCGTTCACACGCACGTTGACAAAGCGTTCCAGATACATCACTACCGGAGAATACACATCCGGCACGGCATAGACCGGCGTTCCCGAGGTGGTATACATCTGCGTCTCCGGAATCGGCGTTACACTCAGCGCGTACGCCGGGGCTGACGGTGCAAACGCCGCCAGCAGTATTGTCAGCGCGCAGGCAAGCGCCATTCCTTTGATGAAATATGTCCACTTTGGCCGTGCGGCCGTTTTCTCTCTTTTCATTGCCAAGCTCCTCCTTCTATGCGTTTAAAACAGCTTCTCAATCTTATCCTTGAAATGAAATTCTTTTTTCCCGGACGCATAGTCCTCTACAATATGGCCGTTCCCGTAAAGCTTATACTTATAGGTGAACAATCCGTCCAGCCCGACCGGCCCCCTTGCATGGATTTTGCCGGTGCTGATACCGACCTCCGCGCCAAAGCCGTACCGGTAGCCGTCGGAAAAGCGCGTCGAACAGTTCTGATATACGCCCGCCGAATCGACCATCCGCATAAAATACTCCGCTGTCTGCGCATCCTCTGTAAGAATGCAGTCCGTATGGTGCGAGCCGTATCTGTTGATATGGTCAATCGCTTCATCCACGCTCTCTACCGTCTTTTCAGAGATAATCAGGTCCAGATATTCCGTCTCAAAATCTTTGTCTGTCGCGAGCGCGCAGTCATATTGTCCCGCCACGTCCCGCGTCGCACGCAGCTCTATCTGATGCGTGCGAAACGCCTCCCAAAGCCTCGGCATCAGCTTATCCACGGCGTCCCTATGAACCAGCAGCGTCTCTACGGCGTTGCACGCCGCGGTATACTGCGTCTTGGAATCAATAATAATCGGCACTGCCTTTTCCACATCAAAATCCTTATCGACATAAATATGGCAGATACCGTCCGCATGCCCCATCACGGGAATCTTCGTATTATCCATAATATACTGCACAAACGCGTTGGAGCCTCTTGGGATGAGTAAATCGACCGATTCATGGCACTCCAGCAGCGCCGCAATCTCGTCTCTGTGCTCTGCCTGAAACAGGCAGTTTGCCGGCAGGCCGCTTTGGACCGCCGCCTCATATATCAATGCGAACAGCACCCTGTTGGTATGCTTTGTCTCACTGCCGCCCTTTAAAATAGCACAGTTCCCGCTCTTGATGCACAGCGCGGCAATCTGTACCAGCGCATCCGGCCTCGCCTCAAAGATCACGCCGATCACACCAATGGGGCAAGTCTCCTTCACAAGCGTAAGCCCCTCGTCCAGCTCCCGCACAAGCTGTGTCCGGTATATCATATCCGGCAGCTTTATCAGGTCTTCAATTCCCTTTGCCACATCCTGAAGCTTCTGCGCGCTGAATTTCAGACGCTTTACAACGGCCTCGGGAATATTGTCCCTCTGCGCCTCCTGCAAATCCCGCCCGTTTGCCGCAAAAATCTCCTCGCTGTGCTCCACCAGCGCCTTCGCAATATTGGCAAGCGCCGCATTTCTTGTCTCCGCGGGCTGCGCCGCCATCCGTGGGCTGTCAAGCTTCATTGCCGCAGCCTTTTCCCTGATTGTCATAATGTACCTCATTTCTGCGCCGCCCCGGCGCACAATACTATGCGCAGGCGCAAACCGGTTGTCTCCTTTTTCTTTGCGCTATATCCTGAGGAAGGAATATATAATCTCCTCCGTCACAATCTTATCCATCTTAATATCATGTGCGTCATGCGGCAGCTCATCGACAAGCTGGCACGCATAGGCAAGCGCCATCGTGGAAATCTGCCGCCTGTCCGCAAGGAAACGGTCGTAAAAGCCCTTCCCATATCCAAGACGGTATCCCGAAATATCAAAGGCCACCCCCGGCACAATCATCAACGTATCTTCGTTTTTGTTTAATCTGTAACGGGACGCCGGCAGCTCTCCCGGCTCCGGTATGCCCTTATAGCCGGCCCGCATCTGGCCAAGCGCCGTCACCTGATAAAATTCCATCCTGTTCGTAAGGCTGTCCGCCCTCGGGAAATAGACCCTTTTGCGATGCCGGACAGCGTCCTCAAACAGACCGCGCGTCCTTACCTCCCGGCAATAATCCGCATACAGTAAAATATTGTCGGCTTCCTCATATTCCGGCGTTTTTAACACCCTTTGAAGGATGGCGTCACTCTTGGCCGTAAGCTCCTCCTCCGGAAGCGCTCCGCGCACGCCAAGGATTCGTCTCCTGATTTCTTCTTTTGACTCCATATTCGTATCCTAACACATTAATGCGTATTTTTGTTTCCGAATTTCTCACCGAGATTGGTGATCGTACCGTCCGGCTCCCGTATGTCTACATTATCAAGCTGTCCGCGCAGATTTGCCCTTACGTTTGCCACATACTCCGCACGGAGCCGGGCCTGTTCCGCCTTTTCCGCATCGGTAAGCCCTTCGTTCTGGGATTTGTGATACAGCTCGTTGATTCGCCTGATGCGCTCTTCCATATTCATATTTCCCACTTCTCCTGCCGCTCTTTTAATTTGATTTTACTACCAGACCACGCCAAACGCAACCGCTAATTCCTGTCTCAGATGTGCGCGCCCGCACGGAGACCGTCCCTCTTATGCGCCCCAGCTCCTGATCATTGCAATCTCTTTTGCATATCCGTCGTCATCATTGGGTGTTTCCAATATAAACGGCTTGTCCGCCAGAAGCGGATGCAGGATTACGGCCTTCATTGCCGCCGCACCGATTTCGCCTTCACCGATCTTCTGGTGACGGTCCTTATGAGCGCCGCACGGATTCATGCTGTCATTGAAATGCACCGCCTTGAGCCTGTCCAGCCCGATTACCCGGTCAAACTCCTCCAAAACGCCGTCCAGCCTGTCGACAATATCATATCCGCCGTCCCATACATGGCAGGTATCAAAGCACACCCCCACCTTATCGGAAAGCTCCACCAGATCCAGAATCGCCCGCAGCTCCTCGAAGCTGCGCCCGACCTCCGAGCCCTTTCCCGCCATCGTCTCAAGCAGAACCGTCGTCTGATGCCCGGGCTTCAGCGCGCAATTGAGCGCATCCGCTATCATCGGAATCGCCTTCTCCGCCCCCTGACCGACATGTGATCCCGGATGAAAATTGTAATAATTTCCCGGCAGATACGCCATCCGTTCCAGATCATCCTGCAGCATGTCCCGCGAAAACCTCCGGATATCCTCCTTTGCCGCGCAGACATTCATCGTATACGGCGCATGTGCCACCAGCTTGCCGAAATGATGCTCCTCCATCAGTTTTTGGAGCCGCCGCGCATCCTCCGGATCAATTGCCTTTGCCGCGCCGCCGCGCGGATTCCGGGTAAAAAAAGCAAAGGTATTGGCGCCAAGCCTGAGCGCTTCCTTTCCCATATGTTCAAACCCCTTTGACGAGGATAAATGATTTCCGATATACATGTGTTTTCTCCCCTCCCCCTTATACTTTATGTTGTTTCCGTCTTGTGCAGGTTATCGACAAACTCCGCGAAGTTAAACCCCTCGTTCTTATTGGCCCGGAATATAGTGCCGTACCGTCTGCCCTCCATAATGCGGTGTATCACGCGCACATCCCCGCCGTTTGCGATAACCATATCCGCCCCGGAATAGGTCGCGATTTTGGCCGCAGTCAGCTTCGTCTCCATGCCGCCGGTTCCCACGCTGCTCCCGGTAGAGCCTTTACCCATGCGGATCAGCTCGTCTGTAAGGCAGTCTACGCATTCCACAAATTCCGCCTCCGGATTTCTTCTGGGATCATCCGTGTACAGCCCGTCAATATCGGACAGCAGAATCAGTAAATCCGCGCCCGTCAGCGCCGTAACGATTGCCGAAAGCGTATCGTTGTCGCCCACCACATCCTCCAGCTCAAAGGTGGAAATGGTGTCGTTCTCATTGACAATCGGTACCACGCCCATACGCAGCAGCTCGTTGAACGTATTCTGCGCGTTGATCCTGTTCAAATCCGCCACAATCGTATTTCTGGTCATCAATATCTGCGCCGCCTGACGGTTGTACTCAGAGAAAATCCGCTGATAGGTCGTCATCAGCCTTGCCTGTCCGATTGCCGCGCAGGCCTGCTTCTGTGAAATGGTCGCCGCCTTTTCCAGATGCACCGCCCTTCTCCCACAGGCAATCGCCCCTGAGGTCACCAGAATAACGTCCTTGCCCTGATTTCTGATATTGCACAGCTCGCGCACCAGAATATCCATTTTGATATAATCCAGATCCCCCGTCTCGGGATGCTGCAGCGACGAGGAGCCAATCTTGACGACCACCCTTCTTTTATCCTTTAATCCGGCTCGCAGCGCATTCCCCGCATCCGGCGCCGTCCCTCCGGAAGCCTGTTCTTTGTCCGAAACGCTTTGCACCATGTTTTTCTCCCCCGTATCCTTCAGTTTTCAACACGCGCAGCCTTCTCGTCCGCGCGCTTTTTCAATATGCGCCGCCTTATCCGTGCACATTTTTCGCATACACGCCCTGTTGTCCGTGCCCTCCTCCCAGTATAGCCTATCCGTCGTGATTTTACAATCACGTCGCGGCGTTATTCAAAAAAAGTATCAATCGGCGTTTTCAGAATTTGCGCCAGCCCCCATAACTCGATATCCGTAACCGTCCTTGTCTGGTCCTCAATTCTTGATATGGAGCCACGGCAGATATAAATTGCCAGAACCTCCAGCTTATTCGATAATTCCTGCTGACTCATCTTCATTGCCTTCCTATAATATCTTATCCTTTTCCCTACCATATTTTTTGCCTCGGTATCAATAATTCTTGCCATAAACGCAGCCCGCTCCTTTCCGTTTAAAAAATGTCTTGTCATAGGACAAAATTTATGATAGGATACTTTTTGAAATATTATGTCCTGTCATAAGACAAACGCATAATTATTTCTGTGGTTATATTGCAAGCTAATGGAGCGGCGGCTATTGGACAACTGTGCATAGTCTCCGCAAAACTGAGCTGTTAAAGCAGCAGAAACGGAGGGAAAAATGAAACTGAAAAAAATACTATGCATCGCCGCTCTGTCGGCAGCCGTCGCTCTGTCCGGCATTCCCGCGGGCAGCGCCATTCCTGTAGTGCAGGCCGAGGAGGCGCAGTTTGCAGGCCTTGACGCGATTTTGCAACAGATGTACGCGCTTTACTCCGCGGGAGACTTTGTTTCCATGTATGCGCTTGATGTAAGCGACGCGACAGCAAATTATGTAAATCTGATATCTGCCAGCGGAGCCGACAGATATATTCTCGACCTTGACGGCAATACGAAAGCGATGATGTATATTGCTCCTGACGGCGGCTGGTGGTGGTATTTCGGACAGATGGAGAATAATCTGCGTCAGGGAAATGGCACGACCGTCGTCCTAGACAGCGAATACAGCGAAGTCTTTACCGGAACTTATGTCGCTGACTTTCCCGGCGGAAACGGCGCCTATTCTATCCACTGGTATGACGATGGCAACGGATATGATATTTTGGGCAGCTTCCAGGGAACGCAGTTAAACGGCACCTATCAGGTCAATGCCGTATGGGTTGCCGAGGGCGCCGCATACGCAAGCAGCCTGCCGATTACCTATGCAAACAGCATTGTGACTGCTGTCGGCGGATGGGAGTTCGAGTTTTTGGATTATGGAGATTCGATCTATGCATTATTCTTCAACGCTTCTGGCGACCATGCGCAATTTTACCATGAGGGGGACTACTACAGTTGTATGACGGCAGTTGGCTTGACGCCGGACTGCTCCTCAGGACACTGGTGGGTAAAGAGTGACGTCTCAAAGTGCTTTAGCATCGTATTCTATGGCAATGCGGCAGCTTCCGCATATGTTTCCACCGCTGCTCCGGCTCCTGTTGCTCCAACCCCCGTAGTTCCCGAGACTCCTGTTGCTCCCGAGACTCCGGCAGCTCCTCAGCCCGAAGTGGTTGCGCCTGCGCCGACTGTTTCCGTTCCCGGTACATACACCGTAGAGCACGGCGACAATCTCTCCAAGATTGCCGAGAAGGTTTACGGAGACCGGACGCAGTGGAAAAAGATTTATGACGCCAACAGCGATGTCATTAAGAGCGATTATATCATCTGGGCGAATCAGGTGCTTGTAATACCTTCATAGATACCATAAAGCGCAAAGAACGGGTTCCTATAATTCTTGCCTTCTAAAGAAAATAATGCTATAATATCTCCTTGGGAAGTCTCCTTCCAAAATAATCCAAAGCTTATTTTGCAGGCAGATACCAAAACTATTACAAAACGGAGGTTTTTAAAATGAAACTGAAAAAGGTACTTTGTATGGCTGCTCTTTCGGCAGCAGTTGCATTGTCCGGCATTCCCGCAGTCGGCGCTGTCGTGCCCGTTCAGGCAGAAGAGTCACAGACGGCCGGCCTCGACGAGATTCTGAAGCAGATGTATGTTTGCTACCAGAATGGGGATACCGCTTCCATGATTATGCTTGACAGCGCGGCCCAGAATTATGTGAGTCTGGTAGCTGCCACCGGCGCCGACAGATATGTCCTTGACATTGACGGCAATACCAAGGCAATGATGTATATTTCTCCCAATGGCGGCTGGTGGTGGTATTTCGGCCAGATGGAGAATAATCTGCGTCAGGGAAACGGTACCACTGTCATCGTCGGCAGCGAATACAGCGAGGTCTTTACCGGGACCTATGCAGCTGACTTCCCGAGCGGAAACGGCGCCTATTCTATCCACTGGTATAACACCGGCAGCGGATATGATATTTTGGGCAGCTTCCAGGGAACGCAGTTGAACGGCACCTATCAGGTCAATACGACATGGGTTGACGAGGGCGCCGCATATGCAAGCAGCCTGCCGATCTCTTATACAAACAGCATTATGACCGCCGTAGGCGGATGGGAGTGCGAGGTTTGGGCCGACGAGGATTACACGACCTATATATTCTACAACGACTCCGCTGACGATGTATGGTTTGACGTTGACACCGGTTACAGCCTGGCAGCAGTAGGCATGACACCGGACGGCTACTCAGGACACTGGTGGGGAAAGGGCGATGTCTCAGAGCGCTTTAGCAGCGTATTCTACGGCAATGCGGCAGCTTCCGCATATGTTTCCACCGCGGCACCGGCACCGGCTCCTGTAGTTCCCGAGACACCCGCTCCTGTAGCACCCGAGACGCCGGCTCCCGTTGTTCCTGAGACACCGGCAGCTCCGCAGCCTGAAGTTGTTGCACCCGCACCGGCCGTATCCGCTTCCGGTACATATACAGTAGTGCGCGGCGACAATCTCTCCAAGATTGCCGAGAAGGTTTACGGAGATCGGACGCAGTGGAAAAAGATATACGACGCCAACAGCGACGTCATTAAGAGCGATTATATCATCTGGGCAAATCAGGTACTCGTGATACCTGCACTGTAATATATCGCTAAAGACAGCTATTACAACCAAAACAAGACCTTTTTTAAGAGGCGGAAGCCTTCCTTAAAAAAGGTCTTTTCATTGAGGGAAAAGTCTGGTAAAATAGCTTGCGGGATTTCCATAACCCCGCAAAACAATTACAGATGAGAGGAAACCGAAATGTCTGGGAACCGAAAACTATTACTGCTGCTCACCGTCTTCCTGACGGGAATCGCCGTATACGGCACAAAGGTCCATGCGGAAGAAAAGGCTTCAGGAAAGATCTATACCGTAAAGCAGGACGGCACCGGCGATTTTGACACGATACAGGCGGGTGTGGACAGCGTACCGACCGGAAGCACCCTGTGGATCTACGAAGGCGTCTATAATGAGAATGTCTGCATCAAAGATAAAACAATAAACCTCTACGGTGTCAACAGGGACGCGTGTATCCTGCAGTCCGCAAATGACTATTATCATTCCATACCGCTGACGATTGGCGCCGGCAGCGTGGAAAACCTTACGCTCTACGGTTATACGGATAAACAGCTTGGCGATAACTGGATATTTCGGCCGTACTGTGCGGACGAGGCTTATATCAATTCCTTTTATGATGATTACGCCAGAAGCATTGCCACGGAATACGAGGGCTATACCGTGCATATTGATCAGGACTATCTCGCCGGAAAACAGCTTCGTTTTCGCAACTGCCTTATCCTTTCGGAAAATAACTATTGCGTGGGCAGCGGCCTGCGCAGGGACTGCTCGCTGCTGTTTGAACGCTGCGAGTTCCGTGCCTACGCCAAGGGCGGGAACGTACTCCTGCACGACGGCGCCAATCCCGATTATTACGGCGAATGCTTTGTCGGCTTTAAGGACTGTACCTTTTACAACTATACCGGCATTTATTTCTTCGCGGTAAGATCCATAAAGGACGAGAACAAAATAAATCTGTCGTTTCAGAATAATAAGGTCTATACCGTGGGATATACCGACAATGATACCTATCCGGAAAACAGATACAGCGGCGGCACCCTGGACACGATGCAGCGCCTCTCCACAGAGAACCGCCTGATGGGCAGCGGCTTTTCCGCGGGTGCACAAATCAGCTTCTTTACTCCGCATGAAACCATGCAGTTCATGGAAGCGCTTCTGGCCTGCAGCCCCTCGTCCTATATCGCGCCGGAGGTGCCGGAGGGCATATTGGTTCTGTGGGCGTCAGATGCGCTTTCCACCGCGCCCGGCAGCTTCCCGATATGGGTGGAAAACTTTGACGAGCAGCAGCGTGAGGATGGCTGGTGCGGTTCTTCCTGCTTCTATCTCACACCTGACAGCAGCGGCAATACGCTGGCGCAGATGAACAATTCCTCGCAGCCGCCGGTCATGCCTGAAAGCAGTCCGCTGCAATCCGCTCGGCAACCAGTATACCGTCCATTGCGGCAGAGGTGATTCCGCCGGCATAGCCTGCCCCCTCGCCGCAGGGATACAGCCCCCGTACCGTGGGGCACTGCAGGGTATCGTCCCGGCAGATTCTCACCGGCGAGGAGGTTCTGCTCTCAACGCCCGCCAACAGTGTGCAGTCCTTCGCAAATCCCTTTATTATCCTGTCAAACTGTTCCATGCCTTCCATAAAAGCCTGTTCGCACGAATCCGGCAAAAGCCCCCGCAGATTCGAAAACATGTATGCGCCTTTTATGCTGGGTTTATGACTGTTTGAGTCAGTCAATTCCACAGAGCTTTTTCCCTGTTTATAATCGCCGTAATATTGCACCGGCACCTTTCCGTTTCCCAGCGAAAATGCCTTTTCTTCCAGCCTTCTCTGAAACTCAACGCCTGCGAGCGCACCCGCTCCCCCATAATCCTTGGGAGTCACCTGTACGATAATCGCGCTGTTTGCATTTTGACCCGTTCGGTCTGAATAGCTCATGCCGTTTACCGCAAGACGCCCCTCCTCGCTGGACGCATTCACAACATAACCGCCCGGGCACATGCAGAAAGAATACACGCCGCGATTCTGGCTGGTCTGCGCAGTAAGCTTATAAGAGGCAGCCGGCAGCTCATTTCCATGCGCACTGCCATACATGCACTCGTTGATCAGACGCTGTGGATGCTCCACGCGCATCCCGACCGCAAACGCTTTTGCCTCCATCGGAAGTCCGATTTCGTCCAGATATGCAAAAGTATCCCGCGCGCTGTGCCCGATGGCCAGTACAACCTGCGAAGCCGCTATCCGTTCACTGCCGTTGACGATGACGGCCTGAACATGTCCCCCCTGAAGCTCTATTCCGGTCATTTTGGTGCCAAACCGGACGCTGCCGCCGTTTTCGATGATTGTCCTGCGCATATTGGCGACAACTGTTTTTAAGATATCCGTTCCGATATGCGGCTTACTCTCGTACAGGATTTCCGCAGGAGCGCCGCACGCCGCAAAAATGCGCAACACCTCCCGGTTTCGGCCGTCCTTATCCTTTACGAGCGTATTGAGCTTTCCGTCGGAGAAGGTGCCCGCACCTCCTTCGCCAAATTGTACGTTTGATTCCGGATTGAGCTTTCCGCCCTGCCAGAAGGCCTCCACGTCTCTTGTGCGCGTTTCCACGTCACAGCCGCGCTCCAGCAGCAGCGGCCTGTAACCGTGTGTCGCAAGCATATACCCGCAGAACAGCCCCGCAGGCCCCGTACCGACAATTACCGGCTGATTCCGAAGACTTCCCTGTCCTGCAGCCGGAAACACATACGGCTTCCGGCTGTAAAGCACAATATTGTTATTTTTACAGCGGTCCGCCACACGCGCCTCCCTCTGACGGTCGCACAGCGTCACGCCCACCGTGTATACCCGGAAAATCCTGGGCTTTTTCCGGGCGTCAATCGAATGCTTCAATATCGTAAGCGCTTTTATTTCTTCCGCGCGGATTCCCAGCTGCTTTGCCGCCAGACGCGTCAGCACCTCCGGCTTCTCTGTCAGCTCCTCAGGGCTAAGCTGTCGGCCGCAAAAGGCAATCTCTGTCTTTAACTGATTTATCGTAATCATTGGTTCCTCCATGGCCTGCCCGCGGCCGCTCTTCCGGCAAGAACGCCCGTTGCCCAGGCCCATTGCAGATTATAGCCGCCGCAGATTCCGTCACAGTCCAGCAGCTCTCCCACAAGATACACGCCTGGGCATTTCAGGGAGGCAAAATCCTCCGAGACCTCTAAGAGCGGCACGCCGCCGCTGCACACCTGTGCGTTTTCAAAGGAATTGGGTTCGCTGACGTCCACCTCAAAATGCCTTAACGCATCAATACAGGCTAAAACCCGCTCCGCACCGGCCTGGGCAACCGTCTCCTGTACGCCGATGCCAAGTCTGCGGCAAATCAGGGCCGCAAGCTTTTTATGCGTCATACCGCTTAAAAGCTCCTCCACACGCTTGTGTCCCTGCCCATCCAGAGAGGGCTCCCCCTCCAGCTGTGCCAGAAAGTCGATGTGTACCGTACATGCCTGCTTACGATAGCGTGCCGCAGCGGCGATCCGGCTGATCTGGAATACCGGAATCCCCGATATGCCGTAATCCGTCAGCTGCAGCTCTCCCACCTCGGCGCCGGCCTTTGTCCCGTCTACATACAAGGTTATCGCCGCCTGGGCACGAACACCCGCAATAGACTTAAAATACCCGCCGGCGCACCGGAGCTGTACCAGCGCCGGCAGTACGGGCACGATACTGTGTCCGAGCTGTCTGGCAAGCGCATATCCGCTGCCGTCCGAACCGGTTGCAGGCGCGGCCTGTGACCCGGCCGCCAGAATCAGTTTGTCATATGTAAGGCCTGCTTTTTCCTCCCGCACAGGCGTTGGGCGTCCCTTTCCGTTTTGGGAAGCCGGCTGCTCATAAATCCGGCGGCTGTAGGAGATCCGGCCGCCGCTCTCCGTCTGCCGGATTTTATGTACGTCGCAGTCCGTAAGAATGCAAACGCCCCGGTGCAGGCACGCGCTCCGAAGCACATCCAGCACCGTAGATGCCTGTTCCCCCATCGGATACACGCCGCCGTCCCGCTTTTCCCTGGTATATAATCCGAGTCCCTGAAAAAACGCCCTTGTATCGGAAGCGTTAAACCGTTCAAGCGTTCTGTATATCTGCGATAATGCGTCTGCATTGCTGCTGTAATACTTCCCGTGAACGTCATTCATATTCGTGAGATTGCACTTGCCGTTTCCGGTCATCAAAAGCTTCTTTCCTACCCGGTCCCTGTGCTCGATAACCGTCACGGCGGCGCCGGCCTGCGCGGCAGCCACTGCCGCCGCAAGACCGCTTGCGCCGCCGCCTATAATTGCGATTCGCTCTGTCATGCGTCCCCTCCCGTCCTGCCGTCAACTGCTGTAAGACTCCAGAAAATGATATACCTTCACTTCGGAATCAATGTATTTCCCCTCAATAATCTCCTGCTGGACACTCTCCGGCAAATTCTGTAATATTAAATCCGTCCTGTAGTACAGCGTTTCCTTGTCGTCCTTATAGATGCGTATCTCCCCGTCCACTTCCATGATGTAATATCCTTTGTTGAGCGTTGAGGTATCATATATGCGCAAGACCTTTATTCTCTCCGGTGAAAACAGCTCAAGATGCTGTGACCTGAACCCGTTGTCCTCCTCCAGCGCCCGCATCCGGGTATCTTCCTCCAGCGCCGCCTCGAGCTCTTCACGGTTCAAACCGATATACTTTTCGGAAAGCTTTTCCTCCACAATGGATACGGTCCCGTCCTTTTCATCTATATCCTGATAAATGCACACGGTGTCCCTGGTTGTCACTGCCGGAATGTTCTGAACCTGCGATGCGTCCCCGTCGCCGGTATCCGGTACGATGGAACGCCCTGCCTTCTCCGGCTCCCTGTACTGTATGCTGTTTTCTTCCGCCATCGGCTCGGCCGCCTGTTCTCTGCCTTCATCCTCCTTGGGGAACCCGTCCATCGTATGCCTTTTCCACATGAGTGTGACCACAAGCACTACAATCACCGAACATACAAAAAATAAGCCAATCATATATCCCTTTTTCATCGTCAGCCTCCATATAAGCTACAAAACGTTTGGATGTCTTTGATATAGTATCAGCCTATTTTTAATTTTTATGCGTTTGCGCAGAGAAATCCGGCAACTACATGAGCTTGAATCTCCTTGCGAGCGAAAGAATGATTCCGCCGCCCGGCATGCTTCTTAAATCCCGCTCTGTCACGCCCTTTAACAGAATAAGCGCCGCCGCGTAAACTGCTGCTCCGACCAGAATGCCCACAATCACTACCACAACGCTCCCCACGAGCTTCGAAAGCAGCAGATTGATTACCCAGATCACGGCGCCCATGATCGCTGCCGCTATCAACGGCGTTACAAAGGTCCGCATATATTCCTGCCTGTATCCCAGATATTTGCGGATGGCAAACGCGTTCATGGCGCATACGATTACCGCAAACAGAATGTTTGCAAAAACAAGCGCATTGATGCCCCAGTCAAGCTGCAGGGCGCCGTACAGAACCGCAATATGAATAACAAGCGCAATTGCCGCGTTGCGCACCGGTATCTGCATTTTGTTGATGCCCTGCAGGACGCCGTTCGTCAATGTTGATATTGTATAAAAAACCACCGACACGGATCCGATATGAAGCAGCTCTACCGCCATATCGATCTCACCGCGGTACAGCGTTGTAATAATCGGGCGTGCCAAAACGGTCAGTCCGACCGCGCTGGGAATCGCCACAAACATCGTAAAGCGCATCGCCTGTTCGATTTTGGAGCGGACCTGCCCAATCTCATCCCGCGCCATCAGTCCGGTCAATACCGGAACAATGGAAGAACACATTGCGTTTGCAATCGCAATCGGCACATTCACAAGCACCCTGTACTTTCCGGTGTAAACGCCCAGATTATATGCCCTTACGCTGTCAAGCCCCTTTGCGGTCATCACATCGTTATAAATCTTGATATCAATCACATTGCTCAGATTATACACGGTGGTGCTGAGCAGCACCGGCAGTATGGTAAGGATAATCACCTTGAAAAGCTGCCCGTAGCTGTCCGTCTTACGTACAACCTCCCGCGTTCTCCTGCGCTTTGCAGACGCCCTGTACAGTACAAAAACCAAAGCCAAAAATACCAGGCCGATCAGGGATCCGACCACAGGCCCGATGGAAGCGCCTGCCGCTCCGTAGGACGGCGCATAATCCGCGTTGTGCAGAAGCGCCCCTACCTTTTCACCGTGCCGGTACAGGAAGTATGCTCCCGCAATACTCCCGATTAGTACAAACACCTGCTCCAGAATCTGCGACACCGCAGTCGGCATCATCGTCCCAAGTCCCTGAAAATAACCGCGGAATACTCCCATCACGGAGACAATCAGCAATGCAGGCCCGAGCACCTTAAGCGCCAGCGCACTCATTGGCTCTCCCATAATGTTTGCCAGCGCGTCTCCGAAAGCTTCACAAATAAAGAACGTCAGCCCGCCGGTTACAATCGCAAAAGCCATCGCACAGCGAAAGGCCCGCTCCGCGTTCTTATACTGTCGTTTGCTTACTCTCAGCGATACCACCTTCGATACCGCCAGCGGCAGGCTATAGCATGAAATTATCAGCATCATTGCATAGACCTCATACGCGGTGGAATAATATCCGTTCCCCTTATCGCCTATGATGTGCTCCATCGGAAAGCGTCTTGCAATGCCGATCAGCCTTGAGAGGATACCGGCCATGGCAAGAATGCCTCCCTGCACAATAAAATTATTGCTTTTTTTCTTCATTCTGTTATTCTCCTCAGCGCCATGCCACACGTTAAACCGAATCGCCGCTTCTGGTAATGCCCAGCCTGCAGAGGATTTCCTCCTGCCTGCGCTCCATCTCCCCGGCCTCTTTGTCCTCCATATGGTCATACCCCAGCAAATGCAGCATGCTGTGGGCAATTAAAAACGCGTATTCCCGCAGCGGGGAATGGCCGTATGCCTGCGCCTGCTCAAACACCTTTTCAACGGAGATCACGATGTCTCCAAGGCAGAGCTCGCCGCTTTCCGGGTCAAAATAATCCTCCGCCCTGCATTCGATTCCCGAAAAATCCGCCGGCCCGGTATAATCTACATTCGGGAACGACAATACATCCGTGGGGCAGTCCATATCCCGAAATTCTTTATTCAATGCATGTATCCCCTCATTATCCGTAAGCGTTATGTCCACCGCCGCTTCATACGGGCAGCCCTCATAGTCCAGTGCCTCGGATATTACCCGCCCGGCAACCGCCTGCGCATCAAAGGGAAGCTCCCGCTTAGTCTCATTCACCACGCAAAAAGTCATAATATAGCTTCTCTCCTGTGTATATTTTCTCCATTCCTTCGATATCCGAGAGTGAAATATCACTGTTGTTGAGGATACCGCTGTCAAGCTTCCTGCGGACGATTGCAATCGCGACCCTGGCGTAATCCGTATCGTCCTTTTTCCCCTCTGCCTTGCCAAGCAGATACATAATGGAGGACACTACGCTGTCGGCCAGATATACCGCCACCGTTTCCTTCATCGTCATATTCAGGGATTTATAATTATACTCCTGTAAAAGCTGTACCGCTTTGGGTGGAAATTTATTTTTCGCACAAATCTGTTCCAGCGTCTTCTCCTGCTTTTTGCATTCGGCTGCAATAATCCGGTGGTAATATCCGCCGTTCTTGGCCAAATCCACATCCATATGCAGAAGCCTTGCCGTTTTCTCCGCAAAGTAAGCGGTGTGTATCGCGTTGTAGTAGAGCTGCCGGTCCTCCTGCTTGTACTTTGCAAGCATTTTGTATTCCTGGTCATTGATGATCAAATACCCTTCCTTCTCCCTGTCTACAACGAACGCACAGTAAAACCGCAGCACTGCAAGCATCAGAATAAACGAAATAAAAATATTGATAATCGGCATAATAAACGAATCCGCCGTCAACGCGCCGTGATTCTGGAAAACGGACTTCCCTATAATGCCAACCGCGTATATCAGGGTCGCAACGGACATCGGCGCGCCTGTCCTGTATGCCTCATCCAGCCGCTCAAACAGCACCGCAAAAATGCAGCCCATCAGAAAATACAGCAGGAATATCAGCATGTCCGCCGCCGAAAGGTACACGCAGACCCCCAGCAGCAGCGCATAGGACAAAAGCCCTGTAACCGTATTGGAAAACAGCGTCAGCACAAGCGCAAGCGGCGGGACTGCCCAGCCGTCGTTTGGCAGCATCGGCAGCAGGCAGCAGACGGCGGCGCTTACCAGAAAGGACAGCGCAAAGCGCCTGTAATGAACGCCGTTGTCATAATGCAGCGTACCGAATATATTGGATTGTATCAGCGAAAAAACGACCGCACCCAGGGAGGCCGCCGCTATCAGCAGCAGCATAAATATGTCCCGGAAGGATTTCCCATAGAAATAGGCCGCTATCCCGATAATCAGAACGGACAGCAGCGCCATAGCACTAATCAGTATTACTTTCTGCCAAACCTTTTCTTCTTTTTTCTTCATTTGTATACCCTACTTTGACTTTCTGAAGGAGGAAGCGCTTTTGCGCGAAGACTTGACATGAGTGTCATTATTTTTGCTCTCGTAGTCCTCGTATGCCTTGACTATTTTCTGTACCAGCGGATGTCTGACAACGTCACGGCTTGTCAGCCGGATAAACGCAATATCGCTGATTTTAGCCAGAACCCGCTCTGCAATGTCCAGTCCCGAGAGAACGCCGGCGGCCAGGTCCTTCTGCGAAGCGTCGCCGGTAATAATAACCTTCGAGCCAAAGCCGATACGCGTCAGAAACATTTTCATCTGCGCCGGCGTCGTGTTCTGCGCCTCGTCGAGAATAATATAGGCATTGTCAAGCGTCCGCCCGCGCATATAAGCAAGCGGAGCAACCTCTATCAGGCCCTTTTCCATGTTCTTCTGAAAGCCCTCGGCCCCCATGATCTGATACAGCGCATCATAAAGCGGCCTCAGATACGGATCCACCTTGCTCTGCAGATCCCCCGGCAAAAAGCCGAGCTTCTCTCCTGCTTCTATCGCGGGCCTTGTCAGAATAATCCGCTCTACCTCATGGTTTTTAAAGGCCGTAATCGCCATTGCCATCGCAAGATAGGTCTTGCCGGTACCGGCGGGCCCAAGGCCAAACACAATCATTTTTTCACGGATTGCGTCAATATACTGTTTCTGCCCTTTTGTCTTGGGCTTAATCGGCTTTCCCGAAACCGTATGGCAGATGCAGTCCGCGTCGATTTCCAGGAGCGCCTCCGCGTCATTCTCCCTTGACAGCTCAAGGCCGTAGGACACATTCTGCTCCTGTATCGTCGTCCCACGTCTGGAAAGCTCTATCAGCTCCCGAATCAGCCTGGCCGCCTTATTTACGGCTTCCTGCTCGCCGGAAATCCGCACCTCTCCGTTGCGGTCCGTAATAATAACCTTTAAGTCCTCTTCTATCTGCCGGATATACGCGTCATTGCTCCCGAAAATATTCTGCATATGCTGCGCCGCTATCTGTATGCTAACCTGAAAATCTCCCAACTTTACTCCCCTGCCTCTGCGTCTGTTATGCTGTCCGCCTCCTGCACCGGAATATCGACGGATTTTCCGGTGGGCTTGACAACAAGAATTTCTCCCTGCATTTCCATATTATCTCTATTCTGTACTATTTTAACATTTTTTTCAACAATTTGTACCCCCTTTTCACTTAAAGATAAAATATATTTCTCAAAATTATCTGTCAACTTATTTTTCATCTCCTCCGGTGTATACGCAAGATACTGCAGATAATATTCTTTTCTGTCAATTTCACCATAATATATCGGAAGATAAATGTTGTCGAGCAGAACCAGCTGATGCTTTTGCGTGACCGTTTCGCAGCTCAGGGTCTGGCTGCCCCGGAACAGATTATGGAGAAACAGCCCGTCAAGGTGATAGCCGGGCAGCTCGATAAAGTGCGTATGCACATCGGCGCCGGTATAATACTTAACGGGATAATTCCCGGCTATTTTGTCGCAGTAGCTGACCAGGGTCTGTATTTGTATATCCGCGTCCGCGTCGTATATCTGATAATCAATGATGCTCTGGCTCTCGTCATAAACAGGAACACGCCCCTCAACGAGTACCTGTCCCTGTTCTACGGTATCCCCCGCTTTTACTGTCGGAACGCCGTTTCTTGTAATAATGGAAACGATAACGCCATCGTCCGTCGCCACAATATCTGTTCCCTTCGTCTCGATAACCGTTGGCTCCGTTTTTTCATTTTCTTTGACCTCGATATACAGCTTTGTCCCTTCAAAATAAATAGACGTCCATGTCACGGTAGGAAAAGCCTCCCGCAGGCGTTTCTCCTTCTCCTCACAGTCCAGCTGGGACTTCCTCATTCCGTAATGTATATTCTGACTTCTCACAAAATCCGTCAGCTCGTCGTCGCTGATCTGCAGATTTCCGACGTATTCTATCGCCCATATATAGTCCGTAGCCACATTGAGCATTGCCATGCAGGCGAATACCCCTATAAAAAAAATAATCCTTTTTCTCATAAAAGGAATATAAAAAGGCAGTCCGTGTTTTTCCAGAACCCTTGCTTTGGTTCCCGTCTTTCTCAGCAAAGGCGGCAGCTTTGAAAAGTCGGACGCATGCAGCTTGCAGGAGCAGCAGTCCTCTTTGCGCGTTATGTCCCATAAATAGATATTGTGCATTCTGCACATATTGAAGAAACGTTCCAGGTAATCGCCGCCAAACCGTACCACAAGACAGCCCTCGACGAAATGCATCCATTTATTTTGCAAGAGCCTCACCTCATGCTTCGCTTATTATCTTTACTTCCTTAATGCGTCCCGATATTTTCATATCCTCCTCGGAGTAATATTCGATCAGCAGCCGTTCGCCGCTGATACAGAACTTTATTCCATGCCCTTTTATCAGTATTTCATTACAGGTATAGGAAATGATGCCCTTGAAATTCTCCACGAAAACATCTGATTTTCCCACCAAATGAAGGAGCGTCGCGTTGATTACCACGTCCTTGGGCAGAGAGAAGTTATCCGCAAACCGTTCGCCCGCACTCATTATGTCCTGCTTGAAGCTTTCCCTTTTCGTCATATCGGCACCATAAAAAATGAAGTATAGGTTTTCTATACTTCATTTTATGTCTTTTATTCACGCACTATTCCCTTGATGAGCGGCTTTTTTACAACAGCCTCGTCCGCTATGGTATACGCCCCGAGAAAACGCTGTCTTGCGGCCGCCAGCTTCTCACGGTCATTCGCATAAATAGTTGCCAGCGATTCGCCCTTTTTCACGGCGTCGCCGACCTTCTTATGTAAGACCAGCCCCACCGACAGGTCGATTTCACTTTCCTTTGTCTCGCGCCCGCCGCCGAGAATCAAAGAAACCATCCCGATCTCGTCGCACACGATTCGACGGACAACGCCGGACGCCGGCGCTTCTACTTCCTCTGCGATGGACGCAGACGGCAGCTTTTCGGGATGATATACCCATTCCCGGTCTCCGCCCTGCGCCTCGATAAAGTCCGCCAGCTTATTCAGCGCGCTTTTGTTCGCAATGCATTCCTCCAGAAGGGCGCGGGCCTGCTCCACCGTCTGCGCTTTTTCCCCGGCAACGGCCATATAGGAGCCAAGCGTCAGGCAAAGCTCCACAAAATCCGCCGGCCCGTTTCCGTTGAGGGTATCGATCGCCTCCCGCACCTCCAGCGCATTGCCGACCGCATAGCCAAGCGGCTGATCCATATCGGAAATCACCGCAATCGTCTTTCTTCCGGCGCTGTTCCCGATTTTTACCATTTCTCTGGCAAGCACAAAGGAATCCTCCTCTGTTTTCATAAACGCACCGCTGCCGGTCTTCACATCGAGCACAATCGCATCCGCCCCCGCGGCAAGCTTCTTGCTCATAATTGAGGAAGCGATCAGCGACATATTGTCAACTGTTGCGGTCACGTCCCGCAAGGCGTAAAGCTTCTTGTCCGCCGGCGCCAGATCCGCCGTCTGCCCCATAATCGCGATACCGATTCTGTTGACATTGTCCTTAAACTGCGCCTCCGAAATCCCTGTCGTAAAGCCTGCAAAGCTTTCCAGCTTATCAATGGTGCCGCCGGTATGACCCAGCCCGCGCCCGCTCATCTTTGCCGCCGGAATCCCCAGTGCCGCAACCATCGGAATCAGCGCAAGAGAGGTCTTATCGCCGACGCCTCCCGTCGAATGCTTGTCAACCTTTATTCCGTGAATATCGCTCAGATCAAGCATATCCCCGCTTTTTGCCATTGCCATCGTCAGGGCAAGCGTCTCCGCCTCGTTCATTCCCCGAAAATAAATCGCCATCATCATCGCCGACATCTGATAGTCCGGAATCTCACCGGCGGTGTAGCCCTTTATCATAAATTGAAGCTCTTCCTCCGTCAGAGCTGCCCCGTTGCGCTTTTTCATTATTAAATCATACATTCTCATAGTGCCGCCTCCCTTCTGTAATTTGTTTCTTTTATTTTATCACAACTTGCGCATTTAAGATAGCGGTTTCTTGACTGGTCATACCCGGGCGGCACGACAGATTTATATAAACGATTTCAACAGCAAAATCGCCAGTAGCACCGGCGCGATATACCGTATCATCACGACGTACAGCTTCTTTCTGCCAAATTTGCAGCCGGATTTCTCCACCTCGTCAATGATAACCGACGGCTTGACAATCCATCCGATCAGCACGCAGGTACCGATTGCCACCACCGGCATCAGACAGTTGTTGCTGATATAATCCATAATATCCAATATCTGTGCGTTTGCCCCGTTGGGCAGCTTCACGTCAAAATACAGCCTGTTATATCCAAAGCATACCACAATGCCGCCGATAAGCGCAACCACCGTCTCCACCGCGGCCGCCCGCCGCCGCGACATGCGGAATCTGTCCATCAGGCTGGAAACCACCGCCTCCATGACGGACACCGCACTTGTCAGCGCCGCGAACAGTACCATCGCAAAAAAAAGACAGCCGAACAGATTCCCGATTTTCCCCATGGACGCAAAGACCTTTGGCAGCGAGACAAACATCAGGCTCGGCCCTGACGCCTCCATGCCTTCTCTTCCCATAAAGGTATATACCGCGGGAATAATCATAACGCCTGCCAGGAAAGCGACAGCCGTGTCAAATATTTCAATCTGATTGATGGAACGCACCAAATTCGCGTCGTCACGGACATAGGAGCCGTATGCGACCATAATCCCCATCGCGACGCTGAGACTGAAAAACAGCTGTCCCATGGCGTCCAGCAGCACGTTTAAAAATTTTTCTACCGTCATTCCTTCCAGATTGGGAATCACATAAATGCGAAAGCCCTCCATTCCGGTTCTGACTGTGCCCGTTGCGTCTTCATGGCGAATCGTCAGCGAGAAAACCGCGATTCCTACCACCAGCAGCAGCAATAACGGCATCAATACCTTCGAAAAGGCTTCAATGCCCTTGTTTACCCCCCGAAAGATTACAAAGGCCACCGCGAACAGGAAGACCGCCATAAGCAGAACCGGCTGTCCTTCCCTGGTAATATATCCTGTAAAATAGCCGTCGGCCGCCGCGGCCGTACCGTCCCCTGTCAGGTACGCAAGAAAATATTTTACGACCCACCCGCCGATTACGCAGTAATAAGGCATGATAATCACCGGAACCAGGCTGGCAATCACGCCAAGCCCGCCCCAGCCGCGCTTTAATTTCCCGTATGCGGTCAACGGGCTCTGCTTTGTCTTTCTCCCAATCGCAATCTCCGTCGTCAGCAGCGCAAACCCAAAGGTAAACGCCAATATCAGGTAAACTACCAGATAAAGGCCCCCTCCGTCCTTTGCCGCAAGATACGGAAACCGCCAGATATTGCCAAGTCCGACCGCGCTTCCCGCCGCCGTCAGCACAAAACCAAGCGACCCGGAAAACGAATTTCTGTTTTTTTCTTTTCTCATCTCTTTTTACTCCTTTGGTATCTGCCCGATTCGACGCAGCCTGCTTCCGTCTATATTCATCCGGTAAAACGGATGCGGCCCGTCTCCGATATAGACCTCTGCCACAATCTCCCCGCCGCTTATCTCATAAATAAGCGCCATGTAAGGTGGCGCTCCCTCCATAAGCTCCTCGTCCGCGCCCGGATAACGGTATTCAAACACGGTCTCTGTGCCGGTTCCGTCCGTATTCATCCGATGCAGCACAATCCCGACCGCATCCGGCCCCTGCTCTGTGCGCTCCACGCCGTCCCGCACGGTCTTATAAGCGACTTCTTCTATAATCTCTGTCGTATAATAGATTTTATCCCTGTAAATCGTCAAATCATCTATCCCGGTCTCCGATTCACACAGAATACGCAGCTCCCTGTCCTGCCAGCGGTACAGCGCCAGATAATATTTTCCGGTATCTTCATCGGAGAACGTATATAGGCCGCCGTTCTCATCATTTTCCCGAATGTAGGCGTCCTCCGGGAGCTTTATCTTATCCGCCGGAACCGACACCCCCTCAGTCGGCACAATCGCGCTTACCGTCCAGTCCGTTATCCGATCCGATGCAAGCCACCAGCGCATCCCCGCCTGCTCAAGCGTCGGCGCCTCGTCCAGCGAAATTTCATAGATAATGTCATAGGGCGGCTCCGTTTCCTCATCCATGTTTTCCCAGCTCTCCCACGCCGCCTCCATATCTGCCCATTCGGAGCTTCGCTGCTTTCGGAGCCCGACGCCCTTTTCCCAGTCGTCTGCCTCATACGAAGTAGTATATCCGCCATATCCGTACCACGTCTCCGACTGCGTCAGATACCATGTTCCCGATTTATAGGTATAGGTGAATACCTCTGCCCATTTCCATGCGCTTCCCCCATAGCTGAAGGTACTAAAAGAAGTGCCCTCCGCCTCAAGCGGCAGATACGGATCCCCGAACACGCCGCCTTCGTTGGCCGTCCGTATCAGGTTCACGTCCTGAAAAGACAGCGTATAGCCGCCGTCCGCGCTGCTTGCCACGCCAAATAAAATACGCGGATACTGCCAATACTCGCCCTCGTATCCTGCTTCCCGCACTACCTGCAGCACTCCGACATAATCCGTAACGCCGTCTTCGTTAAAGTCCAGCTCCGCGCAGTCCTTTAATTCCCATCCTGCCGGTGCGAAATCGGCAGGCGCGGCTCCACTGTCCGGAAGCGCCGGATTCATGGCAGGCATCCGTTCCCTGAACGCCGCCAGCTCCTCCTGTTCCCGAAGCAGCTCCTGTCTGGCAGCTTCTATCTGCGCGCATTCCGCCTCCCATGTATCATAGCTGTCATAGCCTTTTCCCATGCTCCCCGACAGCGCTTCCGGACTTTTCACCGCCGTCATCCCGCAGCCCGTTAAAAGCGCCGATGCCGCCGCTGCGGCAAACATCCGGCGTATACGCCTGCCGTACAGGCCTCCTGCTTCCTCTCTTCTCATTTTTACAGCCATGCCCCTTTCATGCCTTACTGCTCCAACGCTGCAGCAAGCTCCCTCTGATAAAAATCCGTGCCGTTTCTCTGGTCGAATCGCTGCGCCGTTTCCTTCGCCCGGCTATCATAATACTGATACAGCTCCGCGATTTTGTACTGCCCGTCCTCCCGATACAGCGGAAACGCAGAATCAAGAGAAAGCTTGATTGTATTTGTCTTTCGCTCCTCCAGGAGCTTTTTAAAAAACAATGCGATATTTTTGCTGTTGGAAAAAATCTCAGAGGGATCTCTTTCCTCCAGCCAGTCCTTCCAGTGCGCCTTATAAATCCGCAGCGCTTTTCCCATATTCCGGTAAGCATAGCAGTATAAAAAGCTGTCCCAGCATTGAAACTCCGTATCCTGCATCGTCTGGCGCTCAAGAATACGGCAGTATTGCTCCGCCTCCTCAAACTCCCTCCGCAGAAGATGGTATTCCATATAATGCGTCTTCAGCCGCAGCCATGCCGCCTGTCTGTCATGCCCGCAGCGCAGCGTAAAATGCTCGATGTCCTCCGCCAGCTCCCGCGCCCGCTCCGGCTGTCCCTTATTCAACCAGAAATTCACCTCGCTGTTGCGCTCGCAGGCCTTGCAGTCGCAATTACCGTCCCGCGGGAGGCTTTCAAAGGCATAATACGCCTCCTCCGCCTTTTCCGAATCGATTCTTTTATAGAAGAAATAAAGCAGATAATAATAGGCCCGGAGATTATAGCCGTATGCCTGGCTGCGCCTTTTGAAGTCCTCAAAAAATTTCAGGCAGTCCGCCATCGGAATCTGATAATAGCTTCCGCAGGCGTCCAAAACCCATTTATATACCCACAAAATATGGTCCATCTCATCCGTGTAACCCGCGTCAAAGCAGGTGGACGGCGTATCCGGATAACGGTCCGCAATCGCCAGCACCTCCGGAAACACGACCAGCATATCCATGCTGTCCCCGTAAAAGCACGATTCCAGACACAATTCCAGTCGGAAGAAAATCCGAAAGGGCGTATCCTCATGGGCGTCCGCCGCCTCTATGGCGCTGCGTACCGCCTCCATCCTTGCCCTGCCGTGCGCCAAATCGTCATAAGCCTGCTGCAGCGCCTCCGGATCATAAAATGCCTCCAGCTTCTCCTCAATCATCCGAAAGCCCCCTTTCCATCAGCGTCAAAATATTGCGGTTGAGCAGCCCCAGCTCGTTGTTGTGCAGCACAAATCCGCCGATTTGTAACGCCTGCACATACAAAATCTCTATCAGCAGCTTCAAGTCCGTCTCCTCCTCCACCGCCGTCAGCTTTTTCACCAGCGGATTATTATAGTTGAAATACAGGACAGCCGCCGTATCGCTTGGTATCTCCGCCGCAAAGGCATCCAGCATCTGGAAAAACATCGAATCCGCCTGCGAGCGGGACGCCGCAATCTGGCGCTTTAATAAAATCTTTTCGTCCATCATATAAAACGTCGGCTGGTTATAGGGTGAAAAGTATTTCAGCTCTGCCCTGCAGTCGTAGACCTTTAATATCCTGTCTGCCGCCTTTAAAAACGCGAAGGTCTCGTCCTGGTCGTCCGGCGTCAGATCCTGCATCAGATCCTCCACACTCCAGTCGTCCACCGGCCGCACCTCCAGGTCATAGACCTGTCCCAGCCTGACCAGCAGCTCCAGCGAATGGACATAGGATACGTTGATCAGCAGCTTATCCGTGGCAAAAAAGAGCTGGGAAAGCTGTTTATACTTCGCCTCTGTGGGCGCATAGACCAGCGGCTCCCCGCAGGAACGCAGGTCATATCCGCTCTGTGTCCCTCTCGTCGTCTCAAACTCACAGTAATCAACCAACAGCCCGAACAGCTTGGGCGTCGCCAGCGCAAGCGACATCAGTGTCAGGCGGTGAATATGGAAAAACGCGTCAAACAGTTCTCTGTTATTCTCCGCCATATCTGCAATATAATCGATCAGCGCGTCCTCAATCGCCTCTCTGGCCTCCTCCAGCACCTCGTCGACATAAAAGCCCTCTCTGGAGGCTGTCGGCCGCAAATCCGTCGCATTGATAATGCATTTGGTAAACACGGCCCAGTCCGGCACCAGATTGTCCCCCTTCTCCGTCAACAGCATGTTTTTGAGATAAATGCGGTGGTTTCCCTTTGTCGATGGCAGCACGGGATATTTTACAATATACGCCACGCCGGAGACATTCCCCTGTTCGCTGCGCAGCAAAACGCAGTCCATAAACTGCTCCTCGAACATCATCTGTCCGAAGAGCAACAGCTCCTGCTTATTGGTCTTCCGCCCCTCCCACGGCAGATAAATGGGATTAAGCTGCTCTTCCCTTCCGTGGCTTCGGACAAGGATGGGAAACGGCAGCAGCATCCCGTAATAGGTCAACAGCCTGCGGACCACCTTTTCCGTAAAATAGACCTCCCTGCCGGGCTTCGCTTCAAGAAACACCTGCGTCCCCACAAGCTCATCCCCCTGCGCCTGCGAAAGCTCCCTGATTGTGTACGTGCCGTCCGGCTTTCCCTGCCACTCCAGCACAGGCGAAGCGCCCTTGCAGGATTTTGTCCGCATCCGGATTTCATCCGATACCATAAAGCACGATAAAAGACCGATGCCAAACCGTCCGATATAGTCTGTCCGGATCCTGCCGTCCCCGGGATTGCGCTTGGAGGACTCCCCGATAACCGCAAGGAACTGGTGAATCTCATCCTGTGTCAGTCCCTGCCCGTTATCCGTAAAGACAAGCCGGCTGCCCTCCTCGATTTCAACGACGAGCGTTCCCTGCGTCATATCGCAGGTTTCCCCGTATGTCTCTTTCTCCCAGACATTCCTTGCCGTAATGGCATCCACGCCGTTTTGCAGCAGCTCCCGGATATAAACATCGGGGCTGCTGTACAAATGGTCCGACAAAATCTCTATCATTCCGCCCAGATTCACCTGAAAACGATAGTCATTCATATGTTATATCTCCTTATCTTCCCAGAAACTGCCTCGCGGCGTCCGTCAATCCGTCAAAATCTGTCGTGCTGAAATCAGTAGTATTCATTGTCCTTCTCCCCCGACAGTTCCAGCTCCTCCATCAGCTGCGGAATCCTGCGCTTTTGAAAAAAATACTCCTCCACCGGATTGCGCAGCCAATGCTGCAGCGTATCCGCGTCCTTCAGGATTTCATCCAGTTCGCCGTCTACCCGGTCTTTTTCGCTGTGCCGGCGGATTGCCGTGCAAATCATATCCATCTCCTGCTGTGTGAAGCATCCGGCCTCCGCCAGTATCTGCCCGGCCGCGGCGCTGCTCTTTTCCGCGTGACCGGCTTCCGCGTTATCCCGATATTTGGCGTAATCATGGAGCATCCCGGCAATTTCGGCCAGCTCCGCGTATGCCCTGCCATGTCCCCTGCGCAGCGCCAGCAGCGCACAGGCCTGCCCCACGCCATACAGATGCACGAATCCGCATCTGCCGGTTTCCTTGTCCTCACACGACTTCAGCATATCATCCAGATACCGGCGCACCAGGTCAATTCTTGTATATCGGCGGTTTTCCATCTCCCGTCCTCCTCGCTCTTCAGGCCATCAACATTACCCGTTATTTTCAATATATTTCTTTAGAAAGCTCAAAATCTCTATAGTACAATCTACAACGCGGTTATGCGCATAATGCCGATTGCAGGAAAAATAGCCAAAATACCCCCAGGGATCCTTCACCTGCGGCCCCCAATCCCACAGCCCGTCCCCGCGGGCATTGTCGAGAAGCCATTCCACCGCATTCGCCAGGTAAATCTCAGAGCCTCTGAACTGATTGATATAGTTAAATGTCTTAAACCACCGCCTTGTCTGCTTATGGACAAAGCTCTCCGGCAGCCTGTCCGGCGTTTTCTCCCAAAAATATCCATGTTCATATGCTCCCCGTCCAAGATGATGCAGCATGGCATTCTCCAGAGACGCCGGTACTTCCTGCCGCCTCTTCAGCAGCAGCTCACTCTGCATGGGCACCAGCCGGTTTTCCTTTGTCAGGAATATCTCATGCTGGGCCGCCCTGTCCCGCTCATAGGAATACTCGCCGTCCTCATACGCCCGGTCCGCAATATACAGCCATCGGCGGTACGTTTCGTCGCACAGCGGATGATTGGGCGTAATGGCCTCCATCAAATCGCACACAATCGCATCCTGCCACGGATGAGCCCGCTCGTTTTTCTCAAAGACCGCTTCGCTTCCCGTGCCGAGAAGCAGGCTTTGCAGGTATTCGCCGGCCATAAAAAGAATATCCCTGTCCTCAACTGTAAGTCCGATATAAAGACAACGCTCAATGCCGACGCCGGAGGTGGGAATCTTGGCTTTCACAGAATAATCCTTTGACCGAAGCTTTCCCCAGCCTCCGTGAAGATCCTGCGCCTGATACAGCTCCTCCACAATATCGCTTTTGAGAAATTCTCCGCGCAGTGCGGAGAGCGCCTCGTCCTGATACGGCGTATCCAGCAGCGAAAACAACACCTTATACCGGACTGCCGGGTATGTGCAAAAATCAAGCAGCGCTTCCGCATGCCTGCGAAATTCTTTTTCTGAAATCATCCTCTGTCTCCCCGTTACCCTATAGCACCTCACCGTGCCTCTTTACTGCCGTCAACCACAATCAACCAGTTCATCTCCCACGCCCTTCCCGACACGCCCGTCGCTCACGACGCACGCCTCAGCGGAGCATACCGTATTCGCCCAGCTCCTGAAAGCCTATCCGGTTATAGATTTTTCCGGCCGTAGGATTGTCATAAAACAGGCAAAGATACTTCTTCCCACGCGCAAAGCAGTCCTGACACAACGCCGCAACCACCGCGGAAGCATAACCTCTCCCCCGAAACGCCCTGACAGTGGCAACTCCTACGACCATCGCGCTCTGTGAATTTTCCGCGCTGGTGGAAGCCGTACATACCATACGTCCATCCAGAAATCCGCCCATCGCCGCCTTACTGCCCTGCTCCATCTCGCTTTCCATATGCTGAATCTGCTCTTCCAGCTCGTCCTTTTTAAAAGTCTTTTGAAACTCCTCAATATCAGACAGCAGCCTGACCGCTTCCGCCGCATCCGCCTTTTCCAGCCGGCGAATCACAAGCTTCTGTGTCTGCCCGCCGGATTCCGTACCGTTATCCTGACAGTTACCTGAATCTGATTTAACTGCTCCACAGCCGCACAAATCTGACATGGCTGTCATATGGTCGCAGCGGCTCATATACGTTGACTGAATCGCCCGCTGCGGAAACGCGGGCGCAATCCGCTCTAACAGCACCGTCTTTCCGCTGATGCAGTCCGGCTCCTGTCCGCGCAGAAACGCAATCGCCTCCGCCGCATTATAATCATCGTACCGGCTGTACAAAAGAAAATACTGGTAATATCGTAATATCACAAAATCCCATCTGTCCCGCTCCTCGTGCAGATAAACAGTAACCGTCTCACTCTCTATCCCGAAGTTTTCTATATCTCCGATAAAAAACAGATTCATCTCCGGCTCTTTCCCCACATAGCTAAGAAGCGCCTCCTTGTCTTTTTCATGTAAAATACGCATGCTTCCCCTCCGTTTCTGCTAACGCTCCTCCCTGAATTGAGATTGGAATCATTGTAACGCTTTTGTTGTTACATTTCAAGTCCGCAAAAGTATTGACATCCGCGGATAAATATTGCATTATATATATCAGACTGATATATAAGGAGGTATTATTATGACAAGGCAACGACGCCGGAGGCTGATTCTTCTGTTATCCCTTCTCTTGTTTCCTGTAACGCTCTATTACTTCAGCCCGGTTCTGGTTCTCAATGCAGGGTTGAATGGCATCATCAACGGAAGCTTTATCGTATTTTCCTTGCTGTTTCTGCTCTCTATTCCCTTTGGCAGATTATTCTGCTCCTATCTCTGCCCCGCCGGAGGATTGCAGGAATGTGCTTTCGCAATCAATGAAAAGCTTCCCGGGCAGGGATGGCGGAATTTAATAAAATTCATTATATGGGGTATTTGGCTTGCCGCCGTTGCCTGCTGTTATTTTCATACCGGAACCGTTACTGCAGTTGACTTTTTCTTTGAAACGGAGAATGGTATTTCTACTGTCTCTGCGCAAAGCTACGTCATTTACTATGGGATCGTATGTCTGATTCTCATTCCCGCCATTCTGTTTGGAAAAAGAGCCTTCTGTCATTATTTTTGCTGGATGGCCCCGTTTATGATAGCGGGGACAAAGCTTCGACGGCTTTTGCAGCTGCCGGGTATTCATATTAAAGCCTGTGCGGCAGACGACTGTATTTCCTGTGGAAAATGCAATACTGTCTGTCCGATGGGAATCCACGTTATGCAGGAGGCCGCAGGCAATAGAACCATTGCCAATCCGGAATGCATTCAGTGCGGCGCGTGTATTGACCATTGCTCCCGCAATGTCTTGTCTTATGGAATTATCAGCAAAAAGGAGAACGGCTATGGCAAACGAAAAGAAAATTGACTGTGTGATCCTGGGCCTGTTAAGCCACGAAGCCTTAACGGGATACGAGATTAAAAAGCGGATGGACACTGCGCTCAGCTATTTCTGGGGCGCAAGCTACGGCAGCATCTACCCTGCCTTGAGTGATTTGGTCGCACGCGGCCTTGCCACCAAAAAAGAATACAGCGAAAATAACAGAAAAAAGCTCATCTATACCATAACTGACGATGGACGGGATTACCTGAAAAACTGGCTTGCCCTGCCTGTCGAAAAGGACGAGCTTCGTTACGAGACCCTGTTAAAGCTGTTTTTCGGAAACGAAAAGGGTCCCGCGCAGGCCATGACTCATATCGAAGCATTTGAAAAGAAAATCGAAAACAGGCTGCCGTATCTTTTGTACGCGGAAAATATTCTGACAGAGCATCTGGAGGCGGATCCCACACACAAATACTATCTGCTTACGGTACGCTTTGGAATCAAAACATACCGCACCTATCTGGAATGGTGCGGCGAGGCTAAAGCCCTTCTAAAGAAAAATCAGGGAAACGCTGATTAAAACGGTTACCCCAGTTTTTCAAAGGCCACCGTCTGCTCCTTCATTGAGATTTTACCAACTTTATAGCCATATTGGGGGAGTTCTTTTTTACAGTTCAAAAACGAATGATCTATCGGAACGCCTGCGATTTTTTCTATTTCGGCATAGGTCAGTTTCAGGCGCTCCCCTCCGTTTTCCTGTATATAATTCCACAATGCTTCATATTTGCTCATTTTTGCCTCTATGCCTCTTTCACAGCCTGCAAGTCTAATGTGAATTTGTTCACAATGATGCAAAGCGCAATCTTTCCTCTCAAACGAGATTTACCGAAGAGTTTTCCAGCACATTGGGCAGGAAGCTGTAAATATTACAGCCGCACAACGCGTCAAAATGCTTTTTGGCATTCATAAAGGCCTTCCACTTATCCAATGTAAAATCCGGCAGTCCGTGTCTTAACGCGACGTCCACCAGGCGCTTTTCCATAATGCATGCGCCGTTTGGTAATGAAATCGCATCACATAACTGTATCAGAATATCATAATCGTCATATTCCCGCTCTTCCAAAAATCGCTGCAAAAAGCTTTTCTGTTCAGGCGAGCAGTCGTATTTCCCGAAAAAAGTATTCACATCTTTTATCGGAAAGGAATGCGTCAGACAGATCCGCGCAATCTCTTCCTGCCCCATGCCCATCATATAATCATACCCGTCAAATATATGTAAGATTCCCTTTACGCCGGCCCTGCGGCCAATATCGTGCAGCAGTCCCATAGCATATGCCCTGTCGCAATCCATAACCGCTGATTTCTCCGCGATAAGTCTTGCATTCTGTGCAACCGAGACGCTATGCTGTTCCCACGGACCGGGATTTAACCGCACACCCGTTTTCAGTTCCTGCTCTGCTTCTATGGGCTTTAACATGTCCATCCGTCTAAGACCTCCATTACCTTTTTAAATTCTAACCCCATTCCCCTCTCGGCATATGCCAGATACAGCAGGCCGGGAACGTTGTCAAATTTTCGAAAAATCCTCTTTGAATTTATTGTAATCAAAATTCCCCCGGGATGAAACCCTTTTTACTGCCGCCAGAAGCATTGCGCGGGTCTGTTCGATTCTCCCGTCGCTGTCTGCTTTATAATAGTCCTCAAAATTCATTCTTATTGTTATAATGGCACAGCTTTTATCAGAGACCAATTGTATCCGTTCCTTCCATGCGCCGTTTTCATACAGCTCCTGCGGCGCCGCGACCGGCGTTATTCCGATAATATGCAAGGTGTCGCTGTACGCCTTGTCTTTAAAGTATTGGTAAACCCTCTGGCAAAACCTGTATACCTCGTCATCAACGCCATAGTGCTCCGCAAAATAAGCCGGAGAATTAATATTTAATTCCATGCTTCCCCCATTTCCGCAATGCCACCGCTGCCCTCATTCACTTCCCTGCATCAAATAGCAAAAGCAGCTCTGTCAAAGTATGTATCGTTCGGGCCTGTCCGTAATGCTTTGGCACATCATCCCTGTTGATAAGGACCCCGTACGCACCGGCGTTTTTTGCGCAAACCATATCCTTTTCCTCATCGCCTGTAAACACAATATCCGATATGCTTACCTGCATTTTTTCGCACAATATTTCCAATCCCTTTGTACAGGATTTCCTGTACCCGGTGTCGTTTGAGGTAAAGGGATAGTCTATATACCTGATTACAGGCGCTATATCCGCCAGTGCGTAAGTATTATCCATCCCATATGCCACATCGGATAAGGTCGCCAGCTTTATTCCTCTTTCGGAAAGTCCTTTTAAGGTCGGTTCGGCATCGGGGAACAGGACACAGTCCTGCCGGAAATACATGTAAAAGCTTTCCTTCACCTGCTCCATATCATCCGGGTCTATATCCATCCCCCGCAATATTTCTTTAAAAATCTGCGCAGAGGAAACTTCATGGTCTCTCGGGTTTATTCTCGTATTATATTTTGTAAGCACATCCCCGGCATTTTGATAATGCGCTTCCGAAAAATGATAATGATATTTTTGCGCGATTTGTTCAAACGCCGGTCTGTAAAGCTTCGACCAGTTCATCGGTTTTTTGTAATCAACCAGTGTCTGGCCGATATCAAACACAACAGCCTTATGCATCGCTTTCTCCTCATTATTTAATCCGCATCCCACAGCTCATATGCCTTTTCCCATGTGGAAACAGAAAAAGGCCGCTGCGTATCGCCTGTCTGCACCGCATATTCCTCCGCAAACTTCAGGAAAAAGTACAAATGCTCCCTCTTTGTTTTTAATTCCTTTATAATCACCTTGCTCCAGACATTTGCCCTGGTATATTGATCGCTTTGCCGCAAAGCCTGAATGTATTGATCAATATGAAACGGAACGCGTCTTTCCTCTACAATAATATTCTCTTTATCCGAAGCATCAAGAATAGTATAAGGGAGCCCCGCGTCTACGCAATCCAGGGGCAGTCCGCAGGAACCGGGATTAATCAGTATTTTATTGCCGTCCTTTGAACGATAATGCCATTGGATATGGGAATGTCCGAAAATGTAGATTCCATCTTCCAATTCACCTGAAATCCTGCCAAACTGCGCGTCCTCATTCAGATACCCATGTATGTCCCGGCGAAGCTCTGCCTGCGTTATCCGCCTGTCTTTATACCGCATGGCAGCTTTAGCGGTTGACCATTCCCTGTGTTCGCAGTCTGCAATAAATTCTTCAGACGAATGCGCCAGATGCAAGGTGATACCGTCATATACAAGCTTCATCTGCTCCGGCATGGACAATAGATACTCCATATTACCGGCGCTTATCTTTTGATAGCTATAATACGATATCTGCATCTGCCCGTCCGTCCATGTATTGGGATCTTTCCCGATTAATCTTTCCAAATATTTTTCTTCATTCCCCCGAATACTGTATTTATTGTCCAGATTCCTGATTCTGGAAATGCACTCGTCCGGATACGGGTTACTAAGGCAGTAATCGCCGGCAAAAATAAAGCTGTCAATATCGTTTTTTTCAGCGTCCTCTATTACGGCATTCAATGCCGGCAAATTTCCATGTATATCCGAAACAATTGCAAACCGCATAAAGCCTCTCCTCAAATTTGCTTATATTATTCCTGTTAGGTGCAGCAATTGAAGGGCTTTGTATTAATCCTCATGCGCCAGGCCAAAATGCTTTGCCAACACCGACAGCACTTGCTCCCGTGTATCATTTTCAAAATCCGAGCGGGTATACGTAAAAAATCCTGTATGCGCCCAGTCGATTTCCACCGGAGGATGATACAATGCCCAGGAATTAAAGTTTTGCAGCGTCGCTTCCGGATTAGGGCAAAGCTGAATCTGATCCATCATAAATTTTTTGTCCGGATCCTCCCGGTCAAAGAACCGGGTCGCGCAAATATCCGGCGGATCACAGAGCATAATGGCAACGCGGTTATACGAGGAAATCCCTCGCAGCACATCCGGCGGGATGTTGGTATCCACAATGACCTTCCTCCCGGACGCAGCCAGCCTGAGCAGCTCCAAAATCTCAACCTCCACACATTCCGCAGAAACCTGATTCGTCCAGTCCCAATGCTCTCTGGGCGTCATATTGAGCCATTCCTGCCAGCCGCTCATGGTATCAAAATAGCACAGTCCCGGCTGCTTCCATCGTGACAGCTTATTCCGCGGAAATACATCATGGTAATTCTCACCGCAGCAAATCATATCATACCGCCGGGCCAGCAGCTTGACCATTGTGGATTTGCCTGCATAGCTGTGTCCGTTTATAAAATAGACATTTTGCAGGTAATGTTGAATCAAATTGTCACTGATCTGTATTTTCATTTTTTACGATACTCCTTTCTCAGCGTACAAATCTGCAGATTAAGCATTTTAGCCTTCAACGCTCCTCCTGTCTAAAAGGCACTTTGGCCGCAAAGGGCGCTTAACGCCTCCAGCGCTTCCTCCTCCAGTCCCCTGCATCTTTGCAGAATGCCGATATATGCCTGCCGTTTTACCTGCGCTTCCGCCGCATTTTCAGGCGTCTTGGGAAGCAACTCATGCATGCATTTTTCACAGATGGACAGGATTTCCTCATACTTAGAAACCGCAATCCGGACAGCGCTGCTATCAATATCCTGTATCAGATGCATACAGCATTCGAGAAACTGTCTTATTCGGAGCTTGCCTTCATAGTGTATAAAAATGTGCGGAAACATGCATTCAATATCCGTCAGCCCCTGATTTGTTTCCTTTTGAAGCTCTTCACACCAATTATCATAGATAACCAGCCCATATCCCACAAGGGGCTCCTCAAACGAATGCGCTTTATTGCTTAAAAGCGTATATCCTTTTTGCAGGGCTTCTCTGCACTTGTCGGCAACAGAAGCCGTTTTCGCGCCGGGCTTTATAAGAAGCATCTCCGAATCCTTCACATACCATTCCGAAAAGCTTTTCAGCTGTCCAAAGGACATGACAGAATTTTTCTCATCATCCCCGTCTAAAAAAGAGATTCCCTTCAAAACCCTTCCAGCGTCAGAATATCCTGTCGCCAATATTGTGTCTGTATACTCCCTGGGTATAATGATTACGGGATAACCACTGTTTATATGGTCTGTCGCCATCTGAATGAACGCTTCCTGGGAATATTCCGCTTTTGTATGAAGCTCACAGGCTAGTCCATATACCGCGAGACATTCATCCCAGTTATCCTCAAACCCCCAGGAGTAGCCAAAGCTGATCCCGGAAAACGCTCCCTGAAGAATATATTCTGTATCATCATTGATCTGCTGGTTCATTGCATCCCTTCGCGTCTCAAGTCCCATAAAGAGCTTGATTGTGGACAGAATTGCCGGCTTCGACATGCTGCGGGGCCAGCTTGTGCCCGTGAAATTCGCTATAGGCGCATATGGCAGCAATATATGCTCAAAGCTGGCGTTGGCAGCAGGCGTTGGCGCCGGAAAAAGAAGCCGGTCTATCGTGCACCCTAACAATTCTGACAATTCCACAAGAAGGGACAGCTCCGGCATCGTATGCCCGTTTTCCCATTTACTTACAGCCTGAGGACTTATATTTAATCGTCCTGCGACATCCTCCTGCGTCAATCCCCTGCTTTTTCTGAGCATCGCAATCTGTTTCCCTGCCTTCACATGATCTAACATCTCCGACTCCTTTCATGTTATTTATTTCTGCCTCTCAACAGAAAAAATAACAATACGTTTTTTCTTTATTATAGGGAAATTCGGATGCCTTTACCATACTTGCAAAGTTGCATTTTAAATACAGAATTCAACTTCAGGTTAAGTCTGTTCGCGGATTGCCTTCTCTGCTTCGCCCATCAATCCTTCTTTCAGAATTCCAGCTCAGCATATACTCCGTAATGGTCGCTTGGCGCAAGTCCTGTTTCCTTACAAAGCGCTCTGCCAAATAGTCTACATTTCTTTAACACGGGATATTGTAGGTCGCTATTTTCATCCCGTTCTCCTTTTTATCCCCGTCAGGCTGATTGCCAAACAAGGCAGAACATCTGGTATGCTCTGCCCTGTTATACTCCTTAGATAATGTGATATTCTAAATAAAGGCTCTGGCGATATTCTTTATCCTGTAATACCCTGATAACATCTGATGACCTGCTATCCTCATTTAATAATAATATTAATTTAGCCAATCTTTCTTCTCCACGTTTTTCTCCACGTTTTTCTCCGATTCTCTGGTTCTCCTGGTCTCGCATCAACAACGTCATATACTCACGCCTCCATTCCCTGTTTTTCTTGGCTTCCTGCACAGCTTCTTCCAGCTTCTCAACATAGGAATCCTCCGGCTTCTGCCCTGCCACATAGTCCAGAAATGCCTTTAACTCCCTGCTGACATCATCCATTGTACCATCTGCGTTCAGAAATATCTTTACGGCTTCGTCGCCCATAGAAATACTGTTGTCTTCTTTACAGATATTTTCAAAGGTATAGATATGCCGTCCTTTCCCGTATAAATCAAAGGGACAGATAAATATGATATAGCTTTTGTTCAGTTTTTTATAATGCTGTCCCGCATCCACAAGCTGCAGGTCAATCATTCCCTGATAATATCTGCTTCTTTTCGGCAGTTCCTTTGTATCGCTGACCTGCATTTCTATATCGTAAATAGTCTCCCTGTCGTCCTTTACATACACATCCAGTCTGACACTATGAGCGTCCATATCAACATTGATACTCTTCTGCAGTTCCGGATATTCAATACGGTCAATTTTCAAATCCGGAAGAATCCTCTGCAATAACTCTTTGCACAGCTCCGGATTCTGCATGACCTTGCCAAACAGGAAGTCATTGGATATACTCAAATCTTCCCATTGAGTCTGTTTTGTATCAATGTTTTCCATTCCTTAACCTGCTTTCTTCCAAAAATACTGCCGGAAAACGCTGTGTGTTTCAAACCTCTGTCATCTCTTACTCCTATTATACACAGCATCCCGGCAAAATACAATAAGTTGAAAACCTATCCCCATAATCCCAAAACCTGGATATGTACCACCATCTCAGCGCATATCGCATCACAGTCTTTTCAGGCAGGAATGTTTCTGATCTATTTCAAACCCGTTCTTTCTGTAAAAATTTAAGGTGCTCTCTTTATTTGAACCGGTTTCCAGAAAAACCTTATAGCATCTGTGTTCTCTGGCTATTTCTGACGCTTTCTCCAGCAATGCCGATGCATATCCCTTGTTTCTGCAGTCCGCACGTGTCACAACGTTCTCAATGACTGCAAAGGGTCTGATATTATGTGTCAGGCTCTCAATGATTGCCATTTGTACAGAAGAAACAACTTTCCCGTCTTCTTCTATCACCAATAAATGCATGTTCTCATCCTTCTCAAACTTATCAAGAAGTTGTTCCCATAAAAACATATCCTGCTCTTCTTTGGGAGGGAAATGTGTCAGATATTCAAAATATAAAATCTTTAAATCATTTGCGTCCGTACGTTTTGCTTTCCTGATATACATATTATGCCCGTCCTTCCACAGCTTCTTTTAGATATGTTTCCTGGTATCCTGCAATATTTCGCCCTTACTTATGATACGGCTCTCCATTGATAATCCGATACCCTCTGTAAATCTGCTCTAACAAAATAACGCGCATCAGCTGGTGCGGGAAGGTCATCGCAGAGAAGCTAATACGCTCGTTGGCTCTTTGCAGCACGCTTTGATGGAGGCCCAAAGAGCCTCCTATCACAAACGCGATATTGCTTTTGCCGGAAAGCCCCAACGCCTCAATATGCTCTGCAAATCCCACGGAATCATATGGTTTTCCGTCTATCTCCAGCGCAATACAGTACGCGTCGTCCCGAACGTGCCGCATAATCCGCTCCGCTTCCCGCTGTTTAATCTGGTTTTCCAAAACCGCAGAGGCCTTATCGGGCGTCTTCTCATCCGCGACCTCAATTAGCTCAAGCTTACAGTACCTCGAAAGCCGTTTTGCGTACTCCGCGACAGCGTCCCGGTAATACGTTTCCTTTATCTTCCCCACCGTAACAAGGGTTATATTCATCCTGCCTCCCGTTTCCACGACAGCGCGGCCCTGCCGCTTTATCAGCTCTCGCCGTCCACACTCTCGAACAGCTCCGCATAGAGCTCTTCACAGACAGCCTCCAGATAAGAGGTATTCATTGCGCCAAACTCCTGCGATACAGCATCCTTTAACATGTCAAAATACTGAAAATACCGCTCCTCTTCAGGGGTGTCCTCCCCAAATACAGCCTGCTGTCTTATTCCGTCCGCCGTCATATTGGCCCGCACCCATTCCTTTATCCTTGCGGTCAGAGCATCTTCCGTCTCCGCTTCTCCCGCGTATTTTTTCGCAGACACAAAGGAGGAAATGCCCATAACAATAAATATCACGAACAACGCCCCCATCACGACATAGGTGATATATTTCCCCGGCGCCGCCAGCTGAAACGGCAGAAGCCCCGTCTCTATCAGCACCAAAGCCGCTATCCCCAAAACGCCCACTATAAAAAGAGTATAGGCAGAGCTTTTGAAGTCCTCTGCCTTTGTCCTTTTATCCTGATAAACTTTTCCCGAATCATTTCTCGCCATTATTCTCTCCGTTTACATGCGCCGCATATCCTTTCCAGCCTCTGCCGCATGCATGCGGACACACGTTTTCCATGAAATTATTCCCACCTGTGCGGTTGAACGCTCCCAAAGCATCCAGCCTGACTCTCACAGATGGAATTATTTTGTGGATAAATATTCGTGGATTCCCTTTGCCGCCGCTTTGCCGGCGCCCATCGCAAGGATAACCGTCGCCGCGCCCGTCACAGCGTCTCCGCCTGCAAATACGCCCTCTTTTGTCGTCTTGCCAAAGGTCTCGTCCGCCACGATGCATTTCCATTTATTTGTCTCAAGGCCCTCTGTCGTAGACGAAATCAGCGGATTCGGGGATGTTCCAAGGGACATAATTACCGTATCCAGCTCCATTTCAAACTCACTGCCGGGCACCTCTACCGGCCTGCGCCTGCCGGACGCGTCCGGCTCGCCAAGCTCCATCCGGATGCAGCGCATGCCTCTGACCCAGTTATTCTCATCCTCAAGGATCTCAATGGGATTCGTCAGAAGATCAAAAATGATACCTTCCTCCTTCGCGTGATGCACCTCCTCCACTCTTGCAGGAAGCTCCTCCTCACTCCTGCGGTACACGATATGCACCTCTGCGCCAAGGCGGAGCGCCGTACGCGCGGCATCCATCGCCACGTTTCCGCCGCCGACCACCGCGACCTTTTTGCCTCTCATAATCGGCGTATTCGCATTTTCGTCAAACGACTTCATCAGATTGCTTCTTGTAAGATATTCATTCGCGGAAAATACGCCGTTTGCGTTCTCTCCGGGGATGCCCATAAATTTGGGCAGTCCCGCGCCGGAGCCGATAAATACGGCCTCAAAGCCCTCCTCCGACATCAGCTCGTCAATCGTAACAGACTTGCCGACAATCACGTTTTTCTCAATCTTTACGCCGAGAGACTCCACGTTTGCGATTTCCTTTGCAACCACGTCCTCCTTGGGCAGTCTGAACTCCGGTATTCCGTATACCAGCACACCGCCTGCCTCGTGAAGCGCCTCAAAAATCGTCACATCGTACCCAAGCTTCGCCAGATCCCCCGCGCAGGTAAGCCCCGCAGGACCGGAACCGATTACCGCAACCTTCTTCCCCAGCTTCTCCCTGGCCGGCGCCGGCTTTATGTTGTTCTCCCGCGCCCAGTCCGCTACAAAGCGCTCCAGCTTGCCAATCGATATCGGCTCGCCCTTAATCCCCCGGATACACTGTCCCTCACACTGGCTCTCCTGCGGACACACACGGCCGCAGACTGCCGGAAGCGCCGACGATTCACTGATTATTCTGTAGGCCTCCTCTATATTTCCCAGCTTTACCTGCTCGATAAACGCAGGAATATTAATCGCAACCGGGCATCCCTGAATACATTTCGCGTTTTTACAGTTGATGCAGCGCACCGACTCCTCCATCGCCTCTTCTTTATTATAGCCAAGGCATACCTCATCAAAATTTTTGGCTCTGGCAGCCGCATCCTGCTCCCGAACCGGTATCTTCTTTAAAACATCCATTATTTCCTCCATTCCGAAGCGTCACAAATTTTGCCTCCGTTAATGATTTCGCAAATTCAGGCATTTCTTTTATCGTCCTGAGTTCAATTAAGCCTCTCCACACTGTCCGCATCCGCCGTGGTGGGTGTCGCCCTCCTGCAGCCGCAGCATCGCTCTGCCCTCCGCAGTCTTATAAATCTGCTGCCGCTTCATCGCCTCGTCAAAGTTCACAAGATGCCCGTCGAACTCGGGGCCGTCAACACAGGCAAATTTCACCTTATCGCCAACCGTCACACGGCATGCGCCGCACATCCCCGTTCCGTCAACCATAATCGGATTCAGGCTCACTACCGTAGGGATATTCAGCTCCTTTGTCAGCTTACATACGAATTTCATCATAATCATCGGGCCAATCGCGATGCACAGATCATACTGCTTTCCTTCATCCACCAGATCCTGTATTGTCTGCGTCACCATGCCTTTACGGCCGTAGGAGCCGTCATCCGTTGTCACATACAGGTTCCCGGCAACCGCCTCCATCTCCTTCTCAAGGATGATCAGCTCTTTATTCTTAGCGCCCACAATCACATCCGCGGCAACACCGTTCTCATGCAGCCACTTCACCTGCGGATACACCGGCGCCGTACCGACGCCGCCCGCAACAAACAAGATCTTCTTTTGCGCAAGCTTTTCCTTCTCTTCGCTTATCAGCTCCGACGCGCATCCCAAGGGCCCGACAAAATCCTGGAAGGAATCGCCCGTCTTTAATGCCGCCATCCTCGTCGTCTCGGCGCCCACAGTCTGAAACACGATGGTTATCGTTCCGTCCGTCCTGTTATAATCGCAGATTGTAAGCGGAATCCGCTCTCCGTCCTTATCTATCCTGACAATCACAAACTGCCCGGGCTGGCAGTTTTTCGCCACACGGGGCGCTTCAACTACCATCCAGTAAATATTGGCAGCAAGCTCTTTCGCTTCCATAATCTTGTACATCTGCACCTTCACCATACCTTTCTCATTCTCACTTACCATCATGGGCGCCGGCATGCTCCTTTTCATCAAAGGAAGCTGCACGCTTTAAATTGTTTAAAATTTAACATCTTTTTCATTGTATCCGAAAAACAGGACAATTTCAATAGGAAAACGCTCTCAGATCATATTTCCCCTCGTCGACCTTGTATGCCTGATACACATCTGCCGTGTTTACATCGACTGCGTAAATGCTGTTCGTATCGCCGGCATTCCCCTCCAAATCTATATACTCTTCATATATAATATAGTAGACCGCTTCCCCGACGCTTGCCAGCGTCCCGATATAATACCTGTTCGTTCCGGGCTTGTTTTCCAAATGGCCTTCCGTGTCGATAATGATCCCGCCGGCCCACAGATTGTTCCGTAATACCTGCAGCGCCGCCTCCGCCGTGAAATTTGCCTGAATACTCATCTGATAAGAGCGGTTTACCACCTCGCTGCACAGTCCGGAATCACTGACCGCTATAAAGGCAAAATTGCTGATTCCGTATGGCATCTCTATCGGATCCGAATAGCGGGTGCTGCTTTTTGTCGGCACGGATCCGTCGGATGTATAATATATCGTCGTGTTATCGTCGTGATATACCTCTATCAGCGCCGGCCGCTCATAGGTGCCGCTGTCGCAGTTGATGTCCGGCGGCGGCGGAGCCGGCAGGCTGATATAGTAGCTCTGAGAAGCAATCTCACTCTCGATACCGTATTGGTTAACAAACCGGGCACGGACAATGTAATCGCCCGCCTCTAACAGAATCGGCGTCTCATAAACCGGTGCGTCGCTTGTCGGCTCTGAACCGTCCAACGTATAATAGATGGTTCCCTGCCCCTTCCCCGTGAGCGTAATCGATGCCGCCTCGTCATATACGCCTCCGGTTTTGTTAAATTCCGGAACCGGCGCCGTATATTGGGCATATTTTGAGACAAGCTCCGGTATATCGCAGTCGGCCAGCAGCGCGTTTATACGGTCATACGCCCCCTCCTCCTCGTATATCGCAAGCAGCAGGGCGTATGCCTCATCCCGATGCTCATAACCGCTGTCCGCATTCAGAATTTCCTTTAAGAGCGAAACCGTACGGGGCCGCTGTCCGTCCGCATCATAATATTTTGCCAGCAGCAGCCTTGTATCTAAATCATCGTTTATCGCAAGCGCCCGCTCCAAGTGATAAACCGCATCCTTGTAGTTGCTTTCCGCTGCGCATGCAGTCGCCTGCTCGTACTGATACTCGTACGAATTTTCTCTTTTTCTATTCCCCGATGCCGTTATCACTGCCGTCAGGCTTACGACTGCTATCGTCAGAAGTACCATCCCCGCCGCAATGACGTAACCGGGTTTTATGTGAATGGACGGGCGCTGCCGCCCTGTCTGCGTCCCGTCTTCATCGTCGGAATCCGCAAACGCCTCTGTAGACATTTCCTTCAGCATTGAAGTAATCGACTCGGACAGCTTCGCCTCCAGCTCAATATCAAAAACCGGGACAAACCTTACCTCCTCGCCGCATTTCTCACAAAGCAGCTTTCCCTCTTCCAATTCATTTCCACATTTCGGACATTTCATGCCATCCTCCATAATACCGCACGGCGGCATTCCCGATATACGGTATCAGAACAACCCCGTAATGACCCCGTCCGCTGTCACATCAATCTGATATGCGGCCGGCTGCCTGGGAAGCCCGGGCATCGTCATAATCGCACCCGTAAGTACCACAATAAATCCGGCTCCTGCCGATACATAGACCTCTCTCACATTCATGGTAAAGCCTGTGGGCCTGCCAAGAAGCATCGGATCGTCGGAAAGTGAGTACTGATTCTTGGCCATACATACCGGAAGCGCTCCAAAGCCCAGAGCCTCCAGCCTCTTTATCTGATTTAACGCGGCCGGTGCAAAGCTGACGTCGGCTGCCCCATATATTTCCTTCGCGACGCTGGTAATCTTCTCACAGACGGGAAGCGTATCCTCATAGAGCAGCTTAAACCGGCTTTCTTTATTCTCCAGGGTATCCAATACTGCCTGCGCAAGCGCCATGCCGCCCGCGCCTCCCTTTTCCCACACGCTGGACAATGCGAAATCACAGCCCTTTTCCCTGCAGAAGCGCTCTACAAATGCGGTCTCCTTCTCCGTATCCGTCGCAAAGGCGTTCAGGGTCACGACTACCGGCACACCATACTTTTGCAGATTTTCAATATGCTTCTCCAGATTGACAATGCCCTTTTCCAGTGCCGCCATATTCTCCGCGGACAATGCATCCTTCGCCGCGCCGCCGTTATATTTCAGCGCACGGACCGTCGCTACCAGAACCACCGCATCCGGCGAAAGCCCTGCCTGACGGCATTTAATATCAAAGAACTTCTCTGCGCCGAGATCCGCGCCAAAGCCCGCCTCCGTCACAACATAATCCGCCATCTTCAACGCCGCCTTCGTCGCGCGAACGCTGTTACAGCCATGTGCGATGTTGGCAAACGGCCCCCCGTGTATGATCGCCGGCGTATGCTCCAGCGTCTGTATCAGATTCGGCTTCATTGCGTCCTTGAGCAATGCCGCCATCGCCCCGGTCGCTTTAATCTGCCCCGCGGTCACAGGCTCCCCCTGATAATTATAGGCAACCACCATCCGGTCAAGGCGCGCCTTTAAATCCGCCATATCCTCCGCCAGACAAAGCACAGCCATGATTTCCGAAGCAACCGTTATCACGAAATGATCCTCACGGACAAAGCCGTCAAGCTTGCTGCCCATGCCGACCACCACGTTGCGAAGCACCCTGTCATTCATATCCAGGCATCGCTTCCACACAATCTGCCGCGTATCGATACCCAGCTCGTTTCCCTGCTGAATATGATTATCCAGCAGAGCCGCGCATAAGTTATTTGCTGAGGTAATCGCGTGAAAATCACCCGTAAAGTGAAGGTTCAGATCCTCCATCGGCACCACCTGCGCCATGCCGCCGCCTGCCGCGCCGCCCTTGATCCCAAAGCAGGGTCCCAGAGAAGGCTCCCGCAGCGCGAGCACGGCCTTCTTACCAAGCTGCCCGAAGGCCTCGCCTAAACCGATACTGATGGTCGTTTTCCCCTCTCCTGCCGGCGTCGGGTTAATTGCCGTCACGAGTATCAGCTTACCGTTCCTGTTTTCCTGTATCTTTTTTATATATTCATCGGAGATTTTCGCCTTATATTTTCCATAAAGCTCTAAATCATCGCCTGTCATCCCCAATACCTTGGCAACGTCCTCAATCGGATATAGCTTCGCTTCCTGCGCAATCTCAATATCTGTTTTCATTCAGTCCGCTCCTCCCTGCAATACAAGTCTGCATTCATACCAAAAAGAATACCATTGAACCGGTATGATTGTCCATCGATTTAAACATTTTCTTCAACATAATTTTCGAACTGCTCCATGCTCATCAGGATACGTCTGGGCTTTGTCCCTTCCTCTGCCCCTACGACGCCTGCATCCTCCAGCTGGTCTACAATACGCGCGGCCCTGTTAAAGCCGATCTTAAACACTCTTTGCAGCATGCCGATAGACGCCTTATCCTTCTCGATTACAAACCTTCCGGCTTCCACAAAATAGGCGTCCACTTCGCTGCCCCCGCCTGCGCCGCCTGTCATACCTCCTGTGGTCTGCATCGTTTTGATCTTTTCTTCGATTTCGTTATTATATGTATGGTTGCCCAGCATTTGATTTTTCAGGAAGTCAACAACATCCGACACCTCCGAATCCGATACAAAAGCGCCCTGTACACGCGCCGGCTTGGTATATCCCTGCGGATAGAACAGCATATCGCCTTTTCCCAACAGCTTCTCGGCGCCGTTCATATCCAGAATCGTTCTCGAATCCACACCGCTTGAAACGCTGAACGCAATCCGGCTGGGCATATTGGCCTTTATCAATCCCGTAATGACGTCAACCGAGGGTCTCTGCGTCGCAATGACCAGATGAATCCCGCAGGCCCTTGCAAGCTGCGCCAGACGGCAGATGCTCTCCTCGACCTCGCCTGCTGCCACCATCATTAAATCCGCAAGCTCATCCACAATAATAACGATTTGCGGCATCTTCTGCAGCGGTTCGCCGTCCGGTGAAAGCTTTCCAGACTCGGCAGCCTTGTTATATCCCTTTAAATCCCTTACGTTTAAGTCCGCGAACTTCCTGTACCGTTCCGTCATCTCCGCAACGCCCCAGTGAAGCGCGGCGGAGGCCTTCTTCGGATCTGTTACAACTGGTATCATCAAATGCGGAATCCCGTTATACACGCTCAGCTCCACCACCTTAGGGTCTATCATTATCAGCTTTACGTCCGCCGGATTCGCCTTGTATAAGATACTCATAATAATCGTATTGATACAAACCGACTTGCCGGAGCCTGTCGCACCGGCAATCAGTACATGCGGCATCTTCGCAATATCCGTCACCACCACCTGACCCGCAATATCCTTACCCACGGCAAAGCAGAGATTGGACGGGAACTTCTTAAAAGCCTCCGATTCGAGCAAATCCCGCAGCGCTACCGCGCTGTTTTCCTTGTTCGGGACCTCGATTCCCACCGCCGCTTTTCCCGGAATCGGCGCTTCTATGCGGATATCCGTTGCCGCCAGATTGAGCTTTATGTCATCGGCAAGGCCCACAATCTTGCTGACCTTCACCCCCTGCTCCGGCTGCATCTCATACCGCGTAACAGAGGGTCCCTGACTGATGTCCGTAATGGTCACCTTGACCCCGAAGTTCTGAAGCGTCTGCTGCAGGCGAAGCGCGGTTTCTTTTAACTGATTTGAGGAATCCCCTTTTCTGCCCTTGCCCTTTTTCAACAGATTAATCGGCGGAAAAACGTACTCCTTCGGAGGTATCGCCGCAGTCTCCGTGCCGGCAGGCGGCAGCTCCTGTCCGACTGTCTCCTTTTCCGCCTCCGCTGCCGTCTCCTGACCGGAAGCATCCCGTCCGGCATTTCTTTTGAAGGTCTCCTCCGTCATCGGCTCCGGCATGCTGTCGATTGCGGCCTCATCATATGCGGGCAGATTTTCCTCAAGCGCAAAAGCTTCTCCATATTCAGGAGAAATCTCCTCCGCAGCGGCAAGCTCCCCCACAGCCTGCGCCGCATCCGCAGCTTCTATTCCAAGCGCACAATTCAGCTCATCCACAAACGGCTCCGATAGCGGCGCTGCCGGAGGATCCCCGACGGAACGGATATGAATATCCTCGTGCACAATCTCCGCCTCTCCCGCTTCGTTCTCATTCAGCAAAATGATTTCATGGATATCCTGCTTCGCCCCAAGGGAGGCCCCCTCGCTCTTTAACGTCACCGCCATGCTGGGAACCACACCCCGCGCCTTCCTGTCCATTCTCCGCAGCCTTTCTTCCGGGAGCCCGTCCGCCGGCTCAGGCGTCTTTTGCCGGGAAGGCCTCGCGCGCTGCGGCCGCTGGGGCGGCGTATAGGTCTCCTCCTCATACGCCTCCTCTTCCTCATACGCGTCATATTCCTCCTCCGCCTGCGACTCCCTGTACTCCCGCATCCTCGCGGCATCCTCCTTCGCAGTCTCTATCAGATACGATCCGCCCCGCTTTATTCCCGACAGAAAGCTCTTCTCCGTAATAAAAACTACCGAGACAATCCCCAGAACGACCACGACAAAAAGAGTACCGCCAAAGCCGATCATCTTGTACAGCCCATGTGCGAGCATGCCAAACAAAACGCCGCCCCCCGCATGCTTTTCCGACGAAGTCTCATACAGCTCCTTTATAAGAGAATTGCCGCTCAGAAGCGTCTCCTGCTTCATTACCATATAAGCTACAATCCCCGCAAGTATCACCAGCACTACGCCGCTGACAAGCTTTATCACCGCAACCGTGTTTCCTTTATTGGATATGCCAAAAGCAAAGCCCAGGAACACGATAACCGGAAGCAGGTATGCCAGAAACCCGAACAGGCCGAACATTACGTTCCTGATATACGCCGCCGCCGAGCCGTGGATAATATTCGCCACACAAAGAAAAAGGAATATAGCCGCCGCAAAAATGATAATCAGCATGACTTCATTTTTTACCGCTATATCCACATTTTCCCGCGCTGCTCTTGTCGTCTTTTTCCGGCCTCTTGTACCTGTGCTTCTGCTCCGTGTATTTTTACTCCTGTTTCCGGAATTATTTCTCCCCGTTGAAGATGCCATACTCCTTAACGCTCCTCCCGTTTTTACGCTCTGCATAATAGTATATCATTTTTTTCTTATCTTGTCATGCAATTCTTATTTTCATCTATCAGTTTGTGGAGCTTCTCCACGGCCTGCGAGATCCCGCCGATTTCACAGATAAGACCCTCGTCTACCGTCTCCTGTCCTTCCAGGACCGAACCGACGTCCTTTGTCAGCACCTCCGTCTCCATCATCAGCTCCTCGTACCGTTCCTTCGAAATCCTGCAATGGCTGCAGACAAAGCTGGTAATGCGGTTTTGCACGTCCCTGAAATAATTGAAGGTCTGCGGAACGCCGATCACCATACCGTTCATCCGCACCGGATGTATCACCATTGTCCCTGTCGGCACAATAAACGAATAGTCCGTACTGACCGCTATGGGCACGCCGATGCTGTGGCTGCCGCCAAGCACAAGCGACACCGTGGGCTTGCTCAGCGAGGAAACCATCTCCGCTATCGCAAGTCCCGCCTCCACATCGCCGCCCATAGTGTTCAGCAGCAAAAGGACCCCGTCAATCTCCCTGCTGTCTTCTATCGAAGCAAGCTGGGGCAGAAGGAGCTCATATTTGGTGACCTTCGACTGATTGCCCGCATTCTCATGCCCTTCAATCTCCCCGACAATCGTTATCAGGTGTATTTTGTGATTCTGCCCGTTTTCATCCAGCGTTACCTGACTTTCCTTTTCCAGCTTCTCATCCTTATATTTTTTTTCTTCCAACGCGTCATTTTTTTCATCGTTCCTGTCTGCCATCTCTCAACCTCCGTTTGAATAAGATAAAAAAAGAAGCTCCCCTATTAAAAGGAACTTCTTTTAGTTTCTCACATATGCCCGATATTATAAGTCAATCAATATCAAAAAAATCTTTATCCGCGACATCCTTGATGTCATAATCGTCATTTTCCGCAGGCTGCACCGCGTAATCCATCTCCTTATGCGGTCTGCGTCTGGGCACCGGCAGCGGATTCTCGATATATTTTATTTCTCTGGCCGGTATATCTGTCTGCATATCCGTGCGCAATGTCTCTTCTGTTTCCATATTCGTCCCCACTTCTGTTTTTTTGAGCCGTCTCGTGCGCGCCGCACACAAAAGCTTCCCCGTCAATCCGGCCGGTATCAGCAGTCCCGCCGCGCACAGCAATATTTCCAGATTCCATGGCGAAACCTCGTACATGGAGTGCAGATACTGCGGCGCAGCCACAAGCGCAATCCCCGCCGCGGCGCCGACGTAGCCGTTAAAAATCCACTTTACGCCCCAAAACGCAAACAGCGCCGTTCCTGCCTGAAGCAATGCGTTCAGCCAGACGCCCGCTATCGCAAAATTACCGAAAAGCAGGCAGGAAACCGACAGCAGGCAGACATAAGCCGTTTCAACAGAAATCCCATTGGCAAACAAGCCTGCCGCGTCCAATCCGGATGCCCCGATTCGCGCCCGTTCCAGAATATCGTTTTTTATCAGGAGCTCCGCCCGGCCTTCATGGATGTAATAAATCCGCACTGCCATGGCTCCCAAAAAAAGTCCCGCAGACAATACCGGCGTTATCCACGCTTTATCCTTCATTGTACCTCACCGTTCTGTGAATAAACGCCGCGGTCAGATCCCTGCAAGCGCCTGTTCAATATCCGCAATAATATCATCCGCGTTCTCAATCCCTACCGAAAACCGAATCAAATCCGGCTGTACGCCCGCCTCCTGAAGCTGCTCGTCCGTCATCTGCCGGTGCGTATGGCTTGCAGGATGAAGGACACAGGTCCGCGCATCCGCTACATGCGTCACAATCGCCGCCAGCTTCAGGCTGTCCATAAAGGAGGTCGTCACCGCGCGGCCGCCCTTCAGGCCAAAGGAAATCACGCCGCATGTCCCGTTCGGCATATATTTCTGCGCCAGCGCATAATATTTGCTGCTCTTTAAGCCCGGATAATTCACCCATGCAATCTTGTCGTTATTTTCAAGCCAGGACGCAACCTTCAACGCGTTCTCGCAATGGCGCGGCACCCGCAGATGGAGCGTCTCCAGACCGATATTGAGCAAAAACGCATTCATCGGAGACTGAATCGACCCCAAATCCCGCATCAGCTGTACGGTTGCCTTCGTAATATAGGCCTTCTTTCCAAAGCGCTCCGTATAAGTCACGCCGTGATAGGACTCGTCCGGCGTTGTCAGCCCGTAAAATTTGTCCCCGTACCGCGTCCAGTCAAAATTGCCGGAATCGACAATAGCGCCGCCTACGCACATCGCATGCCCGTCCATATATTTTGTCGTGGAGTGTGTCACAATATCCACGCCGTATTCAAAGGGTCTGCAGTTAATCGGCGTCGCAAAGGTATTGTCCACAATCAGAGGAACCCCGTGCGCATGCGCGACCCGCGCAAACTTTTCAAAATCAAGCACCACAAGCGCGGGATTGGCAATCGACTCGGCAAGGACGCATTTGGTGTTTTCCTGAAACGCCGCATTTAATGCCGCTTCATCCGAATCCGGATCAACAATCGTGCAGGCAATCCCCATCTTCTTCATTGTGACGGTCAGCAGATTGAAGGTGCCGCCGTAAACCGTCGAGGACAAAATCACATGATCTCCCGCCTCACAGATATTAAATACCGCATAATAATTCGCCGCCTGCCCCGACGAGGTCAGCATCGCCGCAACGCCGCCCTCCAGCTCGCAAATCTTCTGTGCAACCGCGTCGTTTGTGGGATTCTGCAGCCTGGTATAGAAGTATCCCTCCGCCTCCAGATCAAACAGTTTGCCCATTTCGTCGGATGTCTCATACTTATAAGTCGTCGACTGGTAAATCGGCAGAACCCGCGGTTCCCCGTTGCCGGGCTTCCAGCCGGATTGTATGCATTTTGTCTCGATTGCGTATTCGTTCTTCATGCGGTATTGTCTCCTATTCTTCTTTTCATATGCTGCAAAGCACTGCTCTGCGTTGCCTAGTATATCATACTTTTCCATATATTTCAATCAATCCGGATTATCTGTTTTCTCTCAAATGCAGGTTGACCCTCCCCAAACGCAGGCTAAACGCTTCCCTATTGTGTAAGAAGCAAATAATTGCTATACTGCTACTACCCTCAATTGACAGGAATACGCCCTTTGTCAATTGAGGGTATATCCACCAAAACAGCAAAGGAGGCCGCAATGGAAATCAACTATTACGAAGACCCTGCAATCCCGAATAACAGGGTCGATATCTACTATCGCGAACAGGACGAGGAGATCCAAAGCCTTATGGCATATCTCGATACCGCGCAGAATATCCTTGGCAGAAACGCCCGGGAAACCAAACGCATTCCGCTGCGGGATATTTGTTATCTGGAAGTCGTTGACAGGCACTGCTTCGCCTATCTGGACAACGAGGTTTTCCAGATAACGCACACATTGAAATCATTTCTCGAGAAATATCAGCCAGGCGGCTTTGTGCAAATCGGGAAATCGCTGGTCGTAAATCTGCGGAAAATCGACCGGATAAAGCCTGATCTCAACATGAAAATGTATCTGCTGCTGGAAAACGGGGAAACGCTGATATTAAACCGCGCCTATAAAAAGGATTTTATGGAATGTCTGAAAAAAGGAGGGAAAAACTGAAATGAAGCTTATCGGTCGAAAAGAATTCATACCGACAGTCTGCGTGATATACACCCTGCTGTCCCTGACCAAAATAATACTGGAAGCGATTGTACAGAAAAATTACGGCGTTTATCAGGAGAATCTGCTGACCATCCTGTTTCTTTCCCTGCTGGCGACCTTTGTCCTGTCGCAGCAGTACCGTTTTTCACAGCTGCCGCTTCTGCCGGTTGCGCTGCTTCAATATGTGCTTCTGATCGCCGCCGTTATGCTGCTGACATGGCTGTCAGGGCTGTTCACGGAACTGCACCCCGACGCATACAGAGATATGTTCTGGTCCTTCACGATACCATATGTGATTTTGGCCGCTGTATACTATGTCAGCCTGCTTCTGGAAATCAAAAAAGCCAACCGATTATTAAAACACTTTAAGGAGGAACTGCCCTATGAAAGCAATCGTTAAATCCGAACTCCAAACACGCACGACAGGCGGCGCTTACTTCTCCCTTGCAATCACCGCCTTTGGCGGCCTCGGCATCGAGGTTCTATACGCCTTTTTTCTGGAGCCGTATTTATACGGCGCCCCAATGCAGGAATGGACGCCCCTCCAGACAATATTGCACTGGATCCTGACCTGCGCCACCTGGGGCGTCTGGGGATGTCATTTGATTCGCACGGCCAGAAACAATTACTGCCTTGACCTTCTTGCCCCCAAAAAGCGTTTAAAGCCCCGTCAGCGGATGCTTGCGCTGCTGTTTGTCGTCGTCGCAGTCGCCCTGTCTGCCATTGACTGGAATGGTCTAAAAATTGTCCGGGAATTCCAGAATAAAGGGCTGTTATTGTTCTCATTCCAATATCTCTATTACGCATTTGAAACCCTGTTGTTTCTGCTGATTGTCCTGTTTGGTCAAAAAGCGTGCGAGGTATGGCTGGATAACCGCTTTCCCGCATCTCTGCAGGGGAAAATCCCCTATGGCGGCATCATCTGCGGGCTTACCTGGGGACTTGCCCATACCTTCACAAAGGGAAGTCTGACCGCAGGGCTCTGGGGCATCCTGTGGGGCTTTATGATGGGCTCCGCCTGTCTGGTCGTCAACAAGGATATTCGTAAGGCATGGCTTGTCATGTTCCTGATGTTTGCCTTTTAAGCAGCGCCCTTCCTTCCCATCTGTGGCCGTGAAAACGGATTACATAAAATACAGCCCGAACCGCCCAGTCGACAGTCATCGCTATCCAGACGCCAAGCACGCCGATGTCCAGCCAGCGGGTGATGCCGTAGGCCAGCGCAATCCGGAATATCCACATGGACGCGATGCTCACGGCCATCGTATATTTCACGTCTCCGGCCGCGCGCAGCACGTTGGGAATGGTAAACGCCAGCGGCCAGACCGCCATACAGCACACGCTGTGATACCGAATCAGCGTCACCGCGTACTGATTTCCCTGTACCGTCAGATGATACCAGCCGGCAATCATACCGGCACCCGCAAAAATGCAGGTATTGAGCAAAATCAGGAACAAATAGGCATAGCCAATCAGCTTTCTTGCGTAAAACCGCGCCTGCGCGTAGTCTCCCGCACCGACGCACTGCCCTACAACAGTGACCAGGCCAAGCCCTATCGCAATCGCCGGTATGTCCGCCAGCATTTCTACCGTGCTGGCGCAGGCATTCGCGGCAATTGCGGCTGTCCCAAAGCTCGCAATCAGGCTCTGTGTCAACAGCTTTCCAATCTGAAACATACTGTTCTCCATTGCCCCCGGAACGCCAATCGACAGAATATTGCGGATGATGCGCGGCTTCCACCGGATTTTGCGGTAAGCGGCTATGTGGATTTCATACGCAGGCCTGTGAAGCAATACCAGCATCATCATACAGGCTGCCGCCCTGGAAATCAGCGTGGCATACCCGACGCCTGCCACCCCCATGTGCAGGCCATACACCAGCACCGCATTGCCGATAATATTGAGCGCGTTCATAACTGCCGATACCTTCATGGATATTCCCGAATTATTCATGGAACGGAACAGGCCCGCGCATGCGTTGTATACTGCCAGAAACGGGAACGATACTGCCGTTATGTAAAAGTACTCGACAGCGTACGCCATAACCTGCGCTTCCACCTTTCCATAGATTACGCGCAGCAGCCAGCGGTTTGCACTCAGGGAGAATACCATAATCACCGCGGAGAACGCCGCGCAAATCAACACCAGCTGCTCTCCGGCGCCGCACGCGGCCCGTTTATCCCCGCTCCCCAAATACTGCGCGGCGACAACGGCGCCGCCGGTCGCCAGCGCGGAGAACATCATAATCAGCAGATTGCTGATGGTGTTGACAAGGGATATGCCGGATACCCCCGCTTCGCCAGCGCCGGAAACCATAATCATATCCGCCATACCGACAGTGACCGCCAAAAGCTGCTCCACTACCAGCGGAAGAATCAGCTTCAGCAGCGCAGCTCCCGAAAACAGTCCCTTCTTCTCCATAGCTGCCTCTATGCCGCCTTGGCCGCTTTCAGTATTTCTCCCAGATACCGGATAAACAGCACATTGTTCTCCGGCGTGCTGACCGATACCCTGCAGAACATCGGCGCGCTGATCAGTATCCCTCTTTCAATCAGCTTTTCACGGACCATCGCACAGTCGCAGTGCGGATCAAACATGATAAAATTGGACTGAGACGGATATACGGTGCACCCCAGCTTTTCCATCTCCCGCGATAAGTACGCTCTTCCCGCGACAATTTTGGTCTTGCATTCCTCGTAATATTCCGGCTCTGACAACGCCGCGACCACTGCTGCCTGCGCCGCGGACGGTATCCAGCTTCCTGGCACCCTGCCGATTCCGGCTGCGATTTCTTCGTTTGCAATGATATAGCCCGCCCGGACTCCCGCCATTCCGTAATATTTCGAGAACGTACGCATCACGAGAATCGGCCGATCAGGCATTTCAAAGACAAGCGGAACCACACTCCTGCAATCCGGCGCCGTGGCAAACTCAATATAGGCCTCGTCAAACAACAGCACCACATCCCGGGGCACCTTCTCTACAAACGCCATAATTTCATCATACGACAGGTACCCGCCCGTCGGATTATTGGGATTGCAGATGACAATCATCTTCGTCTTTTCCGTGACCGCCGCCGCCAGTCCGTCAAGATTGTATCCCATGTCCTCCCGCAGCGGCACAGACACCACGCGATCCAGGCGAATCTCCGCCATATCGATAAACGCGGCAAAGGTCGGGCACATCAGCACCTCGTCTCCGGGATTCAGAAAAGCCTGTCCCGCAATCTCAATCAGCGGGCTTGAGCCTGCGCCGACTACCAGATTTTTAACGCTGATTCCGTACGAATCCGCAATTGCCCGCTTCATATCCGCACACCAGAAGTCCTGATAAAAGTTTCCTGTTTTGGCCGCTTCAAGATTTGCCGCAAGCGCCTTCGGCGACATCCCGTACGGATTTTCGTTCCACCCCATACGGATTAATTTCTTCAAATCCAGCGTGGCGTTTGCTCTTGCCGCCCGCTTTGTCTCCGGTTTTTCCAATACGCTCTTGCTGAAAATTTTTTCTGTATCCATTCCTTCGTCCTCCTCTTCACAATTCATATCACGCTTGTAGGCCTTCCTGCCAGCCAGTTTTTCAGATTATCGACCGCAATTCTGACCGTGCGGTACCTGGCCTCCGCAGGCGCCCATGCGATATGCGCCGTAATCTCCGCGTTGTCGCAGTCAAAAATCTCTGTTTTTGCACACAGCGGTTCACCTTCCACAACATCCAGACCGGCCGCGTAAATCTTCCCGGATCTCAAGGCCGCCGCCATAGCCGCCTCATCGAGGATAGCCCCCCTTGCCGTGTTAATCAGAATCACGCCGTCCTTCATTTTGGAAATAGCCTCCGCGTTTATCATCCCACGCGTCTCCTCCGTCAACGGACAATGTATGGAAATCACGTCGCTGCGCTCCAGCAGCTCCTCCAAAGAAACCTGCTCAATAAAGCGGTACGCCTCCCCTTCCTTTTTATGGCGGCTGTATGCGACCACCTTCATCCCAAAGCCCGCCGCCATCCGGGCCATGCACAGCCCGATGCTGCCAGGGCCGACAATCCCCATCGTCTTTTCATAAAGCTCAATCTGTCTTGTGGCGACATGCTTTTTCTGAAAAAGGAATTCCCCCCGCTCCAGACTTTCCCTGTAATACGCCCGTTCCCGATCGACATGATGACAGATATTGAGCAACAGGCCCATTCCGTACTGCGCAATCGTCATATCGCCATAGACGGTATTCGTAAACGTTACGCCGGCCTCCTTTGCCGCCTCATGGTCGATACGCCCGAAGCCGTGCCCCAATGTCGCGATATACCGCAGCCTGGGATGGCGTTTCAAAAACGCCCTGTCAAACAAGTCATCCGCTATCCACGCCCCGATTAAAATCTCATAGTCCGCGGCCACCGCATCGGCCTCCTCCGCCCGGAAATTCTCCCGGTAATCCACGGAGGTAATCTCCGGCACCTGCGCAAGCTGCTCCTGCCAGTACGCGACGACAGCCTCTCTTGAAGGGGCTCCGCCCACCGGTTCTCCCTGACAAACTACTGCTCTCATGGTAATCCGCTCCTTTCCTCTGCCGCGCCGCCTTATATAATATCCAGCCCCTGCATCGCGTTATATCCGGTCTCTCCGGTACGCACCTTCACAGCGTCTCTCACGTCATAAATGAAAATCTTGCCGTCGCCGATATGCCCGGTATACAACACCCTGCGCGCGGCACTGACAACATCCGTCACCGGCACTCTGGCCACAACAATTTCGACGCGCATCTTGGGCAGCAGCTGTACATCCACCGCAACGCCGCGGTAATATTCCGTAGCGCCCTTCTGAATCCCGCAGCCAAGCACCTGCGTTACCGTCATTCCGGTGACGCCAATATCATTCATCGCCGTTTTAAGCTCCTCGAACTTTGACTGCTTGCAGATAATTTCCACCTTGGTCAACACGGTCTGGCAATAGCTGTCCCCGCATACCTCCGGCATATTAATCGGTATTGCCTCCTCCACCGGAATATCCCGCGTCGCCACGCCCAGCACCGTCAGAACCGGCGCCGCCATGTTGTCCGGCTGGGCGGACGGCAGGAAATCCGCATATGCATTGGACAACCCGTGTTCCGCCGAATCAAGGCCTTCCAGCTCCTCCCGCCTGCTGACCCGCAGCCCCACCGTCTTATCAACAATCCAGAATGTCATCCACGCGGTAATGCCGACCCACACGATTATCACGGCAGCCCCCAGGGCCTGAACGCCCAGAAAACGAATGCCGCCGCCGTAAAAAAGCCCGTCCTGCGTTGCAAAAAGTCCCGTTAAAACCGTTCCCAGCGCGCCGCAGAAGCCATGCACGCCGATTGCACCCACCGGGTCGTCAATTTTAAGCCTTGTATCGACAAATTCAACCGCCAGCGTCACCACAAGCCCCGCTGCCGCCCCGATCAACGCCGCGCCCACAGGCGAAATCAAATCGCATCCGGCAGTTACGGCCACCAGACCGGCCAGCGCGCCGTTCAGCGTCATGGACACATCCGGCTTTTTATACTGCACCCATGTAAACAGCATTGTCGTCACCGTAGCCGTCGCCGCCGCAAGATTTGTGTTCATAAATATCAGACCAGCTGTCTGCGCGGCCTCCGGCTCCATGCTCACCGTGGAGCCCCCGTTAAACCCGAACCAGCAGAACCATAAAATAAATACGCCCAGTGCGCCAATGGTAATATTGTGCCCCGGAATGGCCTTCGCTTTCCCGTCCGCGCCGTATTTACCAATACGCGGCCCAAGGATTTTTGCACCGACAAACGCGGCGACGCCGCCGACCATATGTACCGCTGTAGAACCGGCAAAATCGTGAAATCCCATCTGCTGCAGAAAGCCGCCGCCCCATATCCAATGTCCGGAAACTGGATATATCAGAAGGGAAATCACCGCGCTGTAAATACAGTACGCAGAAAACTTCGTCCGCTCCGCCATTGCCCCGGAAACAATTGTCGCGCTGGTCGCGCAGAACACTGTCTGAAAAACGACAAACGCCCAGAGTGACACCCCTTCCGGCAGTACCGCGCCGTAATCCCCATGGATAAAGAAATCAATGCCGCCGCCATACATAATACCAAACCCCAGAAACCAGTACAGCGGTGTCCCGATACTCAGATCCAGCAAATTTTTCATAATGATATTCCCGGCGTTTTTCGCTCTGGTAAAGCCCGCCTCCACCATCGCAAAGCCCGCCTGCATAAAGAATACCAGCGCGGTACCAAATAAAATCCAAATCATATTTACCGATGATACCATGCGTCTCACTCCCCTTTCCTTTAAGCGCTCTCGGAAATACCGGTTATCCGGCTCAAGAACTGCTGTGTCCTGGGCTCTTTGGGATGAACCAGAAGCGCTTCCGGAGGCCCCTGTTCTACGACCTTTCCGCCTTCCATAAAGATAACTCTTGTCGCGACCTCCCTTGCAAAGGCAATCTCATGGGTCACGACAATCATCGTGATTCCCGTCTGCGCAACATTTTTAATGGTGCTCAGCACCTCCCCCACCAGCTCCGGATCCAACGCGGAGGTCGGTTCGTCGAACAATATCACGTCCGGATCCAGAATCAGCGCCCGCGCAATCCCCGCGCGCTGCTGCTGTCCGCCCGAAAGCTGCGCCGGATAAAAGTCACAGCGCTCCGACAGGCCTACCTTTGCCAGTATCCTGCGGCTCATTTCCTCCGCGTCGCTCTTTTTAAACTTCTTGACCGTCACCAGACCTTCCATCACATTTTCCAAAATCGTCTTGTTGGCAAAAAGGTTATAATTCTGAAATACCATCGCCGTCTTTCTTCGAAGCTCTATCACCTGCGCCTTGTTGTGCTTTTTGGCGTCCACCTTAAAATCGTTTACACAAACGCTGCCCTCGTCCGCGGCGTCCAGAAAATTAATCGTCCGCAGCAGGGTTGTTTTCCCGGAGCCCGACGGCCCCAGAATAACGACCACCTCGCCCTTTTTGATATTCAGCTCAACCCCCTTGAGAATGTGGTTGTCGCCAAATGATTTCTGTATGTTTTCCAGCTTTACCATGTAATCCATATACATCCTCCCCCTTTCGTCCCCGTTACCAGTTTTTGCACCTCAGCCGGCCGCATTGGCGCGGAACCGCTTTAACCGGGATTCTCCTGCGCGAAAGCACTTGTTAAACAAAAAGCTCAGAATCTCATATACCACCGTCGTCATAATATAAGCCTCGATAAAATTCAGCTTCGGAATCGACAACAAATTCGCAACCGCTGTAATCTCGTAGACGCCTACATAATAGGCAAGGGAGGTCTCTTTGATAAGTCCGACGAAAAGCCCGCCCAGATTCGGCATTGCCGTCGCGAAGGCCTGCGGAAAAACAATGCGAAAAAGTGCCTGCGCTCTGGTCATGCCAACGCTGTACGCCGCCTCTGTCTGTCCTTCATCCACCGCCGCAATCGCGGCACGGAATACCTCGGAGGAATACGCCGCCTGGCTGAGCGTCAGCGCAAAAATGGCATATGCAATCGGCGGAACCGCATTGATGTCTATCGCCCAGCCGATATTTTGCCCGTAGGCGTAAATGACCGCCGGCATGACATAATATGCGATGTACAGTACAATAACGGACGGAACGCTCCGCATAAAGGACACAAATACCGCCAATATCTGTGAAAGCACCGGCGTCCTGTTCTTTCGGACAAGCGCCGCCGCCAGTCCAAGCACCCATCCGATTCCCGCGGAGACAAACACCATCAGGAGCGTAACCGGTATGGCGGCCGCTATCTGCGGAAATGCCTCCATTATAAATCCAAAATCCATATACGTCCCCCCTAACCTGCCGCCTTTTTCCTGCCCTTTGTATATGCGCGCTCCGCCAGCCTGCTTGCCTGTTCTAACACAATACAGATTATCCAGTAAATAATACCGCTTGCAATGTAGACCTCCAGCTTATTCGCGCCAAAGCTTGCCGCACTGATTGCTCTTGCCCTACCCAGAATATCAATCACACCAATCGTAAATCCCAGAGACGTCTCCTTGAATAAAAGGATGATGTTATTTCCAAGTGTGGGAATCGCGATTCCCAGCGCCTGTGGAAAAATAATTCTTCTAAAAGCCGTAAAAGGCTTCATCCCGACGCTGTACGCAGCCTCCCGCTGTCCTTTATCCACCGCAAGATACGACGCCCGCATCATTTCCGCCATATTGGCCGACGCGTTCAGCGAAAGCGTTGCGATGATAAAAACCGCCTTGTTCCAGCTCCCAATATCAATCCCCAGCTGCTTTAAAGCCTGCGGCATCCCCAGATACAACAGGAAAATCAACACCAGCGTCGGTATACCGCGCATAAAAGAGATATATCCTTTGCAGAGGCTTTGCAAAAACCTGTTTCTGCCCATAGTGCCTGCCGCAACCGCCGCCCCCAGCGTCAGGCTGATTGCAAGCGCGCACAGAAGAATTCCCATTGTCAGCGGAAACGCATGCAAAATCTTCAATATCAGGCCGGGAATCGAAGCAAAATCATATGTATAGTTCATCCGACCTCACACTCCTTTATTGTAATAAACTGTTTTGAACCATATCGGCATATTTTGTAAAGTAATCCTCCCCGAAATATTTCTCGCAGATCCCGGAAAGCGTTCCGTCCTCCTTCAGTTCCCGGAGCGCCTTATCAACAGCATCCCTGAACTCCGGCTTATCCTTTGCAATCATATAAAAAGCCTCCTCAATAATCACCGGCTCCGTCAGCATAACGTTTTCCAGGCCGATGGCCGGAACGACCTTTTCAAAGGTTGCCTGATAGGTCAGGTTCGCATCCACCGTTTTGTTGGACACCCCTCTGTACATGTCCGCAACCTCCATATCGCTCACCGCGACAATTTCATATGCCGTATCCGGATGTGCGTCGTTATACGCCTTCAACAGGACATATTCATAGGTGGTCGGCGTTCCGTATATCGTCTTGTCCTTCATATCCGCCAGACTTAAAATCCCGCTGTCCGTCCGCACGCAAAGCGCAAGCGGGCTGTACATATAGGACGTCTCCGGGAAAATATATTTTTCCTTCCGATCGTCACTTGGCACCAATTGAAACGCAACCATATCCGCCGCACCGGAATCAATCGAAACCACCGCCGTATTAAAGGACATTCCCTGAATATCAAAGCTGTACGCATCAAGCCGCTCATCCAATGCCTTGAGCACGTCAATATCATAGCCGACCAGCTCGTTGTCCTCATTTAAATAGCAGTACGGCGCAAAAGAATTTCCCGTCGCTATGACCACCTTTTCTCCCGAAGACTCTGCCGCCTCCGCCGGCACACTGCCGCATCCGGTCATCATCACCGCTGTCACGGACGCCGCAAGCAGCATACATCCCAGATTTTTCATGCTCCATTCTTTTTTCATCATAATCCTCTCCTCTCATGTCGAAGTCCATCGGACTTCCTTATCCGATAAAAAAGGCGTCCGCACCCGATGGTCTCCCATCCGTGCAAACGCCTTCGTTTATCTTCCGGTAACTGTATTTTATTGATAGGTCAAAGTATAGCATAAGCCCTTCAAAAGCACAAATCACGAATATTTATCCATATCCATAATTTTTATTTATACCTGCGCTTTTTCACAGCGGGAGCGCCCTTAATTCTCCGCATTTTTTACAGCCTTTCTCAGCGCCGCGGCATACTGCCGGCCCAGCCGGCTCAAGTCCCTGCCCCGGCTGGTTACAAGCCCAAGCTCAATCGTTTCCTCCGTATCATACGGAATCACCACGACTTCCCACTCGCCCAGCCGGCCTTTCCCTGCGCGGCACTGATTCCGATAGCCGCTGCCGATCGTATAACCGTCCACCGTCTGCGTCATCATAAAAAGCGTCATGTTATCCGTCACGGCAATTGTCTTATCCGCCTCGTACGGCTCCACCACCTCCTCCGAATAAAACTGCATGCTGCTCTTCCCCTGATCATATTTTATATAGGGATACGGCCTCAGATCCTCCGCCGTAATCATCTTCCGCTCCGCCAGCGGATGTCTGCTGCTCAGATAGACAAAGGGCCTGCGCTCCTGCAGCAGCGTAAACTCCAGCCCATATTGCTCCAATTCGCCCGCAAGTACTTTGTTTTCCGGATTTTTCAAAAGCACGCCCAGCTCCGCCATACCGCTGTGCACATAGCGCAGCACCTCCTTGGTCTTCACCTCCAGAAACCGCACGGTGTATCTGTCCGTATGAAGCCCGCAAAGCAACTCCGAAATCGCCTTTACCGCCGCCATACAGTGCTGACAGGCGATGCTCAATATATTCTCATTGCCCTGCCCCTGGGCATAAAATTCCTGAATAAATCCCATTTGCTCCATTACAGGCGCGATTTGTCCCACCAAAAGCGCACCCTCCCGCGTCAGGGACACCCCGTTCTTCTTCCGCTCAAAAATCTGTATCTTTAACTCCTGCTCCAGCTCTTTAACCGCGTTTGAAATATTGGGCTGGGTCACAAACAGCTCCTTGGCCGCCCTCGAAAAAGAATTGTATCTGGCTGTATACAGTACATATTTCATCTGCTGTAAATTCATTCTACCCCCGCCTTTCCCTTTAAAAAACAAAAACAGAGTAAAAAACTGCAACGCTTTCGTTACATTTCTTCACTCTGTTTTCTTTTTCGATGGGACCTATAGGGCTCGAACCTATGACCCTCTGCTTGTAAGGCAGATGCTCTCCCAGCTGAGCTAAGATCCCAAATATTGTTTTACTGCCGTGAAGGAATTTGCTTCACAGCTGACATAACCTTGCGAATTTGCGCCTCTGCACAAATTTGCCGCATGAAAATCGCCCGCTCTTGGCGTTTTTCGGTGTGAGACTTAGCGTCTCTCTGCAGCTTCTTCACAGCTGACATCATTTCGCAAATTTGCGCCTCTGCGCAAATTTGCCGCATGAAAATCTTCGATTTTCATGCTGACGACCCAGATCGGACTCGAACCGACGACCTCCGCCGTGACAGGGCGGCGCTCTAACCAACTGAGCCACTAGGCCTTATCAATGACTCCAACGGGAATCGAACCCGTGTTACCGCCGTGAAAGGGCGATGTCTTAACCGCTTGACCATGGAGCCAATATTATTTTACTTATATCTCTTTGAGGCGTATTCCCTCAAAACCGAATACAGAATGCTCTCTTATCGATATTCCATCCGTCCCTCACTCTTTGACGCTTTCAGCTTCCTTCTCTATGGCTTCCGCCTTTCCCTGCCTTCTCAGGATAAGCCCTCGGCCTATTAGTAGCATTCAGCTCAGTACATTGCTGCACTTACACCCATGCCCTATC
>CATLGV010000014.1 GCA_949948735.1 uncultured Lachnospiraceae bacterium | reverse complement strand
AAATTGCGGCAGCGCAAATCATTTCAGGAAGAATGCGGAGCATTCTTCGAACCGGGTGCGCCGGCACCCGGTTTTCTTACAAGAATGTAAGAAAAAGAGGGGAAATGTAAGCGGAATCGATAGATTGCACGCCGCCGTTGCTATATGATAATAACAAGGATTGCAGTCAGCAATGCAACGGAGGGCAAAGCACAGTATATAAAAAGAATGCGAATGGAGGATATTGCCATGAAACAAACAGAAGCAAATAAAAAGTTGAGACAGATCGTCAGCAGTGCGATTATTTTAGGCGTCCTATATTGCGTCCTGCGCCGCGCTATGGCGAAAAAAACGGAGGTTTGGGAAGGGCCTGCAAAAGAGGGGAAAAAGGAGCCGGATGACTTTCGGCTGCGCTATCTGGAAGAATAACCTGAAAATAAAAAGTGCAGGAGATGGGACTTGAACCCACACGGTATTGCTACCACAGGCACCTGAAGCCTGCGCGTCTGCCAATTCCACCACTCCTGCGAACAGATTTATTCTACCTCTTTTGCACAGAGATGTCAACAGTTTTTTTCGCGCATCGCAAAAAAGTTTGCCGGCGCCGGAAGGGCCTTACGTTTCCGAACGCGCAGCGGCGGCATAACAGAATCCCAGCGCGGCCAGCTCCATGGTCATAGCGCTGTAAATGCCCGGCAGTCCGAATAGCGTCCCGGCAATCATACAGCCAAGGCTTGCACCCGCCGTCCCGACAGCGGTACCGAGCAGGACAAAGCGTTCCCGGCCGATACCCTGAAGAAAATTCATGTAAATCTGATAAGGGATTTTGGCAAGCAGGAGCAAAAATACAAAAAGCAGCAGATGCTGCGCTTTTGCCACGACGGCGGCATCGTCTACAATCAGGTACAGCAGCGTTTTGCCGAAAATGCCGCACAGCGCGCAGAGGGCGGCGATAACGCAGAAGGCCAGCCGGATACCGCAGGTCAGGTAATTTTTTACCAGGCCTGCTTTGGTGACAACGTTCCCGCATTCCGCAGGACGGCATGCTGCCGAGTGGCTTTGCAGCGCAAGCGTCTGGGCAGCGGAAGCATAGGCGTATACAGGGAGTCCGGCCATCCCCGCCACGGTGTCGAGCAGGCTGTATACGGCAAGCGTTTCCGTGCCAAGCCGCGCGGCGGCAGCGGATACGACACATGCAAAAACGGTGCTTTCAAGCAATTCCTGTCCAAACAGCGGCGGATAGAGGCATATTATTTTTTTCGCAGCGGCCTTAGCGGCGCCCGGCAGCGGCTGTCTGCGAAAAACGCGGCCTGCGCTGTACCGCGGGCCAAGATACGCGGCCTGGTATACGAGCAGCCCTGCCGCAAGCCCGATGACGCTCCCCCATGCCGCGCCGGCAGTCCCAAGCCGTGGCAGGCCGCAATAGCCATATACCAGCGAGAAGTCAAAAAACAGATTGACGACTGTGGACACGATTGTGCTGTACAGCGTGATTCGGGTGTTAAGGCAGTTGCGAAAATATGCGGAATATTGGAAAATCAGCATATTCTGTACCACTGTGAACGCTGCCGGATAGAAATAGGAGAGCAGCTCCTCGAGCGCTTCCCCCCGCATGCCATACACGTTTTGAAAGAAAAAGCGTCCGCACAGAAGGCTTAACACAAAGAAGCCCAGGCCAATCAAAAGCGCCAGATTTTTGCTTACAAAAAAGGCGGTCTCAAAGCCCTGTTCGCGGCCCTGCCCTTTTTCCTGCGCGGCGGCGATATTGAAGGCGGCGGATAAAATGCCAAGCGCCCCTGTTATGGCATAGACAAAAGCCGCGGCGGCCCCTACAACCGCGAAGCCCTGCACGGAGTAGTGGCCCACAATCGCTTTGTCCAGCAGCTCGAACACGTTTGACAGCAGGTAATTCAGCAGAATCGGGCAGGCCATTTGATTGATATTGCGGCGGCAGCTTTTAAAAGCCGCAGGCGTCATTTGGCCGCCTCCTCCCGGTGGGGCTGCCACCGGTGCATATTCCTTTGGTGCTTCTCAAGATAGGATTTTTTTAATTCGTCGACGGAAATGTCATAACACAGCATAATATCGTTATAATACATTAACGCGTCCGCCAGCTCCTCGACAAAATGCGCGCGGATATCCGCGTCATGGGCGATGCGCTGGTCGCCTTCCTTCTTGATAATGTCCGCGGCTTCGCCCAATTCCACCATCATCCACAGCATTTGGTTTCTGGCAGTCCGGGGCGAAAGGGGCTCCCAGATTTCCTGATACTGCTGCTGGAGCCGACGCTGCATTTCCTGCATTTCCCGTAATCCAAAATCTTCCATAATCTTCTCCTTTTCTGCGCCGGTTTTTGCACATAACCGGGCTTACGGCAGGCAGTGTGCAGCCACAAAGCCCGCTTTCTCCTCTTGTACCTCTGTAATAATGTACATTTTATAACACGGGAGGCCGGATTGCAATACGGCTTTGCCTGCACGCGCCTTGTAAACAGAAGGTGGAAATGAAGCGGCGAATGTGGTATCTTGTCAAAGAGAGCCTTACTTTACGGAAAAAACAGGAACAGGAGAAACGGCAATGCATTATGTTCAGGCAAAGGGGATATTATCGGCAAAAAACGGCATGAATCTTTACCGCGGCTGTCTGCACGGCTGCATTTATTGTGATTCCAGAAGCAAATGCTATCATATGGAGCATGACTTTGAGGATATCGAGGTCAAGGAAAACGCGATTGAGCTGCTTGAGACCGCGCTGCGTCATAAGCGCAGGCGGTGCATGATCGGGACAGGCTCCATGACGGATCCGTATATTCCGCCGGAGCTGGAGCTTGAGCATGTCCGAAAGGCGCTGACGCTGATTGAAGCCTATGGCTTTGGCTTTACGGTGATCACGAAGTCCAACCGCATTCTGCGGGATATCGACCTGCTACAGCGCATCAACGAGAAGGCGAAATGCGTCGTGCAGATGACGCTGACCACCTGTGACGAAGCGCTGTGCAGAAAGCTCGAGCCGAATGTGAGTACGACAAGGGAACGTTTTGAGACGTTAAAGATACTGCGTGACGCCGGGATACCGACGGTGGTGTGGCTGTCTCCGATTCTGCCGTTTCTCAACGATACCAGGGAAAATATTTCCGGCATTCTGGATTTATGTATGCAGGCGCAGGTCCGTGGTATCATCTGCTTTGGCATGGGAATGACGCTGCGGGAGGGCAGCCGGGAATACTTTTACAGTCAGCTTGACCGGCTGTTTCCCGGGATGAAGGAGCGCTATATACAAGCCTACGGCGGCCGGTATGAGCTGGCAAGCCCGGATAATGCCGCCCTGATGCGGCTTTTTCGCGATAAATGCGCCAGCGGCGGCTTGATGCATGACAACGCGCAGATATTTGATTATTTGTCGACCATGGAGGAAAAGGAGCGCTTTTCCCAGCTGAGCCTCTGGGACTTGTAGGATATCCGGATTGCGTTTTCCTGCTTAAAAAGTTTTGAATCCCTGCGACCATTTTGCCTGCCCGTGCATCTAATCCATGTAAGCAGCAACACGCTGTGATGCAATTCGCGCGATGGAACAGAACAAAAGCCGGCAGAAAGGAAGCAATGAAAAAGGAACAATTAGGACAGTTGATTATCGCATCGGAGGATATGATGTACCGTGTGGCAAAAACGCTGCTTTGCAGTGACGCGGACTGCGCGGATGCGATACAGGAGGCAATCGTGAAGGCTTTTTCCGGCCTTCATACGCTGCGCCAGGATACATATGCCAGAACATGGCTGACAAGAATTGTAATCAATGAGTGCTATGCCATTCTGCGCAGGGAGAAGCGGCTTGTGCCGCTGGAGAACCTTGCGCAGACAGAGCCGGCGGAGGAACGGGCGGATTATTCAGATCTCTATGAAGCGCTGGAGCGTCTGCCCGGAGAGACAAGACTCTGCGTTACGCTCTATTATATGGAAGGCTACAGCGTAAAAGAGATTGCGGGTCTTGTAAAGGTGACGGAGAGTGCGGTGAAGAGCCGTTTGGCACGGGCGCGCGCAATGCTCAAATGCGAGCTTGAGGCGGCAGAGTGAGGAGCAGGATTATGAGAATAGAGAATCTGAAGGATGATTTTCCGGGAATGCCCCGGGACATGCGCATGATGGTAGAGCGCGAGGTTGCAAAGCAGCTTCGGGCCGTTGCGCCGCGGCGTAAAAGCCGCATGGGAAAGAGGGCGGCGGCTGCCGCAGTTGCAGCGGCGATGGTGCTGGGAACAACCGTGTTTGCAGGCGCGCTTTACCGGATGCGCAGCAGCGCTGACAGCAAATATGGGGCAGATATCCGGATAGAGAAGAGTACGGCGGGGACGGAGACGGCGTCCGGAGAAGGGCAAGGTGCGGCGCCGGTGGAGCTTTTGCCGGTTGAGATGGATGTTTCCTATCTGCCGGAGGGAATGGTTGAGGCAGATGACAGTGGGAAATATTGCTATGCGGACGCCATGTATCAGGGCGGCGTTTCTATCTGTCTGTATGGGATGGACACCGGGGACGATCAGTTTGCAATGTCCTTTGAAAATGTTATCTCACGGGAGGATATTACGGTAAACGGATATGACGGCGTTTATCTGGAATTTTCACGCCTGTTTGAGGACGAGATCTCCTTTAACCAGCGGATATATGTGGCTTACCCGGATCTGCACTATGTGCTGGAGATGTTTATAGCATCGGACGTGACGCGGGAGGAAGCGGTTCGGATTGCGGAGGGAATTACCCTGAAGCCGGCGCAGGCGGGGGAAGAAGCGAAATGCATCAGCAGTTTCCGGTGGAGCGCGTATCTTGCGGCGATGACGGAGGCAGACACACAGGAGCCTGCCGATGACGCGGTTCTGAGTGAAGCACTTGAAAATACGCATGCCGTCGGGGAAGGCTTCCCGCTGAAGGAAGGGTTGACCGTGAAGGTATCCCGGGTGGAGGTGACGGATAATATTGGCATGCTTGATTTATCCCGGGATGCGGATTTGCGGGCGGAGCTGGCCAGGGAGACGAACGCGGACGGAACGCTTCTCCCGTGCGAGGCAGTTTACATCAAAAGCGGAAACGGGACGGATGCGCTGGCAGAAATCGTAGAGACAAGGCAGCTGCCGCAGAAGCTGGTCTGTGCGACCCTGGAATATACCAATACCGGCAGTGAGACAATGACGGATGTGCTGTTTTTCTGCAGCCTGATGAAGCTTGCGGAGGCTGACGGGAGGGCGGTATTGTACGATGGGGCGCAGCCTGACGAAACGGCGCAGTGGGATAAGGAGCAGATAAACGGTGCGGCTCATTATCTGGAAATGTATTATTATGACGTGGAGGGTACAAGGCAGGGTAAGAACTATATCCCCTGTATCGAGGCGGGGGAGACGGTCACCGTTCATGTGGCATGGGTGGTGCCGGAACGGGATTTGCCGTATCTGTATCTGAATCTGAATACGGGCGGGACGCCGTATGAGCTTACGCCGGAGGATATGGCAATCGGATATGTGGATATCCGCCGATAACGCCCACCGTGCGTCAAAGCACCATAAACAGCGTTCCGGCACCGATAAGGACGCAGCCGATAAAGGATTTGACCGAAAAGGTCTCGTGTAAGAGCACGAAGGCGAGGATGAGCGTGATAACCACGCTGAGCTTGTCAATCGGCACGACCCTGGATACATCCCCGATTTGCAGCGCCCTGTAATAGCAGAGCCATGAGGCGCCGGTCGCAAGACCGGACAAGATTAAGAATATCCAGCTTTTCCGGCTGATTGCGTCAAGACCGGTATGGGCATTGGTGAGGAATACGATACCCCATGACAGAATCAGGACGACCGTTGTCCGGATTGCAGTCGCGAGGTTGGAGTTGACGTCGCTGATGCCCATTTTAGCCAGAATAGAGGTCAGCGCCGCAAATACGGCGGATAGGAACGCGAATAATAGCCACATAAGAAAGCCTCCTGATAATCGTTATTTCAGCTAATCATAGCATACCCTTAAGAGGAGCACAATAACAGGAATCCGTAAAAAAGGGCAATTTTTATGAAGACGGGGTGTAAGAGGCATGCTACAATGAAGCAGAAGAAGGGAGGAATTCCTATGAGAAAGGAAAAGGCAGCCCGCAGGGCGCTTGCCTATATTGAGCGGAACCTGGACGGCGAGCTGGATTGGGAGAAGATCGCGCGGGCGCTGAATTACTCTAAGTTTTATGTGGCAAGGTCGTTTAAGGAGTACACGGGAGAGACGCTGCACAGATATATCCAGAACCGGCGGCTGGACAGAGCGGCCGAAAGGCTCCTGAGGACGCAGCAGCCGATTATAGAAATCGCGCTGGAGGCGGGCTATGGCTCGCAGCAGGCGTTTACGCAGGCTTTTCGCGCGGTGTATGGGCGCACACCGCAGGGATACAGAAAACAGGGAGAGGAGATGGCGGCATGAGCCTGGTGCCTTACGTGGTGGAGCAGACAAGCAGGGGCGAGCGAAGCTACGACATATATTCGCGCCTGCTTTCCGAAAGGATTGTATTTTTGGGGGAGGAGGTCAGCGACAGCTCGGCGGGGGTGATTATCGCGCAGCTGCTCTTTCTGGAGGCGCAGGCCTCCGATAAGGATATTCAGCTTTATATCAACAGTCCCGGCGGGTCCGTGTCCGCGGGCTTTGCAATATACGATACGATGCGGTATATCAAATGCGATATTTCAACAATATGTCTTGGGATAGCGGCCAGCTTCGGCGCTTTTCTGCTGGCGGGCGGTACGAAGGGCAAGCGCATGGCGCTTCCGAATGCGGAGATTATGATACACCAGCCGGCGATTCACGGAAACGGAATCCAGGGTCAGGCGACGGACATTCGGATTGCGTCCGACCACATTCAGAAAAGCAAACGGCGTCTGAACCGGATATTGGCTGAGAATACGGGAAAGACGGAGGCGGAAATCGCCGCCGCAACGGAGCGGGACAATTATCTGTCCGCGGACGAGGCGCTGGCTTTTGGATTGATTGATAAAATTATTACGAACCGGTAGCGGCAGGCGTCTGCCGGAAACGATAGAGGAAGCAATGACGCGTCATTGCTTCCTCAGTTCTTTTCTCAGGATACGCTGTATGCTTTTTTCGGACAGGTAATATTTACCGGCCAGCTCCGTGGTCCTGCTTCCCGCAAGATAATCGCTGCAGATTTGCCGGTCGCGCAGGGACAGCTCCTGCTTAATCTGCGTACCTGTGCCCCAGGCCCGCCGATGCGCCGCCTTGCGCGGGATGTAAATATTCTCTCCGTCAACATACTGCTGTATCAGTTCGATAATTTCAACAGGCAGAATCTCTTCTGCTCTCACATAGCCCATGTTTTCCTCCTGAATGATATAATCTCAAGCGGCATTGGCTATAACAATTTTCTATTAACTGCGATAGCCCATGCTATGCAGCGATAACATATCGTGTCATAAAGAAACATTCCCCCTTCCGGCGCTCGTTTCGCGTTGACAGGGCGCTGCCTGTCTGAAAATATCATAACATGCTTTAACCTTGATTGACAAGGGCCGGGCATGTCCCTGCCAGTTGAAGATATATAGAAAGCCTTGAAAAAACGGCCGGAAGGACATATAATAAAAGCTGGTCCGGCAGAGAAGCTGCCGAAGGAAACAGCATTGACGAAAGGAAACAGAATCTAAAATGAGACTATTCAGAGCTTCTATGATTTCTATTATATGCGTGAGCGCGCTGCTGCTTGGCGGGACAGCCGATACCGTGAACGCGGCACGGCAGTCCGGGACGCAGGCGGAGGAGCCGGCAGCCGATACAAGACCGGATTATACCATTTATGTCAACAGAGCGTTAAACTGCGTCACCGTTGTGCAGCAGGGGGAGGACGGTGTGCAGACGCCGGTCAGGGCCATGACCTGCTCCTGCGGAAGAGCGGGGCACGGTACCCCGCAGGGCGTTTTCAAAACCTCCGATTATTATGAGTGGCGGCAGATGGTGGACAACAGCTACGGAAGATACGCGGTGCGCTTTAACAGGAAGATCCTGTTTCATTCGGTCCCCTATACCAAAACCTCTCCGGATACGCTGGAGTGGGAGGCCTACAACGAGCTGGGCGAGAGCGCGTCTCTGGGCTGTGTCCGGCTGTCTGTGGAGGACGCTAAGTGGATCTATGAGAACTGCAAGCCGGGAACCACGGTAATCGTATATTCCGACAGCGAGGAGGCGGGCCTGCTTGGAAAGCCGGAGGCGGTAAAGATACCGGAGGATTCGCCATACAGGGGATGGGATCCGACGGACGCGGACGTCAACAATCCGTGGCTGGCGCAGGAGAGCAGCATGATTTCGCTTTTTACGGATGCGGACGGCTTTAATCCGATTATATACGCAAACCGGTATCCGGACTTAAAGGAGGCCTTCGGCTACGACGAGGACGCGCTGTATCAGCATTACATAACACGCGGTATATATGAAGGGCGGACCGCGGCGCCCGCGCAGCCCTGATATTTTCGGATACTGCCTATTGCCATTTGGCGGCAAAGGTGATAGAATAAACCGTTATGTGTAGAAAGCGAGGAGGTATTGAGAATGAAAAAGAAATGCGGCATTATTTTGGCAGCGCTGGTTACGGCATGCGCCATGACGGCATGTCAGGGCCTGCCTTCTTCGGGAGATAAAAGCGTCTCCAACGACAGGGAGCCGGAGGTGTCTTTGGCGGTGCAGTCCGAGGAGGAGGAGTCTTCCACGGATCCCGGTTTGTCGGAGGAGGAGGCAGAGGAGCTGGAGCAGGAGCTTTACAACACCTATGTCAATGTAAACAATTTTATGGTGGGCAGGCTGCACAGCTCCCTGGAGCGTTATTTTGAATATGTGGACATTGAGCAGGAGGAGTTTACGCTGCTGGACGCGGATGACGATTATTTCACCTGTTATTCTTTGTCGGAGTACGATATCAGGGATCTGGATTCCGCATATGAGATGGCGAGCGGCAAGAGCGAGAAGGATGCGCTGGACGAGGCGTTTCTGAAGATGTATCCGTCTGCCAGCATTGTGATAGCGACGCTGAATGAGATTGAAGAGTATACGGATATGAAGTCCTATCTGGACGACGATTATGAGCGGGCGCGGGAGTATCATGCGACGCTGATGGGCTCTCTGGAGGAATACTTTAATACCGGGGATGCGTTTATGGAGGAGCTGAATACTGTCGCCGACGCGCGTTCGGCGGAGGATTTGGAGCGGATGAAGGCGGAGGGCTACGAGGTCTTCTATGCGATGAATATGGTAATCGATCTTGCCAACGATATTGAGCAGGAGCTGTACAATCAGGAAGTGTGGGACGAAAACATCCTGGACATGGATCTGGAGAAAATCCAGCCGCTGTACGATGAGTTTGTCGAGAACGTAGAGGCGCTGCTGGAGTACAGCAAGGATGAAAGCAAGCTCGCAGCGGAAGGGATTCCGTATAATTCCGGCTATTGGAGCATTTTTCTCAGTGATGTGAAGGATACGAAGACCTCCCTCACGGAGGTGCTTCAAAAGGTCAAGGACGGGGAAGAGCTGAGCTACTCGGACATGCTGATGACGGGCATCAGCGGAGAATGCTCCCTGTCGTCCTTTGACGAGGGGCTTTCCCGGATGATCGATGATTATAACGGCATGATTTCTTATTAGTGAAGCGCGGCAGAGCGCTATTGAGTACCGAATAACGGCGGAGGGCAGTGTGCCCTCCGCTGTTGCTTTGCGGCCGCTTTAGTCATTTTTGACAAAAATCGTTTTTGCACGATTTGGGTCTTGCAAATAATGAGGTGGGATGATACCATGAAAATATCTATTGGAAACGTTACCGGAGACCTGTTTAGAACGTTTGAAAGTAAAGGAGACAGTTATGAGGAGATGTGGTGTTTTGATGCCGGTGTCCAGTCTGCCGTCAAGGTTCGGAATCGGCGGTTTTTCAAAAGAAGCCTATGCGTTCGTTGATTTTCTGGAGGCTGCAGGACAGACCCTGTGGCAGATTTTGCCGCTTGGCCCGACAGGCTACGGCGATTCGCCGTATCAGTCATTTTCGACCTTCGCGGGAAGTCCCTATTACATCAGCCTTGACAGCCTCATTGAGGAAGGGCTGCTCACGGAGCAGGAGTGTGAGGCGGCAGATTACGGGACCGATACGGACAAGGTCGAGTATGAGAAAATCTACAATACGAGATTTAAGCTGCTCAGGAAGGCCTTTGACCGGTCGAATATTGCGCAGAACAGGGAATATGCGGACTTTGTTGAGGAGAACAGGCAGTGGCTTAAGGATTACGCTATGTATATGGCGATTAAGGATTCGCTGGGCGGCATTTCATGGATCGAGTGGGATGAGGATATCCGGCTGCGCAGGCCGCAGGCAATGGCGGAATACGAGAAGAAGCTTGCGGACGAAATCGCGTTTTACAGCTATCAGCAGTACCTGTTTGCCACACAGTGGACGGCGCTCAAGGAATATGCCAATGGCAAGGGCATCAGCATCATAGGGGACATCCCGATTTACGTTGCGTTTGACAGCGCGGATACCTGGGCGAATCCGGAGCTGTTTCAGCTGGATGAGGAGAATGTGCCGACCGCGGTTGCGGGCTGCCCGCCGGACGCGTTTTCCGCGACGGGACAGCTGTGGGGGAATCCGCTGTATAAATGGGAATACCATGAGGAGACCGGCTTTGCATGGTGGATGAGGCGCCTTGCATACTGTTTCAGAATTTACGATATTGTACGCATTGATCATTTCAGGGGCTTTGACGCGTACTGGGCGATTCCGTACGGCGATGAGACTGCCGAGTTTGGCGAGTGGCGCGAGGGGCCGGGGTATAAGTTCTTTGCCCATATGAAGAAAACACTGGGGAATCGCGCGGTTATCGCGGAGGATTTGGGTTTTCTTACCCCGAGTGTGCTTAAGCTTGTCAAAAAGACAGGATATCCCGGGATGAAGATCCTGCAGTTTGCGTTTGACTCAAGAGAAGAAAACGATTATCTGCCGCACAATTATCCGACAAACTGCGTCGTATATACGGGCACGCATGACAACGATACCGTGCTGGGCTGGATAAAGGCGATGAAGCGCAGGGATCTTGCGTATGCGAGAAAATACCTCGGAATAACAAGAAACGCCGAGATGTGCAAAAGCCTCATCCGCGCTGCGCTGGCGAGCGTTGCGGATACCGCTGTGATACCGATGCAGGATTATCTGGAGCTTGGCGGGGAGGCAAGAATGAATACGCCGTCCACGCTTGGCGGCAACTGGGAGTGGCGCATGGAGAAGGATGCCTGCACCCGGGAGCTTGGGGCGCACATGCTGGAGCTGGCGCAGCTGTACGGGCGAATCGTAAAAAGGACAAAAAAAGGCCGGCCGCCGTTAGTCTGTTAAGGACAGAAGGCGCAGCAGGATAAAAGACAGGCGGCATGGGAGGATGGTATTTGTGTTTGAACCGACAATAAAGGACATTGCAAAGCTTTGCGGCGTGGGTGTCAGCACAGTGTCAAGGGCGATAAACAATCATCCGGATATCAACCCGGAAACAAAGGAAAAGATCATGGAAACGATCAGGGAATACGGCTATGTTCCCAATGACAGCGCCAGGAATCTCAAACGGGTTGACGCGAAGGCAATCGCGGTACTGGTAAAGGGTATTGCCAATCCCTTTTTTACTTCCATGATTAAGGTTATTGAGGAAGAATGCAAGAAAAAGAATTATGCCATGGAGCTTACGCATATCGAGGCGGATGAGGATGAGGTTGACGTGGCGCAGAAGGTAGTAAAGGAGAAACGCCTCAGAGGGATTATTTTTCTGGGCGGACTCTTCTGGCACTCTGAGGATAAGCTTAAGAAGCTCAACGTTCCCTTTGTGTTCAGTACGGCAGGCGCCATTCCGGAAAACATCAGTAAGAACCTGTATTCCAATATTGGTGTGGATGACCGCAGGGAAAGCGCGAAAATGGTAGACTATCTGATCGGGCTTGGCCATACCAAGATCGCGATTCTTGTCTCGGAGGCAGAGGGGAAGAGCATCGGGCAGCTGCGTCTCGACGGATATTGTGACGCCTTTCGTGCGCGCGGCATGGAGATTAATCCAAGGCTGATTTTTCACGCCTACGACGGGCTGAGCCATTTTTCGATGGAGAACGGCTATCGCACGACGAAGCGGATTCTGGAGAGCGGGGAGGAGTTTACGGCGCTCTTTGCGGTTGCGGACGCGCTGGCAATCGGCGCTTCAAGAGCGCTTATGGAGGCGGGATACCGGATTCCGGAGGATATTTCCCTTGCGGGATATGATGGAATCGATATGGCCAACTATATTACGCCAAGCCTCACCACAATGCGCCAGCCGACGGAGGAGATCGCCAGAGAGACAACCAAGCTTTTGTTCGGCATCATAGCAGGCAGGATGAAGCACCAGCATATCACATATCAGGCCCAGCTTCTGGTAAAGGAATCGACAAGAGCTGTTTCACATTAACGAGACGCGGATATTGCAGCAACCCTTCGCAAAAACGAAGGGTTGCGTTTTTATGGACATCATCTTATACTTGAGGTAGGTCTTTAAACACAAATATATGCAAAAGAAGAGGGAAGAAGAGTTGAAGCGGTACATAAAATACGGCCGGACTATAAGAGGCTGCATGCTCGCGCTGGCGGCAGCGGCGGTGCTTGGCGGCTGCGGAAAGAAGCAGGAGAATACGAATCTGTCGGAGGGAATGGCACATCTGGAGCAGTACGAATATCAGGCGGCGCTGGAGTGCTTTGAGGCTGCGACGCTGTATAATGAGGACAAACAGCTGATTTTGCGGGGAGAAGGGCTTGCCTATATGGGTATCGGCGATTATGCCCAGGCGGAGGCCTCTCTTCTTGCGTCTATTTCCTGTTCGTCGGGGCAGGTGACGGCGCTGGAGTACGACACGAATTTTTATCTGGCAGCCGCTTATATGAAGCAGGGAAAATACGCGGATGCGCAGCAGATTTATTCCGCGGTCATTGCGCTTCGAAAGAATGACGTGGACGCCTATTATCTGCGGGCCTGCACGCTGCTGCATCAGAATGAATACCAGGCGGCGCTGACGGATTTCGAGAAGGCTTTTTCGCTGGAGCCTAAGAACATTGCGCTGGTGACGGACGCCTATGTGGAGATGCAGACCGCGGGCTTTGAGGAAGAAGGAAGAGCCTTTCTGGAGTCCTTTATGCAGGCGCGGGAGGAGAGCCTGACAGACAGGGAGCGGGGAACCATCTGCTATTATCTGGAGGATTATGAGAACGCCCGTATTTATCTGGACGGGCTCCTGAACGGGAACGACGCGGAGATTTCGCTGCTGCTGGGGCAGACCTACGAGAAGCTCGGGGATATGAACTACGCTACGGTGGTCTATCAGACCTATCTGGGAGCCAACCAGCCGGACGCCGCCATCTACAACAGCCTCGGCATCTGCCTGATGGGACAGGGGAAATACACGGAGGCGCTTGAGGCATTCGAGGCGGGGATTGCGATGGGGGACACGTATTATCTGCAAAATCTCAGATTCAACCGGATTGTCGCCCAGGAGCATCTGGGGAATTTTGCACAGGCAAAGACGCTGATACAGGAGTATATGCAGATTTATCCGGAGGATGCGGGCGCCAGGCGGGAGTATGACTTTTTAATGACGCGGTAAACGGCAAACGGAAAGCCTTTGCCGTGCATTACACAAGATATTGTACATAAAGAATAAACAACACATGATATTTAGTGGTGTTCGATTGACTTCACCTTTGCAATCTGGTATCATCTACCTAATGGCATGATTTTACATAGGAAGGGGTAAAGGTTTGATGTTCAAGGTAATTAAGAGAGATGGTGAAGAGGCTGCATTCAGTCTTGCGAAGATTGGCGGCGCCCTTACCAAGGCGTTTGACGCGACGCAGGTACAGTACAATCAGGATATTGTGGACCTGCTGGTGCTGCGTGTGACCGCCGATATCCAGGGGAAGGTAAGGAATGGGGATATCCATGTGGAGGATATTCAGGACAGCGCCGAGAAGGTATTGGAGCAGGCCGGCTACACCGATTCCGCAAAAGCCTTTATCCTTTACAGAAAGCAGCGGGAGAAGATGCGCAATATGAAGTCGACCATTCTCGATTACAAAGAGGTGGTCAACAGCTATGTGAAGATTGAGGACTGGCGCGTCAAGGAGAATTCCACGGTCACCTATTCGGTGGGCGGGCTGATTCTGTCCAATTCCGGTGCGGTTACGGCAAACTACTGGCTTTCGGAGGTCTATGACAAGGAGATCGCCGACGCGCACCGCAATGCGGATATTCATATCCATGATTTGTCCATGCTTACGGGCTATTGCGCCGGGTGGTCGCTCAAGCAGCTGATTCAGGAAGGGCTTGGCGGAATCACCGGCAAGATTACCTCCGCGCCTGCAAGGCATCTTTCCGTGCTCTGCAACCAGATGGTCAATTTCCTTGGCATTATGCAGAATGAATGGGCGGGCGCACAGGCATTTTCTTCCTTTGACACTTATCTGGCGCCGTTTGTGAAGGCGGACAACCTCTCCTACAAAGAAGTAAAAAAGTGTATTGAGGCGTTTATTTACGGTGTAAACACGCCCAGCCGGTGGGGGACGCAGGCGCCGTTTAGCAATATTACGCTGGACTGGACCGTGCCGAACGACCTGGCAGAGCTTCCGGCGATTGTCGGCGGAAAGGAAATGGATTTCTGCTATAAGGACTGCAAGGCCGAAATGGATATGGTAAACAAGGCGTTTATCGAGACCATGATTGAGGGGGATGCAAACGGCAGAGGCTTCCAGTATCCGATACCGACTTATTCAATAACACGTGATTTCGACTGGTCGGACACGGAGAACAACCGATTGCTGTTTGAAATGACCGCAAAGTACGGGACACCGTATTTTTCGAATTATATCAACTCGGATATGGAGCCGTCGGATGTGCGCAGCATGTGCTGCCGGCTGCGCCTTGATCTCAGGGAGCTGCGTAAAAAAACAGGCGGTTTCTTTGGATCGGGTGAGAGCACGGGAAGCGTCGGCGTTGTCACCATCAATATGCCCCGCATCGCCTATCTTGCGGCGGACAAGGAGGACTTTTACCGGCGTCTTGACCGGATGATGGATATCAGCGCGCGTTCCCTGAAGGTAAAGCGGACGGTGATTTCCAAGCTTCTGGCCGAGGGGCTGTACCCTTATACCAAGCGTTATCTGGGTAATTTCGACAATCATTTCTCCACCATCGGGTTAATCGGGATGAATGAGGCCGGACTGAACGCGAAATGGCTGCGCAGGGATCTCACGCATAAGGAGACGCAGGACTTTACCAAAGAGGTGCTGGGCCATATGCGGGAGCGGCTTTCCGATTATCAGGAATTGTACGGGGATTTGTATAATCTGGAGGCAACGCCCGCCGAGAGCACGACTTATCGTCTGGCGAAGCATGACAGGGAGCAGTACAGCGATATTATTACGGCAGGGCATGCGGGAGATAAGCCGTATTACACCAATTCCTCCCATCTGCCGGTGGATTATACGACCGATATTTTTGATGCGCTGGATGTTCAGGACGAGATGCAGACGCTTTATACCTCGGGGACCGTCTTTCATGCGTTTCTTGGCGAGAAGCTGCCGGATTGGCGGGCGGCCGCGAATCTGGTGCGGACGATTGCGGAGAATTATAAGCTGCCGTACTATACGATGTCGCCGACGTATTCTATCTGTCGAGAGCACGGCTATCTGAGCGGCGAGCAGAAGACCTGCCCTGTATGCGGCGGCGCAACGGAGATATACAGCCGTATTACAGGCTATTACCGTCCGGTGCAGAACTGGAACGACGGCAAGCTGCAGGAGTATGCAAACAGAACGGAGTATACGCCGCCTTGCTGTGAGAAACAGACTGGCGCGGTGCAGGAGGCGCCGTCGGGCGATGCGGACACGGCACAGCAGGCGTCCGAAGAAGAAAAAACATTCCTGTTTACGACAAAGACGTGCCCGAACTGCAGGCTTGCGAAGGAATATCTGAAGGACATCGACTATACGATTATTGACGCGGAGGAGAATATGGAGCTTGCGGAGGCGTACGGCGTGATGCAGGCGCCGACGCTCGTGGTCGATTCGGGATGCTTCCGCAGGAAATATGTGAATGTATCAAATATAAAGAAGTACGCGGAGCTGATGGTCGGCGCACAGGCCCGGCGCGTTGTGTAGTGTGATACCATGGAGAGATAAAACCGTCTTTGAAATCCGGCAGAGCCGGTAAGACGGTATAGAAGCTACGAAAGGGGCATGGCTATAATATGATTAATCAACTGGTGGATAAGATAAAGAAGACGGGAGCGCCGATTGTAGTGGGCCTCGATCCGATGATGCGGTTTATTCCGGCACATATCAGGCAGGCGGCGTTTGCAGAGCTTGGCGAGACGCTGGAGGGCGCCGCGGAGGCGGTCTGGCAGTACAACAAAGCGATTGTGGACGCGGTGTATGACCTGATTCCCGCGGTAAAGCCGCAGGTTGCCATGTACGAGCAGTTTGGCCTCCCGGGCCTTGCGGTCTTTGACCGGACGGTAAAGTACTGCAGAGAAAAGGGCCTTGTTGTAATCGGAGACGTCAAACGCGGGGATATCGGATCGACCGCGGAGGCATACGCGGCAGGGCATCTTGGCAGGGTACAGGTCGGCACGCATTTTTACCGCAGCTTTGAGGAGGATTTTATCACGGTAAATCCATATCTGGGCACGGACGGCGTTGCGCCTTTTGTTAAGGTATGCAGGGAAGAAAAACGGGGAATCTTTGTTCTGGTAAAGACCTCCAATCCCAGCAGCGGAGAGTTTCAGGATCGGATATTGCGCGGGGAGGGCACATCTGCGGACAGGCCGCTCTACGAGGCGGTCGGCGAACAGGTCGCAAAATGGGGCGCCGACTGCATGGGCGATTCCTACAGCTATGTTGGCGCGGTTGTCGGCGCGACATATCCGGAGCAGGGGAAGATACTGCGCAGGCTGATGCCCAAGGCATACATATTGGTGCCGGGATACGGCGCGCAGGGCGGCAAGGGCGCGGATCTTGTGCATTTCTTTAATGAGGACGGCCTTGGCGCGATTGTCAATTCCTCCAGAGGAATCATCGCGGCATATCAGCAGGAGCAGTATGCACGCTTTGGAGAGCAGGGCTTTGCGGATGCATCCAGACAGGCTGTGCTGGATATGATCGCGGATATCGGGGGCGCTTTGGCGGCAAGGTAGGACATGAGACGTGCTCGATTGTCAAAGAAAGGAAACAGGAAATATCATGGCAAATGAAGCAAAGACTTCTATTATTTTCAGAGAGTTATTAAGAGCGGCTCATTATTATGACGATACGGATATCATAATTGAGGAACAGAAAAGCGACAATGCCAAAATTGATAAATTACTGAAAAATGCATCTAAGAGGGGAAATAAGAAGGGGTATCCGGATTTTTTATTGTATTCCCGAAAGTATCCGGAGCTTTTGATTGTGGTTGAGGCTAAAGCGGATAGCAATAAACATGTCAGTGCAACATTGGACAATTATGCGGACTATGCCGTAGATGGTTCTTTACTGTATGCATCCTTTCTGGCAAAAGAATTTGATGTTCTGGCTATAGGGATTAGCGGAGAAGATAATAATAACTTACGAATAAGCCATTATTTACAGTTAAAGGAAGAAAAAAATGCATATCCTCTTTTTGACGATAAAGTGTTGACGATTGATGAGTATTTTGAGGGAATACGGGAGAGCAATTATAAATTTAATCAGGATTACGCAAAACTCATTGCATATACAAAGACATTGAATGAATCGTTACACGCCAAAAAAATCAAAGAATCCCAAAGAGCTTTGCTGATAAGCGGGATTCTTATTGCGCTAAAGGATAAGGCATTTAAGGCAGGCTACAAAAAACATGAAAAAGTTGAGCAGCTTGTAAAGGCTTTATACACAGCTATTGACGGTCAATTATCAACGGCAGAGATTCCACAGAAAAAAATTGATGTTTTGACAAATGCGTTCACATTCATTAAAACGAATCCGACATTAACAGACAAAAGGGAGGGTAAAAAATTCCTTGAGGATTTAATTGATGAAATTGATGAAGAAATTAACGGCTTTATGGTGACGCATAAATATGTTGATACGGTCAGTCAGTTTTATATTGAGTTTTTACGTTATGCAAATAATGATAAAGGTCTTGGTATTGTGCTGACACCGCCTCATATTACCGAGTTATTTGTGGAATTGGCCGGAGTTGATAAAAACAGTGTTATTTTAGATAATTGTTGCGGTACAGGGGGCTTTCTTATCAGTGCAATGAAAAGAATGCTGAAAGATGCAAAAGGAGACAAAGAGAAAGAAAAGCATATTAAGGACGAGCAGCTTATAGGGATAGAGTTTCAGGATGACATCTACACGCTTCTGATTTCAAATATGATTATTCATCGCGATGGAAGAACCAATATTTACTGGGGGAACTGTTTTGAAGAAATTGAGGATGTTAAACAGAGATTTAAGCCTACGGTCGGGCTGCTCAATCCACCGTACAAAACAAAGGCTTCGGATATAGAGGAGTTTGAATTTATATTAAATAATTTAGATGCTCTGGAGCCGGGGGGAATCTGCGTTGCGATTATTCCGATTAGCTGTGTTATAGAGAAGACAACAATTGCTGAAAGTTTGAGAAAAAGGGTTTTGGAAAAGCATACGCTTGAGGCTGTGTTATCTATGCCGGAGGAGTTGTTTCATAACTCAAAAGTAAATACAGTTACTTGTGCTGTTATAATTACAGCGAAAAAGCCACACCCCAAAGGTAAAAAAACATGGTTTGCGTACTGTAGGGACGACGGGTTCGTAAAAATGAAGAACAAGGGGCGTATGGATGCAAGACACACATGGGATGATATAAAAGAAATGTGGGTTACTGCATTTAGAAATCGTGAAGTGATAGATGGTTTCAGTTTAATGCGGGAAGTAAATGAAAAGGATGAGTGGTGTGTCGAAGCATATTTAGAAACGGATTACAGTAAGTTTACGTTGGAGGATTATGAAAGAACTGTTAAAAAATACCTGATGTTTAACATGATGAATTTGTCAGTTATTGCAGACGGAGATGATGAAAATGAGGACTTGTAAAGTCGAAGAATTGTTCGTTGTCAGATATGGTCTTAATTTAGAATTGAATTCACTGATTCGGGATGATGATGGAATAAATTTTGTTTCCAGAACTGCCAAAAACAACGGAGTGTCAGCAAAGGTGAAACCAGTTAGTTACATAAAACCTTTGCCGGCCGGAACGATAACGGTTGCCGGCGGCGGATCGGTTATGGAAAGCTTTTTACAGACATCGCCTTACTATTCAGGCAGAGATTTATATTATTTAACGGCAAGAGTGCCTATGACAAATGAACAAAAACTTTTTTATTGTCTTTGTCTGCGTAAGAATAAGTATAAATTCTCGTACGGGAGGCAGGCTAATGTTACGTTGCCGGATTTGCAAATGCCGACATTAGACAGTATTCCGGAATATGTTACACATTTTTCCTTAAGGGAGTACGGAAAAAATTTACTCTTTCAGATGAATTTTCCCGTGATTGATATACGATATAATCAGGCAGAAAAGATAATCCCGCTAGGGAGATTATTTACGGTAATCGGCGGTCTTGCTTCATCGCAGGTTATAAGGAGCGCACTAAAAGAGAATGATAATTGGATACCCTATATCCGGCCATCCTATAGACAGGAAACGAGTATTGATGCCTATGTGAATAAGAATGCCATACCAGATGAAAAGGTGTTCCCGGCAGAAACGTTATATGTGTCTACGGACGGACAGGGCAGTCACACCTTTTCTTATGTGTCTGCTTTTGAATTTGTGCCAAACAGTAATGTGTCAGTCCTAATGCCAAAACGAAAAATGGGATTGCAGGAAAAACTGTTTTATGCGCACTGTATTACTCAAAACCGTTATAAGTTTTCCTATGGGAGGAAGCCAAAGGGTGAAAGATTAAAAGCCGTTATGTTGCCTGAATATCCACCCGACTATGTTCTTGGCTATGATATGGATAGCGTTATACAGAGCTTTAACAGTGTAATGGAAAAAATATAATCAAGGAATGCGGATTAAAACGTTCCCTTGATTATATTTGTATAGTTCATTTTATTGCTTCACCAATAGCCATAATCACGTCATAGAGCGTATGGTAAAGGTGGGGATAGGCATTACAGCCGGAAGAACCCGAGGTGTATTTCCCGTTTTTATCATAAGAGAATTCCAGATACCATTGGTTGCCGTCAAAAATCCCCGGATCATGGTAGTGGCCCTTCCAGAGCGGCAGAAGGGATTTGAGACAGGCTGATTCATTTCCATCAGATTATTGTCAAAATCAAATCTGTATTCTCTTAACACGACGCCCCAGCCCAGGGATTGATAAGTCAGGGTATGTATGCCGAAAACAGAAGCCATACCCAGAAGCAGGCGTAATAAATAAAGTGTGCAGAACAAAAACAAAATGATCATACTGGTTTTTCTTAGTTTTGACTTGTTCATGCGTGTTCTCCTGTAAAGGCTGCCGGTTTATCCCGGATTTTGCGTAAAAAAATAATGGAGTATACGGGATTCGAACCCGTGGCCTCAACAATGCGAATGTTGCGCGCTCCCAACTGCGCTAATACCCCATCAATAAAAATATATGAATTTCAATCCAAAGATAAGTATAACAGAAAAACGGAGAAAAGCAACAATTTTTTTAAAAATTTAAAGAATAAAATATCCAAAAAACAATCCAAGTCTTGACCGATTCCCGCCGAAAGCTTATGATAGACCTTGTACTGTCCGGGGAAACAGGTGCGAATCCTGTACGAGCCCGTCGCCGTAAGGCATGCGTACAACCCCGCCGACCTGACCGAAGGCCACAGCTTCGGGAAATGTCATTGGAGCAAGCTCCGAGAAGGCCGGTTGGCGGAATGCCAAGTCGAAATATCCGGACGGGACGAGCCTCCTTTTGCAAAACGCAAGAGCCGCGAGCGCCGGCTTTGGGGAGGGAATAATCATCAAAGGAGATAAAACACATGCAGAAAAAAGGAATGTCGAAAAACGGAATGCCGAAAAACGGCAGGAACAAACGATCGTCATGCATCCTTTGTATGGTGCTGATTGTGGCTATGGCACTGTTTACAACCGGTTGTAACGGCGGCAAAGAAAACGGGCCGTCCTCCGCGGACGCAGCGCAGACTCAGGCGCAGGCAGAAGGCGGCGTGCTGGGAGAAGGCAGCACAAAGTTTACGTTTACCGTGGTGGATAAGGACGGGACCGAGACGCAGTTTGAGATTCACACGGATAAGGAAACCGTGGGGGAGGCTCTGCTCGAACTGGATCTGATCGCGGGTGAAGAGAGCGAATACGGTCTTTTTGTGAAAACCGTAAACGGTATAACGGCGGACTATGATACGGACGGCGTATACTGGGCCTTCTATGTCGACGGAGAATATGCGGTTACCGGCGTTGATGCGACGGCGGTAACGGAGGGGGCCGGATATGCCTTCAAGGTAGAATAGCATGAAGCTTACAATACGGGAAATGACCGTGTTTGCGATGCTCGGGAGCATTATGTTCGCCTCCAAGCTGATTATGGAGGCGGCGCCCAATATTCATCTTCTGGGGGTCTTTACGGTTGCCTTTACGGTAGTTTACAGGAAGAAGGCATTGTACCCCATCTATATCTATGTGATTTTAAACGGTATCCTCTGCGGCTTTGCGCCGTGGTGGATCCCGTATTTGTATGTGTGGACGGTTCTCTGGGGCGCGGTGATGCTCCTGCCCCGGAATATGCCCCGAAGGCTTTTGCCGCTTGTGTATATGGCAGTCTGTGCGGCGCACGGCTTTTTGTTCGGCACGCTGTACGCGCCGGCGCAGGCAGTGCTGTTTGGCCTGAGCTTCAAGGGAATGCTCGCATGGATTGCGGCGGGGCTGCCCTATGACCTGATTCACGGGGTGAGCAATTTCTTCTGCGGGATGCTGATTATACCGTTGGTTTCGGCGCTGCGGCTCGCGGAAAGAAACTTCTGAAATTCATTGATAACTTTACCGTTTTATGGTAGTATAAATAAGTAAATCCTTTATGCAGGAAATCAGGAGGTTTGGCAAATGGAACAGTACAAGCAGGATTTCATAGAGTTTATGGTTGACAGCAATGTATTGAAGTTTGGCGATTTTACACTAAAGAGCGGACGCAAGTCCCCCTTTTTTATGAATGCGGGCGCGTATGTTACCGGCGCACAGCTTCGGAAACTTGGACAGTTCTATGCGAAGGCGATTTATGACAATTACGGTACGGATTTTGATATACTCTTTGGGCCGGCATATAAAGGGATACCGCTTGCTGTGACGACCGCCATGGCGTTTGACGAGCTGTACGGCAAGGAGATCAGGTACTGCTCCAACAGAAAGGAAGCAAAGGATCACGGGGATGTCGGTATTCTGCTGGGCAGCGAGCTTAAGGACGGCGACAAGGTGGTTATTATTGAGGACGTAACGACCTCCGGGAAGTCCATTGAAGAGACCTTTCCCATTCTCAGGGCGCAGGCAAATGTCGATGTTGTCGGGCTGATGGTAAGCCTCAACCGCCAGGAAAAGGGAAAGACGCAGCAGAATGCGCTTGCCGAGATTCGGGAGGTATACGGTATCGAGACCGGCGCCATTGTGACGATGGAGGAAGTGACGGAATACCTCTATAACAGGAATTACAGAGGGAAGGTACTTATTGACGACGCGGTAAAGGCGGCTCTTGACATGTACTATGCACAGTATGGCGCGAAGTAAGAGCTTTTCAATTTTTCACAGCGAGGTGTTTGGATGGAAGAAAAGGTATATAAGACGATGGGGCGCTCAGGGGCCCTTGCCATCACGATAGGAGTCATTTCAATTGTTGTCGGCCTGGCCAGCGGCATCATGCTTCTGATCAGCGGAGGCAGGCTTTTGGCCGGAAAGTCCAAGATTTTGTTCTGATGGAACCGGAAGGAGCATCCTGTAACTATTCAGGGCCGCGCAGGGAATAAAGACGCTGCGCGGCTTTGGATGGTTACAGATTTTTTGTGGTGATTTATCTTGTGAAAGGACGAAGGTGCAATGCATCAGATATTCAGCAAGACATATATTTTTACCAATAAGAAAAATCCCAAATGGGGAATCATGTCTTTTATTCTGGGCTTGATAGCGGTAGCCTCCGTGTGCATTGCAGTGTATTTCACCTACCAGAGGAAGGGCGCGGCGCAGCTGCAGTATGGCGCGGCGGTACTGCTGGCCGTTATTTATGCGGGAATCGGGCTGGCGCTTGGCATACGGACAAGTCTGCAGCAGGATATTTACCGCTTTTTTCCGGTGACGGGCATTGTGTTGAACGCGCTGGCGATTGCGGCCGGCGGCTTTATTCTTTATATGGGAGTCAATTAATGGAGGTTAGGGTATGACGGTTTTGGAAGAGAGATACGGGCTTTCCTGTGACCGGATTGCGGCAATAGAGGCGCAGCAGGAGGTATCGGGGGCTTATAAGGATTATTTTCAGAGGACGGCGGCGTTTATCATAAGCCTGACAGAGACATATCGGAAGATTCGGGACGGCTTTTATGACCCGGCGTCGGGAAAGGCGAATCTGGAGACGCTCCGCGCGGAAAATAAGGCGTGTTATGCGGATATCTTGGAGCCCGGCTATGCGGAGAGCTATGCCAACCCGGATTATGCCTGCGGATTGTTCGGGGAGGGCTTCGGACAGCTGCTTTCCTCCTTATATGTCGAGCTCCGCCAGATGATTACGTATGTATTTGAGGACTGTCTGGAGGAGTTTGTTATCCGCATGGAGCTGTTCGTGGAAATCTATAATGCCTTTGCCTATGCCAAGACGGAGGCGGATTTATCGGATCTGCCCGAAAAGGCCGCGGTTCCGCAGGAGAGCGATATCCGTGAGACATTGTACTGGTTTAAGAGCGATTACGCGGAGCTGGCGGCACAGCACAGCGTGCGCAGCCTGGTTGACCCGGATTACGGCATTATCGGCGGCATTGTGATGGACAGCGACTTGACGGACCTGCGTTATCTGTACCGGTACGGCCTGTACGTTTCGGAGGATACGGAGCGGATGACGCGCTACCTGAATACGCTGTCGGAGGAGCGCGTTCAGATGATCGCGGATACCTATACGGAGGGCTACCGCATCGGTTTTGTGAAGGGGAATAAGGATATCAGCAGCAAATCCGTGGTAAACGTGCGTTACAATATAGGGTTTGAGCGCATTGTGCGGGCGGCTGTCCGCAATTTCGAAAAGATGGGCCTCAGGGCTACGTTCCGCTGCGAGGGGGCGACAACCAACCGGCAGTACGGCTATGACCATAAGGAAGACAATGCGCTGTTTCTGGATAAAAAGTATGTAAACCGCAGGCTGGAGACGCTGCGTGCGGCGTATGAGAGCCACAGGGAGTCGGCGCGGAAATTTGCGGGTCCTGCGGTGATCGAGGTGTTTGGCGAGACGCCGTTTGCGCCGGTATCCAAGAAAACGGCGTGCGCCCTGAGCAGGGAGCAGCAGAAGCTTTCCGCCGAGTTTCAGGGTGCGGCGGTGGCGCTGGGCAACGAGTATATCCGGCAGGAGGAGACCAGCTTTACGATTATTGCGTTTCCGGTTCCGGATATCGGGCCGCGGTTTGAGGAGATCTTTGATGAGACCGTAAAGCTGAATACGCTGGATTATACGACCTATGAGCGGATACAGGCGGCGCTCATCGACACGTTTAACCAAGCGGACTATGTGGAGGTCAAGGGAATGAACGGCAATAAGACCGACCTGCGCATACAGCTGTATCCTGTTACGGACCCGCAGAAGGAGGCTATTTTCGAGAACTGCGTTGCGGACGTCAATATTCCTGTCGGAGAGGTGTTTACCACCCCGGTTTTGGAGGGGACAAACGGCAGGCTGCATGTAAGCCGCGTATTTCTGAACGGGCTGGAATACCACAACCTCGAGCTTACGTTTGCGGACGGTAAGATTGCTTCTTATACCTGCACGAACTTCGCGGAGGAGGAAGAAAACAGGAAATACATTCAAAATAACGTGCTGTTTCACTATGACACGCTCCCGATGGGAGAGTTTGCCATCGGTACGAACACGACGGCTTACACGGTAGCGCGCAGATATGATATTGCAAACCGTTTCCCGATTCTGATAGCGGAAAAGACAGGGCCCCATTTTGCGGTCGGCGATACCTGCTATGCAAGGAGCGAGGATATCCGCGTTTACAACGAGGACGGCAGAGAAATCGTGGCCAAGGACAATTCGGTCTCGCTGCTGCGCAGGACGGACCCGTCCAGGGCATATTTCGGATGCCATACGGATATTACGATTCCGTATGATGAGCTTGGATCCATCATCGCTTATGATAAGGACGGCAATTCATACGCCATTATCGAGCAGGGCAGGTTCGTGCTGGCTGGTACGCAGGAGCTGAACAGGGCGCTGGATGCATAGCCTCTTTTTGAAAGAATAAGTTGACGCATGGGTTGATTATCGGTAAACTGAAAATAGATTGTTTGACTTTAGGAGGAAAAGGAATGGCACAGGTTGGCATTGTTATGGGCTCCGATTCGGATATGCCTGTTATGGCGAAGGCAGCGGACATTTTGGAGGAGCTGGGCATCTCTTATGAGATGAAGATTATTTCGGCGCACAGAGAGCCTGACGTGTTTTTTGAATACGCAAGGACGGCGGAGGAGAAGGGCTTTAAGGTGATTATTGCAGGGGCAGGCATGGCGGCGCATCTGCCGGGTATGTGCGCGGCAATATTTCCGATGCCGGTGATCGGGATACCGATGCATACGACCTCGCTTGGCGGCCGCGATTCGCTTTATTCCATTGTTCAGATGCCGTCGGGCATACCGGTCGCGACGGTCGCGATTAACGGGGGGGCCAATGCGGGACTGCTCGCGGCGAAGATTTTGGCGACCTCGGACAATGCCCTGCTTGCGAGAGTGAAGGACTACGCCGCTTCCCTGAAGGAGCAGGTGGCGGCAAAGGATGCAAGGCTGCAGGAAATCGGATATAAGGAATACATGAAGAAATAAGGTTTGCGGGATGGAGGAAAGTATGGATTACAAGAATGCTGGCGTTGATATTGAGGCGGGTTACAAAGCGGTCGAGCTGATGAAGGAGCATGTTAAGAAGACGATGAGACCGGAGGTGCTTGGCGGAATCGGAGGATTTTCCGGCGCCTTTTCCATGGAAAGGTTCAAGGATATGGAGAAGCCGACGCTGGTTTCGGGTACGGACGGCGTAGGAACAAAGCTCAAGCTCGCGTTTCTGCTCGATAAGCATGACACCATCGGCATCGACTGCGTGGCAATGTGCGTGAACGACATTGCATGTGCAGGCGGGGAACCGCTGTTTTTCCTGGATTATATTGCATGCGGTAAGAATGAGCCGGAGAAAATCGCCACGATTGTAAAAGGGGTGGCAGACGGCTGTATCCAGTCGGGCGCCGCGCTGATCGGCGGGGAAACGGCGGAAATGCCGGGCTTTTATCCGGAGGATGAGTATGATTTGGCAGGCTTTGCGGTCGGTGTGGTGGATGAGAAGGATCTGATTACCGGCGCGCAGCTGCAGGCGGGGGACGTACTGATCGGTATCGCGTCGAGCGGCGTCCACAGCAACGGATTTTCGCTGGTCAGAAAGGTGTTTGAGATGACGCGGGAGAGTCTTGACACCTATTACGACGAGCTGGGCGGGACGCTTGGAGAAGCGCTTCTGGCGCCGACAAAGATCTATGTAAAGGCCCTGCGGGGAATCAGGGAAGCCGGTATCCGCATTAAGGCGTGCAGCCATATTACGGGAGGCGGCTTTTATGAGAATGTGCCGAGAATGCTGCCGGAGGGCATGCATGCAGTGATTTACAAGGACAGCTATGAGGTGCCGGCAATCTTCAGGCTGATGCAGCGCAGAGGCGGCATTGAAGAGCATATGATGTACAATACTTACAATATGGGCATCGGCATGGTGACGGCGGTTGCGCCTGCGGATACAGAGCGGGCGATGGACGCTATCCGGGCGGCCGGTGAGACCTGCTATAAAATCGGAGAGATACAGGCAGGAGAAAAGGGTGTAACATTGATTGCGGACGGAGGTTGCAGATGAAGGTTTTGATCGTAGGCAGCGGCGGCAGAGAGCATGCCATAGCTGCGAGTGTGGCAAAGAGCACGCGTGTTGACAGGATATACTGCGCGCCGGGGAATGCCGGAATCGCCCAGCTTGCGGAATGCGTGCCGATTGGCGCGATGGAATTTGACAAGCTTGCGGCGTTTGCCAGGGAGCAGGCGGTGGACCTGACGATTGTGGGGATGGACGACCCGCTGGTCGGCGGGCTTGTGGACGTGTTTGAGGCGGAGGGGCTGAGGGTATTCGGCCCGCGCAAAAATGCGGCGATTCTGGAGGGCTCCAAGGCGTTTTCCAAGGATTTGATGAAGAAATACAATATTCCCACGGCGGCGTATGAGAATTTCGATGATGCGGACAAGGCGCTGGCATATCTGGAGACGGCAAGCTTCCCGATTGTGCTAAAGGCGGATGGACTTGCGCTTGGGAAGGGCGTCCTGATATGCAATACGCTGGAGGAGGCAAAGGACGGCGTAAAGGCGATTATGCTGGACAAGCAGTTTGGCGCTTCCGGAAACAGAATGGTTATCGAGGAGTTTATGACGGGCCGCGAGGTTTCCGTTCTGTCCTATGTGGACGGGAAAACCATTAAGACGATGACCTCCGCGCAGGATCATAAGCGCGCCGGGGACGGCGATACGGGATTAAATACCGGCGGTATGGGGACATTTTCACCCAGTCCCTTCTATACCAAAGAGGTGGATGCGTTCTGCGAAAAATATATCTATCAGGCGACGGTGGATGCGATGGCGGCAGAGGGCAGGCCTTTTCAGGGAATTATCTTCTTTGGCCTGATGCTTACGCCAAACGGGCCGCGGGTATTGGAGTACAATGCACGGTTCGGAGATCCTGAAGCGCAGGTGGTTCTTCCGCGGATGAAGAATGATATTATTGACGTCATGGAGGCGTGTATTGACGGCAGGCTGGACGAAATCGACCTGCAGTTTGAGGAGAACGCGGCGGTATGCGTGGTGCTTGCAAGCGACGGCTATCCCGTAAAATATGACAAGGGGCTTGAAATCAGGGGACTTGAAAGCTTCGAGGGAAAAGAAGGCTATTATTGCTTCCACGCGGGAACCAAGCGCGATGAGAACGGCAAATTCGTCACAAACGGCGGCCGTGTGCTGGGCATTACGGCCAAGGGCGCGACGCTGAAGGAGGCGCGTCAGAACGCGTATGCGGCGACGGAGTGGGTTACATTCGATAACAAGTATATGCGGCATGACATTGGAAAGGCAATCGACGAGGCCGACTGAGAAAGGGACATGGTTATAAAGATGAAAAGGTACAAACGAAGCAGTATGAAGCACATATTGGCGGCAGCGTTATTCTGTATGACGCTTGGCATGGGAATGGTCTGCCATGCGGACGAGAAGGGAACCGTTATCGTGCCCAGCGCGAAGATACGGGCGTCGGCGGATACGTCGAGCGAGCAAATCGGCAGCGCGTCGGAGGGCAAAACCGTAGATATCATCGGTCAGACGACGGGAAGCGACGGCAGCATCTGGTACCAGGTATATGTGGACGCCGACACCAAGGGCTTCATAAAAGGAGATTTAATCAGGATGGAGGGCGGTACCGACAGCGCCGCTAACACAACAACGCCTTCTGCCCCGCAGGATTTGCCGGAGACGGTGGTGACGCAGGTTGAGGCCCGCAAGGCGGCCGTAAAGCCTGATAAAGCGACGGTTCGCAAGGGGGCGGGAACCTCCTACGCAAAGGTGGGAACGGCAAATCGCGGCACGGTAGTCACGGTTATAGGCGAGGCGACTGCTTCGGACGGCGCGAAATGGTATCAGATTTCGATTATGCATCAGAACACGGAGAATATCGGATTTATCCGTGCGGATCTTGTAACGTTTGACGATATTCCCGAGGATGTTGCGACTTCACAGATTGTCGGTTCGGGAAACGAGGGCGGAGATAATCCGGAGGAGCAGCCGCCGGAGACCGAGCCCCAGCCGGAGCCGGAACCAGAGCCGGATCCCGAGCCTCAGCCAACGCCGGCAGCGCAGAGCGTTACGCTGATGGACGGGGGAGAGCTGTCCTATGTTATGCCGGGATTTGTGGCAATCGACATGAAGCTCAACGAGGAGAAATTCGGCGCATATCAGAACGGGGCATTCTACATCATATATGGACGCGATCAGGCAGGAGAAGAGGGATGGTTCTTATTTGATTCGGAGCGGCAGCTCTATCAGCGTTACGCATATGAGGTGGAGGGCGTGTCCGCAGGAGGCAGCGCACTGAGCGGCGGCCTGCTGCCGATGATAGCCCTTGTTATCGTTATTGTTATCCTGTTGGCGATTATCGGCCTGATGTTCCTGAAGCTTCGGGAATACCGAGAGGACTACGGGGATTATGAGGACGATGAGGAGGATTATTCCGAGGATGACGATATAGAGGATTTGGAAGAAGAAGAGGATTATTATGGGGAGGAGCAGCCGGCACGGCGGCAGCGTCCGCAGCGCATACAGCGTCTGCCGGAGCAGGAGCAGCAGCCGGTGCGCCGACCTCAGCCGCCGCAAGGTAACGGCCAGCAGGCGGCACGCCGACCCCAGCAGCCGCAAAGTAACGGTCAGCAGGCGGCACGCCGACCTCAACCGCAGCCAAGTAACGGTCAGCAGCAGGCGGCACGCCGACCCCAGCAGCCGCAGCAAAATAACGGCCAGCAGCAGGCAGTGCGCCGACCTCAGCCGCCGCAGCAGAATAACGGCCAGCCGCAGGCAGCACATCGACCTCAGCCGCAGCAAGGTAACGGCCAGCAGCAGGCGGCACGTCGCCCCCAGCCGCAGCAAAATAACGGCCAGCAGGCGGTACGCCGTCCTCAGCCGCAGGCAGGCGGACAGGCGCCGCGCCAGAACAACAGACCGCCTCAGGGCGGCCAGCAAAGGCCCGCGCAGCAGGGTGCAAAGGCGAGACCGATTCTGGATTCGGAAAAGGAAGATATGGAATTTATTGATATTTGACAAAAGACGCAGGCCTGACGGGCTTGCGTTTTTTGATACGGCCTGTTTCTTAAAAAAATATAATCTTGTTGTATACACAAAAGCAGTGTGCTACAATTTATATACCCTCAATTGACAAAGGCACACATGGTCAGGGCAGAGTAAATTATTGTGTCCTGCATCGTTACTTTCATTCTGCGTACGCCCTGTACGCATCATTCAAGTGCCTTGCAGGGCACAAAATTTATCTCTGCCTGACTCTTTGACCTCAAGCGGAGATAATTTCAGCATTTTCAAGGCAGACGATTGAGGCGTACTGGACGTACGCCGATTGAGGATAACGAAGAAAATGTTGAAATTATCCCGCTTTGAGGCATGTGTGCCTTTGTCAATTGAGGGTAACATGGTAACAATAATTTGGTAACAAAAATAACGGATTGAAAAACAGGGAACGTGGTCAATAATGTATATAGAAATTGATTTTAACAGTGACGAGGCGCTATATCTGCAGCTGCGGAATCAGATTATTATCGGTATAGCGACCGCACAGTTTCAGGAGGGGGACGCGCTTCCCTCTGTGCGGCAGCTTGCCGACACCATCGGCATCAACATGCATACGGTCAACAAGGCGTATTCCGTATTGAAGCAGGAAGGGTTTGTCAAGGTTGACCGGAGACGGGGCGCTGTCATCGCTGTTGATATTGACAAGATTCAGGCGCTGGATGAGTTAAAACGGGATATGCAGGTACTGCTGGCCAAGAGCAGCTGCAAGAGAATATCGCGCGAGGAGGTGCACGCCCTGATAGATGAGATTTACGGGGCGTACAACATATAAACCGCAGAGACGAGGCGGCAGTAAGAAGCATTTCAAAATAACAATCATGTAGTATGGAGGCAAAAATGCAGCAGTTTACGGATAAAGCAAAGGTAGCATTGCAAAAGGCCGCACGGGTGGCCAGAGACTTACACCAGGGCTATGTCGGGAGTGAGCACATTTTGGTAGGTCTTGTGCGGGAGAAGACGGGCGTAGCCGCGCGGGTGCTTGCGGAAAACGGCGCGGATGAGGCACAGCTGGTCAGTATGATCAGAGAGCTGATAGCGCCCGACGGCGAGGTCGCGGTACTGGAGCGGGACGGGTATTCGCCGCGGGCAGCCAAAATTCTTGAGGACAGCCATAAGCTGGCGGCGAAATACAAAAGCCGGATGACCGGCACTGAGCACATTTTGATGGCGCTGATCAGAGAAGGGGAAAATGTCGGGCTGCGGCTGCTCAATACGGTGGGAATCAATGTGCAGAAGCTGTATATGGATACCCTGTCTGCGATGGGGGAGGATATCAATCAGCACAAGGATGATTTGTCAAGGAATAAGAATAAAAAGAAGAAGGACGGTACCAATACGCTCAATCAGTACAGCAGAGATTTGACGGCGCTGGCGCGCGACGGCAGGCTGGATCCCGTTATCGGCAGAGAGGCAGAGATTATGCGGGTGGTGCAGATCCTTTCCCGACGCACCAAGAATAATCCGTGCCTGATCGGGGAGCCGGGCGTCGGCAAGACGGCCATCGCGGAAGGCCTCGCACTCAGGATTGTCAGCGGCGAGGTTCCCGACACCGTCAAGAACAAGCGTGTTGTGACGCTGGATTTGGCGGGAATGGTTGCGGGATCAAAATACCGCGGGGAATTTGAAGAGCGCATCAAAAGGGTGATCAAGGAGGTTATTGACGCCGGGAATATCTATCTTTTCCTGGATGAGATTCATACGCTGATCGGCGCAGGCGGCGCGGAGGGGGCGATTGACGCTTCCAATATTCTCAAGCCCTCCCTTTCCAGAGGGGAGATACAGCTGATTGGCGCTACGACCATTGCCGAATACCGCAAGTATATCGAAAAGGATGCGGCGCTGGAGCGCAGATTTCAGCCGGTAACCGTGGAAGAGCCTACGGAGAAGGAAGCGATTGAGATATTGAGCGGCGTAGCGCATAAGTATGAGGAGCATCACCGGGTAACGATTACGCCGGAGGCGATTGAGGCGGCGGTCAAGCTTTCCGACAGGTATATCAACGACCGGAATCTGCCCGACAAGGCCATTGATTTAATTGACGAGGCGTCGGCCTCCATTCGCCTCAAAAATATGCATGTTCCGGATAATCTCAAGGAGATGACCGCACAGATAAAAAAATACGACCGGCAGATAGAGCTTTCCATTCGGATGGAGGCCTATACGCAGGCAGCAGAGCTGCGGCAGAATCAGGAGGCGTTGATTAAGAAATATGATAAAGCCTTCGAAAAATACGAAAAGACGCAGGCAGAGAAGAACCTTGTCGTGACAGAGAACGATATTGCGGAGGTGGTCGCGGTCTGGACGAAGATACCGGTTAAGAAGCTGACCCAGAGGGAAAGCGAGCGGCTGCTGAAGCTGGAGGGCCTGCTGCATAAGCGCGTCATCGGTCAGGAGGAGGCTGTCAAGGCAGTGGCGCAGACGATGAAGCGCGGCCGCGTGGGACTGCAGGATCCGAATCGTCCGATTGGCTCGTTCCTGTTCCTTGGTCCGACCGGCGTCGGCAAGACGGAGCTGTCCAAGGCGCTGGCGGAGGCCATGTTCGGTTCTGAGAATGCCCTGATACGTGTTGATATGTCGGAGTATATGGAGTCGCATTCCGTGTCAAAGATGGTGGGGTCTCCGCCCGGCTATGTCGGCTTTGAGGAGGGCGGGCAGCTCAGCGAGAAGGTGCGCCGCAATCCCTATTCGGTCGTTCTCTTTGACGAGATTGAGAAAGCGCATCCGGATGTGTTCAATATTCTGCTGCAGGTGCTGGACGACGGGCATATTACCGATTCCAAGGGCAGAAAGGTCAGCTTTAAGAATACAATCCTGATAATGACCTCCAATGCCGGCGCACAGCGGATTATTGACCCCAAAAGCCTTGGCTTTGCAATGACGCGCGATGCGGACGCGGACTATAAGAAGATGAAGGATAACGTCATGGAGGAGGTCAAGCGGCTGTTTAAGCCGGAGTTTATCAACCGTATTGACGAGATTATGGTCTTCCATCCGCTGACGGAGCAGGATATGAAGCAGATTATCACGCTGCTTTCCAGAAACCTGTGCGACCGGTGCAGAGAGCAGATGGGAATAGAGCTGACTTTTACAAATACGCTCAAGGAGCATCTAGTGAAAAAGCACGCGGATCTGAAGATGGGCGCAAGGCCTCTGAAGCGGGCGATACAGACCGTGGTGGAGAACGAGCTTGCGACCGCAATCCTGGAGGGAAGGGTCAAGCGGGGGGATGTTGTTTCGGCGGGCGTGCGCAATGACAGCATTACCTTTACGGTGAAGAACCCGGCATAAAAATAACAGGCATCTGCGCAGATTTTTATGGAAAAACAAAGGGATTTATTATATACTGTAAGTACAAAACCGGAGAGTGCTCTCCGGATACGGCATAAATTAATTTGTTGATTCGAGGAGGACAAAAGAAATGGCAGTAGTTGAGGAATTGCTACGTTCAGAAGACAGCGGCGACATCAGCTTTGGAAACCATGAGCTGGCGCAGAAGGCGAAGCTTGAGGACTATGAACACGCAGGGGATATTTATAAGGTAAAGACCTACCAGGCGATTACGAAGCTGGAGAAAAACGGCCTGTTTCTATATGAGTCCGTTCCCGGAACATCGGTTTATGATTTTCGTGAGAACGAGCAGGGAATCTCCTTTGCGGTAGAAGGGAATCAGGACGCGCAGATTACGGTCGGGACGGATACCGACACCGAATACGAGGTTCTTGTAGCGGGAGAAAGCGCAGGGGTTATGAAGACCAACCTGTCCGGAAAGCTCAGTATCAGCGTAGAGCTTGAAGGCGCAGGACGGGTTGCCGTGAAGCTGATAAAGAAATAACCGGTTCAAGACGGCAGGAAGAACGCAGCAGACAGGCGGGCAGGGGTGAACCTGCCCGCTTTTATGCGCGGCGGCAGAAGGACTTCCTGTCCGGTTGGAACAGGAAACACGACAGTGCAAAGCATATAAGGGGACTGGGTCAGATGGCAAAAGGGAAGAGTACGACAAGATTTTTCTGTCAGGAATGCGGATACGAGTCCGCGAAATGGATGGGGCAGTGCCCTGCCTGCAGGAAATGGAATACGATGGTTGAAGAGCGGGTCGCCGTTACCGGAAGCGGTATGGGCGGCAGCGCAAAGACCGCACCGCTGCGGGAGGCGTCAAAGCCCGTGGCGCTGGACGCAATATCCATGAAGGAGGAGGACAGGATACAGACGGGCATATGGGAGCTTGACAGAGTGCTTGGCGGCGGCATTATGCAGGGGTCGCTGACCCTGGTCGGGGGCGACCCCGGGATTGGAAAGTCGACGCTTCTGCTGCAGGTGTGCAGGCAGCTCTCCGCTTCCGGCAGGAAGGTTTTATATATATCGGGTGAAGAGTCCTTAAAGCAGATTAAGCTGCGGGCAATGCGGCTGGGCGCGTTTGACGGGGATATGCTGCTGCTGTGCGAGACAAATCTTGCGCTGATCGAACAGGCAATCCGTGCGGCGATGCCTGAGGCGGTGGTAATTGATTCGATACAGACCATGTATCAGGAGGAGGTTTCCGCGGCGCCGGGAAGCGTATCGCAGGTAAGAGAAGCAACGAATGTGTTTCTGCAGCTTGCGAAGGGGATGGGAATAGCCGTCTTTATTGTGGGACATGTTACCAAGGAAGGGACGGTCGCCGGGCCGAGGGTGCTGGAGCACATGGTGGATACCGTGCTGTACTTTGAGGGGGACCGCTATGCGTCCTACCGGATTCTCAGAGGGGTGAAGAACCGCTTTGGTTCTACGAATGAGATCGGGGTCTTTGAGATGCGCAGGGAGGGGCTGGTCGAGGTTGAAAACCCTTCGGAATATATGCTCAGCGGAAAGCCGGTCGGCGCGAGCGGCTCCGTGGTCGTCTGCTCGCTCGAGGGGACGCGGCCTATGCTGATAGAGATACAGGCGCTGGTCTGCCGTACAAGCTTTGGGATTCCAAGGCGGCAGGCGACGGGAACGGACTTTAACAGAGTGAATCTGCTGATGGCGGTGCTGGAAAAGCGAATGGGACTGCAAATCGGCGACTGCGACGCTTATGTTAATATTGCGGGCGGAATACGATTAAATGAGCCGGCGATAGACCTGGGCATTGTCATGGCGCTGGTATCAAGCTTTAAGAACCGGGTGATTGATGAAAAAACACTTGTTTTTGGAGAAGTCGGGCTCAGCGGCGAAGTGCGTGCCGTCAATATGGCGCAGCAGCGCGTGCTGGAGGCGAAGAAGCTGGGCTTTGACACGGTGATTATGCCCAGAGTAAGCGCCGAGGGGCTGGAGGCCGTGGCGGGAATCAAGGTCATCGGCGTGGGCGGCATCGCGGAGGCGATTGATTTGATTCTATAAGATGACACAGAGGAAAGGCAGGGCAATATAATGGAATATTTGAAAGAACTGATGGAATTTCTGGATGAAAGTCTCACAAGCTACCACGCGGTGGAGAATGTGTCGCGCAGTCTGGAGGCGGCGGGATATCTGCGGCTGCAGGAGAGCATGCCGTGGCAGCCGGAGCGGGGCGGCGCTTATTATACGGTGAGGAATGATTCGTCCCTGATGGCGTTTTGCGTGCCGGATTGTGCGGTATCCGAAATCAAGGGCTTTCATATTTACGCGGCGCATTCGGATTCGCCGGCCTTTAAGCTCAAGGAGAATCCGGAGATGACAAAGGAGGAGGCCTATCTGACAGTCAATACGGAGCGGTACGGCGGCATGATTCTCTCTACATGGATGGACCGGCCGCTTACAATCGCAGGAAGGGTGTGCGTGGAGCGGGAGGGAAGGATATGCTCATACCCTGTCAAGCTCAAGGATCATATATGTGTGATTCCCAATGTTGCCATTCATATGAACCGCGATATGAATAACGGCGTGGCGTTGAATGCGCAGACCGACATGATACCGCTGATTGCGATGAAACAGGAGGGTGAGGGCAGGACGGTCAATGCGCTTGCGGCAGAGGCGCTGCAGGCAGCAGGCATTCCCTGCGGGGAGGAGGATATTCTTTCCGCCGATTTGTTTGTGGAAAACAGTGAAAAGGCGGTGCTTGCCGGACAAAACGACGAGTTTATCATGTCCGCGCGGTATGATGACCTTGCGTGTGTTTTTGCGGGAATGAAAGGGATATTGAGCGCGGGCTCCGACAGCTATATCAACGTGCTTGCGGTTTTTGACAATGAAGAGGTCGGAAGCCTTACAAGGCAGGGCGCGGATTCGACTTTTCTTAAGGATACGCTGGAAAATATCGCGGACGGGCTTGGGGTGTCGGCGCAGGGTTACCGGATCTGGAAGGCGCAGAGCTTTCTGCTAAGCGCAGACAACGCGCATGCGTGCCATCCAAACCAGGGCGCAAAGGCGGATCCGACAAACCGCCCCTGCTTAAACAAAGGGGTGGTGCTCAAGTACCACGGCAGCCAGAAATATGCCACGGATGCTTATTCGGCAGCTTATGTCAAGCGCTTATGCCGGCGCGCGGCCATCCCGCTGCAGACCTACGCGAACCGCTCGGATATTGCGGGCGGGTCTACGCTCGGAAATCTTGTGATGGCACAGATTTCCATGGCTGCGGCAGATATTGGTCTGCCGCAGCTTGCCATGCATTCGGCCTATGAGACTGCCGGTGCGCGGGATGTGGAATATCTGATTGCGCTTACCAAAGCCTTTTTTGGGGATCTTCCGTGACGGTGTATTCCATCACTGTATCCTCCTGCATCTGGACGGCTTCGCCTTCGGAATAATAGGCGTGATAAGTACGGTTTGCGCTGCGGCGGTCAAAGTCGGCGTTTCCCGGATGCTGTGCGGTTATGTCGGCGATGCGGCCCAGACGGTCTCTCTGAACCAGGATGTCAATGAGGCCGTCGGCGGCCTGATAGCGGCCGGCCGCTTCGTCATAGAAGTACCGGACAGGTTCCCCGTTATAGATAAGGTATCCGTCGGCGTTAGGTACAAGCTTCCACTGTGCATATTCCGTATAGAGCTCCTTGTCTGACAGACAGAGGCTGATGTCGATGCGGAAGGCCTCCGGCTCTACATGAAATTCCGCAGCCAGCGCATTGCGGATATCAGCCTCTATGGTAATGGGGTCGCTGTCCGTATTGGTGCGTAAGACCTCCAAAATCACATAATCTGCGCGTATTTGCGCATCCCTTCCCAATTCGATATCGCGCGTTATGAATGCCTGCGCACCCCAGCGGCAGCTGTCGTTGGAGCAATAAGCGCTCAGATACGGGGAAAAGGGCGCCTGACCGCCGGTTGCAAAGACGACAGTGCTGCTTAGCACAAGCAGTGTGGAAAGCAGCAGTGCGGACACAGAGGCCTTTTTGTAATGCACAATGCTGTTGACGCGCTTTTCAACCTCGGTCCTGGAAAACGCGCTGTAGAGCAGCGTCGGCCGGCTGGCGGTAATCGCCATTGCAAGCAGGCTGAATGCGTAGCTCTGGCGCTGCTCTGCGCCGCATTGCAGCAGAACGGCCTCATCGCAGGCAAGCTCCAGATCTGAGGAAAGGCATTTGGACATAATCCATACAAGCGGATTAAACCAGTTGATGCAGAGCGCAGCCAGCATGACCAGCTTAATCCAGTTATCTCTGCGCCGGATATGCATGGTTTCATGCATCAGGATATGGCGCAGCAGCTCCGTATTGTCAAAGTCCATGCGGGTAGGCAGATAAACGCGCGGGGCGAGCAGGCCGGATACCAGCGGGGATGCAATCTCATCATTGGTAAATACAAGGACATGGCCCATACGCATTTCCCGCAAAATGGTGTTGATGGTTTCGTTGTGCTCCACCAACAGGCTGTTTTTCAGCCTTTTTGCGTAGCAGCGCTTCTGAAACAATAAAACAGATGCTGTTATAATAACACCGGCAATATAAATAACAAACGATATGTTACGGATAAGCGGCCAATGCCCATACAGGGAATAAGAAAAGTCCGTGGTATAGCCGGTTGCGGTATTCGAATCTGTTCCGGGAGCCGCGGTGGCTTCTGCCGGGGCTTCGGCATGGAGCTGAAGCTCCTGTACAGGCTCAACCGGGATGTCTTCAACGGCAACGGCTTCGGTAAAAGCGGTTGAGAACGACGGGGATAATTCGGGAACCTGCTTTATGCTGAGCGGGCTGCTTAGGGCGTATGGGACGAGAAAGCGCAGTAGCACCAGTGTCCAGAGGACGGGAAAGACGAGCCTGGGCAGCCTGTGCCTGAACAGTGCGCGCAGCAGCAGAACCGCCAGCAGCAGAATGCTTCCGTACAGCATCATTAAATATAAGGGCATATCCATTCTGAAATGCAGCATTTCATTTTACCTCCTTAATCATTTGGCAGAGCCGGGCGGCGTCAGCCTCCGAGAGTCCCTGATTCTTTAAAAACGATGAGAAGAACAGCTCGCTGGAGCCGCCGAACATTTTGTCAATCAGCTGTTCCGTCTCGCTCTGGGCGACCTCGTCTCTGGTGACGAGCGGCCGGCACAAAAATCCGGGCTCCTCGCGCGCGACGGCGCCTTTTTCAATGCACTTTTTGATTACGGTGTAGGTCGTATTCTTATTCCAGCCAATTTGCCCGGACAATATATCGACAATATCGCGGGCGGATTTTTCACCGTGTTCCCACAGGACTTCCATTACCTTCAGCTCTGAATCAAACAGCTTCATAAGAGAACAACTCCTTTCTGGACTATTGCAATAGTCTGTATTGATAGACTATCATAATAGTCTGGAAGTGTCAAGCGGAAAATAAAAAACAGCGGCAAGCCAAAAAGCTTGTCGCTGTTTCTTCGGACGCAGGCAACCGGGCCTGCGTTGTCAAGACAGGGGCAGCAAGAATCGAACTCGCGTTGACGGTTTTGGAGACCGCTGTTCTACCGCTGAACTATGCCCCTTCACAGTGCGTCAGGGAATTCCCGCTGACGAATTATAGTATATCACAATATATGTATGAAATGCAAGTATAAATTTGCGCCATGCTGCTTTTTGTAGAAGGAGAACGCCCACAGGGGCATCCGCTGCGGCAGGAGGTTAAGCTTTATCCTTGTTTGCAGCCTTTTTTAACTGATCCTGAACGACATACCGCTTAACGGTCCGGTCGGTGTGGGCAAAGATAACGTACAGTATTTCGTCCAAATTCATGCCTGCATCAAAAGCCTTGTGAAGCGCTGTGTCCAGACCGCAGTGAGAAAGCGCTTCGTCGAGATTCGCTGCGGCTTCGTTCATTGTAGATCTGTCATCCTTAAAAATACTCATTGTCATCCGCCTTTCTGTATCATTTTTGTTTGGCAGGGAGCTTTGGCCAATTTTGAAAAACATCAAAGTAAAAATCCTAACCTTTAGTATAACAATGCGTATTCAAAACGTCAAGCACTAAATGAAAAAGCGCGCCGTGCGTAAAAATGACATATTAATTGACACTGTTTTTGCGGTATCGTATAATAATATATAAATACAGGCTTGGGGAGGAGCAGGACATGCCGGCGTTTGATAAAGATGAATTTTGGATGAAAATTTCCGCGATGTACGACGAAGCGCGGGAGAACAATTATCTTGTGCGGCTTGGCGAGGAACAAATCAGGGACCTGAAAGCAGCGTATATGGATGTTTACATACCCATTGAGAATTTGAGCCATTATACCGACGAGAAAATTATGAGAAAGATGATGACAGCGATTGTATCGATATACAAGCTGGATAAGGAGCCGATGAGCAACGGCGGGGAGCTGATACAGCTTGTGAATTCCGTGAATTATGACGGGAAGTACCTTTATCTGCATTTTGCGAAGATATCGGCCGTGAAGCTTCGCAGGTTTGCTCTTGGCCTTTCTCAGAAGCAGGTCGCGGAGCGGGCCGGGTACAGCGTTTCCACGATAAAGAACTGCGAGCTGTTTAACTGTGACTTGTCGAGACAGCCGGATAATCTGGTTTACAAGCTGGCATCCGCGTTAAAGTGTGAGCCGGCGGCACTGATGATGTGATGGAGGGATATGAGATGAACAATTATATATTTAGTGATATGGAAATAGATGCGATAGGCGAGATTTCAAACATCTGTCTCGGCGCCTCGGCGTCCACACTGAGCCAGCTGGTCCGCCATCCGGTGGATATTACGCCGCCCAGAGTGGAGATTATCGAGAAGAATGAGTATGCGAAAAATGTTTCCGATAAGAAGGTTTTTGTGAAGGTAAATTATGTCGAGGGCCTTAAGGGCTGCAGTATTCTGATGCTCGAGGAGCCGGATGCGAAGAAAATCGCGGATTTGATGATGGGCGGGGACGGCTTTGGCAGCTTTGCGCAGATGGAGTTCAGCGAGATGCATCTGAGCGCGGTATCGGAAGCGATGAATCAGATGATGGGCGCGGCGGCAACCTCTATGAGCGTCATGCTGGAGCGCAAAACCGACATTTCGACACCGGATGCACAGTATATGGAGGACGGACAGTACATCGCGTATGAATTTCCAAATGAAGAGAAGTTCGTTAAGGTGGGCTTCAGGATGCAGATAGGAGATATATTCAGCAGCCCTATCGTGCAGCTTTATCCGCACAATCTTGGCAAGGCGATCAGTGATTTGTTCCTTATCAAGAAGGCAAAGCAAAAGGGATAACGCCCGATGTGCGCGGATGGAAGTAAGAGAACCGGGAAAATCAAAAGCAGACGGCTTAAAATTGCCGCGGAGCAGCTGCTCTACTTTTCGAAGAAGATACGATATGACCATGTTTCTTCCTTTTCGGGACACGCCGCACTGTTTGTATTGATGTCTCTGGTGCCGATGGTGATGTTCTGCGTATCAATGTTTCAGTATCTGCCGATCAATGCGGGGGTTATCAGCTCCTATGTGCTGGCGGTTATGCCGGGGGAGCTTGAGCCGCTTTTGCGGCAGATTATCAGGGAGGTCTATGGCAGTACGACAATGCTCCAGTCCTTTACCGTACTGATGGTGCTGTTTTGCGCGTCAAAAGGGGTATATGCGGTCATTATAGGGATGAACGCGGTGTACGGCATTAAGGAGACGCGGGGGACGATTGTGCTGTATGCGCTTGCCATTTTGTATGTACTGATATTTTTTGTGATGCTTGGGCTTACAATGGTGCTGATTGTACTGGGAAATAATATTTTTAACGCCCTTGTCCGGTATATACCCGGTCTTGTCCTGTTTGAACGGCTGTTTCGATATGGGAAATATGTGTTTACCCCGCTGCTGCTGGTGGTGCTGTTTATGCTGATCTATATGAAGATGCCCAACAGGAAGTCGCGTATTCAATACGAATTTCCGGGAGCGGTCTTTTCAACGGTGGTGTGGCTGGCCTATTCCTGGGGATTTTCGTTTTACATAGATAATTTTGCGAATTATTCCGTAACCTATGGCAGCCTGGCAACGATTGTGATTTTCATTTTATGGCTTTACGGTACGATGAACATTGTATTTATCGGAGCGGAGATCAACGTGGTGCTGCGAAAGTTTGCAGAATACGGCTATAATTATATGTATGTCAGCCAATATTATAAAGATATGTATCGTGGAGATGAATAAACCGCAAGCTACAGGCTTGCGGTTTTGTCTGTCGGAAAGAATCTTTGCTTAATGAAGGATGATCACGTACGATGAAGAGATATAGGCGTCCTGATTCTCGTAGATGACATGCGTCCAGCCGATATCCAGAATTTCTACAATCTCGAAAACCGTGCCCTCATCGACGGTCGCAAGGACCTTCCCGTCCTCGGTGGGGGCATTGCGGACATTGACGCGGGCTGAGGTCTTTCCCTGAAGCACAGAAGGAGCCTCTGCCGTCTCGGTGACAGGCTGTCCGCCGCTCTCGGCCAACGCGTCGGGCTGGCTCTCGACAAAGGGAACCTCCCGGATAACCGCCGTCTCGGGTTCACTGGTATCAATATATCGTGGTCTTGTCACAATGCATACGATCAGGAAGCAAATGGAGAGAACCATTAAGGTTATGACGCCTATCAGTATGCGGTTGATTGTTGTTTTCTTCATATCAATATCCCCTGCTTATTTGCCGGTAAAATGCTTTGTCCAATCCGGCAGCGGCGTTCCGCTCCGAATTGTAGTAGATAGAACAAAGTATACTCTATGTTGGTCAAATTGGCAAGAAATCATCAAAAATATGCAAAATGCCAATAATTCAGTAATAAAATCGTAATATTTCGAAAAAAAAACCTTCAGAAAACTCTGAAGGCTTTATTCCATGAACAATGCAAAGCTGTCTAGGGGACTTGAACCCCCGACCTCCGCCTTACCAAGGCGACGCGCTACCGACTGCGCCAAGACAGCATCATTCGAATGACGGATATTGTCACCGTCAGTTATCTTATCATAAAAGCAGTGTCATGTCAATTCATTTTTAAATATTTCTTCCCATGCCGGTGCGGCCTGAAGGCGGTTTGTTCAAAGGAATACCCGCGATTGACGGAGTGTCCTGTCAATCGCGGGTATTCCCTGAATGCATGCTGCCGGCTGCGTTTATTCCGTTCCGGCCGCCGGCGGTACGGTGGGCAGTGTAGGCAGCGTAGGAAGTGTAGGCGCCGTAGTGGCTGGCGGTACTGTGGTCGTCGGCGGTACTGTGGCCGGCGGTATCGTGGTATCCGATGGCGCTGCAGGCGGCGCACCGGTGTCCGGAGCCGGCGTCTGCGGATTCTGCATCTGCTGAAGCTGCAGGGCCTGCTGGAGCAATACCTCCTGCGCGTTCGGCGCGGCAAAGAAGTCGCTGTTGTGCGGGCACATCTGGGAGGCATCAGCGGGATCCTCCTCCTCTGCGTCCGGATCCTCCTCCGTCGCCGGCGCAGTCAGCGCGTTGCCAAGAGAGATGTCCTGCAGCCTTGTCGGAATCTGCTCTACCAGTGAAGCGACCTTGAACGGACATTCCTCCGTAGCCGTAAGGCCGGAATATGCGCATATATTTGACATGACATGCACATCACAGTACTCCGTCGGCACAGTTCCCTCGGCAAAATATTCCGTGCGGACATGCTCGTCACAGACGCCTGCAATCGGAAGTCTGCCGGACTTGGAGCATACGGCGGCCGTAACGATGCCGCCCGGCATCGTAAAGGACTTGTATTCCAGATTTTCATGGATTTTTGCCATAACCTCGCGCCATAGGGTCTTTGCGAGGTTTTTCTCGTCCGTACCGGTCAGGCTTACGTTGTTGTCAAAGCCTACCCATGTTGTGGCGGTATAGTAGGGGGTATAGCCGGAAAACCATACATCCTTATAGTCGGTTGTAGTACCGGTCTTTCCCGCGATTGCCATATTGGGGAAGCGGCATCGTCCGCCGGTTCCGGAGTTGATAACATCCTGCATGGCGCTGGTCAGAAGCCATGCGGTAGTAGCCTTGATAACCTGCGTGGTCTCCGGCTGCGTGTTGTCAATCACGACATTTCCGTTGCTGTCTACGATTTTGGTATAAAACTTGGGCTTAATATAAGTGCCGCTGTTGGCGATGGCCGCATAGGCGGCATTCAGCTCCAGATTGGTAACGCCGTCCGTGATGCCGCCAAGGGCCAGAGGCTGACCGATGTCGGAGAGCACGGTGCCGTCCTTGAGCACACGCCGGTCTACCAGCGTGGTGAAGCCAAAATTCTGCAGATAGTCGAAGCCAAGCTGCGGTGTGATCTGTGTCAGTGCCTTGACGGTTACGACGTTTGCCGACCATTGGATGGCATACCGGTAAGAAAGCAGTCCGCGATAGGTGCTGCCCCAGTGGTTTGCGACGGGTCTGCCGTTTGCGTAGCTGTAGGGAGCGTCGTTCTGTACGGAGGCAAGCGTCGCGCCAGCGCTGTCGAGCGCGGGTGCGTAGGTGGATACGACCTTAAAGGTAGAACCGGGCTGCCGCGTTGTGTTTGTGGCACGGTTCAGGGTACGGCTTCCTTCTTTGGGGCCGCGCCCGCCGACAATGGCAACGACATAGCCGGTCGACTGATCCATAACCGTCAGGGACGCCTGCGGCTGCGGCGTAAGTGTGATGCGCTCGCCGTCTACCTTGTCCCCCTCGGACATGACGGCAGCCTTGTACTCCTCAATGGCCGCGTAGGCGTCCTCCTGAGAGGGGTACAGCAGATTGAAGGAGGCGTTCTTTTCCTTAAAAAATGCCTTGAACATTTCCGTACTGTGGTTTTCCTTCTCACCGTTTGCCTTTTCGACGGTGAGGACATAGTTCAGATACCATTTGGTATTGGCGGGATAAAGCTCCTCATTGGTAAATACATCGTCACAGATGGCCTGAATATCCGGGTCCTGTGTGGTGTAAATCCGCAGGCCGCCGCTGTAAAGCATATTGTAGGCCTGCGTCTCGTTGTAGCCTTTAATCTCCATCAGGTCATTCAATACCTGCTCGGCAAGCTCGTCTACAAAATATGTATAGACTGCGTTCGCTTCCATTTCATCGTTGACCTTGGCAATCCGGTCATAGACGTCGTCCTTGATGGCGGCGTCATATTCCGCCTGGGAAATATAGCCATGCTTGAGCATATTATTCAGTACTTTATCACGGCGTTTTATATTTTCCTCCGGATGGGATATCGGATTGAGCTTGGAAGGATTCTGCGTAATCGCGGCGATGACCGCGCACTCGGAAAGCGTCAGCTGATACGGCTCCTTGTCAAAATACCGTGACGCGGCTGCCTTGACGCCGAGCGTATTCTGTCCGAGGTTGATGGAATTCATGTACGCCTCTAAAATCTCCTCCTTGCTCATTTTTTTCTCAAGCTCGATGGCCAGGTACTGCTCCTGAATCTTTCGCTTGATCTTTTTGATGCTGTCGTCCTGATTGACCCAGTTGTCGAAGACATTGTTTTTGATAAGCTGCTGTGTGATGGTGGAAGCACCCTGGGACAGGCTTCTGGTCTCGAGAACCGCGGCTGCGGCACGGAAAATTCCCTTGATATCAATGCCGTTATGCGAGTAAAACCGCTCGTCCTCGATCGCGACAAAGGCGTCCAGAAGATACTGAGGCACCTGGTCGATTCGCACCGGGCTTCTGTTGGAATTGGCCGCGACAAGCTTGGTAATCTCGTTTCCCTTGGCGTCGTAAACCACGGTCGCGTAGGCTGTGGGCATAACGGATACGGGATCTATATCGGGCGTGGACCGCAGGATGCCTTTAAAAATGCCGATGAGCAGGCAGCAGCCGATAACCGCCGTCGCCAGCACCGCGACAAGCGCCAGCTTCAGTGCGGTAACAAAAAACATTTTTTTGAGCTTTATCGTTTTTGAAGTCAGGGATTTTTGGATTTTGTGAATTCCTTTTTTCCCGTAATTCATAGAGTCACCTCCATATTGAAAACATTATGCATTTACGCTATCTCATCATTATAACAAATTGGTGCGCATAAATAAAGTTTTTTTTGCGGACAGTTTATTCTGATGAAAATGCTTTTTCTATGTATTCTGGGCAAGGCTCTTACTTTTTATACACGGATGTGTTAAGATAGAGCAGAACAGGGCAAAAGGCCGCAGGGGAGGGCACAGGATTTATGGAGCATACGGAATACGACAATTTTATCCTGCTTACGAAGGGCGCCGAGGCAGAGCTTGTGGAGAAGAAATCGCGGTTTATAGCAACGGTCCGTCCTGTCGCGAGCGAGGAGGAGGCAGCGGCCTTTATAGACGAAATGAAGAAGAAATATTATGACGCGAGGCACAACTGTTCCGCGTTTGTCATAGGCAGCAGGGCGCAGCTTACCAGAAGCAGCGACGACGGGGAGCCCGGCGGTACGGCGGGCAGGCCCATGCTGGAGGTGCTGCTTGGCAGTGAAATCCGTAATATTGCGGCGGTGGTCACGCGCTATTTCGGGGGGACGCTTTTGGGGACCGGCGGGCTGGTGCGGGCCTATTCGGGTGTGCTCAGGAAGGCGCTGGAGGACTGTGAAACGGTGCGCCAGCAGTTTGGGGTAAGGCTGCGTATCGGGACGGATTATAACAGTGTCGGTAAGATTCAGCATCTGCTGGCGGCAAGACATATCCAAACGGTCGACTGCGCATACACGGAAAACGTATCAATAACGGTTGTTATTCCTATTGAGGATTACGACAGCGTCTGCAGGGAGCTGACGGAAATTACAAGCGCGCAGGCGGCGCTTGAGGAGCTGGAGAGGCTGTATTACAGGGTGGAGGAGCATGCGGATAGCAATATGTGACGACGACAGGGCAATCAGGGAAATGCTTGCGGATAAGGCGGGACAGGTCTGCCCTTTGGCCGAGGTCTGTGTCTATCCCTCGGGGGAGGCGCTGCTTGGGGACGAAACGCTGCCGGATATCTTGTTTCTGGATATTCAGATGCCGGGGGAGAACGGTATGGATACGGCAAAGAGGCTGCGGGCGCAGCATGCGGGCGCCGGGCGGGACACCGTTCTGATCTTTGTGACGGCAATGGAGGATTATGTGTTTGACGCCTTTGACGTAGGGGCGTTTCATTACCTTGTAAAGCCGTTTGACGACGGGCGTTTTGCGCAGGTGCTTCTGGGAGCGGCAGCGCAGTATCGGGAGCGGAAGCAGCTGCGCCTGGCACAGCGCGGGCGGGATGAGGGAAGCAGCCTTATCATCAAATCCGGCGGCGTGCATACGCGGATTTTGCATAAGGATATTATTTACGCGGAGGTCTTTAACCGCAAGGTGATGATACATTATACGGGCGGAGCAGTTGAGTATTACGGGCGGCTGTCCGATTTGGAGCGGGAGCTGGGGGCGGATTTTTTCAGGTCCCACCGCGCTTATCTGGTTCATTTCAAATATGTGGTGAAATACGACGCGTCCATGATTTATTTGGAGCAGGGAACGGCGCTGATGGCAAAAAAACAGTATCCGGAGTTTGTCAGGCGTTATCTGCAGTATAACCAGAGAGCCTGAGAGGACAATACATATGATAGATTGGGAATTTTGCTGGGACATTGCGGGATATGTGCGAAGCATTGCGGGCATTGCGGCGTCAGGCGTTCTTCTTGTCTGGTTTGTGCGGCCGTTTCTGGCGCAGAGACGGCATATGGCGGCGATTGGCGCGGCCTATATAGCCGTCATGCTGTTGTGCAAATTTTGTCCCTGTGTGATGAACAGCATGACGGCCCATGCGGCCGGCGCAGCCGCGGCATTTTTGGTGATGTACGGGATTGACAGAAGAAATATCCGGCAAAAGCTGTTTCTTGCGGTTACTTACTGGATATTGGATCCCATAGCATGGCGCATTATTCTCCTGCCGTGGGCAATGCTGTACGAGGGACTGCTGATGACGCCCGAGATGGCGCTGCGGCCGTATTTGGCGTTTGGACTGTTTATTCTGATGGAGCTGCTGCTCACGGCAATGGACTGCCTGGCGATTGGCCTGCTGATTCGCATCATACACCGGGCATACCGCAGCAAAAGCGCCGATATGACGGGCAGGGAGCTGTTGATGATGCTTGCGCCGGCGCTGTCGGCGGCGACAGGCTATGCGATGACGGCCTTTTTCTATGATGCTTATGCGGCGGCAGGGCAGGGCATCCGGGACTATCAGAGCGCTTACAACGGGTTTGCGGCGCTGTATATGGGCGTCTCGTTTGCGGCGATGCTTGCGGTGGTGGTCTTCTACCAGCAGCTGCGGGAGCGGCAGGAGCGGGAGAAGGAGGAGGCCGTGTTATCCCGGCAGATGGAGGATATGAGGCAGCATATCCGGGAGATAGACCGGCTGTATCTCGATATCCGCAGCCTCAAGCATGACATGAGAAACCATGTGATGGTTCTGGAAAAGCTTTATGGGGCCAATACGGAGACAAACGAATATTTGGAGAAGCTGCACGGCCGGGTAGACGGGGCTTTGGCGGATATCAGGAGCGGCAATGCTATTACAGATGTTATTTTATGGGAGAAGCACCGGGAGGCAGCTGAAAAGGGCATTGCCTTTACTTATGATTTCCGGTACCCGCAGGGGGCGGCTGTGGACGTCTTTGATATCAGCGTTATACTGAGCAACGCGGCAGACAACGCGATAGAGGCGGCGCTGGGCTGCAGAGAGCCGTATATATGGATTACCTCCTCGCGAAGGAAGAACGCGTATTTGATAGAAGTAAAGAACAGCATGAACGGAATACGGCAGCTGGACAGCGAAAGCGGCCTGCCGGTGACCACAAAGAAGGATGGCGGCCATGGCTTTGGACTGGCGAATATCCGGAAGGTGGCGCAGCGTTACTACGGGGATGTTGATATCCGGCAGGCGGAGGGAGAATTTGCGCTCTGCGTCATGCTGATGCTGGACTGTCCTTAACAAAGCAGTGCGCCCTGCCGGCGGAGTCGCCGTTCACAACGAAAAAAGGGCGCCTCACGACATGACGGTTGAATTGTCCTGCTTTTACTCCGAAATACGAGATGACAGGTTTGTTATCTGGCAGGCCAGAAAACAGATAAAACGATGAACCTGGGACAGGAGGAGAAAGGATGACGATTAACGGTGTAAACAGTGCGGCCGTTCCGGCCGGACAGGGGAGCGCAAATTGCGCGTCGGATCCCGTGAGCAAGGCGCTTCAAAAGCAAATCGCGGATGTACAGCGCCGGATTCAGGAGGTTTCCGCCGACAAGGAAATGACCACGGAGGAAAAGATGAAGCGGCGGCAGGAGCTTGCACAGCAGATTCAGGATTTGAACAATCAGCTGCGGCAGCACCAGCTTGAGCTGCGCAGGGAGAAGCAGCAGAAGTCTTCCGGCGAACAGGAGATATCCGCGCAGGCCAAAAAGGCCGACGCGGGACAGCAGGCGGCGGGACTTTCCGCGACGGGCATGAATGCGATGATGTCGGCGGATGCCTCGATAAAGCAGGCCAGGGTACAGGGAGGCGTCGCTGTGAAGCTGGAGGGACGCGCGGGTGTGCTCGAGAGTGAGATTAAGCTGGACGGGCAGCGCGGCGGCGATGTTTCCGCAAAGAAGGAAGAGCTTGCCGACGTAGAGCAGAAGGCGGAGAATGCCGCAGCGGCCCAGCTGGACACATTGGCGGGTGCGTATAAAGAGATGAAGGACGCATCACAGGCGCAGGACGACGACGCTCCAAACGCAGCGGACAGACACGCGGACGAGGAGACCGGGGCGGCGTCCGGACGTCAGGGGGAGGCAGCGGACGCGGACAGGGACGCGGCGTCTGCGGATGCGGAAAGCTCCCCGCGGATGCACTATGTCCCTGTGGATGTCCGTCTGTAGGACTTGTCGACAGGAGAATGCGGCAGCATAAATCATTTCAGGAAGAATGCGGAGCATTCTTCAAACCGGGTGCGCTGGCGCCCGGTTTTTTTATGACGGTTCGGAAATCCGGGATACGCCCACGTAGATTTCTGAAATCTTATACCAGGTGGGATAATCCACAACACCGGTTGCGGGCAGTCCGAATACCCGCTGGAAGGTGCGCACCGCGTCGGCGGTGCCGCTTCCGAAGATGCCGTCCTCCGCAATGCGGGGAATGGCAGGATAATTCTGTGCGATGCGGTTAAGCTGCTGCTGCATCTGTAATACCTTCTGACCGGACGCGCCGATGGTCAGATCATAGCCCGGCCAGGAGGAGGGAACGCCGGAAATATACTGCGTGCTGTTGATATACATATCATTTCCGTAATAATAACGGATGATTTCAATCGGCGAATACCCCTGTTCGCCCAGATACTTGCTGCCCCATTGGGAGAGTCCCTCGCAGGTGGTGCGGTTTCCGTCGCAGTAGGAGGTAAAAATAGGCTGGCGCACGCCGGGCCGCGACAGGTAGTTTGAGAAAACGGTGTCGACGATTCGGCTGATATTGGCGTAAATATTGCGTCCGTACACCCACTTCTGGTCATAGGCGGTGGAGGAGGTAATCGTAAAGTTGTAGCCCTGATTCCGATACCATTCCGTATAAACGCGGTTCAGGGTAAACGACATGATGACAAGCGTGTTTGCGTAGATGGTGTTTTCCGGCCATGTCGCGTAAATCTCCGAGGAAACAACGTTTTTGATGTAATCCGTATAGCGGACATAGTAGTTTTTGGCGCTCGAGTCCTGCGGGACGCCGTCATGGACAATAATATACTCGGGAATGACGACTCTGCTCAGTACGATTTCCCCGCTTTCATCCATGGGCTTGATTTCGTCCTCCGGTATCTTGGGCGGATATTCGCCGTACAGCGTATGGTCGGGGATGATAATCGCTTCCTCCAGCGGTGCTTCCGGCGGCTCCACCTCCAGCGGGGTCATGGATACCGGCTGTATGGAGTTTTCGTTGGGCAGTATTTCGCTGCCCGCGATATACACCGGCTCGTAACCGGGTGCGGAAACGGTGATATTGTATTCGGAATAAGGACGCGGAGAATTGGGCTCCGCGCTGTAGGACGGGCTGGGCGCAGGCAGGGATATCGTGCCTGTCTGCCCTGAATCATCCGTGGTAAGCGTTTCTATGGAAGACTCCGGTTCCCCTGTGACAGAGACGGTGACAGTGGCGTTGCTGATGGGTATCAGACCCACGGATGAAGTGACGTTTATTGTGAGCGTGCCGGAATAAGCGGGCGTCTCGGCTTTCTTGATAGTGGACATAAAAATCCCCTGCATATGTTTTTAATACTATATGCAGGGGATATATTTTTGTTACAATCCGCGTATGCAGCATGTAACGCAATGCCTATACCGCGGTGTCAATGACTGTTCCGGGCGCTGCCGCGGCTGCCTTCTCTACAACCGTGCCGTCATCTGTCGCGGAGACTGTCTTATCCTTCTCGCCGAGCAAATCGTCAAGAACCTTGTTCTGAATAGTAGACTTTTTCTTTTCGGGATTTAAAAGGTCGTCCAGAACACCGCTGGTCTTGGTCTTTGATTTTGTCTCATGCTTCAAAAGGTCGTCAAGAACCGTATTCTTAATATTTCTCTTTGTTCTGGTATCGGAATCCGAAGAGGTCTTCTTATCTGAAGAGGTCTTATCGGAGCTGTCCGCGTCAGCCGTAGCGAAGTAGGACTTCATAAGCCTGCGGTAGCTGCCGCTCTTGATAAGGCTGGCATCGTTCAGATTGCTGTAGAAGTTCCCGTAGCTGCCGGAGCCTATGCCTGAAAAAGAATTAAAAAAATTGTTTACTGATAAATTTGCCATATTGATCACTCCTTTGATAGAATGTACATCCGTGTAACAACAGTGATATGGTTCTCATGCCCTGTTTCTGTACATATCGGCAGAAAAGGGCAGAAACTTTAGGGCTGACGCGAGGGTTTCTGAAATTTTTATCAACAGATTTTGCACGGCGCAGAGAACATTAAATGGAATTATATGGGGATTTATGGTAGAATGTTGTCATTGACAAGCGGCATAGGGAGCCGGCTGAAAGAATGGGAACGGAAAAGAGGGAGACAATGAAAAAATACATATCCATATGGGGCAACGCAATATCCATTGCGGACAGGAGGCCGGAGAATTACGCAAAGGACCTGACACTCCGCTATCCCGTCCATCCGCTGCTTGACGGAGATCGGATGAGACTCACGCTCGACAATTTCTGCGGGACGGAGGCGGTAACGGTAACGCGCGTTTACGCGGCCCAAAGCGCGGCCCGGGGCGGCAGGGAAATCCGGGAAGAGACCAATGTGGGCGTGACCTTCGGCGGCGCCGCGTCCGTTACAATTCCGGCCGGAGAGGCTGTGGTAAGCGACGAGATTTTGATGCCGGTGCGGCGGGGACAGGACATCAGCGTCAGCATGTATTTTGCCGATTTTACCCTGATGCGTTCCGCCGTGCTGATAACGGGGCCGTTGTCAAAGGGCTTTTACGCGGTGGGCGACTATGCGGCGAGCGGGATGCTGCCGTTAAATAACACACGCAATACAAACTGGTTCTATTTTCTGAGCAATATCGAGATCTATACGGAGGATACAAACAGGGCCGTTATCTGCTATGGCGATTCCATCACCTCGCAGGCATGGCCGGATTATCTTTCTCTCAGAATAGAAAAAGAGGCATGGATGCATACTTCTGTTGTAAGAAGGGCGGCAAGCGGCACCCGCATCCTGCGCCAGTATGATAATATCACGTATGATTCGTACGGCTTGAAGGGCGCGGTGCGCTTTCCGAGGGAGGCGCTGGTTTCGGGGGCGGATACGGTGATTATCCAGCACGGAATCAACGATATTATCCATCCCGTCGGCGTTGAGGTCAATCCCTTCCGCCCATGGAGCGATTTGCCCACGGACGCGGAGCTGATAGAGGGGCTTCGGATGTACATTAAAAAGGCGCGGACGTACGGGCTTAAGGTTTATATGGGAACCCTGCTGCCCATCTACGGGTGGCGGACCTACGAGCCGTTTCGCAACGACCTGCGCTGTGCCGTCAATGATTGGATACGGACGACGGATGAGACAGACGGCTGTATCGATTTTGACGCGGTGCTGCGCGACAGGGCGCGCCCGGAGGCGTTTGCGCCGGAATTTGACAGCGGGGACCATCTGCATCCGTCGGATTTGGCGTACCGGGAGATGGCGGCCTGCGTGCCGGAGGATATTTTGAAATAAAAACAAACGTTATATAATGGGCGCAAATAATGAAAAACAGGCGTTAAGTAAGATTGAAATGAAAATTTTCAATCACAGAAATGGAGAAAAATGGAGAGAGCTATGCGGACAGAAGCGGATAAGCTGAAAAAAGCGACAGCGCTTTCGGAGAATATATGGCGTCTTGCGCGAGACAGGATTGTGGTGAATCTGCGTTTTTTGGATGCGGCGCTTGCGGGGCTTTCCTTTGAGGCCGCTTACGGCACGGAGGGCGTAGCCTGTGACGGACGGACGATCCGGTATGATCCGGTATATGTTCTGCGGCAGTATCAGGAGGAGCCCAACCGTATCACACGGACACTGCTGCATATCCTGCTGCACCTGATTTTTAACCATCCGTACCGTTACGAACGGATGGAGCAGGAGCTGTGGGACACCGCCGTGGATATGGCGGTGGAAAATGTCATAGCGGAGCTGGACCTTAGCGGCATGGAGCTTGGCGGCGATGATTTGCGCGGCAGGGCACTTGCGGATTGGAGGATGCGCGTGGAGGTGTTTACAGCGGAGAGGATTTACAGGAGGCTTCGTGAGGATCGTATGGATTCGGAGGCGCTTGCGCAGCTGTCGCGCCTGTTTTGGCGCGACAGTCACATGTCGTGGGCGGCGCGGGAAACACTGGAGCTTACAATGCAGCAGTGGAAGAAAATCAGCGAGCGGGTAAAGGCGGAGCTGAAGTCCTTTTCGCGGGACAGGACGGATAACCGCAGCATCGTGCAGAATCTGGAGGAGGCGATGCGGGAAAAATACGATTACAGTGATTTTTTGCGGCGGTTTTGCGTATCGGGCGAGGATATGCAGATTAACGACGAGGAATTTGACTATGTGTACTATACCTACGGACTGTCCCTGTACGGGAATATGCCGCTGGTAGAGCCGCTGGAATACAAGGATGTGAATAAAATCAAAGAATTTGTCATTGCCATTGACACGTCGGCTTCCTGCCGCGGGAAGCTGGTGCAGGCGTTCCTGAACAAAACGTATTCGATTTTGAAGAGCAGCGAGAGCTTTTTCCGCAAGGTAAACATCCATATCCTGCAGTGCGACAGCGACGTGCGGCAGGATACGAGGATTACCTGTGACGAGGAGTTTGAAGCGTTTATGAAGCACGGGCATCTGGAGGGCTTTGGCGCTACGGATTTCCGTCCGGTCTTTGACTACGTAAACCGCTGTATCGAAGCGGGAAGCTTTGAAAATCTCAAGGGGCTTATTTATTTTACCGACGGCTACGGCGTTTTCCCGGAGCGGATGCCGCCTTACGATACGGCGTTTGTATTTCTGGACGACGGGGTGGAGCCGCCCCCCATACCGCCGTGGGCGATCAAGCTGGTGCTGTCGGCGGAGGATATAGAGGAGGAGAGGGATTAGGCGATGAACATCAAACAGGCAAAAGAGCATATTAAAAATTCGGTGAAAATATATCTGAAAAAGGATGAATTCGGGGAATACCGCATACCGGTGGTGCGTCAGCGCCCGGTCTTCCTTCTGGGCGCGCCGGGAATCGGCAAGACGGCGATTATGGAGCAAATCGCGCAGGAGCTTGGTATTGCGCTGGTATCCTATTCCATGACGCACCACACGAGACAGTCCGCGCTGGGACTGCCGTTTATTACCCACAAGGAATATAAAGGGATGGAATTTGACATTTCCGAGTATACCATGAGTGAGATTATCGCCTCCGTCTATGAGGTGATGGAGCAGTCCGGCATCGAGGAGGGGATTTTGTTTCTGGATGAAATCAACTGCGTATCGGAGACGCTTGCGCCGTCGATGCTCCAGTTTTTGCAGTATAAGGTGTTCGGGCGTCATCAGGTGCCGCAGGGCTGGGTAATCGTGACGGCGGGGAATCCGCCGGAGTACAATAAGTCCGTGCGGGAGTTTGACGTGGTTACCATGGACCGTATGAAGCTTGTCGAGGTGGAGGCGGACTACCCTACATGGAAGGAATACGCGCTCAAAAACGGGATTCACAATGCCGTTACGACATACCTGGACATGAAAAAAAGTGACTTTTACAGAGTCGAGACCACCGTCGGGGGACGTTCGTACGTCACCGCAAGGGGCTGGGAGGATCTGTCTGCCGCCATGCTTCTGTGCGAGGAGGAGGGCCTTGCTGTCGATGAGACGCTGATCGGGCAGTATATTCACAATGAAAAGATCGTAAAGGAATTTACAGCGTACTATGAGCTGTACAATAAATACAAAAAGGACTATAAGGTCGAGGAAATCCTTGCGGGCGCCTGCTCCGCACAGGTGCGCGAGCGGGCGAGAATCGCGAAATTTGACGAGCGGCTGTCGCTGCTTGGCATGCTGCTGGATAAGCTGGTAAGCCAGATGCGGGAAAATCTGGAAACCGCCGATTATCTGTCCGAGCTGATGAAGCCGCTGCGCCTGGTAAAGGGGGCGGACGCCGGGACGGCGCAGGAGGTGCTGGCGCTGCTGGAAAAGCAGATTGATTCCCGCAGACGGCTGATGGATGCCCTGGCAAAGGCGGGAACGCTTTCCGCGGAGGATAAGCGCATGCACCGGGCGGTTGTCCGGTTCCTGGAGGAAGGGGCAAGACGGCTGCGTCTGGGGGAGGCGGCGGATCCCGCCGGCTGCTTTGGCCTGCTGAAGGCGGCCTTTGACGGGGAGGTCGCGGCGATGAAGGCGGAAAACGCCGCAATCGGCGCGCGGCTGCACAATGTATTTGCGTTTAGCGAGACCTGCTTTCAGGACGGCAACGAGCTGCTGGTGCTGATGACGGAGCTTACTGTAAATGCGTACAGCGCGCGGTTTATCGCCCTGTACGGGAGCGAGGATTATAAACGGCATAATGAAGCGCTGCTGCTCCACGAAAGACAGGATGAGCTGCTTGAGGAAATAAAGCAGCTGGCACTGTAGGCGGCTGGCCGGACAAAAAGGATTGGTTGTGATATGAGTGAAGAGAGAGTACTGTCCATAGACGAGGGGACGCTGGCATATATGCGGGTAAAGGACGGGATTTCCGTCAGGCGCTGGCGCGGTATCGGGACGAGGGCGGCGGTGCCGGAGCGCATAGAGGGAATGCCGGTGGTTTCGATAGAGAGAAAGGCTTTTTTGAGCTGTAAGACGCTGCGGGAGATTATCCTGCCGGATACAGTCTGCGAAATCGGAGACTGGGCGTTTGCCCATGCGGAGGCGCTGCGCAGCATTACCGTTCCGGGGCATGCGCTGACAAGCGGCAAGGAGCTGTTTCTGGGGTGTAAGCGGCTGCGGGAGATTATTCTGTCGGGAACGGCCGGAGAGCAGGCGTTTGACAGGGAACAGGGAATCGGACGGATGCTGGCGGCCGCGGTGACGGCGCTGCATGATTATTTTCTTTTTGACCCGCCGCAGGTAAAGAGCGACGCATGGGTAAAGCGCTGGGACGAACAGCTGTTAAAGCTGGTGCGGCTGGATGATTTGGACGGGTTTGAGGAGCTGTGGACATGCGGCGAGGAGGATTATGAGGGAAAGGACTACGATATCAAATCCTATCCGGTAGAGAAGCGCAAGGCTAAGCTGCGTCTTGTATATTTCCGCCTGCTGCATCCGTTTAAGCTGTCCGATGCGGTGCACAGGGAGCTGCAGGCATACCTTGGCAGCCATACAAAAGGAACGGCCGAGCCGGAGGCCTGGGATATTATTCTGGAGGAGCACCCGCAGGAGCTTTCGTATTATCAGGCATTTACCGCTGCAGGCTGTGTCAATGAAGAGAATTTTGACGCGCTGCTTGCGGATATGGACGCTGTCAATGCCGAGATTAAGGCATATATGCTGTGCTACAGAGACGGGCACCTTGCAAAGAAGGACGCGTTTGCGTCCTTCGAATTGGATTGGTAGGCCGTATTATTTCTTAAAGCCCGCGCGCTTGCGCAGGGTGGGATCCAGGATTTTTTTACGGATACGCAGGCTTTCGGGCGTGACCTCCAAAAGCTCGTCCGTGTCGATAAAGTCAAGCGCCTGCTCCAGACTTAAGATTTTGGGCGGCGTCAGCCGCAGCGCTTCGTCGGCGCTGGAGGAGCGCGTGTTGGTGAGCTGCTTTTTCTTACATACGTTCAGCTCGATATCCTCCCCCTTGCCGTTTTGTCCTACAACCATGCCGGAGTAAACCTTTTCTCCGGGACCGATAAAGAGCGTGCCGCGCTCCTGCGCGTTGTACAGGCCGTAGGTGATCGCCTCGCCGGCCTCAAACGCGATCAGGGAGCCCTGCTTGCGGTACTGGATATCTCCCTTGTACGGGCCGTAGCCGTCAAAGATGGTATTCAGGATACCGTTTCCCTTGGTGTCGGTCATAAATTCGCCGCGGTAGCCGATCAGGCCGCGGGAGGGGATGGAGAATTCAAGCCGCGCATAACCGCCGCTGGCTTTTCCCATGTTCTGCAGCTCGCCCTTGCGCTGGCTGAGCTTCTCGATGACGGAACCGGAATATTCCTCGGGGACGTCAATATAGGCAAGCTCCATAGGCTCCAGTCGTTTGCCGTTTTCGTCCGTCTTGTAGAGCACCTCTGCCTTGCTGACCGCAAATTCGTAGCCCTCACGGCGCATATTCTCAATAAGCACCGACAGATGAAGCTCGCCGCGGCCCGACACCTTGAATACATCGGTGTTGTCGGTCTCCTCGACGCGCAGGGAGACGTCGGTATTCAGCTCTCTGAAAAGCCTGTCGCGGATGTGGCGGCTTGTCACATATTTACCCTCCTGCCCCGCAAGCGGAGAATCGTTTACAATAAACTGCATGGCGATGGTCGGCTCGCTGATTTTCTGGAAGGGAATCGGGCGGACGTCCTCAGGGGAACAGAGCGTGTCGCCGATATGAATATCGGCGATGCCGGAAATGGCCACGATGGAGCCGATGGAAGCCTCCCGGACCTCGACCTTATTTAATCCGTCAAATTCATACAGCTTGCTGACCTTGACCTTCTTTTGCTTGTCCGGCTCATGGTGATTGCAGATAACGACCTCCTGATTGACGCGGATGGTGCCGTTATCAACCTTGCCTACGCCGATGCGGCCGACATATTCGTTGTAATCGATGGTGCTGATCAGCAGCTGCGTGCCCGCTTCGGGATCGCCCTCGGGAGCCGGAATGTAGTCGATGATTGTCTCGAACAGCGGCGTCATGTCCACGCCCGCGTCCGTCTCGTCGAGAGAAGCGGTGCCCGCCTTTGCGGAGGCGAACACAAAGGGGCAGTCGAGCTGCGAATCGTCCGCGTCAAGCTCCAGAAACAGTTCCAGCACCTCGTCCACCACTTCCTTGGCGCGCGCCTCGGGGCGGTCGATTTTGTTGATGCATACGACGACCGGGAGCTTGAGCTCGAGCGCCTTGCGCAGGACAAATTTCGTCTGCGGCATGGCGCCCTCGAACGCGTCTACAACCAGGATAACGCCGTTGACCATCTTGAGGACGCGCTCGACCTCGCCGCCGAAGTCCGCGTGCCCCGGCGTGTCAATAATATTAATCTTGGTGTTTTTATACATAACTGCCGTATTTTTGGATAGTATCGTGATGCCGCGTTCACGCTCAATATCGTTGGAGTCCATAACGCGCTCTGCGACCTCCTGATTCTCGCGGAATACGCCGCTCTGCTTTAACAGGCCGTCGACAAGGGTCGTCTTACCGTGGTCTACATGGGCGATGATCGCTACGTTTCTTACATCTTCTCTTTGCTGCTTCATATAAAATAACCATGCCTTCCTAATAAAATAAATAACCTAGGGTAGTATATCATCTGCGATTTGCTTTTGCAACTTCTATGTCGAAATCGCTGTGTGAAAGCCGTGGCGAAGAATGTAGAAAAATGCGCCAAAGACAAGCCTTTTGTTGGAATGTTGACGAAAGAGGCTGATTTTGCGAAATGTTTTTTGGGAAAAATATAAAAAATGAGAATAAAGGAAAAAAATGGGAATATAAATGATAGTACATACCAAAATAAAAATTCTTAATGTATAAGAAGGGAGAACATAATTTATGACAGATAAGGTAATTGAAAACAATCAGGTAACCGTAATGGGGGAAATCGTGAGCGACTTTTCGTTCAGCCATGAAATTTTTGGAGAAGGCTTTTATATGGTAGATATTCAGGTGGCACGATTGTCTGAATCCATGGATATCATACCTGTGATGGTTTCCGAGCGTCTGCTGGACGTCAGCGGGGACTACAAGGGAATGATGGCGGTGATTAACGGCCAGTTCCGTTCCTACAACAGGCATGAGGAGCGCAAAAACAGACTGGTTCTTTCCGTGTTTGCCCGTGAAATCGAATTTGTTGATGAGATAAATGAAAATATCAAGACGAATCAGATTTTTCTGGATGGGTTCGTCTGCAAGGCGCCTGTATACCGCAAGACGCCGCTTGGAAGAGAGATTGCGGATCTGCTTCTGGCGGTAAACAGACCTTACGGAAAATCAGATTACATTCCCTGCATCTGCTGGGGAAGGAACGCACGGTATGCTTCAAACTTCGAGGTGGGCGAACGGTGTCTGGTATGGGGACGTATCCAGTCAAGGGAGTATATGAAGAAGCTTTCCGAGGAGGATCTGGAAAAGCGGATTGCCTACGAGGTTTCTGTGAGTAAGCTGGAGGTTCCCGACGACGAGGAATTTTGACGGCCGGATACGGACGCCTTCCGTATCCATAGTATCTATAATAATATATGAAGAAGTCAGCGCACAGCCGCGGATTTTGCGAAACTTGCAAAATCCGCGGTTGTATGTTATCATGTCCGTGTGCGGCCTTTTAAAGGCAGGAACCCGGAGTGCGCTCAGGGAAGGCACAGAGAAAGGGTATAAATCTGATGGAACAGGGATTGATACAGGTATACAGCGGAGAGGGGCACGGCAAATCCGCGGCGGCGCTGGGCAAGGCGATGCAGATAGCAGGGACCGGAAAGAGCGTGGTAATCATAAATTTTTTAAAGGGCAATCAGAATGAGGAATATTTGAAGCGGCTCGAGCCGGAGATTAAGGTATTCCGCTTTGAGAAAAGCGAGGAGGAATTCGCGCAGCTTTCCGAGGAGCGCAAGCAGGAGGAGATTCACAACATCAAGAACGGCCTGAATTTTGCGAAAAAGGTTCTGACCACCGGGGAATGCAGCCTGCTGATTCTGGACGAGGTTCTGGGTCTGATGGACAACGGCATCATTACAATCGAGGATCTGCGGCATATTCTGGAGGCCAAGGCGGAGGACGTGGGAATTATTCTGACCGGTATTTATCTTAATGATGAGGTCTGTCAGATTGCGGATGAGATATTCCGGATAGAGCTGGTGAATTATAAGATATTCGAAGATAATAAATAACGCACGTTTTTTAAAAAGCTCTACAGAGGCCGGCGCCTTTGCGGGCTTTTTTGATTGTTTTTATTAAAATATGTCAAATTACTTTTAATTTTATGCGGAAATCTGTTATAATAAATCGAAGCATACTGCAAATGACGGATGAATGAAATCCATAAATAGACTGGCGCACGAATGCGCGAAAATGAGGGGAAAGATTGAAAGGAGCACTATAAAATGATGAGAAGAAAACGATTGGTATTCTGCCTGGTGCTGGCTGTGAGTATGATGCTGGCCGGGTGCAAAGGAGACGGCGGCAAGTCGCCGCTGGATCCGAAGAAGCCCGTGACGATTGAGGTCTGGAATTATTATAACGGCGACCAGCTCACTGCGTTTGACAGTCTGGTGAAGGAATTTAACGAGTCGGTAGGCAGGGAAAAGGGAATAATCGTTAAGAGCAGCAGCCAGGGCTCGGTCAATGATCTGGAGACGAATGTGCTCGCCGCCATCCGGGGGGACGTGGGCGCCGCCGAGGTGCCGAATATTTTTATGGCGTATGCGGATACGGCTTATGCGGCCGACCAGATGGGCGGTATTGTAGATTTGAAGCAATATCTGACGGCGGAGGAGGTCGCGGCGTACATAGACAGCTACATGAGAGAAGGGGATTTCGACGGCAGCGGGGAGATTAAGATTTTCCCCATGGCCAAGTCCACAGAGGTGCTGGTGCTCAACAAGACGGATTGGGACGTCTTTGCGGCGGCGACCGGGGCGCGCTATGAGGATATGGCGGACATGGAGGGGCTGGTGCGGACCGCACAGTCTTATTACGAGTGGACGGACGCACAGACGCCCGAGGTCAACGGGGACGGCAGGGCGCTGTTTGGCAGGGATGCCATGGCAAACTATATGCTGATAGGAAGTATGCAGCTGGGGACGGAGATTTTTCAGGTATCGGACGGCAGGATGACATTGGACTTTAATAAAGAAACCGTCAGAAAGCTGTGGGATAATTATTATATTCCGTTTGTGAAAGGATATTTTGCCGCTTCAGGGCGTTTTCGCAGCGACGATATTAAGACCGGAAACATTATTGCCTTTGTAGGCTCTTCATCGGGAGCGTCCTTTTTCCCGGAAACGGTGAGCCGCAGCGACCAGGAGAGCTATCCGATTGAGATGGAGGTGCTTGCCTGCCCCGGCTTTGCAGGCGGAGGGGCCTATGCGGTGCAGCAGGGCGCCGGGATGGTCGTAACGGAGGGCAGTGAGGCGGAGGTCTATGCTTCTGTGGAGTTTTTGAAATGGTTTACGGCGGATGAGCAGAATATTCTGTTTTCCGTTCAGTCAGGGTATCTTCCGGTCACCAGAACCGCCAATGACAAGGACGCTATTTTAGGCAGCGGCGCCCAAATCAGCCAGAAGATGGAGCGAACGCTGCCGGTGGCGGTGGATACGGTAAACAGGAACCAGACCTATACGACGAAGGCCTTTGAGGAGGGAACCAAAGCCCGCAATGTTCTGGAGTACGCGATGAGTGACCTTGCCGCGCAGGACCGCGCGGTGGTCGTAGAGCGGCTGGCGGCGGGGCAGAGCCTGGAGGAGGCGTCGGCCGAGTTCTGTACGGACGCTCATTTTGACGCATGGTATGAGGAGACCTTAGGGCGGCTTCAGGCGTTTGAGAGTCAATAAGCAGGAGGATGAGGGAGCTGTGAAGAAGAGGGAAAGAACGATTTTCCGTGAAATACTGGTACCGCTTCTGAGCGTGCTTGCGTTCGAGATGCTGTTTATGGTGGGGGCTATTGTAGCCGGCGGTGTGATAAAGCAGCTGGATCAAAACGCTGCGGACATGCTTGCCCAGCAGACGGAGAACCGTGGGAATTATCTGTTAAACGACATGATCGGCAGCTGGTCCGATTTGGATTCACTGTCGAATGTGATTGACGCAAAGGTGCAGGAGCGGCTGGAGCAGGGGACGCTCAGGCTGGAGGAGCTGAATGAAACCGGCGCGGGCAGTGCCGGACTGCTCAAGGAGATCAGCCCGGAGCTGATTGATACGATGTACCGCAAAAAGCTGTCCGGTATCTTTGTGATTCTGGATACGCGCGGGCAGAGCGGGGCCGAAGCGTCCGAAACGCTGCAGGGTATTTATTTAAGGGATCTGGATCCCACGGCGACGCCCTCGGAAAAGAACGCGGATCTGCTGTGGGAGCGCGCGCCGGCGGATGTGGTGCGGGCGGGATATATCGCCACCGATACCGGATGGAAGCCGGGCTTTTCGGCACAGGACAGTACAGAACAGGCGTTTTTTAACAAGCCGTATCAGGCTGCCTGCACGGATAAGCGCGGTTTAAGAGAACGGGACTATGGTTATTGGACGACAAAGCCGTACAGTCTGGAGGGCGACAGCCGCACGGCCATTGCTTTTTCGGTTCCGCTGATTTTGGAGGACGGAACTGTGTACGGCGTGCTGGGAATCGAGCTGCTGACGGATTATGTGCAGTCGCTTTTGCCGGATTCCGAGCTTTTGGAGAACCGTCAGGGCTCCTATCTGCTGGCGGTGGATACCGATGGGAAAGGGCTGCTTGCGCCTGTCGTGGTCTCCAGCGATACGATAAGCCTGCAGACGGCAAAGGAGCTGCGCCTTATCCTGCAGGAGGACGGCGTCAGCGTGGAGGACGCCGGCGGGACCTGTTACGGGGCGGCAAAGCGTCTGGTGCTGTACAGCAATAATGCGCCCTTCGACGCGGATGAGTGGTATTTGCTCGGAATCGGCGCCAAGGACAGTCTGTATGCTTTTTCCAGACAGGTGCAGCGTCTGCTGTTTTTGTCCGCCGCTATGACGTTTGTGATTGGACTGATTGGTATCCTGGCGGCAAGCTTCCGGCTTTCCAGGCCCATTAAGCGGCTGTCGGAGGAGGTGGCCAAGGCGCAGCGGGACAACAGTATGCCGGTGCTTTCCGCTACGGGCATCCGTGAGATTGACCGCTTTGCGGATTCGATTTCCCGCCTTGGACGGGAGGTGGTGGAGTCCTCCACCCGTTTCCTGAGCATTATGGATATGGCGAGCGTGGAGCTTGCAGGCTATGAGCTGCAGGAGGAGAAAAACGGCGTCTATGTGACGGATAATTATTTTCCGCTGCTGGGGGTTTCGGGAGTCGACGTTGACAAGCTGACGCTGAACGCGTTTCTGGAGCTGCAGCAAAAGCTGCATCAGTCCCTGGAGCATTTTGAGGCGGAGGACGGCAGCATTGTCTACAGTGTGCGTCAGCCGGACGGCAGCCTGCGTTATCTGCGCTCCGAGCAGCAAAAGAAGGACGGACGTCAGGTGGGGCTGATTGAGGACGTTACGGTGTCCACGCTGGAGAAGCTGCGTATCGAGCAGGAGCGGGACAGCGATAATCTGACAAAGCTGTATGCGAGAAGAGGGTTCAAGCGGGAGGCGGACAAGCTCTTCCTGAAGCCGGAGGTATTAAAGCATGCCGGGCTTCTGATGATAGATCTGGATAATCTAAAGACGACAAACGACCGGTTCGGGCATAAGTTCGGGGATCTGTATATTCAGACCGCGGGGCGGTGCTTTGTGGAGAATACGCCGGAGAACACGCTGTGCGCGCGGATGTCCGGGGATGAGTTTATTGTGTTCTTTTACGGGTATGACAGCAGGGAGGAGATTCGGGAGCGCGTGGCTGCGCTTTACCGGGCGATTCGGGCAGTCGAATTTGTCCTGCCAAACGGCGACAATATGGGGCTTTCCGCTTCCGGCGGTATTGCGTGGTATCCTGAGGACAGCGCGGCGCTCTCAGAGCTGATGAAGTATGCGGATTTTGCCATGTATCAGGTGAAGCGCTCCAAAAAGGGAGAGTACAAGGAGTTCGAAGCGGAGATATACCAGCGGCAGCAGCTCGAAAACCAGAGCAGGCTGGAATTCCATAAAATGCTGGAGACGCAGGATGTGGATTATTTCTTCCAGCCCATTTTTGACGGGCGCAAGGGGACGGTGTACGCATACGAAGCGCTGATGCGGGTGAACCAGCCTACGCTGCGCTTGCCGGCGACGGTGCTGGCGCTTGCGCGGGAGGAAGGGCGGATGCATGATATTGAGCGCATCACCCTGTTTCGTGCCGCAGAGTGCTACCGGCAGCTTCTCGAGAAGGAGGCCGTGCCGCAGGAGGCGCTGCTGTTCATCAATTCCATTGCAGACGAATGCATGACGCCGGAGGAGGAGAAGCTTTACCATGAGACATATTCTGCGCTGCAGGAACGCATCGTAGTGGAGCTTACCGGGGCGCAGCTGGATATGGAGCTGGTTCGGAGAAAGAGCAGCATAGAGAATTTTTCGGGTATGTTTGCGCTGGACGATTACGGCAGCGGGTGCAATGGCGAGATTAATCTTCTGGAGCTGAATCCGAAGTTTGTCAAGGTCGATATCAGCATCGTGCGCGATGTGGATAAGGATGCGAACAAGCAGCAGGTGGTCAGAAGCATCGTAGAGCATGCGCACAAGCGGGATATGCTGATTATCGCGGAGGGGGTGGAGACTGCTGCGGAGCTGGAAAAGGTGCTGGCGCTTGGCGTAGACCTGCTGCAGGGCTATTTTCTGGCCCGGCCCGCACAGACGCCCCTGCCGATCAGTGCAGAGGCGCTGGCGGTTATCAACCGGATCCAGTGTCAGGATACGGTGCGCTAGAGCAGCAGCTTCCCTTCCATGCCTTCAAACGCGACGGTTTTACGCGTACCATCCTTGAGCAGGATGGTAACCGGTCCATAACCGCCGCGTTTTTCTTTGTCCGTGTATGTAATATCCGCAATCGGGAACAGCTCGTCCTCGGTGAAGTCTTCCAGAGTCTCCCTGGTGATGACCTGGGAGATGAGGATAAACGGCTCATATCCGTATTGCTTATGGCGCGCGGTCTTTGCGTAGACAACGACGGATTTCTCGGAATCGGGGTTGGTATGAGCGCTGTGAAGCAGCTCCAGCGTATCCCAGCCGTCATAGATTGTCATGGCGAGCTGCTTTTCCTGTCCGGTGTGATCGCGGCCTTTGAGGATGACGGCCTTTGCGGAGCCGCTTTCCCTGCGCAGGATCTGGGTTCCGTTGTCGGGAAAGCCGTAAGCGCCCAGCGTCAGTGAGACAGGGCTGCAGAAGAGGCGCAGCTTATCTACGCGCAGAATGCCGTACGCCACCGGGAAATCAGCGAGGTTCACCGCCTGCATCCAATGGGTTTCCGCAGCAAGGGTGTAATCAAAAAACTGCCTGCGGTAAAGCACGCCTTCGCGGCTTTCGTGCCACAGGGTCACGTTGCATTTTTGAATCGTGTGCCTTGTGAGGTCCCTGAGGACATACTGCATGGACTCCACTTCCCCGGACGGAGCGGACTCCCATGGATATTTGCTGTTATAGCTTAATTTGCCGTAATTCCACATGCCGTGTTCATCCCCGCGGTTTTTGACTACCTTGCCGGTGCGCAGAATGGTTTCCCCGTTCGCGTTGTGGTTGGTAAAGCAGAGCGCAGGGCCGTCGAGCACGGTTTCTTTGACTTCTTTTTCACCCAATGTTTCCCAGCTTCCGTTGTTTTCCTTTGCCGTCCAGAACGGATGGTCTGCGGGAAGGTGCAGGCAGAGAAAGGCCTTGCCCAGCCAGAACACGGATTCGGCGCAGGAGTATCCCTGCACAAGCGGCGTAAACTGCCCGTAAAAGCCCATTGTGGGGAGGCCGTTTTCCAGGAAATCATCCCTCGTCATAAACTGCAGCAGGGAGCCGGAGGCGATTCTTCTGGACAGTCCGGGATCCGCCGCAGGGTTTTTTAACAGGAAATTGCCGTCAAACGCGCTGGTCGCGGCATTGCGGTATACATTGCTGCGCCCCCACATATTGGTATGACCATCCCGGTCAAAGAAATCGCCGTAGCTTTCCATCAGCTTGTTGGAGTTCTGCTCAAACTGTGCGGCAATATAAGGCTCGTGCGCATAGCCGTACCATTCGTTCCATATTGGCGCGTACACGTTGAAGGCCCAGCAGGAATAATAGTCAAATGAATGTCCGTCGCGATACCAGCCGTCCCCCGCGTAATAATTCAGAATGGCCTGCGCATGCTCCCGCATGACGTCCGTATCGACAGCATAGCCTTCCTTATGCAGAAACGCCATGACAAGCATATTAAAGAGCCGCCAGTTCTGCGGGACGGTGGGCGCCGCGGCGTAGCTTGAAAGGAAACCGGCCACGACGTCCTTTTCTTCTTTTGTATAGGTATCCCATATTTCTGCCCGGCTGTTTTCCAGACAGATAACCAGCGCGCAGGTCTCCACGGTCTGCTGGAAGGCGCGGAAGGGATCCGCAAAGTCTGTCAGCGCCTGCAGGTCCTCATAGCAGCCGACGAAATTCGGATGGCCCTTGGTGCAGGCGTAGAGCACCTGCCTGCGGTAATATTCCCGGACGGGATATCCGCCAAGCGCCATATCCGGTTCAATGTGGATTAAAGGCGCCGCTATCAGAAACGAACGGGCAAGCCCTTCGAACTTTTGTGCCATTTCTTCGAGCCGGAGCTGTTTTCCCGCGGCGTTTTTGTGTGGATAGGTCACTTCGGTCTCGGTCCTTGGCATAACGACGGGGGCGTCCATGTCCTGAATATGGGAAAAGACGCCGCCCAGCAGATACTTGCCGGCCTCGATCCAGCTGTCCCTTGTAAGCCCCGTATAAGGGCTGCGTTCATAGTCTAAGCTTTTGGGTTGAAATATCATAACTGCCTCCTTTTGGTGTGTAGCGATTTTAAAAGTGCGGACACTCCTGGGCCGACGCCCTGTATTTGGTTTATTGTACCACAGCGCTGCATGTTTTTGGTATAAAAACACACGATATTTTATGGAAGGCGTTGCATCCACCGGCCTGAAAGGGTAAGATAGGGATAAGAAACTGTATCAGGCCAATAGCACGCAGGCCGACAGGCTATGAAAGGAGCATGGTTATAAAATGGAGATATTGTTTGCGGATATGCCCGCTATTGCGGAAGAGGAGATCTCGGAGGCGCTGCGTTTCTGCGCGGAGCAGGTTGAGCGGAATCTGCCGGAGTTTACCGACAAATTTCAAAAGGCGTACAGCGAAGGCGGGTTTTACCAGCCGACGGAAAACAGGGATTGGACGACCGGCTTCTGGACAGGTGAGATCTGGCTTTCCTATGAGTACCGGAGGGAGAGCGATGCGGCGGCGGCCGAAAGGCTCAAGGCCGCGGGCGAGGTACAGATAGACAGCTTTTTGCACCGCATCGACAACAAAATCGAGGTGGATCATCACGACATGGGCTTTCTCTACTCGCCCTCGTGCGTTGCGGGGTATAAGCTGACCGGCAGCAAAAAGGGCAGGGAGGCAGCGATCAAGGCGGCGGACCAGCTGATTGCCAGATTTCATCCCGTGGGAGCGTTTATTCAGGCGTGGGGGCCCATGGATGCGCCGGAGAATCACCGGCTGATTATCGACTGCCTGCTGAATCTGCCGCTGCTCTACTGGGCGTCTGAGGAGACGGGGGATGCGAAGTACCGTGATATTGCCGAAAAGCATATTCATACGGCAATCAAAAACGTGATTCGGGAGGATTATTCCACCTGGCACACCTTTTTCTTTGATATGGAAACGGGAGCGCCGGATCACGGTGCGACCTGTCAGGGCTACAGGGACGGCTCGGCGTGGGCAAGAGGACAGGCGTGGGGTATCTACGGGAGCGCGCTCGCATATAAGTATACGAAGCGGGCGGAGTATATTGATATATTCAAAAACGTCGCGCAGTATTATCTGGCACATCTTCCCAAGGACATGGTGCCCTTCTGGGATCTGGAGTTTACGGACGGGGACGATCAGCCAAGAGATTCCTCCTCCGCGTCCATTGCCGCCTGCGGCATGCTGGAAATGGCGAAATATATGGAGCCTGCCGACGCGGAGATTTACAGGAAATACGCAAGGCAGATGCTCAAGTCCGTGTATGACGGCTATGCGGTAAAGGACGCAAAGGAATCGAACGGTTTGGTGCTGCACAGTACTTATTCCAATCATTCCCCGTATAACACCTGTAATCACTGCGGCGTGGACGAGTGCAATATATGGGGGGATTACTTCTATATGGAGGCGCTGACCAGACTGCATAAGGATTGGGAATTATACTGGTAGCAGGGCGTCCTGGAACGGAGGCAGGGATGGCGAAATTATTCAGTTATGATAATCCGATATGGAGATTTATGGGGAGAGCGGCGGATGTATTTTTTCTTACAATGCTGTGGGCGGCGTGCAGTCTGCCGGTCATTACCATAGGAGCGTCCACCACGGCGCTGTATTACGTGTCGTTAAAAATGGTGCGGAATCGGGAGGGGTATCTTTTACAGTCTTTTTGGAAGGCGTTTAAGGAGAACTTCGCGCAGTCGACGGCTATGTGGCTGATACTGCTGGTTATCGGCTGCTTTCTTGGCTTTGACTTGTATTTCCTGTACGGGCAGGAGGGCACTGCGGCTGTATTCCTGTTCTGGCTTCTGCTTGTGCTGTCGGTTTTGTATTTATTTATGGCGGTGCTGCTTTTCCCGCTGGCGGCAAGGCTGGACGCGGGAGGCAAAAAGCTGTTTTTGTTGACTTTTATGGTCAGCATCAAAAACTTTTCATGGGTAATGCTGATGCTGGTGACGACAGTGTGCCTGCTTGCCGTAGGGCTCTTTGTGTTCTGGCCGGTGCTGCTGGTCGGAGCAGGCGCTGCGGCTTATGCGCACTGCCTGATTTTGGAGTGGGTGATATTTCCGAAGTACGGATGGAATGAGGCGCGGACCGAGCAGGGCGCGGCACTGTAAAGGCGGATTGGAGAAAGGAAGGGGACGATATGGCGGTACTGGCGTTAAAGGTTTTGGATAAGGACGGGAATACGCTCTGCGTAAGCAGCGGGGAGGACAGCGTGCATCTGGTCTGTACGGCGGCGTATAAAGAGGGTGACCGCATTGTGCTGGAAACCTCGGAAAAGAATATGCATGTGTTTTTGCAGGTGGACGACGCCCTGGGCGCTGCCTTCTGTTATATTACGGGAAACGTGTCATATGATATTCCCTTTGGCGAGAAGAGAATCAGCTATTCGCCGAAGGCCTTTATGGGAAACCGGCATTATCTGTACGCGCGTGTGGCATCGGACGAGGAGATAACGGCCTATCGCAATCTTGCGCTCAATATATGCGACCAACACGGGGACAGGAACTGCTTTCCGCATGCGTATGCCAATGTAGAGACGAGAGGGGAGGCGGTATTTGCCGCGCGCAATGCGATTGACGGCGTCTGCGAGAACCGCTCCCACGGCGAATGGCCCTACGAATCATGGGGAATCAATATGCGGGAGGACGCGGAGCTGACGGTGGATTTTGGCCGGACGGTGGAGGCGCACAAGGTGGTGCTTTATACCCGCTCGGACTTTCCGCATGACAGCTGGTGGACGCAGGTAAAGCTTGGCTTTTCGGACGGCACCGAAATCGTGTGGGATCTTGAGAAGAGCAGCCGTCCCCATGTTCTTACCCTTGAGAAGAAAAGAATCACATGGATCCGGTTGAGCGACCTGATAAAGGCGGACGACCCTTCGCCGTTCCCGGCGCTGAGCCAGATTGAGGTATACGGGACGGTGGCGGATAAATAATTTTGTTTTGCTTGCGTATATATTGTAAAAATGATTTTGTGATGATAAAATAAGCAGTGTACCCTTAACTGTCATTTCAGGGTATGCTGCTTTGTATAATTATACTTAGGAACAGGGGGAATCAACAACTATGAACAATCAGGAAACAGAGAAATTTCAACGGGTGGGAAGCTTTTTCTTTCTGCTGCTGCTGGGCTTTGGCGTGGGCCTGCCGCTTGTCGCTGCGCTGATCATAACGCTTGCCGGCGGATCCTTTGACGTGGGGACCTTTCTGGGGTTGACCATAGCGTTTGTGCTTATTATGGCCTTTATGCTGCTGCTGACGGTTGCGTGGGGAGATTTTACGAGCTTTTTCGTGAAGCGCACCGCCAAGCGTATCGACGAGCTTCCTTACAACTTTAACAGCTCCTTCAAGAGCAGGGGCGGCATGCTCTTTATCGATGTGGAGAACGGCATGATCGCGTTTATTTCCGCGTATAATCCGCAGGAAATCCAGGTCTTCAGCGCTTCCCGCATTGAACGTCCCCAGACGTTTGCCTCCGCGATGACCGGCGTCCGCTTTGTCTTCTATCTGGATGGGAAGAAGATAACGATGTACACGCTGCTGTCGAACCGGGCGGTCAGCCTCAAATCCGGCATGGGCGCGGAGGCCGTATCCAAGGCGGATACCTTCGTAGAGCTTCTGCAGGCAGCTAAAAGCCGGGCAGGAATGGGCGCGAAATGAAAGGCCTGTCTTATTACATACCGGCCGCGGCTGTCGTTGCCGCGGCAGCTGTCGCTCTCTGCTGGGGCGCGATCTTTATTCGGAATCTGATACGGGAGAAGAGAGGCCGGACGGCCTGCATAAAGTGTAAGGCCGTTGGGCCCAGGGCTGCGGCGTATCCTTATCTGTTTCTGATTCCGGTCGTGTTCGGGAAGACATATGGCTGCGCGCAGGAATATCTGCGCACGCACATGACGCCCATTTTGAGTAAGCGGCAGATTCCGACCGGCCAGCGCGCGTGCAGGGTTGAGATCTTTGAATGCCCGCGCTGCGGTGCAAGACAGGTTGAGATTACAGATTTTCTACAGGTCCGCGGAGAGGAGTACGCGAAGGGGCATTATGCGTTTGATTACGAAGCATTTGCACCTCTGCTGGAGGACTGGGAACGTATGAATCATCAGATGGAGGTTCGGTAACAACAATGAAAAGCATGTTTGTAAAGGTTTTGGAGTTTGTATCGGTTATTCTTGCGCTGGGCGTCGGTATTATTGTCGCGAAGAATATTGGCATTGAGGCTATGATGCGCGGAAAGGAAGAGCCTGTCACGCTGGCTATGACGGAGAACGGCATTGCGGAGGACTACGTCGGAATGCCTGCGGCGGACGACATTCCCCGCATTGAGAACCGCCAGGAATGGGAAGACGCCTGGCAGACCAGCTGCGTGACGATTGAGCCGGCTGGCATTATACCGACCGGTGTCGGCACCCGCAATAAATGGGTGGAGGCTTACAGCTCGTCCAAGCGCAGCGGCACCCGGAGGAAGGAGGACGTCAGCAGCACGACGCTGGATATTTTCGGCGATTACGCGGAGTGCTACCTGCTCCAGCTCCCGGATCATTCCTATATTCTGGCGCAGATGTCCATGGATGACGCCAGAAAGCTGAAGGCAGGGAAAGCGATTACGCTTCCAATCGGACAGAAAGGGCCGGTGCACCAGCGGCTGCTTGCCAATATAAAGGATTTGTGTGCGGAATACGACGTCTATACGGAAGGCGTGTTCTACTGCATCAATGATCAGTGGAATGAGGAGCATTCCTTTATGGTGCTGCTGATACGCTACGGAATCGGCGCCCTGATTACGCTTGTGCTGGGAACGGTTTTGATTTTGATCGTCGACAAGATTTTTAAAGTAAAGGACGGAACGCAGGCTCAGTGAGCCTGCGTTTTCTGCCATACAGGAAACAAACAGTTGACAGCATGCATGTCACGGATATATAATAAAATGACACAAAATTGAAAATGAGCAGATAGAGGTTGCGTCTTTTAGGACTACTTTTTATGAGATGTCAGGCATCGGTGAAGGAAAAGGAAAGGGAAAGACGCCGAAAGAGAGGAGTTCCTGAGACTCTGATTTTGGGCGTACGGTTAAGAGCCGTATGACTGTCATCAACGGATGGAGTGCTATCATTTTGCAAAGATGCCAACGGCTGCCGGCACATGTCGGTGCGGGCTGATTTGCAGGAACCAGATGCCGGCCATTCCAACAGGCCGTTTTTTTATGCTATAGGAAATTGCGATAAAAGAAGATAAAAGAATAAGGAGGGGTTGTTATGTCAATTTTCACAGGAGCGGGCGTAGCGATTGTTACGCCGATGAAGCCGAATGGAGAAGTAAACTACGAGGCCTTTGCAAAGAATATCGAGTTCCAAATTGCGAACCATACCGACGCGATTATCGTCTGCGGAACGACAGGGGAGGCGTCTACGCTGACGCATGAGGAGCATCTGGCGTGCATCCGGTTCTGCGTGAAGCAGGTCGCGGGCAGGATCCCGGTGGTAGCCGGTACCGGATCGAACTGTACGGAGACGGCGGTTTATCTTTCAAAGGAAGCGGAGGCAGCCGGTGCGGACGGCCTTCTGGTAGTGACGCCGTACTACAATAAAGCGACCCAGAAGGGCCTGAAGGAGCATTTCAAAATCATTGCGGAGGCAGTGAAGATACCTATTATCCTGTATAATATTCCGGGCAGGACCGGCGGTGTGAATATCCTGCCGGAGACGATTGTCGCGCTGTGCGAGGAGACGCCGAATATCGTGGGCGTCAAGGATGCGACGGACAATTTCATCCAGTATGCGAAGCTGATGGCGCTTGCAAAGGGGAAGGTTGACGTCTATTCCGGCAACGACAATCAGATTGTGCCGTTCCTTTCCCTGGGCGGGAAGGGCGTGATTTCCGTATTGTCCAATATTGCGCCACAGCAGACGCACGACATTTGTGCGAAATATTTTGCAGGCGAGACGACGGAGAGCGCCAGACTGCAGCTGGAGGCGATTGAGCTTGTCGGCGCGTTGTTTAGCGAGGTGAATCCGATTCCGGTGAAGAAGGCGATGAACCTGCTGGGCATGGAAGCAGGGCCGCTGAGACGGCCGCTGACAGAGATGGAGGACGCAAACGCGGCGAAGCTCGAACAGGCGATGAAAAATTACGGTCTTTTATGACGTCAGGAGAGGAAGCAGGATAAATGACAAGGGTTATAATGCACGGATGTAACGGAAAAATGGGACAGATGATCACACAGATTATTGCGGAGGATGCAGCTGTAGAGATTGTTGCGGGAATCGACGCGTCGGATCATATCAAGAATACATATCCTGTGTTTACAGATATTACGGAATGTGATGTGGAGGCGGACGCAGTGATTGATTTCAGTACGGCGTCGGCGGTTGATAAGCTTTTGGATTACTGTATTGAGCGGAAGCTGCCCTGTGTTTTGTGCACGACGGGCCTGTCGGAGGCGCAGCTTGCGCGGGTGGACGCGGCGGCGGGGGAGATTGCCGTTCTCAAATCGGCGAATATGTCGCTGGGCGTGAATATGCTGCTGAAAATGCTCAAGGAGGCGGCGGGCGTGCTGGCTCCTGCGGGATTTGATATCGAGATCGTGGAGAAGCATCACAATCTCAAGGTGGATGCACCAAGCGGTACGGCGCTTGCGCTGGCGGACTCCATCAATGAAGAATTGGACAATGAATACGAGTATGTCTATGACAGGAGTCAGGTCCGTCAGAGGCGGGATAAGAAGGAAATCGGTATCAGCGCGGTCAGAGGCGGCACGATTGTGGGAGACCACGATGTGATTTTTGCGGGCAACGACGAGGTGGTAACATTCTCCCACCGTGCGTATTCCAAGGCGGTATTTGCAAAGGGTGCGGTGCAGGCGGCGAAGTTTCTGAACGGAAAAGGCCCCGGCAGATATGATATGAAGGATGTGGTTGCGGAGGCGTAGATGGAATTTCGGCCATGTATAGACATTCATAACGGACAGGTCAAGCAAATTGTGGGCAGCTCGCTGACGGATGCGGGCGACCGGGCGCGGGAGAACTTTGTCTCCGCCAGGGGAGCGGAGGAGTACGCCTTGCTTTACAGGGAAAAGGGAATCCGGGGCGGACATATCATTCTGCTCAATCCTGCCTCCAGCGAATATTACGAGGCGACAAAGGCGCAGGCGGTGCGTGCGCTGCGTGTGTATCCCGGCGGCCTCCAAATCGGCGGGGGCATCAATGATCAAAACGCGGCGTTTTTCCTGGATTCCGGCGCATCCCATGTGATTGTGACGTCCTTCGTATTTCGGGAAGGGCGTATCGATATGGATAATCTGGAACGCATGCGCAGGGCTGTCGGCAGAGAGCGTCTGGTGTTGGATTTGAGCTGCCGCAGAAGGGGCGGCGCCTATTATATTGTCACGGACCGCTGGCAGCGGTTTACAGAGGAAGCGGTTTGTCCGGATACGCTAGAAATGCTGAGCGCGTACTGCGATGAATTCCTGATTCACGCCGTAGATGTCGAGGGAAAGAACCAGGGGATTGAGCAGCCGCTTGTGGAACAGCTTGGCGGCTGGCTTTCCGGACACGGCGCAATGGACGTTACCTATGCGGGCGGCGTGCACAGCTATGCGGATATCGACCTCCTGAAGCGTCTTGGCGGGAACCGGATTCACGTTACCATCGGAAGCGCGCTGGATATTTTCGGCGGCACGCTGGCGTTTGAAAAGGTGCTGGACACAATTGCGCAGCCAGTGGGATAGGGACTGCGCATAAAAAGACTTCCTGCCGTCGGGCAGGAAGTCTTTTTAAAGCATTTCCTCATAGTACATCTTCATCTCGTAAAACAATAGCTGATTTTCTTTCTTTATTTAAGAAAAGGCACATGAAACCAGACGGAAAGAAGCTATAGGCCGCGCTTATAATTTGGTTACGTTGACTGCCTGAGGTCCCTTTTCGCCGTTCACGATCTCGAACTCAACGCTGGCGCCCTCATCCAGGGACTTGAAGCCATCCATCAGAAGTCCGGAATAATGTACGAATACATCATTGCCGGCCTCATCGGAAATGAAGCCGTAACCTTTCTGGTTGTTAAACCACTTAACTGTACCCTTGTTCATGTCAAATACCTCCAAGAAATATATTAAATGTTGTTTGCACAACACGTATAGAATATCATAGGGCGCATAAAAAGTAAAGCCGTCAAATAACCTTTTTGCAGTCTTTTTTTACGAAGATGTTGCGTAATTATTGCAACCTATGTTAATATGGGTGAGAAAAGGAGGTGTGCGTTCTTGGCAGCCAAAAGAAACAGGAAAAAGAATAAGGTGCGGTACAGTATCCTTTTTGTTCCGGATGCAGGAAGCGCCGACGTAAAGCGCTTTTCCGTGAAGGCCGGTTATGTGGCGGCCTTTTTTGTGGCAATTGTGCTTCTGACAGCCGGTGCATTGGGATATTGTTCTATTCTTACAGGTAAGGTGAACAGCGCGAATCAGACCGTGGCAGCGCTAAAGACACAGATAGATAATCTGACATTGGAAAACGCGGAGCTTATGACGAAAAACGACGAGCTTCAGGGGAAGGTGACAATCCTCAGCGACACCATAAGCGACAAGGTACACGAGGAGGAGGAGCGCGAGGCGCAGCTTGCGCAGGATTATACGCCGACAGGTTTTCCGCTGAAGGGGATGGCCTCTTATGAGGAGCGCGTCCTGGAGGAAAATCCGATTGTCGTGTTCAACGCGTCGCAGGGAATCAATGTACTGGCAACGGCAAAGGGCACCGTATCCTCTATCGCGGGAGACGCGCAGTCAGGATACATTATCATGGTAGATCATACCAACGGATACTTTTCCGTTTACCGCAACGGCTCTGCGCCCAAGGTCAGCGAGGGAGACGAGGTGACCAGAGAGACCGTGCTGTTTGAGATTGAGGCGGGAAAGGAAGAGCTGGGTTATCAGATTATACAGAACGATGCGTATATTCAGCCGCTGGAGCTGATGGAGATTTATGGGTAGGTCAGGGACCTGCCCATTTTACTGCTCGTCTGGGGACAGGCGCTGCTCCAGCCGCTCAAAAACCAAATCATAACCGTCGCTGCCGTAATTGAGGGAGCGGTTTACGCGGCTGATGGTAGCGGTGGAGGCGCCGGTTTTCTCGGCAATTTCCATGTAGGTTTTGTGTTCGCGAAGCATGGCGGCGACTTCAAAGCGCTGTGACAGGGACAGCAGCTCGTTCACCGTGCACAAATCCTCAAAAAAGTTATAGCACTCTTCCTTTGTATCCAGACAAAGGATAGCGTCGATCAGCTGGTCGACGGCAGCGGTTTTAATCTTTTTATTCATAATGAATGACCTCCGTATTGTCCGACATCATTGTATCATTGTATCACAACACCGTACAGAAGTAAAATGAAAATAAAAAAATGAAAGTGAAACACTTGATATGTAGTTTTTGATACTATATAATGTAATCATTGGATGCCGGAGGAAACAGGCGCAGACAATAGAAAGGCACGGGAAAGATATGCATATCGATACGAATGACTTATTAAAGAGCATCATGGAAAGCTTTGACAGAATCCAATATGTCAAGGCGGCCGATATTCCGAATATAGATTTGTACATGGATCAGGTTACGACCTTTATGGACAAGAATCTGCGCAGGTCCGCGCGATATCCGGACGCGGATAAGGTAATGACAAAGACGATGATCAACAACTACGCAAAGAATGACCTGCTGCCGCCGCCGGTGAAGAAGAAATATTCAAGAGAGCATGTGCTCGTGCTGATGTTTATCTATTATTACAAGGGTATTTTGTCCATCAGCGATATTCAGACGCTGCTGGGGCCGATTACGGAGCGTTTTTTCAACAAGGAGGAGGGCTTTAACATAGAAGCCATCTATGAAGAGGTGTTCGGGATGGAGGAGCAGCAGGTGGAGCGGCTCAAGCAGGACGTGATGGAGAAATACGACTGCGCGATGGACACCTTTGCGGACGCGCCGGAGGAAAGCAAAGAATTTCTTAAGCTGTACTCGTTTATATGCCTTTTAAGCTTCGACGTATATATGAAAAAAATGCTGATAGAGAAGCTGATCGACGGCATCCGGAAGCCGGAGAAGAAGGATTAAGAATTTTGCCGGATACTCTTGAAAAATTCCGGGGATGGCACTATACTGAATATATACGCTGTGGTCACAAAGGAGGTATTCCATGAGAGTATCAGCAATATCAGGAAATATGGGCATATATGGCCTGGGGGACCGGTACAGGATTTCTTCCATTCAGGGGAATCCCTACAGTATGCGTCCCATACAGCGAATCGGCGGCAATGCGCCGCAGGCGGGAAAGCCTTTGGTGCTGGCGTCAAAGAAGCCGGAGGAAGAGCTGTATGTAAAGGATTTCGGAGCGCTTGACCGTGTGAAGAGTACGGCTTCGGGCGGATTTGCCGACATGCTGGAGCTTCAGCAGGATATGCTGGCGGACGAGGCGGATGATCAAAAGCAGCGCAGCTACGCGGGGTATCTGAACGATGCCATCGGAGCGATGGGGTATCAGAACCGTCTGAGGGATCAGCTGGGCGTGAGCTTCACACCGTTTTCGTAAACAATAGAATTTGCGCTTCGCGATATTCTGTTGTCGTGAACAAAGGATTGAGTGCGCGGTATACGCACTCAATTTTTTGCGCTATAGGAGATTGCAGCAGCGCACATCCTTACCGGGACAATGAAAAATCCGATTGACAGGCATTTATCAATGAATGTAATATAGACCTATGAGAAAATTTGAATTGATAGCCCCCTGCCATTTTGGCCTGGAGGCGGTATTAAAAAAAGAGATTATTGATTTGGGCTATGATGTGGCGCAGGTGGAGGACGGCCGTATCACGTTTATCGGCGACGACGAGGCTGTGTGCCGCGCAAACATCGGGCTTCGGACTGCGGAGCGGATTCTGATTAAAATAGGGAGCTTTCGCGCGGAGACCTTCGACGAGCTTTTTGAGGGGACAAAAGCGCTGCCGTGGGAGGAATACATACCGGCGGACGGAAGGTTCTGGGTGACGAAGGCGGCAAGCGTAAAGAGCAGGCTGTTTTCCCCGTCGGATATTCAGTCCATAATGAAAAAAGCGATGGTGGAGCGTTTAAAGCAGGTGTATCAGGTCAACTGGTTTGCGGAGGAGGGACAAAGCTTTCCGATTCGGGTATTTTTGATGAAGGATATGGTTACCGTAGGATTGGATACCACCGGAGAGTCGCTTCACAAAAGAGGCTACCGCAGGCTTACCGCAAAGGCGCCCATTGCGGAGAACCTTGCGGCGGCGCTGATTATGCTGACGCCGTGGCGGGCGGACAGAATCCTTGTAGACCCGTTCTGCGGGAGCGGTACGATACCGATAGAGGCGGCGCTGATGGCGGCCAATATCGCGCCGGGGGTAAACCGCAGCTTTACGGCATGCACATGGGAGCATTTGATTGCGAAGCGCATGTGGAAGGACTGCTACGAGGAGGCGGGGGAGCAGACGGATCTGTCCGTATCGGTAAGCCTGCAGGGCTTCGATATTGATCCCGCGATGACGGATATTGCAAGACAGAATGCACGGCTTGCGGGGGTGGAGAAGCTGGTCCGCTTTGAGACAAGAGGGGTGGAGAAGCTTTCGCATGACGGGCAGTACGGATTTCTGATAACCAATCCCCCGTATGGGGAGCGGCTGGAGGATAAGGCCGGGATACCGCCTTTATACCGGAAGCTCGGCGAGCGGTTCCGGCTGCTGGACACATGGTCGTTGTACTGCATTACCTCGTATGAGGGCGCCGAAAAGGATATCGGCAGGCGGGCGGACCGGAACCGTAAAATTTATAACGGTATGATGAAGACCTATTATTATCAGTTTATGGGGCCGAAGCCGCCCAGAATGCCATAGGACGGGGAGCAGGATGAAAAACAGCAGGGAATACAACGACATTATGGACATGGCGGGGACCGGGATAGCGCTTACACGGGAGGAGGAGGCGCTTATTGTGTCCCTCAGAAGAGACCGGTTTTACGCTCAGGCTAGGGCGGCCGCAGTCGCTTTTTGCGTGCTTTCGATTGCGCTGATGGTCGGTTTTAAGCTTAATGAGGGCTTTTTTGACGCGAACAGCCGGTTCAGTCTTTTGATGGAAAGCGTCAACCGGACGGAAGAAAATCTCTCCTACCCGAAGCTGAATGTAAGAGCGGAATTTGAGGATGCGCGGCAGGCACAGCTGGTGATTCGGCTGGATGCGCCGATAGCGGCCGAAAACATCAACGTGCGGGAGGAGTTTACCAAGAACAAGATCGTGGTGACGCTTTTGGGGGCTTCCGAGACGGTGCAGGACGGGATGAGGCTCGTGACCGATTCCGCGATTATGGACGCGGTAGGCGTTTACCGACAGAACAGGGATGTTGTGGTGGAGATTTTCTGCAATGACGTCTACAACTGGAGCCTGAGCAGGCAGGAGGATCGGATTGTTGTGGATTTTCAGGCGTTTGACCGTGTGGAGGATAAGGTGGTTGTCGTCTATATGCCGTATGCGGACAGGAACCGGCTTGCGATACCGGAATGGCAGCAGAGTCTGTCCAAGTTTGCCGCCGACAATCATATCCGGCTGTTTCTGGCGTACAATATGCAGGAGAGCTATACGCAGGAGGAGATTGTGGCGTTTGCGAACAGGATTGGGGCCGATATGCTGCTGGGGATAGAAGTAAAGGGCGGTGCACAGAGCACGGGGGTCAGCGCCGTGACCGTGTGCAATACCGTTTATTTTATACCGGAATTTAACAGCGCGCAGCTGGCGATTTTGACGGCGGAGGCGTTTGCGGATGCGGCAGGTGCGGAGCCGGCCGGCTTCCGGGAATGCGGAGAAGAGGATGCGCTCGTGCGGCAGGCGGTTGTTCCCGCGGCGCTGATCGAGCTGTCGGCGCCGCAGCAGGAGCTGGACCGGGTGGAAGCGCTTTATAAGTTTAATGAAAGCATTCTGGCAGCAATGAAGAAGACGATCACGGATGTGTTTGAGATGTACGCCCCTGACTGACGGGCGGTATGCGCAAATTGTGGAGGAAGAGACGGATGAAGATTGTATTTGCGACGGGAAACGCAGGGAAAATGAAGGAAATCCGCATGATATTGGAGGAGCTTGGCGTTCAAATCCAGTCCATGAAGGAAGCCGGTGCGGATGTTGAGATTGTGGAGGATGGCAGCAGCTTTGAAGAAAACGCACAGATAAAGGCGGCAGCCATCGCGGAGGCGCTGCGGGCGCGTGGAGAGCAGGCGGTGGTGCTGGCGGACGATTCCGGACTGGAGGTTGATTATCTGAATAAAGAGCCGGGAATCTATTCCGCAAGGTATATGGGGGAGGATACCTCCTACACGGTTAAGAACGCCAATCTGATACAGCGTCTGGAGGGCGTTCCCGATGCACAGCGCACGGCGAGGTTTGTCTGCGCGATTGCGGCGGTGCTGCCGGATGGCAGGACTTTTACCACAAAGGCGGCGATAGAGGGGAGGATCGGTTATGAGGAGAAGGGGGAGAACGGCTTTGGCTACGACCCGATTTTCTATCTGCCGGAGTATCAGAAATACTCCGCGGAGCTTTCGCCGGAGGAGAAGAACCGTATCAGCCACAGAGGAAAGGCGCTCGAGCGTATGAAGGAAATACTGAAACGGGAGCTGGCATAGGCTTGCCGGACGGCCTTTATATATACCAGGGTAAACGGAGACGGGGCTATGAGAGTTTTGATTATCAGCGATACACACAGGAAGAATGGGAACTATCTGAAAATTCTGCCGCACATTGGAAAGCTGGATATGGTGATTCACCTCGGGGATATTGAGGGAAGCGAATATACGATAAAAGAAGCGGTGGAATGCCCGGTTGAAATGGTTGCGGGGAATAACGATTATTTTTGTGAGCTGCCCTCAGAAAAGACTTTACAAATCGGTAAGTATTGTGTTATGATTACACACGGTCATCGCTACTATATCGGGATGGGCAATGAAATGCTCAAGCGGGAGGCGGTGGCGCAGGGGGCGGATATCGTGATGTACGGCCATACGCACAGGCCGGTGATTGATATTTCAAATAACATCATTGCCGTCAATCCGGGCAGCTTGTCCTACCCCAGACAGGAGAATAAAAAGCCCTCTTACATGATTATGGAGCTCGACGAGAGCGGTGAGGCGCATTTTTCGCTGCGGTATGTGGAATAGCTTCAAACAATAGCTTCAGACGCGGCGGAATCAGGACAGAAAAGTCAAGAAAAGTGTTGACATCAACGGCAGACTTGTGTATAATAATATTCGTCGCTGTGAGAGCAGGATAGTGCAGGAGGCAGCGGGAATAAATGACAAACATCAATGCCGGGGTGTGGCTCAGCTTGGCTAGAGCGCCTGGTTTGGGACCAGGAGGTCGCAGGTTCGAATCCTGTCACCCCGAGTCGCAGTCATTTATTTGAGATAATATATGCGGGTGTAGTTCAATGGTAGAACACTAGCCTTCCAAGCTAGATACGTGGGTTCGATTCCCATCACCCGCTTAGCGGGGGATTTCACTCGCTTTCACGGGACGTTTGCCTGTGTCAGGGGAGATTACCCGTTTTGCGGGAAGTACTTACTTGTAAAGGATAGCCCGTTTTGTAACGGCAAAGCGTATCGCGGATGCTTTTACAGAATGTGTTCGTAGCTCAGCTGGATAGAGCAACGGCCTTCTAAGCCGTGGGTCGGGGGTTCGAATCCCTTCGAGCACGTTTTGAGATTGAGCTTGCCTTATCTCAACCATGGTGGGTATAGCGCAGTTGGTTAGCGCGTCAGATTGTGGCTCTGAAGGCCCTGGGTTCGAATCCCAGTATCCACCTTTTTGGGCTATCGCCAAGCGGTAAGGCACAGGGTTTTGATCCCTGCATTCGCTGGTTCGAATCCAGCTAGCCCAGTTTCAAAGAATAATGCAGTACCAATATGGGATATTAGCTCAGGTGGTAGAGCACTTGACTTTTAATCAAGTTGTCCCGGGTTCGAATCCCGGATGTCTCATGTATCAGAAATCGCTTGAAAGCCTGTTATACAGGATTTCAGGCGGTTTTTCTTTTGCGGCAGCATGCTGGTCAGGAAAGAATACGCAGGGCAAAACGCGGGCCGCCGGCCTGCGTTTTGCCCTCCTCGCACCGCGCATGGAAGCAGATTATTCTGTTGCGTTATGGCAAAGAATCGAATATAATTCAAGGTAAGGATATTGCGAATTATGAATCGGAAGGACTTCATGGTGTGCACGGATACGGCAGTCCGGATGCCGTAAGGATAAGGGGTTATTATGGCGGAAAACAGCAATTATGATTATTTGACCGGATTATATAACCGGAAGGGGCTTTACGAAAAATATGAGGAGATGTCGGGCGAAGACAATATCCATTTTATGTTTCTGGATTTGGATAATTTCAAGACTGTCAACGATGTGTACGGGCACAAGGCGGGGGACGAGCTTTTGACCGCGACGGGCAGGCTTTTGCAGGCATGTGCGCCCGGCGCTGTCGTCGTTCGCCTTGGCGGAGATGAATTTGTGATCATGCTCTTTGGGGAAAAGACCCGCGGGGATCTGGCCGGCATGGCAGAGCAGATACTGGCTCAAATGCGCAGGAAGGGCAGGGAAACGGATTCCTTTACGGTGGTTTCCATCAGCATCGGCATTGTGTGGAACGCGCCCTGCGATACGCAGCTGGAACAGCTGCTCAATCAGAGCGACGCGGCGATGTATGAGGCAAAGCAGAACGGAAAGAGCTGTTACCTGTTTTACAATGATTTGAAGGAGAAGTTCCTTCTGGAAAAGACGATGGAGGAGCATGCGGACGAGGCGCTGAAAGCGGGGCAGTTCGAGATCTTGTACCAGCCGGTATTTCATCTGCAGAGCTCCCGTCTGGAGCAGGCGCAGGCGCGTGTAATCTGGAAAATGGACGAAAATACCGTTTGGGAGACAAAGGATTTCAGGCCGTTGTTTGAGCGCAACAGCTTTATCAAGGAGCTGGATTTGTACGTCTTTGGGATTGTGTGCAGGGATTTGCAGCGGTTTTCCGCGGAAGGCGGACAGCGGGGAAAGATCAGCGTGCAGCTGTCGCGGCTGCTTTTTCTGGATGACGGCCTGAGCAGCCGCCTGCAGGAAATCATGGACCGGTATGGCGCTTCCGCGGGGGAGATAGAGCTTGCGCTGGACGAGAGAGCCGTATCATCCCGAGATATTGATAAACTGACTGCGTCCATGAAGGCGCTGAAGAATCAGGGATTTTCACTGGCGCTGATTCATTTCGGCGCGGACTTTTCCTGCTTCCGCTATTTGAGAAAGCTGCCGATTGGCAGTCTCAAGTTTGAACAGGACTATATTAAAGAAAATATACGCAATAAAAAGGGCCGGCAGATTATCAAAACGCTCATTAAGCTTGGGAAGGACCTGAAGCTTTTGATGGTAGCGCAGGGGCTTATCGACAAGGAGGATGTGACGTTTCTGAGCAGCTGCGGATGTGACGCGGCTACCGGCGAGTTCTACTCGGGGATGTATCCGTTTGAAGCGTATCTGCAATTTACGAAGAACCAGATTCTGCATGGGGATAACAGCAGAATATTCCGTTTTCAGGACAGCCTCTCTGATGAGACGGGCGAGCTGACGGGAGAGATCTGGGGAGATGGTATTGCGTTTGCACCGGGCATCAGCGCGCAATGGGGCGGTATTTACTTCCCGGGCGGAGAGACCGGACAGAATCTGATCTGTTTTCCGGGCAGCCTGTTTTCCGGAAACAGCTATACGGTGGCGCTCTGGATCAAGCCGGAGGATACGCTGGAGTGGACAAGCGTCATTTATATGCGGTATCTGGACGGGTTTGCTTCCCTGGTGCCGTATCTGGGCGGTGGACAGAGCATTTACCGCATCAGTGAGGATATCGACATGAACAATGGCTGGCATGATACGTTCAGCCGTACCGCGGCGCTTCATAAATGGTGCTTTATCGCCGTGACCTACGATTCGTTCAGTGAATCCATCTGCTATTATATCAATGGAAGGAAAGCGGGATACCGGGTGGATGTGCCTACAATGATTGCATGCCGTCAGGTGCTTTTGGGCGGGGATCCTTTCCAGCGGTCCTACAAGGGCTATGTATCGGCATTGACCGTATTTGACTGTGTCAAGACAGGTGAGGAGATTCGGAGGATGTACGGCTCCTTTTTGGAGGAGCCGGGATTTTGCGGCGAGCGGGAAGACTTCTGGATGGAAGTGGACTGAGAAAAGCAGCGCGGGCTATATGGCCGGCGCTGTTTTTGATTCGGAGAACACAAATTTTACAAATTCTGCACACAATTTGCACACAATCGTCCGATACAATCAATCATGTGCTGGCAATGAATGGAAGGCGACAGCGCACATAATAAAAAGGGAAAATCCCGGAGGGAATGCTTTCCGGTGGATTTCGCAGAGAGGAGGAACGGATGCGCCATGAGTTCAAGCACCGGATTACCTATGAGGATTATCTGGTGATTCGCGGCAGGCTCAAATATATCGCGGATTGCGACAGCCATGCGGGCAGGGACGGAAGCTACCGGGTGCACAGCCTGTATTTCGACAATATTGCAGATAAGGTCCTGCGGGAGAAGATAGACGGAGTCCGCAGCCGGGAGAAATTCCGGATTCGGTATTATAATGAAGATACGGGTTTTATCCGGCTGGAGAAAAAGAGCAAGCGATACGGGCTTGGCGATAAGGTGTCTGCGCCTGTGACCAGGGAACAGGTAACGGCGCTGTGCGGCGGGAATACGGGATTTTTGAAGGAATCGGAGGATGCGCTTTTGCGGGAGCTCTATGCAAAGATGCAGTATCAGATGCTGCGGCCGCGTTGTATTGTGGATTACGACAGAGAGGCGTATGTCTATCCGCCGGGGAATGTCAGGGTTACCTTTGACAGTAATATCCGCACGGGACTTTACCGGAATACTTTGTTTGACCGTGAGCCTGCGGCAGTTCCGGCGGAAGCAGGCGTTATTATTTTGGAAGTGAAGTATGACGCGTTTCTGCCAGAGCTTATCGCGAAGGCGGTGCGCGTGCCAAACCGGCAGGCGGCTTCATTCAGCAAGTATGCGGCCTGCAGGATATACGGATAAATGGAAACGCCGCACGGCAGCCTGCGGCGTGCAGATTGAGAGAAAGGCAGGAATTTCATGACGTTTCAGGATATTTTCAAATCATCTTTTTTGGAGAAAGCAACGAGCTTCTCGACATTGGATCTGATTATCGGCATGACGGTTGCGTTTGTGCTGGGGCTTTTCATTTTCTATATATACAAAAAGACTTATAACGGCGTGATGTATTCCTCGGGGTTTGGGGTGTCGCTGATTGCGCTTACGATGATTACGACGCTCGTGATTCTGGCGGTAACCTCCAATATCGTGCTGTCGCTGGGTATGGTCGGTGCGTTGTCCATTGTGCGGTTTCGTACAGCGATCAAGGAGCCCCTGGACATCGCGTATCTTTTCTGGGCGATTGCGGCGGGCATCGTGACCGGAGCGGGCCTGATACCGCTGGCGGTGTTCGGCTCGTTGTTTATCGGGGTGGTACTGTTTGTCTTTGTCAACAAGAAGCCGACGGATTCCCCGTATATACTGATTGTCTCCTGTGATGGCGGCGGGGAACAGGCGGTATTGTCGATTCTTCAGGAGAATGTGAAGAAGCAGGCGCTCAAGTCTAAGAGTGTGACGAAGGATGGCATAGAAATGACAATAGAGGTGCGCCTGAAGGGGGCCCAGAGCGCGTTTGTGAATCGAATTGCCGGTATGGAGACGGTGCAAAGCGCGGTGCTGGTCAGCTATAACGGGGACTATATGTCCTGACACCGGGGGCAAAAGGTTATGCGTGCCTGTCGATACATGACTTTGGTATCCAACGTTATCCTATATTGTACATGCGGAGGGACGGATGATTACAAATAAGCATATTGACAAAATAATAGCAGCGGTGATGGCACTGGCGGTAATCCTGACGGGGGCTGCGACGGTTCTGGTCAAGACAAATGAGGCGGCGGCAGCGGCGTTTGCGTATTCTGCGGCCTGCAGCTACGAGCATTTATTTGATCCGTATAAGGTTATGGAGATTGATATTGCGATATCCGAGGGAGGCTGGGAAGCCATGATGGAAAACCCGCTTGCGGAGGCGTATCAGGCCTGCGATGTGACGGTAAACGGAAAAACCTACGCGAATGTGGCGATTCGCACAAAAGGAAATACCAGCCTGTCGCAGGTGGCGTCCTCCGAATCGGACCGTTACAGCTTTAAGGTGGAGTTTGACCACTATGATTCCGGCCAGTCGCTGGAGGGGCTTGATAAGCTGGTGCTGAACAACATTTTCTGCGACGCGACGTATTTGAAGGAATATATGGCATACGACATTTTCCGGTATCTGGGCGTGGCAGTCCCGTACTATTGCTTTGCGCATATTACGATAAACGGCGAGGAATGGGGGCTGTACCTGGCGCTGGAGGCGATGGAGGAGTCCTATGTGGCGCGGGTTTACGGGACAACCGGCGGACAGCTCTATAAACCGGAGAGCGTGGGCATGGGCGGATTTGCGGATATGGGAGAAGCGCAGGAACCGCCGGGCGGTATGCCGGGAGAAGGAGAGTTTCCGGAGTCGGGCGGCATGTCAGGAGAAGGAGAGCTTCCGGAGCCGGGCGGTATGCCGGGAGAAGGAGAGTTTCCTAAGCCGGGCGGTATGCCGGGAGATGGAGAGCTTCCGGAACCGGGCGGTATGCCGGGAGAAGGAGAGGTTCCGGAGCCGGGCGGCATGCCGGAGATGGACGTAAAGCAGGGAGCAGACGGGGCGGTGGAAGCGGCGGATGATTCGGCGAAGCGTGAAATGCCGGGTGTGGCAGGCAATTTGCCGGAGAACGGCAGTTTTCCGAAGTCGGGCGGTATGCACGGCCCGGATGCTGCCGGGGGCGGCTCGGATCTGGTTTATACCGACGACGACACGGACAGCTATGCGGATATTTTCGACAACGCGGCCTTTGACCCGACGGAGGCGGACAAGGAGCGGGTGGTGGAGGCGTTACGGCAGCTGTCTCTGGGAGAGCAGCTGGAAGCGTATTTCGACGTGGATGCGTGTCTGCGTTACTTTGCGGCCCAGACCTTTATCGTAAACATGGACAGCTACTACAGCAGCCTCAAGCACAATTATTATTTATATGAGGAGGATGGACAGTTGACAATCCTGCCGTGGGATTTGAACCTGGCATTCGGCGGTTTCCAGGCAGCTGACGCGACCGATGCGGTCAACAGCGCAATCGATACGCCGATGGGCGGTACGCTGGAGGAGGCACGGCCGATGTTTGCCAAATTGATGGCGGTTCCCGATTATCAGGAGCGGTATCACCAATATTTAGAGCAGATTGTGGCGGGATACGTGGGCAGCGGGCAGCTTCAGAAGACGTTTGACGCGGTCACGGCGGTAATTGACAGCTATGTGCGAGACGATGCGACGGCATTTTACGGCTATGAGGAGTATCGGGAGGCCGTTGCCAACCTGAAGCAGTTCATTCTGCTCCGGTCGGAGAGCGTGGCGGGGCAGTTAGACGGCACGATTCCCTCTGAGACAAGCGGGCAGGAGGCTTCGGACGCACTTGTCGACGCATCCGGCGTGAGCCTGTCGGCAATGGGGATGCAGGGCGGCGACGGCGCGGGCGGAAAGGGCAGCGAGAACGGCCGCATATTCGGCGGTGGGTTTGGCGGACGTGGGAATCAGAGAAAGCCTCGGTAATATAAAAATACAGGGGAAGCGTTTATCGCTTCCCCTGTGCCGTCTACTTGTCATCCTGATTCTCTGACTTCTTTTTTTTACGGATGTTTCCGATGATGGCGATTGCGGCTACGACCACAAAGGCGATGCCGACGACGATTTCAAGTGTCTCGTACATTGCTTCCCCTCCCTTCCTTTGTATGCCCTGCCAAATTGCAGGATCTTCTGCCAATGCTGTGCGCCCTGCCAAATTGCAGGACCTTCTGCCAATGCTGTGCGCCCTGCCAAACAGCAGGGCCTTCTGCCAATATTGTACACTTAGCCGGTTGAGAAGGCAATATGCAAAAGGAAATTTGTGCATATTGTACAGCTATTGCGGAGCGGATGACGTCCCTTCTATGACGATATAGAGGTAATCCTCCGCCGCCTCGCCGTCGAGCGGTTCTGTGTGCTGAGAATACGAGCAGGAGCCGTCCTGTTCGCGGGTGACCTTCAGATAGATGAAGGTCCCGTCGTGGGACAGCAGGAGCCTGCAGGTATCGTTTTCGTCAAACAAATCCGTGATATTCAGGATCTGATCATAATAATATGCCCACACGGCGCCGTTTTCATCTGTTTCGACCATCGCATATTGATTGATGGTGTCAAGCAGCTCCCCGGCGGACAGCGCTGTCGTGCTGCCGTCCTCGTTTATGGAAACGCCGCCGGCGCCCTGAAATTCTGCAGCTCCGTCCTGTGTCTGATACCGGAAGGTGTAGCCGCCGGTCTCATTGTCTGATACCTCCACCTTTGTCTGGGTGCCGTGGAACCACATGGAAAGCTTTTCCTGAATACCGCCGACATCCGCGGCATACGCGGTTCCGGAGCCGCCGATGATAAGTGCGCATGCGGCGATTGCCGCGGCTGCAATAGTGTTTTTCCGCTTTTTTTGTAACAGTGCCATTTCTTCTACCTCCAATGATAACCGGGAGGAGGTGTGAAGCGTCGAAAAGGCCTGTTTATATCGCTCCTTATTCGTCATCATCCCATTCCTCCTTTAATGCGCTTCTGAGCAGTCTGCGTCCGCGGGACAGTCTGACCTTGACGTTGCTTTCGCTCAGGTGCAGAATATTTGCAATCTCGCTTACGGCGTAATCCTCATAATAAAACAAATGGATAACAATGCGGTATTTTTCCGGCAGCTTCATCACGACCTCAAACAGGTCTGCGGACTCCTGCGTTTCAAAGACCAGCGTTTCCATATACTCCTCCAGGGGAATCCTGTTGCGGCGCCAAAAGCTGCGGCTGGCATTTTTGGCTTTGTTGATTGCCACCCGAATCAGCCATGCGCGGATATGCTGTTCATTGTCAAATTCCTTTTTGGCGGTGTAATATTGGACAAACGTGTCCTGCACAACGTCCTCGGCGTCCTGCGCATCCCTGCAGATGTGAAACGCCGCTGCAAACAGGTTGTTCTGGTATAGTGCGACCAGCTCCTGTACCGACTGTCTCATAAGCATTCCTTCTTTATCGTAGTGTTGAAAGGCCCTTCACTAATAATACAACGGAAAAGGGCAATAGGTTACACAAAATATTTTTTCAGAAAAAATATTTTTCTGAGTTGAAAGTTCTGTCAATTTTAGGTACACTGAACTTAAGTTACTGCAAAAGAATTTCACGGATGCTGTTAAGCGCAGAAAGGAGCGGTTCAGTGAAGAAGGCCATTAGTCAGTCCGTATTATCGCTTATTTTAAACGGAGTCTCCATTCTTTCTTTGATATTTTTGATGCTGTCTCTGTCGAAATACAGTCAGGTGAACCGGGAACTGGATCAGGCCAGCAGAGACCGGTTTGAGCTGACCTACAATGCCAACCGTTTTATGAACGGTTCGGCGTATCTGACCAATGAGGTGCGCGCTTTTGCGGCGACCGGACTGCAGGAGCACTATGACAACTACTGGAATGAAATCAATAACCTCAAGAACCGCGATATCGGGGTCGCGGCGCTGCAGGAGATCGGCATTACCGCGCAGGAGCAGAAAATGATCGACGAGATGTCGGCGCTTTCCAATACGCTGGTTCCTCTTGAGGAGGAGGCCATGAAGAATGTGCAGAGCGGAAGGCTGGAGGAGGCGATTGATTATGTGTACGGAAAGGATTACAGCGCGTCCATTGCCAAGATAAACGCCTTAAAAGAGCAATTTCTCTCAGATCTCGACAGCCGTACGCTGGATACGGTCAATGCGTTGTCCGTAGAGACCGGGCATATCCGGACCAATATGTTTGTGGCGCTGGCGGTTGTGGCGGTCATGCAGCTTTCGAGCATGATTATGATTCGCCGGAAGGTGCTTCGTCCGATGATCTCGGTGCGGGATCAGATGGGAGAGATTTCGCAGGGGAATCTTTCCGCGGCGTTTGCGCTGGAGCCGGATACCTCGGAGATCGGCATGCTGGTGGCGTCCATCCATGAGACAAAGCGCGAGCTGAAAAAATATATCAGCGATATCGATTCGAAATTGTCCCAGATGGCACAGGGGAAAATGGACCTGGCGATTGAAGGCAGCTACAGAGGGGAATTTCTTCCTATCCAGAATGCAATGCGTCAGATTTTGGATTCGCTCAACGACGCGCTTGCCGGAATCAACATGACGGCGAGACAGATCTCACAGGAGTCGGAGAAAATGTCGTCGGATGCGCAGGTGCTTTCAGGCGGGGCCGTAAAGCAGGCGGCGGCGGTAGAGCAGCTCTCTACCAGCATCCAGGAGCTGTCAACGCAGGTTGACAAGTCTTCCGCGGATGCGGAGGATGCGCGCCAGTGCACTTCGGACGCGACGATGCAGCTCGAGGCATGCAGCCAAAAGATGGAAGAGATGACAAGCGCCATGAATGATATTTCCCGGGCGTCTGTTCAAATCGGCGGCATTATTAAAACGATTGAGGATATTTCCTTCCAGACCAATATTCTGGCGCTGAATGCGGCGGTTGAGGCGGCCAGAGCCGGTGAAGCCGGAAAGGGCTTTGCGGTGGTGGCTGAGGAGGTGAGAAGCCTTGCTACAAAAAGCTCCGCGGCGGCGCAGGATATTACCGAGCTGATTGAAAATTCAATAGCATTGGTCCGTCAGGGGACAACGCTGTCTGCGGATACGACGCAGGCTTTGGCGGAGGGCGTGTCGGGTGCGCATCAGTCGACGCAGCTGGTTGAACAGATTGCGGAATCGGCGCAGCAGCAGGTGCAGGCGCTCCATCAGCTTACACAGGGAATGCGGCAGATCTCGGAAGTGGTGCAGACGAATGCGGCGATGGCGGAAAAATCAGCGTCCTCCGCAGGGCAATTGTATATGCAGGCGGAGGAGCTTAAGATTTCCGTACAGCATTTCAAGCTTCGCAGAAGCTGAGGAAGTGCTGATAGAATCAACGCTTTCTTTGGGAAACGCTGATGAAAGCGCTTCCTTAGAATGCGGCGATGATGACGGCGATGGACCCCCAAAGAAGATTAAGGGCGAAGAGAAACAGAATAACAGCGATCACAATGTTCTGGGTACGGGTTCTGGTCAGCGGCTTGCGGAACTCATCCACGATGCAGCAGGAAGGATCCGAAGGGTTATAGCAGACACGGTAATCGCCGCCGAGACTGTAATGACCCTTTCTCTTTTCCGCGTAATCCAGATTTACGGTATAAGGCTTGCCGTCTACCGTGTATGTAATGACCGGATATTCGTTTGTCCAGCGGAAGCTGCGGTTTCTCCGGCGTACCTCCGCAAGACTGCTGATGGTGCCGTTTGTGCTTGCGCTCATATCCAGCGCGCCGTTTAAAACGTCGTTGAGCTTTTTAAAGCGGCGGAAGAATAAGAACCCCACCAGTGCAATGATAACGGCAATGACGAGATACATTATCCCGCTGAAAATGTAAAAAGTGCTGTCCATAGTAAAGACCTCCTAAAAAATTTTATACGATATTATTCTACAATAAAGAATCTTTGTTTGCAAGCCGTTGCAATGATTTGCAGAGCTTGATTTTTTAAACTTTAATAAGGTATAATGAAAGTGTTCCGAACGGGCGGTCCGTCGGACTTACGAACAATGAGCGGGGTGAGGCAGGGTGGATTACAGGGATTATACATCGCTTTTGGCGCGCTATAACGAGATTGACAGAGTTGCCTTTCACAGTGGGGAGACAAAAGAAGAGATTATTCAAAAGCTGATGAATATTTCGAAGGAAAAGAAGCAGATTCAGACGCAGAGCAATGCGATTATCCGGGAATATATTCTAAAATATGAGAAGGATCCGGCGCTTCTGGACACCGATGCGGAGCGCATGCTGAAGGATTTTCTGAATATGCTCCTGGGCGGCGGACAATACCAGGACACAGCGATTGCGTTTTGCATTTCAAAGCTGCTGCTGCAGTATTATCAGCGGACAGGCGATGTGGAGCGGACGGTGGTCCTGCTGGAGTACTGCGCCGTTTTTGATATTATGATCAAGGAGCATCTGGACGACTATGCGGGCAGCGTATATCCGCTGACGGCGGAGAAGTATCTGGATGACTTTGAGCGTTATGGCGAGCAGACCAGAAAATCTCTGGTCAACTGCTGGCTGCTGAGCGTGGTCAACCGCAAGGATATGACCTTTGGGCTGAGGCGCTACAAGGAGATCAAGAAGCGGTTCGAGCATCTTGAATGGGAAAACGGCAAAGCGTTTATGGCGGCGCAGTACATACGATGCCGGCAGAACGTGCTGGGCTTTACGCTGGAGGCATGCCGCAGGGCGGAGTATGCAAAAAAAACGGGCGTCGTGCCGGACGGCGAACCGATAATCGATATCGAAAAGGAAGCGCCGTATATTGAGGAGCTGTCGCAGGCGCTGCGGGCGGCGCTGGAAACGGAGGAGGGACAAAGCGCCATTCAGGACAGGGTTGTCGCAAGGCTCTACTGCGCGCAGGCGGATTATCATCTGGGCAGGCTGACGATGGAGGAGCTGCTGGAGCAGTTTCTGGAGATTTCAAAGCCGCAGGAGCAGTACAGTGCCATGGAGCGGTGCTCGGCGCTTTTTACGGCAAATGCCTATCGTCTGGACTATCTGTGCAAATGCAGCCGATATGAGGACAGCTATGTGCTGGCAAAATGCACGGAGATTGTGGAGCATGTCATGGCGCAGGCCAGGGATATGGTGCAGTATCTGGGCAGCTATCAGACGAATTACTGTGTATTGATGCTGGTAAATTCCGCGTCCGGAATCATGGATTTTGACTCGTTCAAGAACACGGTGCTGAGTGCGACCGTGTACGCGAATAAGGCGCTGTACGTGCACACGATGGTAGTGCGGGAGATCTGCCGCATCCTGCTGGATTATATTGTAACGCATGACCCGGAGTATCTGGACGGCGTCGGCGGGCATAGCTGGGAGGAGTGCCGCAGCCATTATGACGAGGTGATGGAGCTGATGGAGAAGTGCACGCTGTTCCATGATATCGGCAAATATTTCTGTCTGGATTATGTATCCAATTCCTCGCGCAACCTGACGGACGACGAGTTTGAGGTGATCAAGGATCACCCGGCCAATTTCTCCAAGATTTATCAGGGAAGGATGAGCCGCGAGGTGGCGTGCGTCCATGACTGCGCGCTGCTGCACCATCTCTGGTATAACGAGCAGGGCGGGTATCCGAAGACAAAGCATACGAACAATAAGCCGTTTGTAAATATCATCAGCATTGCGGACAGTATTGACGCGGCTACCGACAATATCGGCCGGCCGTACGGACAGGGCAAGACGCTGGAGCAGCTGATGGAGGAATTTGACGGCATGAGGGACAGCCGTTACAGCGGTTATATCTGCGATTTGCTGCATGTGGATACGGTAAAAGAACAGATTGAGCATGTGCTTCAAGTGAGAAGACGGGAAATATACTGCGATATTTACCTGGCTTCGGAGCAGTAAAAACCGGGTGCGCTGGCACCCGGTTTTTTCAGCGCATACCGCTTATGGAGGGAAGGTTGGAGAGATTGTTGTTCTCGTTTCCGTCCGGAATAGATTTCAGGTATTCCTTCCCGTCCCGGTGCGCGATGCCGACGCCGTTGATTTGTCCCTCCCTGGCAAGGGCAACGCCCTCCTCCTTGGACACGATGGCGCCGTCGGAAAGCTGGTAGCCGTTGACGCGCCCGTCAGTTTTTACCAGACCGACGATATCCTTTGCGCCCGGCTTGGCCTGCGGGATGGAATCAAGCATATTTTTTGCAAGCGCAGTATCCAGTTTGTTTTCGTTATTCATAATAGCCTCCGTTATCTGTGTATCATACCGTTTACCTTCGGCCAAACGGCCTGCCGGAAAATAAACGGTATCAGATATTAGCTTTTGCAGAAAAAGAGGAGCTATGCATGCGGGCGAAAAATCCGGCGGAGATTGACAGTTTTTTTCAAAGGGGCTATATTTAATAGGAAGAACGAAATAATAATCAGGGAGCTCTATTTTTATTCAGGAGGTATATTTTATGGGATTTTTGACAGGAAAGACAGCAATCATCACAGGCGCGGGGCGTGCCGTTTTAAGCGACGGGCGCTGCGGCTCCATCGGCTACGGCATAGCGACGGCTTATGCGAAGGAAGGCGCGAATATCGTGATTACCGGACGGAATGTTCAGAAGCTTGCGGATGCGAAGGAGGAGCTGGAGCGGCTCTATGGCATTGAAGTGCTGACGGTTGCGGCGGATGTGAATGCAAAGGCCGATAACCAGGCGGTGGTAGAGGAGGTTGTGCGCCAGACAATGGAGAAGTTCGGGCGGATTGATGTGCTGATTAACAACGCGCAGGCCTCAGCTTCGGGCGTGACGCTTGTCGACCACACGACGGAGCAGTTTGATTTGGCGCTGTATTCCGGTCTTTATGCGACCTTTTACTATATGAAGGCCTGCTATCCGCATCTGGTTGAGACGAAGGGGACGGTTATCAATTTTGCCTCCGGCGCAGGGCTATTTGGCAATTTCGGACAGTGCGCTTATGCGGCTGCCAAAGAGGGCGTCCGCGGCCTGACGCGCGTTGCGGCGACGGAGTGGGCAAAGGACGGCGTCAATGTCAACATTATCTGTCCGCTGGCATGGACGGCGCAGCTTGAGAATTTTGAGAAGGCGTATCCGGATGCGTTTAAGGCCAACGTAAAGATGCCGCCTGCAGGACATTACGGCGATGCGGAGCTGGAAATCGGCCGCGTCTGTGTACAGCTGGCATCCCCGGATTTCAAATATATGACCGGAGAGACGATTACACTAGAGGGCGGCATGGGACAGCGGCCGTAAGGAAGACAGGAATGAAGGAGCATCCGTTTTCAAGAACAGAATTATTAATCGGGGCGGAAGGACTGGCGCGTCTTGCAGCCGCGCGCGTCGCGGTGTTCGGCATCGGCGGCGTGGGCGGCTATGCCGTGGAGGCGCTGGCAAGAAGCGGCGTGGGAGCGCTGGATCTGATCGATAACGACAGGGTGTGCGAAACGAACATAAATCGTCAGATTATTGCGACGCGGGAGACCATCGGGCGGTATAAAGCGGATGTGGCGAGGGAGCGCGTCCTTTCGATTAACCCGGAGGCCTGCGTCAATGTGCACAGGGTCTTTTATATGCCGGATACGGCGGGGCAGTTTGACTTTGGCAGCTATGACTATATCGTGGATGCGATTGATACGGTGACCGGAAAGCTGGAGCTGATTTTGCAGGCGGACAGGGCAGGAACGCCGGTTATCAGCTCTATGGGCGCGGGAAACAAGCTGGACGCGTCGGCCTTTCGCGTGGCCGATATCTATGACACCCGGGTATGCCCGCTGGCAAAGGTGATGCGCAGGGAGCTGAAAAAGCGGGGTATCGGGAGGCTCAAGGTGGTCTATTCCGAGGAGCCGCCGATTGTGCCGCGGGGGCAGGGAATGTCTGCCGTGGAAGCGCTGCAGTCGGAAAATCAGCAGGCTTCGGCAGACGCGGCAGCGGGAAGGCGGCAGACGCCGGGCAGTATCGCCTTTGTGCCAAGCGTGGCGGGGCTGATTCTTGCCGGCGAAGTGGTCAAGGATATCATAGGGAAGATGGAGGATTAGATGAAGTTTATCGGGATTCGGAAAAAGGAAGCAGGCAAATTTATCACACGTTATGATATTACATATGAGACGGCGGATAAGAAGGAAAAGATCTATGAGATTATCAGCCGGAATCAAAATATGGAAACGCTGGAGTCCCTTCACAGAGATCAGCCGGATTCGGTCGTGATTATTGCAACGGATGAGAATAACGAGAAAATCCTGGTAAATAAGGAATTCCGCATGGCGGTCGGCGACTGGGTGTACAATTTTCCGGCGGGGCTGATAGACCCCGGTGAGGAGCCCGAGGAGAGCGCAAGGCGCGAGCTGTGGGAGGAAACGGGGCTGGAGCTGTATGAGATCAATGACTTTATCGGGCCCAGCTACAGCGCAGTGGGCTTTAGCAACGAGGTCAACGTATGCGTTGTCGGGAAGGCACGGGGAGCGTTCAGGCCAAGCACGTCTACGGTGGAGGAAATCGAGCCCGGCTGGTACACGAAGGAGGAAATACGCAGGCTGCTGGGGACGCAGCGGTTCGCGGCAAGGACGCAGGCGTACTGTTATCTCTGGAGCAGGGAGTGATGGATAAGGGTGTAAAGTCTGCTGAATGATTAAGGCTTTACACCTTTTTAAAATTGGATTATAGTATTAGTGATACCAGTTCCGGGAGGAGTGCGGTAACGTATCGCCGGTGTCTCGGTTCAACCATCAGAATATCCCGGAGGAACACGCGGCGGCTGGTATCCAACGAGAGGAACAGGAGGTGCGCCGTGTTTCGGAAAAAGCAGGCCGTATTGTCGTATGACAGGGAAAATCAAAAGCCCGTCATAAAGTGCAGCATCTGTAACGGGGAGCAGGTCGCGGGCTTCAAGGATCTCCGCACCGGGAAATTCGAGGAGATTATGTTTATCCGCGATAAAGCGGATCTGCAGGCGTTCATGGAGCGTTATGCGCTGGCTGAAGTGGAAAAGGAATACTGAAGGGGTACCCTCAATTGACAAAGGCATGTGTGCCTTTGTCAATTGAGGGTAAGCGCGCCCGATAAAACAGTAATCGAATAAGGATAAAAAGAACCTGATATAAGCATGAAGCTTATATCAGGTTTTTCGTCGTAAAAGGCTGTTATCCGACAATAAAGTTTCCTGTACAAATCTCGTTGTTTTCGTGGATTTTCTTAATCTGGGAATAA
>CATLGV010000013.1 GCA_949948735.1 uncultured Lachnospiraceae bacterium | reverse complement strand
CTTATCCTGAGAAGGCAGGGAAAGGCGGAAGCCATAGGGAAGGAAGCTGAAAGCGTCAAAGAGTGAGGGACGGATGGAATATCGATAAGAGAGCATTCTGTGTTCGGTTTTGAGGGAATACGCCTCAGAAAAAGAGTAAAGCCAAGACAATATTTTCCTCGATAGCTCAATGGTAGAGCACTCGGCTGTTAACCGAGTTGTTGTAGGTTCGAGCCCTACTCGGGGAGTTTAGCACGGAGCAGGACGGCTCCATGGTCAAGCGGTTAAGACATCGCCCTTTCACGGCGGTAACACGGGTTCGATTCCCGTTGGAGTCATTTCCATTGATGTGCCGATGTGGCTCAATTGGCAGAGCAGCTGATTTGTAATCAGCAGGTTATCGGTTCGAGTCCGATCATCGGCTCTTTGCGAGAGTTTGGACCTTTAGCTCAGTTGGTTAGAGCAACCGGCTCATAACCGGTCGGTCCTGGGTTCGAGTCCCCGAAGGTCCACTTTTATCAGTAAGAAATATAGTACGATAAGGCCTAGTGGCTCAGTTGGTTAGAGCGCCGCCCTGTCACGGCGGAGGTCGTCGGTTCGAGTCCGATCTGGGTCGTTAGCATGAAAATCAAGGATTTTCATGCAGCAAATTTGCGCAGAGGCGCAAATTCGCAAAGCTATGTCGGTTGTGAAGGAATTGGAAAGTAAATCTTTTCACGGCGGCAAAAATAATATTCGGGATCTTAGCTCAGCTGGGAGAGCATCTGCCTTACAAGCAGAGGGTCATAGGTTCGAGCCCTATAGGTCCCATTGTTGCCGGAACGTATGTCAGTCGGCAGCGGTTGTTTATTATGCCGGCGTGGCGGAACTGGCAGACGCCCGGGACTTAAAATCCCGTGGGTAGTGATACCCGTACCGGTTCGATTCCGGTCGCCGGCATTAGGGTAAACAAATAATTGAATATGTGCGTTTAGCTCAGCTGGATAGAGCGTTTGGCTACGGACCAAAAGGTCGGGGGTTCGAATCCTCTAACGCACGTCGAAAAAGGTGAATATGCTGCAAGGGCGGAGCATGCTTACCTTTTTTATTTTATGGGAAACTGCGACAGCGTATATCACTCACACAAAAAGCCGGGCTTTATGCAATCGGGCACGCCGGCGCCCGGTTTTTCATCCCCGGTCCGGTCCTGTATAAGAAGCGTTATCTGGTTAAATAAGGGTTAAAGAAGTTCATTCTAAACCTTGACTGGTGCCTTAAATGTCATTATAATAGAATCATGTTTTGCATATATGTTGATAAAAATCAGTAGCAGCGTGCCACTGTAATCAGATCGATAAGGGCTTTTGAGAGTATGAGAGTGGGAGGCGTAAAAGGTGATTACAGATGAAGAGTTCCTAAGAATTTCGACTTATATGAAACAACGATATGGAATCGACCTGTCACAGAAAAAGGTAATTATAAACGGCCGTCTTGAGAATTATATTAAACGGGGCGGATGGGGCAGCTTCAACGAATTTATGAATGCCGTGGAGCATGATAAGACCGGCAGTCAGGAAAAGATGCTGGTCAACTTCCTGACAACGAACCATACATATTTTATGCGGGAGTTTGAGCATTTTGATTATTTGAAGAATGTAGTGCTTCCGTGGCTTCGTACAAAGGAAAGCGCCAGAAAGGATCTGCGGATTTGGTGCGGCGCCGCTTCTTCAGGCGAGGAGCCGTATATGATTGCCATGGTCTTGGCAGATTTTTTTGGGTTGGAACGGGAGCAATGGGATACAAAGGTTCTGGCAACGGATATTTCTACCAAGGTATTACAGAAGGCAATGGCGGGTATCTATAATTCGGAGCAGCTTAAGAGTGTGCCGGAGCAGTGGAAGCGGCACTTTTTTAAGCAAATTGGCGCAGACCAGTATCAGGTAAAGGATGAATTGAAGCAGGAGGTTATTTTCCGCCAGTTTAACCTGATGGATCCCTTTCCGTTTAAGAAGAAGATGCATACGATATTTTTACGAAATGTTATGATATATTTTGACGAGCCGACAAAACGCGAGGTCGTTCAGAAGGTTTATGATGCGCTGGAGCCGGGGGGGTATTTCTTCATAGGAACAACGGAGACTATCGACAGAAGCAGTACGCCGTTTCAAATCATTCAGCCTTCAATATTCAGGAAACAGGAAGGAAGATAGTGTATGCAGCCCATTAAAGTATTGGTAGTAGAAGATTCCATAGTATTCAGGGAATTGCTGGTTCAGAATTTAAACAGGGATCCTGCAATCAGGGTTGTGGCCACAGCCAAAGACCCGTTTGAGGCGCGGGATCTCATTCTGGCGCATCATCCCGATGTTATGACATTGGATGTGGAGCTTCCGAGAATGAGCGGAATAGAATTTCTGCGGAAGCTGATACCACAGTACCCTCTGCCGGTCGTGGTAATCAGTTCATTGAGCGACAAAGTATTTGACGCGATGAACGCGGGAGCGGTGGACTTTGTGGCAAAGCCCGCGGTATCAAGCCGGACGCAGCTTGAGGACTTTATACGCAACGAGCTTTTGGTTAAGATAAAGATTGCTTCCACGGCCAAAATCAGCAATATCAAGAAGACGGTTATGCTGCAGCAGGAACAGCAGCAGCATCTGGCGGTGCAGAGGAGCAACCTCATTGTTGCAATCGGCGCGTCAACGGGCGGTACGGAAGCGATATTTTCCGTTGTGAAGGATTATGGCACGGATATTCCGGGTATTGTCTGCGTGCAGCATATGCCGCCTAAATTCACAGAGATGTACGCCAAGAGGCTCAACGACCAATGCCGGATACAGGTGAAGGAGGCGGAGACAGGGGACCGGGTATTGCCGGGACACATGCTGATTGCGCCGGGTGGAGACCGCCATATGCATCTGGTAAAGGTAAACGGTTCCTATCAGGTTGAGGTGAAGGCCGGCCCCAGAGTGAATGGTCATTGTCCGTCGGTAGATGTGCTGTTTGAATCTGTTGCGAAGGTAGCGGGGGCGGATGCACTGGGAATCATTTTGACGGGAATGGGCGGCGACGGTGCGAAAGGGCTTTTGGCGATGCGCAAGGCCGGCGCCAGAACGATCGGACAGGATGAGTCGACATGCGTGGTTTACGGAATGCCTAAGGTTGCTTATGACCTGGGAGCGGTGGAGTATCAGGAAAAGCTGTCCGCTATTGCGGGAAGAACATATTCATTATTAAGTAAAATGTAAAGGAGAAGGGACATGAAAATTCTATTGGCGGAGGACGATTTTGCGACAAGGAAGTTTATGGTGAATTTCCTGTCAAAGTACGGTGAATGTGATGTTACAGTGGACGGAATGGAAGCTGTGGATGCATTTATGATGGCGCTGGAGGATGACGAGCCTTACGATTTAGTGTGCCTTGACATTATGATGCCGGTTATGGACGGCTATCAGGCGCTTGTAGGTATCCGTAATCTGGAAAAGGAAAAGAATATTCCGGAGGATAAGGCTGTGAAGGTTATTATGACAACGGCCTTAAATGAAGAGAAGAACGTTAAGATGGCTTTTGAGCTTGGATGTACCATCTATTCCGGCAAACCGATTGATCAGGGACGGTTTGAGCAGGCAATGAAAAAATTAAATCTAATATAACGAAAGAGCATAGCGCTAGAATATGCAGGAAAGGAGAAGGATATGGCTGAAGGATTTAATACAGAAGACATGCTGGATATGTATCTGTTTGAAAATGGACAGCTATTAGAACAGCTTCAGGAAACGGTTCTGGAACAAAAAGACGCGGACTGCTTTGATGAAGACAGCATTAATGAGATCTTCCGAACCATGCATACCATCAAAGGCTCTTCCGGTATCATGATGTTTGACAATATAACGGCGGTGTCTCATAAGCTTGAGGATGTTTTTTATTTTCTGAGAGAATCACATCCCGATAATGTGCCGCACCTGGAGCTGGTGGACCATGTACTGGAGGTAGAGGACTTTATTTCCAGTGAGATGGAGAAGATCAGGAATGGTGAGGCGGTAGACGGCGACGCGAGCAGAATCATAGCGGATCTTGATAAGTTTTTGACGAAGATCAAGAGCGGCGTGGACGCAGGAGGAGCGCAGGCCCCGCCTGAGAATGTCCATGAGGAACCGAAGCAGTTTTACATAGCGCCCGTCGCTTCAAGCGCCAGCCGGTTTTACAAGATTTATATCACATTTTTACCGGAAACGGAGATGGCAAATGTCCGGGCGTACAAGATTGTATACGCATTGAAGGAGATTGCGGAGGATCTGCTGTATTCTCCGGAGGACATTCTCTCGGATGAGAAGATTTCCGAGGTGATTTTGCAGGAGGGCTTCCGCGTGCTGCTGCAGGCACAGAGCACCGAGGAAGAGATTCGCGATTTGATCGGAACCGGGTATTATATCAAGGCGGTTGACGTCTTTGAATGTAAGGCGGAGGAGTTCCTTCAGGGCTTTGACTTTGGTGAGGCAGGCGCGCAGATTGATCTGGAATCCAGCGTAGAGGAAATAGACGCAAGGACGCAGGCCGGTGAGGCTGTGGAGACTGTTGAGGTAAAGAAAGCGGAGCAAAAGAAGATTGCACCGGGCGACTTTGTCATCCAGTCCAAGGAACCGGGTAAGCAGAAGAAGCTGGCCAAGGATAAGCCCAAGGGAGGCAAGGAGTCGTTTATCAGCGTAAATATCAGCAAAATGGATCAGCTGATGGAGCTGATTGGGGAGCTGGTTATTTCCGAGTCCGTAGTATTGCAGAGCCCGGATCTGAAGGTGCCGGGGCTGTACCTTGACAACTTTAACAAGGCGGCTGCCCAGTTGTCAAAGATATCGACGGATTTGCAGAACGTTATCATGTCCATGCGAATGGTTCCGCTGACAAACACATTCCAGAAAATGAACCGGATTGTCTTTGACGTGTCCAGAAAGCTTGGAAAAGACATTGAATTCGAGATGATCGGTGAGAACACGGAAGTAGATAAGAATATTATCGAGCATATTTCCGACCCGCTGATGCATATTGTAAGAAATGCCGTAGATCACGGTATTGAGACCAACGAGGAGCGTGCGGAAAGCGGCAAGCCCAATAAGGGCAAGGTTACGCTGTCGGCAAGGACGGAGGCCGGAAAGGTATGGATCAGCGTAGAGGATAACGGAAAAGGGCTTGACAGGGCCAAAATTCTCGCCAAGGCCAAGAAACAGGGGCTCTTGGAGGACGGAAAGCCGGAGGATGCTTATTCGGATAAGGAAGTATATCAGTTTATTACGCTGCCGGGCTTTTCTACAAACGAGCAGGTTACAGAGTATTCGGGACGAGGCGTCGGCATGGACGTCGTTGTCCAGAACCTTCAGGCAGTCGGCGGCGCCCTTGAGATTGAGAGCAAGCTGGGCTTCGGAAGTACCATGAGTATGAAGATACCATTGACGCTTGCGATTATTGATGGCATTGTTATGGAAACCGGCACATCTTCCTTTGTTATGGAGACAGGTGTGATCAAGCAGTTTATCCGCGTGAAAGAAGAGATGATGATTCACGAGCCCAACGGCGACGAATACATTATGATACGCGGGGAGTGTTATCCGGTGATTCGGCTGGGCAAGTGGTATGGCCTGACAGAATATCGGGAATCTGTGGAAGACGGCGTGATGCTGATTCTTGAGGTGGATGACAAACGAATCTGCCTTTTGGTTGACAGGCTGATTGGCGAGCAGGAAATCGTAGTAAAGCCGATACCTTCTTACATCAAGAAGGTGAAGGGCTTATCAGGATGTACACAGCTTGGCGACGGAAGCATTGCATTGATTCTGGATGCCGGCGGATTAGTAGAATAAATTAATAGAAAGGAAAGAGGGAAAGCATATGGAGGAAACGAGCGAATTGATGAGACAGGCGGACAGTCGTTCCGATTCAAATGAGCAGGATTCGCAAAACGGTAAGTACATGACCTTTAAGTCCGGAAATGAATACTTTGGACTGGAAATCCAGTATGTAAGCGAAATTATTCAGTTCCAGACAATTACGGCGATTCCTGAGACGGAAGATTATATTAAAGGCCTTATCAATTTAAGAGGAAAGGTTATTCCTGTCGTTGACGTACGATTGCGATTTAAGCAGGATCCGTTTGAATATAATGACAGAACCTGCATTATCGTCATTAATGTAAAATCCATGATTGTCGGGCTGATCGTGGAGAAGATTGCGGAGGTTGTTGAAATCAGGGAGGAGAACATACTGCCCCCGCCAACCATTGGCCGCGATAAGGTAGCCCATAATAAATATGTTTATGGGATTGGTAAAGTCGGCGATTCCGTAAAGCTGCTGCTGGATCCGGATAAATTGTTAAATGACGAGGATTTATCAATTGTTGAAAAAGCAAACGAAATGAATATTGATGAAGATTGAGAGGTATGAAAAATGTTAAAAGACATGAAGATAAGGACAAAATTAATATTAGGCTTTGCTATTCCGATTTTGCTTACGATTATCAATGTGCTGGTGGGCGTATGGGTTACAAGCTATGCGGTTGATACGATTAGTCAGATGAACGAGGACGGCGCGCAGCAGATTGCCTCAGGCCTGGATCAGCTGGTTGAAGAGGTCAGCAGGTTGAATCAGGAAGGCGCGTCAGGCGTCAGCGCGGAATTAAAAACAATAGACGGTATTGACAGTGCCGAGCTGAATAAGCTGATGGACTCTATTAATGACGGCGTAGATAACCGGATAGCGGTATTGAAGAGCCATGGCGAGGAGATGAAGGTTTTTGTTGAGACCGGTAAAAACAACAGAGTATCAACGCTGCAGAAAACCATGAACATTTCAAATCTGGTCAGCATTGCGCTTTTAGTAGTTTCCGTTATCATTACGCTTGTTATCAGCACAGCTTTGATTAAGGCGATTGCTTCGTCCGTAAGACAGCTGTCCGATGCCGCAAAGGACATCGCGCTTGGACGTGTTGAGCGGATTAAGATGACCAAACACGGCAATGACGAGTTTGGCGAACTGGTAGACGAATACACGAAGGTAATTGACAATATCAAATATCAGGCAAATATAGCGGAGGAAGTATCCAACGGTAACCTGACGGTTGTTGTAAAGCCTGCATCCGCTGAAGATGTACTTGGCAATTCACTTAAGAAGCTGGTAGAGGATAACCTGAATGCGCTGGGTAATATTTCCGAGGCGGGTTCCCAGGTTACCATCAGCTCTTCACAGGTAGCAAGCGCAAGCCAGGCGCTGGCACAGGGCTCTACCGAGCAGGCAAGTGCTATCGAGGAGATTACGGCGTCTATTGATGAGATCGCGGAGAAGACCAGACAGAACGCAGAGCAGGCAAATGAGGCGGCGTCTCTGGTTGCAAGAGCAATTGAGGACGTTCAGAAGGGGAACCGGCAGATGCAGGATACAATGTCCGCTATGCAGGATATTAATAAGTCCTCTGAGAACATCTCTAAGATTATTAAGACAATTGATGATATTGCATTCCAGACCAATATCCTTGCGCTGAATGCGGCTGTTGAGGCTGCAAGGGCAGGTGAGGCAGGAAAGGGCTTTGCGGTTGTTGCTGAAGAGGTTAGAAGCCTTGCGGCGAAGAGCGCGGCGGCATCTGCAGAGACGGCAGAGCTGATTGAGGATTCGATTGACAAGGTTAATTCCGGATCCAGAATCGTCGACGATACCTCCAAGGCGATGGAGACCATTACGAAGGTGGTACGTGACAGCGAGAAGATCATTAACGGTATTGCAGAGTCTTCCAATTATCAGGCAACCGCGGTTGCACAGATTGAGCAGGCAATCACACAGGTATCACAGGTGGTACAGACCAATTCCGCTACCAGCGAGCAGTGTGCTGCAGCCAGCGAGGAGCTGTCGAACCAGGCATCCAGAATGAGAGAGATGCTTTCAATTTACAACCTCGGTTCAGGCTCTTCCGGGATGTCTTCTTCTTCCTTTGGCGGCTCCTACAGCGCTTCCTCCAATGCGGGCGAGCAGATTATCTCTTTAGGAGACGATTTTGGCAAGTATTAAAATGATACCGGGAGTAAATCCCCCTTTGCCAGCCATAGTTTGATGTGCATTCCGCATGCGGCGGCGAAGGGTAGGGTAAGATACATAAACGGCACAGGGCGTAAGCCTTTGTGCCGTTTTGATTTACGGTACAGGAAATTGCGAAGGATATAGTGTTCGTTAAAAAGAATACGATTGTAAATATTTCCAAAAAATAGAGCAGAATCGGCTTTGTTTTCGGAAATAGGGCAATTACGAAAAAAAACGAAAAAGTTTATGTGAATTATTCACAAATGAAAAGTTTACATATCGTCAATATTACCAATTGAAAATAAATTATACAATTGCTACAATCTAAATATAAGAAAAGTTGGGCACTATGATTGACTTAGCGTGTATCCGGTCAAGCGTTATGAGGAATAACAGTATCGCTTGATTTTATTAAAAAGATTTCCGGTATCGTTTCCAATCAAAAAGATTCTGCGGAGTGTCCGGCAAATTTTATAAGATTATTATTATTCTGTGAAAATGGGATATTAATAATAAAGAATAACTTATCATTTTATCAAATGAAGGAGAGGTAGAAAATGAAAAAGCGTGTATTAGCATTAGTAATGTCAACCGCGATGATCGCATCCGTATTGACAGCATGCGGCGGAAAGGACGACAGCTCCAACAACAATACGCCCGCTACAGACACAAACAACACGGCAACTGATAACAGTAACGCATCTGCTGACAACAGCAGCGCACCGGCAGAGAACGTAGATTACGGTACCGGCGAGATCACAATCTGGGTTGCAGAGAATGTTCAGACATTTACACAGGATCAGGTGAAGGCATTCCAGGAAGCGAATCCGCAGTATGCAGGCTATACTGTAACGGTTGAGCCGGTAGGCGAGGGCGATGCGGCAAGCAACATGATTACCGACGTTGAGGGCGGTGCGGATATTTACGGCTTCGCACAGGATCAGCTGGCACGTCTTGTTTCTTCAGGCGCAATCATGCCGGTAACAGGCGAATATGCGACATGGGTTGCAGAGCAGAACGACGCAGGCGCAGCAGCAGCGGCAACGGTAGGCGGTACGACCTATGCATTCCCGATTACGTCGGACAACGGTTATTTCTTATATTATGACAAGAGTGTTGTAAAGGATCCGACTTCCTTAGACGCGATTGTCGCTGACTGCGAAGCAGCTGGCAAGGGCATCTACATGGAGATCAACTCTGGATGGTATCAGCCGGCATTCTTCTTCGGCGCAGGATGCACACTGACTTATGATTTGGACGATGCAGGAAACTTCACGGCGTGCAACATCGACTACGCTTCCGAGAACGGTGTAGCGGCATTGAAGGCAATCATTAACCTGCACAAGTCACCGATGTTCGTAAACGGCTCCGCTGCAAGCAACGCGACCAACTGTGCTGCAATTGTTGACGGTACATGGGACGCAGACACGATTAAGACTATGTTTGGCGACAATTATGCCTGTGCAAAGCTTCCGAAGTTTACGGTTGACGGAAGAGATTATCAGCTTGGCGGCTTCGGCGGATTTAAGCTGTTAGGCATCAAGCCGCAGACAGACTCCAACAAGATGCAGGTATGCCTTGCAATCGCACAGTTCCTTTCAGGCGAAGAGACACAGCTTGCACGTTATAAGGCAGTTTCATGGGGGCCTTCCAACAAGGCAGCTCAGCAGAGCAGCGACGTTCAGGCTGACGTAGCGCTTTCCGCACTTGCGGCGCAGCTGGCAGAGACTATTCCTCAGGGACAGTATCCGAACGAGTACTGGCAGCTGGCAACATCACTTGGTGACGACGTTATCTCCGGCAACTATGACAACGCTTCTGACGAAGACTTGATGGCAGTTCTTGAAACATTCCAGGCAACCTGCAAGTCCTACGCAGGACAATAAAAATTTTTGAAACATATGGAGAGAGGGAAGGATTTTCCTCTCTCCGATTATCAGAAGGTAGCGGCAGTGTTCAAGTATTTGGGAAATTGTGACAGCGCATATCATTTAAGACGCAGGCTGTCAGGCTTGCGTTTTTTTGAGGAATACTACAAATAAAATATAGTCTGGAGGGGTATGGCGAATATGGATAAAGGGAAACAGCCTTCTGGCATGGGGAAAATAGCAGGCTTCTTTAAATGGTTTGGCGCGGATATAGCGGATATCGGCACAACATTTGCAAAGGGCAATTGGATGACGAAGGTATCATTTCTGATTATGGGATTTGGGCCTTTACTTCGTAAGCAGTTTCTGAGAGGAATTGCGTTCCTGGCAGCGGAAATAGCGTTTATTTGTTATATGGTATTTTTCGGTGCGGGGTACTTAAAAGATATTACCACACTTGGTACACAGGGGCGGGGGTTCAATCCGGACGGAACCGTTTCCTATGGGGATAACAGCTTTTTGATTTTGCTGTACAGCATACTGAGTATTATTATTATAATCGCTTTTATATTTGTATGGCGGCTGAATGTGCGCCAGAACAGAAATGCAGAGAGGCTTCTCGCAGAGGGAAAGAAGCTTGCGACGGTGAAGCAGGATTTCGTTTCTCTGCTGGATGAACATTTTGACAAGACATTACTGGCTCTGCCGGTGTTGGGCGTATTCCTGTTCATTGTGCTCCCGATCGCTTTTATGATCTGTGTTGCATTTACGAACTATGACGCGACGCATCAGGCTCCGGCGCAGCTTTTTACATGGGTTGGCCTGCAGAACTTTAAGGACCTGTTTTCTTTTGGGACATCAGGCTTTGGCAGCACCTTCGTCACGATTTTGCTTTGGACGATTGTGTGGGCGTTCTTTGCGACCTTCCTCAATTATTTCCTTGGTATGGCAGTTGCCATTTTGATTAACAAGAAGGGCATTAAATTCAAGAAGCTCTGGAGAACGATTTTGGTTATGACCATTGCGGTGCCGCAGTTTGTATCGCTTCTGTATATCGGTAAGATGTTCGCACCGGACGGTCTCGTAAACGGTTATCTGATGCGGTGGGGGCTTATCGACAGCGCGATTCCTTTCTGGCAGGATCCGACGCTTGCAAAGATTTTGATTATTGTCCTGAACTGCTGGGTTGGCATTCCCTACATTATGTTAATCTGTACGGGACTTTTGATGAACATCCCGGCGGATTTATATGAGAGCGCCCGCATTGACGGTGCCAATGCATTCCAGATGTTCCGCAAGATTACGCTTCCGTACATGCTGTTCGTAACAGGCCCGTTCCTGCTGACGCAGTTTACCGGAAACTTAAACAACTTCAACATTATTTATCTTCTGAGCGGCGGCGGCCCGACGTCAATGAGCTTAAACGGCGGCGCCGGATACACGGATCTGCTGGTAACCTGGCTGTATAAGCTGACGCTGAACGATACGAACTACAAGATGGCCTCCGTTATCGGTATTATGGTATTCTTGGTAACAGCAATTATTTCGCTGGTGGTATACAATATCTTGCCGTCAGTTAAGGATGAGGAGGGATTCCAATAATGTCAAGACGAAATAAGATTAGTAACGGTATTGGTTATGCCATATTGATAGTAATCAGCATTATATGGCTGTTCCCGTTTGTCTGTCTGGTATTGCAGAGCTTCCGCTCCTATATTCTGGAGCCGGGCGGACAGGTAAACTATCTACTGCCCAAGACCTTCTCACTGGATTCCTACAAGTTCCTCTTTGATCCGGAGAGCAAGTTCTTCCGGTGGTATGGAAATACGTTAATTATTGCAACCTTTGTATCGGTTTTACAGACGATTTTTGTCCTGATGGTCAGCTATGCGCTTTCCAGAATGCGGTTTAAGGGCAGAGAGTTCCTGATGCGGTTCTGGCTGGTGCTGGGCATGTTCCCGGGCTTCCTCTCCATGATCTGTCTGTACTTCCTGCTCAAGCAGTTTGGCCTGACACAGGCGGGCGCGATTCCCGGTTTGATTTTAATCGGGTTTGCAAGCTCCGGTATGGGATACTATGTATGTAAAGGATATTTTGACACGATTCCGAAGTCGCTTGATGAGGCGGCCCGCATTGACGGCGCGAACCGGTTCCAGGTATTTACGATTATGCTGATACCGCTGTCAAAGCCGATTATCATCTATACGGCGCTGGTTGCGTTTATGGCGCCCTGGTGTGACTATATCTTTGCATCCTATATTGCGTTTGGCTATTCCGACAGCTATAACGTAGCGGTGGCGATGTACCGCTGGGTTATGACAAACGATTATCAGGGCTACTTCACCCGGTTCTGTGCGGGCGGCCTTCTGATTGCGGTACCGATTACCATCCTCTTCATGTGTCTGCAGAAGTACTATGTAGAAGGTGTAACCGGCGGCGCTGTAAAGGGTTAAGCAGCAGGCTGTATGGTATTTAAAATTATTCTTTGCATTATCCTTGTCGGAGCGGCTGGTGCGCTTTGCCTGCGGGGCGGCATCGACTGGCAGAGAAGCCGTGGAAAATCATGGGGTGAGAGCCGGATGAAAGAATACGGTCTTGATGATGACAGGAAAGAATCATAATGAAAAGAAAATCGGTGGCTTTCGTGGCCGCCGATTTTTGACAGTATAGGAAATGATGGGCGGCTTTGTGTCTGCGACCAAAGCCTGCGGGATGAGAGAAAGGCGTGATTAGCTCTATGAAAAGACAGGTAAGACGAATATTGTCGGGTGCGCTGGCGTTTGCGCTGGCGGTCAGCATTTGCGCGTGCGGCAAAAATACGGCGGATACGCCGAACAATCAGGGTGAGACGGCAAACAGCGGGATAACGGAACCAGAATCGGGCGAGGCGGCTGCTACAGGCGTCACGCAGACAGAGACGTCTGACGAGGCGCAGGGCGCGCCGGAAGCGTCCCAGCCCCCGGTATATGCCTATGAGCAGGAATTAAATATTATTGATGATAATTACAGAAACTACTATGAGATTTTTGTCTATTCCTTTTATGATTCCGACGGGGACGGCATCGGGGATCTGAACGGCGTTACAGAGAAGCTGGATTATATACAGGATATGGGCTTTAACGGTATCTGGCTGATGCCGATTATGCAGTCTACGACGTATCACAAATATGACGTGGTGGATTATTGCTCAATAGACAGGGAGTACGGTACGGTTGAGGATTTTCAAAGGCTGGTGGAGGAGTGCCATAAAAGGGATATCCGCCTGATTATTGACTTTGTCATCAACCACACCGCCTCCACCCATGAATGGTTTAAGGAGGCGTGCGCTTACCTGAGGGAGCTGCCGGGGGACGCGGAGCCGGATTTGACGGTATGTCCTTATGTGGATTATTATCACTTTTCCAGAGAGCAGGTAAACGGGGACTACTATGCGGTGAGCGGCAGCGACTGGTATTATGAGGGCGTTTTCTGGTCGGAGATGCCGGATCTGAATTTGAGCTGCACAGCGCTGCGCGCCGAGATTGAGGCTGCGGCAAAGTACTGGATTGATATGGGCGTAGACGGCTTCCGGATGGACGCGGCCATGCATTTTGAGGAGGGCGACGTAAACTTTAATAACGAGGCCCTGAACTGGCTGTACAGCTACTGTACTTCACTGAACGAGGACTTTTATATGGTATCGGAGGTATGGGCGGCAAAGGCGACGATTGCCAATTACTATGCGAGCCTGACGCCGAGCATGTTCAACTTTGACGTGGCTGACGCGGAGGGAAAGCTGATTAAGACGGCCAGGGGCACGTACAAGATTGCGACCTTTGTAGAAAATATGGCAGGCTACAAAGAAGAGTACGGCAGCCAGAACGCGGATTTCATTGACGCGCCGTTTATTGCCAACCATGATATGGGACGTGTGGCAAACGATTTGCAGAAGAATGAGGACGATATGAAGATGGCATGCGGCCTGTTGATGATGATGAACGGCAGTCCGTTTGTGTATTACGGTGAGGAAATCGGCATGTCCAGCTCGGGTAAGAAGGACGAGAATAAGCGGCTTGCAATGATTTGGTCGGATACGGACGCGACGGGGATGACGAAAGGGCCAAAGGACGCGGACAAGGGAATCGAATCCGCGTTTGCGGGCGTGGAACAGCAGGCACAGGACTACACGTCGATACTCAATTATTATAAGCGCGCGATTCGCCTTCGAAATGAGAACCCCGAAATCGCCCGCGGCGAAATCGCGGTTGTAGAGGCGCTGACGGAGGGGAATCAGGCGGCGATTACGAAAACGTATAACGGCAGTACGATTGCGATTGTGTACAATACCTCAGATGAGGAGGCGCAGGTGCAGCTTGCGGGAACCGAGCTTGAAAAGATGGGTATCCGCGGTTATCTGACGCTCAACGGGGAGGAAATTGTTCTGACGGACGGGACGCTTGTCATGCCGGCACAGTCCATCTGTATTCTGCGCTGAGCGTCCGGCCGCGCAAGACGGGATATATGAAATGACAGCTTGTGAGGCGGCATGGCGAAACAGCTGATTCTGTGCCCGGCGCAGTAGATTTCTCTTGTTTTTCGTATGGAATTATATTATAGTTAATGTAGTAGCAAGAAGGAGCGTGGATACGGATATGGAGCTCTATATCATGCGTCACGGGGAGACGGACTGGAATGTGGCACGGCGCTTTCAGGGGCGGTCGGATATTCCGCTGAATGAGGAGGGCAGGAGGCTTGCGCGAATCACGGCGGAGGCGCTCAGGGAGGTTGCGTTTACAAGGATATTCACCAGTCCTTTAAAGCGGGCCTGCGAGACGGCCATGATTATCAGAGGGGAGCGGGACATTCCGGTTGTGGAGGAGCCCGCGATCATAGAGATCGGCTTTGGCGAATACGAGGGCCTTTGCTGCGGCAGGGAGCATTATAACATTCCGGATCCGGCGTTTATGAATTTCTTTGACAAACCGGAGGCATACCGGCCGCCGAAGGGGGCGGAGTCCATACAGGCGCTTCGGGAAAGAACGGCTGATTTTTTTGAGAAATTGGTGCATAATAAGAGCATGGAAAACGATACAATATTGATATCGACGCACGGCGCGGCACTCAGAGGGCTTTTGTCCCATATAAACGGCACCCGGATAGAGGAGTTCTGGAAGGGCGGCGTGCATAAAAACTGTGCCGTAACCATCGTGCGTGTGACGGACGGCAGCGCATGTGTGCTTGAAGAAGGAAAAATATATTATTAACACAATAATACAACGAAAGAGGGCGGACGTAATCGTGGAAAATGAGTATAGTAAGGTGAAGGTGAACAACGAAATGGACTTTTGCTCTGTAACGGATACGAATGTGAAGACCACCTTGGAAAAGGCATTTATGAAGGCCAGAGTTTCTTACTTTTTGAGATGGGAGAAGCCGGGAATGTTTTCCAAGATGTTTGGCGGCAGCAAGCCCAGCATTGTATTTTGTATTAATTCTGCACAGCTGGACGTCGCCGAGGAGGTTTTAAAGAATCTGGGCGATATAGAAGCCGAAGTAAAAATGCTTCGCACGAAGTCAAATAACAGAATAGGCTTTTAAAGAGAACCCCCGAAGCAACCGCACTCAGGCGGATGCTTCGGGGGTTTTGCCGGCTGTGTGACACAGCATTAATGATCATATTCGTCTTCGTCGAAGACATCATTTGCATCCTCCGAAGGTATATCCTCATCGTTAATGTCCTCAATATAGAGGTCGTCGTCCGCAAAGCCTTCGTCGCCCGTATACGCCTGGGCGTATTCGTCCCCGCCGGAACCGGTGCCGACAGTATTGACGTCTCTTCCGGAAGCAGCGCTTGGATTGCTGCGGGTATCATCCTCATAATAGTCCTGCGGCGCTTCATAAGGCTCGGCGTCCTGCCCGTCGTTCTCATAATACGCTTCGGGCGCTTCGTCCTGCCCGTCGTTCTCATAATACGCTTCGGGCGCTTCATAAGGCTCAGCGTCCAGCCCGTTCTCCTCATAATACGCTTCGGGTGCTTCGTCCTGCCCGTCGTCCTCATAATACGCTTCGTAAGGCTCAGCGTCCTGCCCGTCGCCCTCATAATACGCTTCGGTATCCTCATCTCCGTAGTCCTCATCCGCATCGCCGGCATCTTCATTGTCCGCATCGTCAGAGGCGCCGTGGTGAAACAGGCCGTATACAGAGAAGCCGATTAAGAGTACGACAACAAGGATGCAGAGCACAAGAATAATGGTGATATGCGCTCCGATAAAGGAAGTGGAGCGTTCGATATAAGTGGACGGCTCCGTTTCGGTTTCGGGTGTTTCTTCATCGGGCTCAGAAACCGGCGTCTCTTCCGGCGCCGTGCTCTGGTCAGGTGCTTCGGGGGCAGATTCCGGAGAAGATGAGGACGGCTCGGAATGGACGGGCGTGTCGGACAGATACTGGGCGGATACATAGCCCTCCTTGCCGGCGGTAAACTGTATCCGGTACCAGTCATTGTCCGTTTTGCCGGTGACGGTAACCTCCTGACCGGGGGACAGCCTGCCAAGCGCCGTGTAGGAGGTGGAGGGCCCGCTGCGTACATTCAGGTCGTTTTCGGTGGCGACGTAATAGGTGCCGCTCAGTGCCGTTACGGTAAAGTCTTCCGGTGCGGCTTCTGTATTTGTATCGGAAGGAGCGGTATCCGGCGCAGGCGTCTCCACTACGGGAGGAATGTTTTGGTCCGGCGTGTCCGGCGGCGCAGCGTCAGCCGGTTCGGATGGCGCAGGCTGCGAGGTATCCGGCGCGGCATCCCCGGGATTGGCAGTATCCGGCGGGGGCAGCAGGGTTTCCGGCGTTCCCGGGGCTTCCGCGGTCGCAAGCGCCGGAAAAGACGGCGTCAGGGACAGAAGAAATATCACGCACAGAATGCGAAAAGTATATCGGAAAAATTTTTTCATAAGGACCTCCTGAAATCGTTATATGATAGTGTAGTATGCCCGAAAGGCAATTATCATTATTATAGCATATTTTACTAGCGGCGCGCTACCCTCAATTGACAAAGCAGGTACGCCTTTGCCGATTGAGGAAATTTATTCCGGCTAAAATCTGGAAATGGTGAAACTGTTTACAAATCATCCCTTGACAATCTATCCAAGATTTACTATCATTATGAACTAGAAAGAGCAGATTATAGCATCATATTGCGATAAAAGCGAATGCTGCGCCCTTTGCCGAGTGTTCGGTAGAGGGTTTTCTTATTATATGGCAGTGCGCAGGGGAGAATGGAGGAGAACATGAGCAGGGAGTTGGAAAAGACCTATAATCCGCATGGATTGGAGGATCGGATTTACGCGAGGTGGCTGGAAAAAAAATATTTTCACGCAGAGGTGGATAAAAGCAGGAAACCGTTTACGATTGTGATTCCGCCGCCCAATATTACGGGACAGCTTCACATGGGACATGCGCTTGACAACACCATGCAGGACATACTGATTCGATTCAAACGGATGCAGGGCTATAATGCCCTGTGGCAGCCGGGAACGGACCATGCAAGCATTGCGACGGAGGTGCGTATTATTGAGACGCTCAAGGCGGAGGGCGTTGACAAGCAGACGCTTGGACGCGAGAAGTTTCTAGAGTGCGCGTGGGAGTGGAAGAAGGAGTACGGCGGTACGATTATCAGCCAGCTGAAAAAGCTGGGGTCCTCCTGCGACTGGGACAGAGAGCGCTTTACGATGGATGAGGGCTGCAATAAGGCCGTAACGGAAGTGTTCTGCAAGATGCATGAGAAGGGCTATATCTATAAGGGAGCGCGCATTATCAACTGGTGTCCCGTATGTAATACGTCCATTTCGGACGCAGAGGTGGAGTATGAGGAACAGGCAGGGCATTTGTGGCACATCAAATATCCGGTGTTGAACGACGACGGAACAGAATCCGGTGAATACCTGACGTTTGCGACAACCAGGCCGGAGACCATGCTGGGCGATACTGCGGTCGCAATCCATCCGGAGGACGAACGGTACGCGCATCTGCGCGGGAGGAAGCTGATGCTCCCGCTGATGAACCGTGAGATTCCGGTTGTGGAGGACACCTATGTCGATATGGAATTCGGAACCGGCGTCGTAAAGATTACGCCGGCGCATGATCCCAATGACTTTGAGGTTGGCAAGCGGCACAGCCTTCCGATTATTAATATTATGAACGACGACGCCACCATCAATGAAAACGGCGGCAAATATGCCGGTATGGACCGCTACGAGGCCAGAAAGGCTATTGTGGAGGAGCTTACCGCGATGGGGCTGCTGGTAAAGATCGAGGACTACAGCCATAATGTGGGCACCCATGACCGGTGTAAGACAACGATAGAGCCGCTGGTAAAGCAGCAGTGGTTTGTCAGAATGGACGAGCTGATCAAGCCTGCCGTGGAGGCGGTAAAAAGCGGTGAGATTAAGCTGATTCCGGAGCGCATGGAGCGCACGTACTATAATTGGACGGATAATATCAAGGATTGGTGCATTTCCAGACAGCTCTGGTGGGGACACCGCATTCCCGCTTATTATTGCGACGCGTGCGGGGAAATTATTGTTGCCAGGAAAATGCCGGAGACATGCCCGAAGTGCGGATGTACGCATGTTACGCAGGATCCTGATACGCTGGATACATGGTTTTCCTCTGCGCTCTGGCCCTTTTCGACGCTGGGCTGGCCGGAACGGACGGAGGATTTGGCGTATTTCTATCCGACGGATGTGCTTGTGACAGGGTATGATATTATTTTCTTCTGGGTCATCCGGATGATTTTCTCAGGGTATGAGCAGATGGGGGAGCGGCCGTTCAAAACAGTCCTGTTTCACGGGCTGGTGCGCGACGCGCAGGGGCGCAAGATGTCAAAGTCGCTCGGGAACGGGATTGACCCGCTGGAGGTTATCCGGCAGTACGGCGCGGATGCGCTTCGCCTGACGCTGATTACGGGCAACGCGCCCGGTAACGATATGCGCTTCCACTATGAAAAGGTGGAGGCCAACAGGAATTTTGCGAATAAGATTTGGAACGCATCCCGCTTCATTATGATGAATATGGAGGGGAAAACGGTAACGGACGCCTCTGCGGAGCTGGAGCCGGTCGACTGCTGGATTATTTCCAGACTGAACAAGCTGGTAAAAGAGGTTACCGATAATATGGAGAGCTTCGAGCTGGGGATTGCGGTTCAGAAGATATATGATTTTATCTGGGACGAGTTTTGCGACTGGTATATCGAGATGGTGAAGCCAAGGCTTTACAATTCCGACGATGCGGTTTCAAGAAATGCGGCGCTCTGGACGCTTAAGACGGTCCTGATTGACGCGCTGAAGCTTCTGCATCCCTATATGCCCTTTATTACGGAGGAGATTTTCTGCACGCTGCAGTCCGAGGAGGAGTCGATTATGATTTCTTCCTGGCCCGTATACACGGACGCGCGCTGCTTTGAGAAGGAAGAGCGGGATATCGAGACGATTAAGGAGGCGGTGCGCGGTATCCGCAACGTGCGGACGGAGATGGGCGTAGCGCCGTCAAAAAAGGCGCATGTGTATGTTGTTTCTGAGAACACCGGGATTCTGGATACCTTTGAGCGGGGACGGCTGTTCTTTGCGGCGCTGGCTTCGGCCTCTGAGGTGACGCTGCAGGCGGATCGGACGGGCATTGCGGCCGATGCGGTTTCCGTCGTAATCGCCAACGCCAATATATATATTCCCTTTGCGGAGCTTGTCGATATCCGGCAGGAGATCGAGCGTCTGGAGAAGGAGGAAAAGCGTCTGGACGGCGAGCTTGCGCGTGTCAACGGCATGCTGAGCAACGAGCGGTTTGTGTCGAAGGCGCCGGCGGCAAAAATCGCGGAGGAAAGGGAAAAGCTGACAAAATATACACAAATGAAACAACAAGTTGTAGAACGGCTTGCACAATTGCGGTGATTGGTGTTACAATAGAAGATGCAAGGGGCTTTCATTGCCTTCCGGAGGTGAGATGATGGTTAATGTTAAATCTTATGTCAGAATAACCGATGACAAAACAGAAGCATGGCTCTATTTGTGCGCACCGGAGGATGGCACAAGTTATGAGAAATCTGAAATTATTAGGTATCTTCAAGTGAATAAAGTCGTTGCAGGCATCAATGAATCCCATATTGCCGCAATGTGTAAAAAGAAAATTTACGAGCGTGAGGTTAAGATTGCCACAAGCGAGAAGGGAAATCCGGGGCAGGAAGGACATTATGAATTCTTCTTCAATACGGAGAAGCCCAAGCCCGAGATTCGAAAGGACGGCTCGGTGGACTACAGAAGCATGAGTCTGATTCAGAATGTTGAAGAGGGCGATTTGCTTGCGGTATACCACCCGGCGGTGCAGGGGACGTCGGGACGCGATGTCACCGGCGCATTTGAGAATGCGAATATGTACAAGGAGCTGCGCCCTTTAAAGGGCAAGGGCGTCAGCAATGAGAACAATCCCAACGAATACTATGCCACAAAGTCCGGCAAGGTCGAGTATGACGGGGCAAACAGGCTGTCCGTGGAAGAGGTTTACGAGATTCAGGGCGGCTGCGATTTAACCAACAACGCGATTGTCGATTTTAACGGGGACGTTATCATACACGGAAATGTAGAGGCAGGCGTGGTTATCCGTGCGGGAAAGAGTCTTACCGTGGACGGCGTGGTAGAGTCCGCAATCATTACGGCGGGGGACAATGTGTGTATGAAGCGGGGAATGCAGGGAGCCGGAAAGGGTTCCATTACTTCCGGCGGCGACGTATTTGCGGAGTTCCTTGAGTATGTCAATGTAGACGCGGTGGGGAGCGTACAGTCCAATGTTATTCTCAATTCGATTGTCAATGCGGGCGGGACGGCGACGCTCACTGGTAAGAAGGGCCTGATCGCGGGCGGCAGCGTGCATGCGATGCTGGGGGTTACCTGCATCAACGCCGGCAATATGTCGGAGATTAAGACCAAAATCCATGTCGGCGTCATGCCGGAAATCATGGAACAGCGTGTGATTGTCAACGAGCAGTACAGCCTGCTGAATCAGGAGCTGGACGACGTGGTTGCGAGCATGGCGAAAATCCTGCGTGTCAGACAGCAGACAGGGGAGCTCAGCGAGCAGCTTCAGGAGCATTTAAGCCGGCTTAAAAATAAAAAAGACGAAATCTACGAAAAGTGCACGGAGGTTAAGGAACGCGCCGACAAGCTGGAGAATACGGTGATGCAGGCCCGTGAAGCAAAGATTCGGATAAACGGCAATATTTTTAAGGGCGTCGTGATCAGTATTGACGACCATCAGCTCAACATCAACCGTGATACAAGCTTTATGGAATATAAGGCACAGAACGGCCTGATTGTCGGGACGGTAGTAGTTATCTAAGGGAGCGCTTTCATCAGCGTTTCCCGATTATATAAAGGGTGCAGGGTGGTTCGCAGGGTTCGTAAGGGCCGTTGCGGACCATTTTTGACGTCGGCTTACAGGGGGATTCATGGAAGAGAGAACGGTGAAGAGCTACGATGAGGCGGAGGCGTTTCTGGAGGCGGTGCCGCGGTTTACAAAAAAGAACCCGCTGGAGGACACAAGGCGCTTTTACAGGCGCTGCTTTGCTGAAGAGCGGCTTGGCAAAATCATCCATGTAGCGGGCACGAACGGAAAAGGCTCCGTATGCGCGTTTTTGCAGCAGATCTGCCGGGAGAGCGGATACCGCGTGGGGATGTTTACCTCACCGCATCTGATAACGATACGGGAGCGCGTCTGCCTGGACGGACAGGCGGTTTCGGAGGCGGTGTTTCTCGAAGCGTTTAACTGGCTGGAGGAGCGTATTATTTCCTACGTGGGACAGGGAAACGATTACCGGCCGTCCTACTTTGAGCGCCTGTTCTTTATCGGGGCTCATATTTTTGCCGGGGCGGAGGTTGAGGTGGCCATTTTGGAGACCGGTCTTGGCGGACGGCTGGATACAACGAATGTGGTGGAAGCACCTGTGCTCAGTATTATCACGGAGATCGGGTTCGATCATATGGAGTATCTGGGCAATTCACTGGAGCAGATAGCGGGGGAGAAGGCGGGGATTATAAAGGCCGGTGTGCCTGTCGTATTTTGGGACGAGAAACCGCAGGTCTCTGTCGTATTAAGAGAGAAGGCGGCGAAATGCGGCAGTATCTGTCATGCAGTATCAAAAAAAGACTACAAAATAAATGAAATTCGGAAAAAATTCATTGATTTTTCCGTGTTCAGTCGGTATTATGATTATGGTAGACTTATAGTCGAAGGCTGCGCCGCCTATCAGGCCCGGAATGCCGCGGTCGCGATACGGGCGAGCGAGGTGCTTCGGGAACAGGGACTTGAGCGAATCACGGAAGCGTCCGTCCGGGCGGGTATCCGGCATATGAGATGGCGCGGGCGCATGGAGGAAATCCTGCCGGACGTCTATATTGACGGCGCGCACAATGAGGATGGCGTGGAGGCGTTTGTCAGCTCGGTGAACGGCAATCGCGAGCTTGCCCCTGACGGGAATAAATGTTTTCTTATTTTTTCCGCGGTGAGGGATAAGCGGTATGACAATATGATAAAGAAGCTTTGCGGCCTTGCGCCGGTAACGGATTTTGTGATTACGCACATTCCGGGAGAGCGGGGAGCCGATTTGGCGGAGCTTACAGGACAGTTTCGGATGAACACCGACAGAGCGGTACATGCTTTTGAACAAATTGAGGATGCGGTCGGTTTTGCATTGGCAAACAGGGGAGAGAAGGGAATCATATACATAGTCGGTTCTTTGTATTTGGCGGGGGTTGTTGAGAACCTTTTAGGAGGAAAGAATGATAAATTTTGAAGAAGAGCTAAAGAAGTTCCATCCCAGTCTGGAAGTGGAGGAGGCAGAAAGGACGATAAAGCATCAGGATCTGACAGATGTGGTTGACGTGCTGGTACGGGTAGCGAAGGATGCGAAAGAGGAGCAGGGGAACTGAGAATGAATTGCTATAGATGTGGACGTCCTTTATCGGAGAAGAATTTTTGCACGAGCTGCGGCGCGGATGTCGGACTGTATAAGAAGATTATCCATACCGCGAATCGTTTATATAATGAGGCGCTTGACAAGGCGGCAGTGAGGGATTTATCCGGTGCGATTTCGTGTCTGAAACAGTGCCTGAAGCTGAACAGGGATCATGTGGATGCGCGCAACCTGCTGGGGCTTGTGTATTTTGAACGCGGGGAAGTGGTATCGGCGCTGAGCGAATGGGTCATCAGCAAAAATATCCGTCCTAAAAAGAATATTGCGGACGATTATATCAGTTTGCTGCAGGAGAACCCGGGGCGCCTCGACAGCTTTAACCAGACGATTAAGAAATACAATACGGCGCTTGCCTACTGTCAGCAGGACAGTACGGATTTGGCGATTATTCAGCTAAAAAAGGTAATCTCCATGAATCCGAAGTTCCTTGAGGCGCGGCAGCTTTTATCCCTGCTGTACATCAACAGTCAGGAGTGGGAGCGGGCAAAGAAGGAGCTGGAGCGCGCGCTGCGAATCGACATCAACAATACGACAACGCTTCGCTATCTGAAGGAAGTAGAGGAAATGCTGCCGACAGAGGAGGAGCACGGCAAGAAGAAAAAGGAAGCCATTGTATATAAAAGCGGAAATGATACGGTGATACAGCCTGTCGGGAAGAAGGAGAGCGCCGGCCTGCAGACGGTGATCAACATTGTGATCGGTGTGGCGCTTGGCGTGGGCGTGGCGTATTTTCTGGTGCTCCCGGCACGCCTGAGACAGGCTCAGGAGGATGCGAACGTGCGGTTTTCCGAGGTCAGTGAGAAGCTTGACGAGAAGACGGTAGAGGTGGACGGGCTGAACGCGCAGATTGAGTCGCTGATGCAGGAAAAGGATTCGCTTTCGACCAGTCTGGACGCGGCGCGGGGAACCAGCAGCGCGCTTCAGGCGGATACGGATTTGATAGAGGCGGCGCTTCTGCATATGCAGGGCGGCGGCGCGGAGATGGAGATCGCAGCGGCGCTGGCGTTGATTGACAGGGTCTATTTGGAGCAGGAGGCGACGGAGAGCTTCCGCAATCTCTACTACGCGATTAAGAACGACATTGCCCAGAAGGTAGCCAAAAACAGCTACGACGCCGGTTATGCCGCGCTGCGTGCGGAGGACTATGATGTGGCGATAGAAAATCTGGAGCGGGCCGTTGAGTATGACCCCGATGACGGGGAGGCGCTTTATAATCTCGGCAATGCCTACAACAGAAGCGGCAACACGAGCCTTGCGATACCGATTTACGAACAGGTGGTGGAGCAGTTCCCGAACACGGAGAAGGCGAGGAAATCCGCAAATTATATAAAAGAAATCAGAGGCGAATAACGCAGCACAAAAGAGAACAGGCCAGGAGACGGCGGGTTCTCTTTTTTTATGCGATATCAAATTGCGACAGCGTAAAGTATTTAATCGGGTGTGGAAAGGGGCAGCAATATGGAACAGAAGCTGGAGGATTTTGCAATTATTGACAATTACCTGTGTATCAGGATGCCGCGCGAGGTGGACCACCACGGCGCGGCCGGGATACGGGAGAGCGCGGACAGGCTGATTATGGACGACAAGGTCCGGAATATTGTGTTTGATTTCGAGGATACGACTTTTATGGACAGCTCCGGAATCGGCATTATTATCGGGCGGTATCGGAAAATATCGTGCTTTGGCGGCAAGGTCTATGCGATCAACGCAAGCGAGCGGGTGCGCAGACTGCTTAAGGCCTCCGGAATGTCCGGAATCATAGAGGTTCTGACATGAAGGCATCGGGACGAAGCGATATACGCAAAAAGCAGCGGGAAAATGGAGGAAAAGATGGCAATGAACAGAGCGAATGAGATTTATGTGGAATTTGACGCGGTATCGGAGAATGAGGCCCTTGCGCGGGTGGTTATAGCGGCGTTTCTGGCGCGGCTGGATCCGACTGTGGAGGAGCTTGAGGATGTGCGGACGGCTGTGTCCGAGGCGGTTACAAACGCAATTATCCACGCGTATGAGGAGAAGGGCGGCAAGGTCGTGATGCAGGCGTCCCTGAGTGAGAGCGGCGTTTTGGAGGTGCATATTTGTGACAATGGTGTCGGAATTGCCGATGTGGAGCAGGCGATGCAGCCGTTGTTTACAACCGGTTCGGCCAATGAGCGTTCCGGCATGGGCTTTGCCTTTATGGAGGCTTTTATGGACCGTATAGAGGTCGAGAGCCGTGTCGGCGAGGGAACCAGGGTACATATGTGGAAGGCCTTTGAGCGCTGCGGCACGGGTGCGCAGCCGATTCTGCAGGCAGCTGTGTGGAACAGCGACGGAAGGCTGTAGCTATGGAGGACAGGGAGCTTTTCCGGAGGGCACAAGAGGGAGAAAGAGAGGCAAAGGAGATACTTTTTAACAAGAATACCGGCCTGGTGCACCATGTGATGAAGCGTTTCCTGTCGCGGGGACTGGAGGCGGAGGATTTGTTTCAGATCGGCTCCGTAGGGCTGCTGAAGGCAATCGACAAATTTGACCCGGATTACGGCGTATGCTTTTCCACTTATGCCGTACCGCTGATTATGGGGGAGATACAGCGCTATCTGCGGGACGACGGGCTGATAAAGGTGAGCCGCGGCATCAAGGAGAACCTGATTCGCCTGCGGGGAATACGGGAGCGTTATCTGCAGAAAACCGGGAGGGAGCCGACGCTCACGGAGCTTGCGGCGGAATCGGCGCTCTCTGTGGAGGATATAGTGATGGCATTGGATTCCGGGCGCGAGGTGGAATCGATTTACAAGACGATGTACGAGACGGACGGGAGCGAGATTTATCTGCTGGACATGCTGGGCTGCGAGGGAGAGAGCGAGGAGGTGCTGGACAGGCTGTTTCTCGAATCTTTGCTGGAGCTTCTGGATGAAAGAGAGCGGAAGCTGATAACACTGCGCTTCTTTGAAAACAGGACGCAGATGCAGGTGGCGGACGCATTGGGGATGAGCCAGGTACAGGTGAGCAGGCTGGAAAAGAAAGTGCTTCTTCAGATGAGAAAAGGGGCAGTTGGGTATAAAGTTTAGAAAGAGAACAGCCGATAAATAAGATAGAAATGTAAATATGTGGCACGGAAGCCACATAAAATCTTTTAACAGTTGTAGTCTTTATACAAACAGAAAGGTTGGTATCAAAATGAATGGAATCAATTACAGTACATTGGTAGGAAATTCGAATGTTTATCAGTCAGGCAGCATTACAGAGGACATTGTTTCAAAAAGCGCCGCGGCAAGGACAGCGGACAGCAGGAAAACCTCCGATGCCCGGCAGACAAATGCCGATATGGATACATACGAGAGCGGCCAGGCACGGACGGCAAGAGCCGGCTATGAGAGACCCAAGAGTACAAAGACAAAGTATAAGGCATTGGATGCGGACGGCGTTCAGGAGGGTATTCAGCTCAGCGACGGCGCAAAGAAGCTTCTTTCCGAGCTGAAGGAGAAATACGGCAATATGCAGTTTACCGTTGCCACATGGTCTTCCGATGAGGAGGAGGAATATTACGCAAGCCAGACCTCCAAGGATTACAGCGTATTAATCAATCCGGAGCTTCTTGAGAAGATGGCGGCGGATGAGTCCGTAAGAGCCGAGTATGAAGCTGTGCTCAGCGGAGCGGGCGACAAGTTCAAGGAATTTAAGGACGGCCTTGGCGCGGATGCAGACAAGGTTACCGGCTTTAGCATCTCTATCGACATGGACGGAAAGGTTTCTTATGCGGTAAAGCTTTTGCAGGGTATGGCAAAGAGCAGCGCGGAAAGAGCGAAGAGCCAGCAGGAGAAGGCGGCGCAGGAGAGACAGGAGGAGCGTGTTCAGGAACGGCGGGATGCGCGCAAGCAGGCCGAGGAAGAGCGCTATGAAAAGCTGCAGGCGGATACGGTAGAGGAGCTTATCGCAGCGGTAAAGAATAAGCTTTATCCGCAGGAGCAGACGGACGGGATGAATATACAGGCGTCAGGCCAGACAGTTACGGAATAAGAAATAAAGAAATACGAAGAGGGACCTCACAGGATGGGGTCCTTCTTAGCGTTGTGTTTTTGGAAAAATTTGTTATAATAAATCCAGAAAATGCAAAAACTCTTCAAAGAGGAGGAAAGGATTGTGAAGATAATCATTGCGGGAAACGGAAAAGTGGGCATGATGCTGACAAGGCAGCTTTCGACGGAGGGGTATGATCTGACGCTGATAGACGCGAACCAGAAGGTGCTTGAATCGAGCGAAGAGAAATACGACGTCATGTCGGTGCAGGGCAACTGTGCTTCCATGGAGGTCCTCGAGCAGGCAGGCGTGCGGGAAGCGAGGCTGCTGATAGCCGTGACAAATGCGGATGAGGTGAATCTGCTCTGCTGTATGACGGCCCACGGTATGAATCCCGATATTCATACGATTGCAAGAATACGCAATCCCGAATATACCGATCAGATCTATAAAATGCGGGAATTGTTCGCGCTGTCGCTGGCTGTGAATCCCGAGCGGCGGGCAGCGATTGAGATAGAGCGTCTGCTGAAATACCCAGGATTTTTAAAGCGGGATACCTTTGCCAAGGGGCGTGTGGAAATCGTGGAGCTTCGCGTGGACGCGGGGCATAAGCTGTGCAACGTGGCGCTCAACGACTTGACGAGCGTTGTGAAGTGCCAGATTCTGGTGTGCGCGGTGCTGCGAAACGGCAAGGCGATTGCGCCGGACGGCCGGTTTGTTCTGAGCGAGGGCGACAGGATATTTGTCACGGCACCGACCGATACGCTGACGACGCTGCTCAAGCAGCTTGGCGTTATCACGCATAAGGCAAAGCGTGTGATTATCTGCGGAGGCGGCAGGGTCAGCTACTATCTGGCGCAGATGCTTTTAAAGAACGGCGTCAGCGTACAGATTATCGAACGGGATTATGAGCGGTGCCGGCATATGGCCACGCTCCTGCCCAACGCTTCGGTGGTTCACGGGGACGCGTCCAGAGAGTTTCTGCTGGAGGACGAGGGAATCTCCGATTGTGACGCGCTGGTTACGCTCACGGGGGTCGATGAGCTGAATATGATTATTTCCCTTTACGGGTCAAACTGCGGCGTGCCGCAGGTTATTACGAAGCTGGGACGGCTTGAGAACAACACCATGCTCGATTCGCTGGATCTGGGAAGCATTGTGAGTCCCAAGGAGCTGTGCTGTAATACCATTGTGCGCTTTGTGCGCGCGATGAAGAATCAGACTGGGGCTGCGCTCGCGGTGCATCTGATTGCAGACGGACAGATGGAGGCGGTGGAGTTTCTGGTGGATGAGGATACCAAATACTGCGGGAAGCCGCTCAAGGAGCTGAAGATGAAAAAGAACGTGCTGATTGTCTGTATCAGCAACGGCACGCGCTTTCAGATTCCCAACGGTGATTCCTGCTTCCGGAAGGGAGACACCGTCATTGTCGTATCCGGCGCGGGGAAGGTTATCTATCAGCTGAATGATATTTTTGAAAATTAGGAGAAATGAACTGCCGCAGACGCGGCAGGGGAGAGGACATATGAATTATAAAATGATGGGCAGGTTTATCGGGAAGATCCTGTTGGTAGAGGCGGTCTTTATGGTTCCGGCGATGCTGATAAGCCTGTGCCTGCGGGAAATACAGGCATGCAGGGGATTTATGCTCAGTCTGGGCGTGATATTGGTGATTGCGCTGGCGCTGCTGGGAATCAGCAGAGGGAGCAGGAAGGGCTTCCGTGCGCGGGAAGGGCTTGTCTGCGTGGGCGGTAGCTGGATTGTGATGAGCCTTTTAGGCGCGCTGCCTTTTTATTTATCCCGGGAGATTCCGAGTTATCTGGATGCGCTGTTCGAGACGGTGTCGGGCTTTACGACGACGGGGGCTTCGATACTGCCGGAGGTAGAGCATCTGTCAAAGGGTATCCTGTACTGGCGGAGCTTTACGCACTGGCTGGGCGGAATGGGCGTACTGGTATTCGTGCTTGCAATCGGTTCAACCGGCGGGAAAAATACAGGCTTTACAATGCATATTCTGCGCGCGGAAAGCCCCGGGCCCAAGGTGGGCAAGCTGGTGCCAAAGATGAAGAAGACGGCGGAAATCCTGTATCTGATGTATATTCTTCTGACGATACTGAATATTGTTTTTCTGTTGATTGGCCGCATGCCGCTGTTTGACGCGGTATGTACAGCCTTTGGCACGGCGGGTACGGGCGGATTTGGGATTAAGAACGACAGTATAGCAGGCTACAGTCCTTATATTCAGAATGTGTGTACGGTGTTTATGCTGTTGTTCGGCGTAAACTTCAGCTGCTATTACATGCTGCTGATTCGTCAGGTGGGAAGCGTCCTGCGTGATGAGGAGCTGCGCCTGTATCTGGGCGTGGTGGCAGGGAGTATCCTGCTGATATGCTATAATTTGCGGGGGGTTTACGCGACGGTTGAAGAGCTGGTGCGCCACGTGGCGTTTCAGGTGGCGAGCATCGTGACGACGACGGGATTTGCGACGACGGATTTTGACCAGTGGCCGGGATTTTCCAAGGCGATACTTCTGGGGCTGATGGTTATCGGCGCAAGCGCGGGCAGTACCGGGGGTGGCTTTAAATGCGCCCGTGTGCTGTTGATATTGAAGAGCCTGCGGCGCAATGTACGGCAGATTTTGTCTCCGCAGAAGGTACAGGTCGTGCGAATCAACGGACGGATGGTCGAGGAGAGCGTCCTTGAGAATACAAATGCGTACTTGTCGGCTTATGTGATTATCCTGTTTTTCAGCTTTATCGTGGTTTCGATAGATCGGTTTTCGCTGATGACGAATTTTACGGCGGTGCTTTCCTGCTTTAACAATATCGGCCCCGGCCTGGAGGCCGTGGGCCCGGTCTGCAATTACGGCGCCTTCAGCGGCCTGTCCAAGCTGGTGCTGATTGCGGATATGCTTGCGGGACGACTGGAGATTTTCCCGATACTGATATTGTTTTCCAGGAGCACATGGCTGCGCCATTGACAGGAAGCGCGCATCAGAGAGCAAATATGTGTGCGGTGCTTTCGGCGGCATGGGGATGGTTTTCCCTGTCAAAAACAAATACGGGGAGATGGTTGGCGGTTCCGGGAACCCATTCCATGTCTGCAGGCGGTACGTGGAGCGAGTATCCCGTACCGCTTTTTACTGCCCGGACATAGTCGGCAATGGAATCCAGCGGCTTGTCGAACGCCATGCCGTAAACCCTGCCGTTGTCCGTGTGCCCCACATGATGCATGTCGGAGCCGGCGGTCATGGGGATGGCGTGCTCCCTTGCATACCGGTAGGCCAAACGGTTCTGTTCATGCGGGTTTCCGGCGTTTGCGGCCTCAAAGGCGTCGCACTGATGCGGATGGACATATACCTCCGTCAGATAGCCGCGCTCCCGAAAGGGGTGCGCCTGTACGACGAGCCCGCCCTCCGCGCGGATTTTTTCGTAGTGTGTGATATGATCCCAGTCCATCATTTCGGGATGCGTCCGCAGCCATTGCTTATCCAGGCCGTACACCAGGAACTCGTCGCCGTTAAAGCGCGCCTCCCATGCGAAGAATACCTGGAGTCCCTGACGGTCGCCCTCCGCCCTGGCGTCCTCATAGCCGCGGCAGAACAGGTCCACCCGCTCTTCCCAGGGGAGATTCTGGGGGATGCTGCAGTGGCCGTTAAAGAAATGGTCGGTGATGATAATGCCCGTATAGCCCAGCTCCTTATAAAATGAAATATATTCCGCGCCGGCGCTTTTGGCGCATGCGCTGGCAGCGGTTGTATGAAGGTGTGTCTCGTATAGGTATGCCATTTTTCCCTCCGTTTTCGGGTATTGTATTTTGACGCATTTTCAAAACGCCAATCCGGTATTTATTCTATCACAAAAAGAGCGTCTGTGCTATACTATTGGGAAACAGTATGTCTTTGATTGGCCGTGCAGGTTCCCGTCAATCGGAGACGGTAATGGAGGAGACAATGAATCAGAACAGGACGCCGCTGCTGGATGCGATACGCAGCCTGATCGATACGCATCCGGCTTATTTCAGGATACCGGGGCACCGGCTGGAGCGGGGGATAAGCTCCCGCTGGACAGACCGCGTGGGAACGGAAATTTTTGCGTATGATGTGACGGAGACGCCGCTTACGGACGATTTGCACAGCCCGGAGGGGGCGATTCTGGAAGCGGAGGCGCTGCTGGCTGCGCTTTACGGAGCGGACAGGAGCTTTTTTTTGGTCAACGGAACGACCTGCGGGAATGAGGCGATGCTGCTGAGCGCGGCGCTTGCGGGGGAGAAGGTGCTGCTTGCCCGCAATGCGCACAAGTCGGCGCTGATGGGGCTGATTTTATCAGGGGCCAGCCCGGCGTATGTGATGCCGGAGGTTCTGACCGCGTGGGGAATACAGGGCGGCGTTACGCCGGCGGCAGTGCGGCGCGCTTTTGAGGCGCATCCGGAATGCAGGGCGTTGTTTCTGGTCAGCCCCAGCTACTACGGGCTTTCGTCCGACCTGGTGCAGATAGCGGAAATCTGTCATGCAAACGGCGCATTGCTGCTGGTTGATGAGGCGCACGGGGGGCATGTATATTTTCACGGGGCGCTGCCGGCGGGGGCGCTTGCGGCGGGGGCGGATATGTGTGTCCAGAGCATGCACAAGGTGACGGGCGCGCTGACGCAAAGCTCCGTGCTGCATATCAAATCACACGGAATCGGAGAAGACATTCTTGCGCGTGTGGCGGATAATCTGCGGCTTGTACAGAGTACCAGCCCGAGCTATCTGCTGATGGCTTCGCTGGATTGCGCGCGGTATGAGCTTGCGGCGCGCGGCGAAGAGATGATGCGGCGGGCGCTTGCGCTTGCGGCGTCTGCGCGCGCCGCAGTGTGTGCGCTTCCGGGATTTCGCTGCATGGACAGGAATGTGACAGGTGTGTCGGGAATTGCGGGCGTGGACGGGACGCGCCTTGTCATTTCGGCTAAGGAGCTGGGACTTACAGGCTTTGCGCTGGAGGCGCTGCTGTTTGAAAAATATGCCGTCAATGTGGAGCTTGCGGATTATGAGAATGTGCTGGCGATTGTGACATATGCCAATGAAGAGGAGGAGCTGGAGCGGCTGATTTGTGCGTGCGCCGATATCAGCAGGGCGTATGCGGGGCAGACCGGCGCAGGAAAGACAGGGCAGGATGTGTTTTTGCCGTTCCCGCCGCTGCCGCGGCAGGCAGCGACGCCGCGGCAGGCTTATTTTGCCAGGGTGCAGGAGACGCCATGGCAGGAGGCGGCGGGCAGGATATCTGCGCAGCTGATCGCGCCGTATCCGCCGGGGATACCGGTAGTATATCCGGGGGAGGAAATCAGCCGGGAAGCATGGGCGTATATTGAATGTTTTCGGAAACACGGCAGGCATATTCACGGCCTGGAGACGGACACGGTACGCGTGCTTTGCGATACAGGCGCTTTATAGCCGCAGCGCATGTTTTATATATGTATAAAAAATACCGATTCCGTAAAAGCTGTATTTTGAAAAGAAAGGAAAAGAGCGGACATACATTACGGAGGTATTTTTGTGGCAAATACAACATTGTACATTATGGCGAAACAGAATGTGGCGGTCTCAAAGGAGGAGGTAGAGCTGTGCGATGTGGCGAGCCTCTACTGTGAGGATGAGGTGACACAGGCAAAGGCGAATGCCCTGAAGATACACCGGTTCAGGAAAGGGCAGCAGGCACGTGTGGTTGTCAGTATGCTCAGGGTTATTGAGCTACTGACGCAGCTGTGTCCGGGAATCACGGTAGAGAGTATCGGGGAAACGGACATTATTATTGAGAAGGCCTCTCTGGAGAAGGACAAGGAAAGTCAGAAAAAGGGGATTTGGGAATTTGTAAAGATTGCCTTTGTCGCGCTGATTTGCTTTTTCGGCTCTGGGTTTACGATTATGGCATTTCACAATGATATCGGTATTTCGGATGTGCTGGCGCGGATTTACGAGCTGGTTACGGGAACGGCTTCGGATGGATATACGGCGCTTGAGATTTCGTACAGCATCGGGCTTGCGGCGGGAATTATTATTTTCTATAACCATATCGGCGGAAGGAAGCTGACGTCCGACCCGACGCCGCTCGAGGTGGAGATGCGCAATTATGAGCGCGACGTCAATCAGGCGATTGTGGAGATGGCGGACAGACAGAAGCTGGAAGAGGATGTGTAAGGGGTGTGGTTATAAAAATGATACTGAAAACGGTGTTGATTTGGATGATGGGCATCAGCTTTGGCATCATGGTTTCGGCAGGGGTGTTTACCGTACTTTTTGTGGTTGGGCTGATACCGCGGTTTGCAGGGCGGACCAATACGGCCCGGTGTGAAATCTTTTATGAGGAATGTATCGTGGCGGGCTCCGTCATGGCGGGGCTGCTGAGCATATTTCCGATATCCGGGTCCATCGGGCAATTTATGACATCTGTGTCGTTTAGTGGGGCCGTGCTGAATGCGGTATTGATAGTCATCGGCATTTTTGCAGGTATTTTCGTCGGATGCCTGTCCATAGCGCTGGCGGAGGTCCTGGACGGCATCCCGATTTTTGCAAGACGTATCCGGCTCAAGATGGGGCTGAGCATCGTCGTGCTTTCCGTTGCGCTTGGCAAGATTGTGGGCTCGCTGATATATTTTGCCGAGAATTTTTTTGTCCCGTAGGAAATTGCGACAGCGTATTTTTGGGGGACAAAAGCTGGCAGAAATAGCTTAGAAAGGGGTAGAATAATGGCATCACAACAAAAAATCAAGGAATATCAGGAGTATGTGCAAAAGAACTCGCCAAAGACCAATCTGCCGCTGCAGATGGCCAAGGCATTTGTTATGGGAGGGCTGATCTGCTGCATCGGCCAGTTCATTGTAAATGTGGCGGGCAGCAGGTTCGGCATTGATAAGGAGACGGCGGCAAGCTGGTGCTCTATGCTGCTGATTCTGCTGAGCGCGGTGCTGACGGGCTTTAACCTGTACGGCGGACTGGTAAAATGGGGCGGCGCGGGCGCGCTGGTGCCGATTACAGGCTTTGCAAACTCTGTGGTTGCCTCCGCAATCGAGTATAAGACGGAAGGGCAGGTATTTGGCATCGGGTGCAAGATATTTACGATTGCAGGGCCGGTAATCCTGTACGGGATTTTTACAAGCTGGGTGCTGGGGCTGATTTACTGGGGCGGAAAGATGTTTGGAATTGTTTGAAAATAAGTATTTATTAAACGGATAAAATATATTAATATAGAAGATAAGAACGACAGGAGAGGACTGCGGGGTGAGCCGCGGCCCGTTGCGGTACGAAAGAGGAGGAGCTGCGGTGAACAGGACAGGGTTATTGGAGCGTACCTTTGAGGTATCATCGTTGACAAACAAGAGAACCTATTCGTTTGTCTGTAATCTGGACACCAACGTGTCCAGATGGTCAAAGAACGCGGTGGAATATTTCGGCCTTCCGGGCGAATATATATACGACGCAAATGCCGTATGGGAGGAGCATATTCACCGGGAGGACCTGGAAAACTACCGGGAGGCATATGAGGCATTCTGGCGGGACGGGCTGGAGAGCCAGAGCTTTGAATATCGGGCCAGAAATAAAAAGGGCGAATATGTGCTCTGCACCTGTAAATGCGTGATATTGAAGGGCGGGCAGGGTGAGCCGGATTTGTTCGCGGGGACGATTATCAATCACAAAATTTATGAGGGCATTGATCCCGTGACGAATCTGCACAACAACAAGGGATTTATCGAGATGCTCAACGATATTATCCATATGGGGCAGAAGGCGGCCGTGATGAAGCTGGCGATCAACGGCTTCAGCCAGCTGAATGCGATGTACGGGTATGAGTATGGCAACCGGGTGCTGCTTTGCTTTGCGGAGGCCGTGAAAAAGATGATTGCAGGCAGCGGGGAAATGTACCGGATCGACGGCGCAAAGTTTGCGGTTGTTTTGCTTGACTGCACGGATGAAGCCGAAATCTCCCGCCTGTACGAAAAGATTGAATGGATGGCAGGGCATGAGATCAAGATTAAAAATATCACGATACCGTTGTCCACATCCGGGAGCGCGTTGGTTTTGGGCGAGGCCTACAATTCGGCAGAGTTTGTAAAAAGCTGCCTTTCCTTTGCGCTGAGCCAGTCAAAGCGCGAACGCCACGGGGAATTAATGTTCTTCAGGGAGCGAACAGGCGACGACGTCCGTAACCTGAAAATCATATCGACAATCCATCAGTGCATCCGGGAGGATTTCAGGGGCTTTTATCTGTGTTATCAGCCGATTGTCGACGCCGGGACGGAGCGAATCGTCGGGGCGGAGGCGCTGCTGAGATGGAGGGGGGAGGAGTACGGCAATGTCCCGCCGGGCGTGTTTGTCCCTTATCTGGAGGTCGATACGGCGTTTTATGAGCTGGGGAACTGGATTATCCGCACGGCGCTGCGGGACGCCGTGGAGATGCGCAGGACCCTTCCGGACTTTATACTCAACATTAATATCGCGGCCTCACAGCTGGAGCGCAGGGAGTTTCGGGAGGCGATTACGACGGCGGTCGAGGAGTCCGGCTTCCCGCCGGAAAACCTGTTTATTGAGCTGACGGAGCGCTGCCGCCATCTGGATTATGATTTCCTGAGGCGCGAATTGGATTATTTTCACTCGAAGGGGATGAAGGTGTCTATCGATGATTTCGGAACCGGCTCCTCTTCCCTGTCGCTGCTAAAGGAGCTGCCGTTTGACGAGCTGAAGATTGATATGTCGTTTATCCGGGAGATACAGGAGAATGCGGCGGATCAGGCGATTGTCGGGGCGGTCATGCACTGTGCGAACAATCTGCAGGTGAAGTCCTGCCTGGAGGGCGTGGAGGACGGCATGCTCAGCCAGTACCTGAAGAAATTTAACGCGACGTACTACCAGGGCTACCATTATTCGAAGCCGGTGGAGGCGGAGGCGTTTCTGGAATTGATAAGGAAAGAATAGAAATTGGGCGCTGCCGCAATCCTCGACAGCGTAAAAACCGGGGCAGCGCTGCTATTTTGTGCAGGCTGCCCCGGTTTGTGTATCTCTCTCGGGGATTAAAAGCTCTTCACCCAGTTGATCAGTCCGTCATGGTATACATTGTCGTATACGTCCTGCCGCATCCGGTCGGTGACGGGGCCGTTCTTCTCCATGCGGGCGATGACAGCCTCCTGCAGACCGGCAATCCGGCCCTTTTCAAAGGCTTCCCGAATGGCGGGATCCTCCGCGGCAGTTTCGCTGTCTGGCGTTTGAGTGGCGGACGCCCTGGGAACCGCTTCTTCGGGCGCGCAGACCTGTTTTGCAGAATCGTCTGAAACGGCTTCGGCCGTCCTGCTTTCTTCTGCCTGCTGTTCGTAAATAGTCTCCGTCACAGGCGCCTGCGCCGTATCCTCAAGCGGCAGCCAGATCTCGCCGGCATTTGCCTTTACGTTGACGCAGATATGCCCGTTGTCGACGGAAACCTTCTGACCGGACAGTGCGCCGATGTAAGCGGCACAATTCCCGGCGGCAACGGTCATCACATAATCGCTGTCATCGTTGTTGACTGTGACAATGACGGTTTCACCGTTGCAGGTCCTTGAAAACGCGTACTGGCGGTTGGTGAGCTGCAGCTCCCTGTAGTCGCCGTAGGAGAGCGCCTTTGCCTGCTGTCTGGTGCGGCCAAGCGCCGCAATCAGGCGCGTGCAGGGATTGTTTTTGACAGCGTCCCCGAAATCCTCAAGCTTTAAGGCCGGCCGGAGAGAAGCGTCGGAAAATTTCTCCTTCTTCCCTTCAATCCCGAATTCGGATCCGTAATAGATGGAGGGGATGCCGGGCAGCGTATACATCAGAATATGAACCGGCGCAAAATGCGCCTTGTTGTTCAGCTTTGTATAAATGCGCTCCACGTCGTGATTGTCCGCGAAGTTGTAGAGCTTTAAGCCGTCCGGGCGGCTGCCGCCCATATCGTAGAGGCGTTTTACCGTGTGCGCGATTTCAAAAAAGTTGTGGTCGTTGCAGCCGGAATAAAGCGCCTTGTGCAGGTTGTAGTTGGTCACGGAGTGCAGCGTGCCTTCGTTGACCCAGCGCGAATAATCGCCGTGGATAACCTCGCCCATCAGCCAGAAGTCCGGCTTGACCTCATTCGCCGTATGGCGCAGCGCCTTCATAAAGTCAAAGTCCAGCACATCCGCGGCGTCCAGCCGGATGCCGTCAATATCAAATTCGCTTACCCAAAACCGAATCACGTCGCAGATATAATCTTTTACGGCGGGATTGCGCTGATTGAGCTTCACCAGAAGGTTGTAGCCGCCCCAGTTGTCATAGGAAAAGCCGTCGTTGTATTCGTTGTTGCCGTAGAAATTCACATTGCAGTACCAGTCGCGGTACTGCGAGCTCTCGCGCTTTTCCCGAATGTCCTTAAAGGCGAAGAAGTCACGCCCCGTGTGGTTAAAGACGCCGTCGAGGATTACCCGGATGCCCTGCCTGTGGCATTCGGCAACAAAATCCGTCAGATCCTTGTTGTCGCCCAGGCGGCTGTCGAGCTTTTTGTAATCCGTCGTCTCGTAGCCGTGTCCGACAGATTCGAAAAGCGGTCCGATATAGAGCGCGTTGCAGCCGATTTCCCGGATGTGGTCAATCCAGGGTATCAGCGTGTTTAACCGGTGCTCGGGCAGGCCGTAGTCGTTCTGCGTCGGCGCGCCGGTAAGTCCTAAAGGATAAATATGATAAAATACTGCTTCGTCGTACCAAGCCATGCTTTGTACCTCCCATTTCGATTTTCCGTGTACAGTATATCATAAAATCCGGGCGGATGCATTAAGAAGTTTGGAAGCGCCTGCGTTGTATGAAATATTGTAAAAATAAGAACCGACAGGCAAAAAGGATAAAAAACAGAAGCAAAATTAGCAATATTTGATAGGTGGAGAACAAGATATGAGGAGTAAGACAGTGCATATTGAAATATACTTTAGCTATAATGAATGAAAATATGTACAAATTGCCGACAAAATGTCGTTTGACAGAAAAATGATATAAAAATTTGTAATAAATGAGACAAAAGGGAATGACGGGTTGTCTTATATACTTACATATGGCAATGTGCGTTTTTTAACCGGCAAAGGAGCGGCAGTATGGGATTTGAACAGGCGTGGCTTGTCTATGCGAAAAGAGAGGTTTCCGCGCAGTGGGCGGGCGTCCACACAATTTGCACGGAGCAGAGGGGACGAATTACAGAGCATGCGGCAGCGGAGCTTCGGACAGCGTTCTCTCAAATAACCGGCGAAGAGCTGATTCTTTGCTCCAGGCTGCCGGAAACGGAAGAAACCGGGTGCATTCTGCTGAAGCTGGCGGATGGACGGAGGGAAGGCGGGTATCATCTTTATGAGGAGAAGGGGAACCTGCGGATAGAAGCATCTGACGAGGCGGGGCTTTTGTACGGCGCCTTTGAGCTGATTAAGCAGCTTCAGCTGGGGAGCGCTTTTGACGGAATGGATATCTGTAAGGATCCGGTGATGCCGCTTCGAATGCTGAATCACTGGGATAATATGGACGGCAGTATTGAGCGGGGGTATTCGGGAGAATCTTTTTTCTTTGACCACAATGAGATTCTTGTGGACGAGAGGACCGTTACCTATGCAAGGCTGCTGGCCTCGGTGGGGATAAACGGCGCGGTGATTAACAATGTAAACGTGAAGGACGCCGCCACCTGGCTGATCACAGACCGGTACTTTGAAAAGCTCCGGCAGCTTTCAGCGGTTTTTGGGGATTATGGCATCCGGCTGTTTCTCTCTCTGAATTATGCCGCGCCCATAGAGCTTGGCGAATTAACCAGCGCGGATCCCTTGTCTGAAGAGGTACGGGAATGGTGGAAGCGGCGGATGAAGCTTGTTTTTGAACAGGTGCCCAATCTGGGCGGCTTTTTGATTAAGGCGGACTCGGAAGGGCGTCCCGGGCCTTTTACATATGGAAGGACGCATGCAGACGGCGCGAATATGATAGCGGAGGCGGTAAAGCCTTACGGGGGGCTGATTATCTGGCGCTGCTTTGTATACAACTGCATGCAGGACTGGAGAGATTATCAGACGGACCGCGCGCGGTCCGGTTACGACAATTTTACAGGGCTTGACGGATTGTTCCATGACAACGTTATTCTGCAAATCAAGAACGGACCAATGGATTTTCAGGTCAGAGAGCCGGTACATCCTCTGTTTGGGGGGCTTAAGGCTTCCAATCAGATACTGGAGGTACAGATTGCGCAGGAATATACGGGGCAGCAGCGGCATGTCTGCTATCTTATTCCCATGTTTAAAGAGGTTTTGGCGTTTTGCACCTATGCGGCCGGAGCTGACGATACCGTGGAGGAGATTGTATCGGGCAGGACATTCCGGCAGACGAAATGCGGCATGGCGGCGGTGGCCAATACCGGGAATGACGAAAACTGGACCGGGCATGATCTGGCGGCGGCCAATCTTTACGGATTTGGACGGCTGGCCTTTGAGCCTTCCGCATCGGCAGAGGAGCTGGCCCGGGAGTGGATTATCAGAACCTTCGGCGGGGATAAGGAGGTTTTGGAGGTTCTGCTGTTTATATTGATGAACTCATGGAAGGCGTACGAAATGTATAACGCGCCCCTTGGCATTGGCTGGATGGTCAATCCGAACTATCATTACGGCCCGAACGTGGACGGTTATGAGTATGACCGGTGGGGAACCTATCACCGCGCCGACCATATGGGAATCGGCGTTGACAGAAGCCGTAACGGAACGGGGTATGCAGGACTTTACAGAGAACCGAACGCTTCTATGTATGATAATCTGGAAAGCTGTCCCGACGAGCTTTTATTATTCTTCCATCATGTGCCGTATACGCACAGGCTCAAAAGCGGTAAGACGGTCATTCAGCATATTTACGACACCCATTTTGAGGGGGTGGAGCTGGTAGACGAGATGGTGGAGCGCTTTGAGGGCCTGGAAGGAAGGCTTCCGGAGAAGGCCTACCGGAGGATGCTGGAGCGGTTCCGTCATCAGAAGGAGCACGCAAGGGAATGGAGAGACCAGATTAATACATATTTTTACCGCAAGAGCGGTATTGCCGATGAAAAGGGCAGGAAGATTTATTAGCGGAGGATCTCCGCACACGAAGGAACAAAAAAGACAGAAAAATTATGGGAGGTGTTGTAGTAATGGCTAAGGCGAAAACAAGTAAACCGGCCGTTGGAAAGAAAACAAGTACCCGCTCGTATCTGAAAAGATACTGGCAGCTCTATTTCCTGCTTGCGCTGCCCATGCTGTACCTGTTGATCTTCAAGTATATACCGATGGTATATATCCAAATCGCATTTAAAAAGTACAGCATTGTGCAGAGCGTATGGGAAATGCCGTGGGCTAAAAACTACGGATTTGAATATTTTATCAAGGCGTTTGGAAACAATGATTTCCGCCGCGCGCTGCGCAATACAATCGGGTTGAACCTGCTGGATCTGGTAGTGGGCTTCCCGGCGCCGATTATTTTTGCGCTGATTTTGAACGAATTGTGCTTTAAGCGCTTTAAGAAGGTTGTGCAGACGGTTGCGTATATGCCCCACTTTCTTTCATGGGTTATTATTGCCAGTCTGGCTTTGCAGCTTTTTGCCCCCGGCGAGGGTCTGGTAAATATGGCCATTGAACGTATGGGCGGCAAATCCATTCCTTTTTTGAACGATGCGGCGCACTGGATAGGGACTTATATCGGTATGGGCGTCTGGCAGAATTTCGGCTGGGGCTCTATCGTATATCTGGCGGCGATTGCCAGCATCAATTCGGAGCTTTACGAGGCGGCCTCCGTGGATGGCGCGGGGCGCTTCCGCAAGATGTGGCATATTACGCTTCCGGGGATTAAGCCTACAATCGTGGTCCTGCTGATTATGAATCTGGGCAACATTTTGGGAAGCAACTTTGACCGTCCGTTTGCATTCCAGAACAATCTGGTTATGAATGTGGCGGATGTAATTTCAACCTATGTATACCGGACGGGTATTAAGGGACTGCAATTCTCATTGACGACTGCGGTTGGCCTGTTCCAGTCGGTAGTGGGCGTCATCTTCCTGCTGGGAGCAAACTGGCTGTCCAGAAGGCTTGGAGAAAGGGGGATCTGGTAATGAAAGTAAAGTCAGCGTCCGCCAAGGCCGGCGATTGGATTTTTGTGATTATCTGTGTAGTAATCAGTATTATCTGTGTGGTGCCAATGCTGAACCTGCTTGCCAAATCCTTAAGCTCGACCGATTATCTGGTAAAAAATGCGGTTTGGCTCTGGCCTAAGGGATTTAACATAGATGCGTATAAAACCGTACTGAGTGATCCCAAGTATATCCGTGCGTTCTTTTGGACGGTGTTTCTGACGGTGGTTTGTACACTGGTGTCCTTAACCATGACAATCCTTTGCGCTTATCCGCTTATTTTTGAGAAGCTCAAGGGCCGCAACGTGATCAACATTATTATCACGATTACCATGTTTTTTAATGCCGGTACCATCCCGAACTACCTGCTGATGCAGAAGCTGGGCTTTTTGGACAATCCGCTGGTGCTCATCGTTCCCAGCTGTCTGAGCGTTTATAACATGATTATTATGAGAAGCTTTTTCTACGGCATCCCGGAAAGCCTGAGGGAATCGGCCGAAATAGACGGAGCCAGCTTTATTCAGATTATGTGGAAGATTTATGTGCCGCTGTCCAAGCCGGTTATGGCGACCCTGGCATTGTTCTATGCGGTAGGGCGCTGGAACGGTTATTCGGATGCGCTGCTGTACATGAAGAAAACGGAGTTTTACCCGTTACAGCTGTTGCTGTATAACATTATCAACAATATTAACTCCGTAGAGGTTGCGACACAGGAGGGCTTCTCCACGCCGGGACTTACAGCGTCCTTAAAAGCGGCGATTGTTATGTTTTCAACGGTGCCGATTCTGTGCGTATATCCATGGCTGCAGAAATATTTTATCCATGGCGTGACCATGGGAGCTGTAAAGGAATAAGCGGGTCTTTTTATCAGAATCCGTTCATTCAAATACATATTATTAACAGGGAGGTAAAAAAATGAAGAAAAAACTAATTTCCATTCTGCTCGCAGGCGTTATGATTGCGCTGACAGCATGTGGCGGCAGCAGCTCAGAGCCCTCTTCTTCCGGCAGCTCTTCCGGCGATTCTTCTGCGGGAAATACGCAGCAGAAGCAGGAGACAGGAAGCACGGAGGCAGGTACGGAAGCGGCTGCAGCCGGCGAGCTCGTAGACGGCAAGTTTGCGGAAACGAGACATATTACGGTTGAGGTTTATGACCGTGGAAACGATGGCGGCACGGATCCGACGAGCAATATGTATGCGGAGTACATCAAAAAGGGAATGCTCGAGGATCATAATGTCGAGGTGGAATTTGTAAAGGTTCCCCGTTGGACAGAGGTTGAGGAGGTCAACAATCTGCTTGCTGCGGGAACGGCTCCTGACATCTGTGTAACGTACAGCTATCCTACCATTCTGACATATGCGGATATGGGGGGTGTCCTTGATCTGAGCAGTTATGTGGAAGATTACAAGGATGAGCTGCCGAACCTGTGGAACTGGCTTGGCGAAACCAATATTTATTGGGACAAGGATCCTGTAAACGGCACAATCTGGGCGATTGAAGGTAAGCTGGCGGTGAATAACCGTATTAACACCTTTGTTCGTAAGGACTGGCTTGACGCTTTGGGACTGAGCGTGCCTACCACAAAAGATGAGTTTGAGAAAATGCTGATTGCGTTTGAGGAAAACAAAGAAAAGCTTCTCGGCGCAGATGCGGATAAGATGATTCCTTATTCGGTAAGCTACGACGTGGGTTGGAGGGCAGCTACGCTGATCGAGTCCTTTATCGATCCGGACATTACCGATAAAGAATTCTACATCAACGGATACGATGACAGAAAGCTCACCCAGAACGGCACAAAAGAAGCGATAAGGCTTTTGAACAAATGGTATAACCAGGGCCTTCTGTGGGATAACTTTGCACTGTACGGAAGCGGCGACACAACGGAAGACGACATGATGAAGGCTGGTTATGTAGGCGCTTTCACGCATAACTGGGATTATCCGTTCCGTAACGGTGATGACAGCATCAATGTAAACCTGCAGAGAAACGTAGGCGAAGACGCATGCTACATCGCAATCGATCCTTTTGAGGATTCCAAGGGAACACATACAAAGTATGTATCCAGCACTGCGGGAGACCGCAAGATCTTTTTCCCGATCACCAATGATGAGCCGCTGGCTTGTATGCTGTATCTTGACTGGATCAGCGATCCGGAGCACATTCAGTATCTGCAGATTGGTGATGAAGGCGTAACGCACAATGTATTAGAGAGCGGCGCAATCCAGACGGTTGCGGCAACCGGTGACCCGATTATGAACTCCGGTATGAATATCGACTATACAATTACCTGTAACGGACTGCACTTGGCTACAGAAGAACTGACAAAGCTTTCCCAGGCATATAATTATGGCGGTATCGATCCGGATATTGTTTCAGAGGCAGACAAGATTGCACAGACGAATGCGGTTCCCGCTAAGAATGTCAATGTAGGCGCCATTGAGGCAGAGGCAAATATCGGCGATACCTTAAGCGCTAAGCGCGATCAGGTTTACGACAATGCGGTTATTGCATCGGAAGCTGATTTCGACAGTGTTTGGGATAGTATGCTGGCAGATTACTTAAGCTCAGGCGGTCAGGCAATTATGGATGAGCGTGCCGCAAAATGGGAGGCGGTATTTGGCAATACCGATATGCTTCCTTAAGCATAAGTAAAGCGCAAAAAGGTTAGAAATCTCAGGGAGCTGTTGCAAAGGCAGAGTTATAGTCTGCCGGAGCAGCGGCTCCTTTTTGCCGGAAACGGAATTGTTCTTATTCAAAAAATTGGATTTACTTTGGCGCCATTATGCGCTATAATTTACGAATGAGTATGTTTTAACGGATACTATTATGACGGATGAGGGAACAGGCGGTCTATGAAGAATATGAAGGACGTCAGGCGGATGCTGCGGCAGCAGGTCTCGACAGAGCGGTTTAAATATAAGCTGATAATCTATTCCATTACGATGGTGCATGTAGTGTTGTTTGTGCTTTTCAACTTACTGCACATTTGGCCGATGGTCATTTTTAATGTCGGGAGTGTGGCCGTATACATAAAATGCATTGATATTATCAAGCGCGGGTACGAGAGCGAGATTATGAAGGTCTTTTATATGACCTATTGGGAGATTATTATCCATTCGTTTGTCGCTACGATTTGCGTCGGCTGGACGTTTGGTTTTCCGCAGTATATTATCGGGCTGATTCCGTTTGGGTATTATATGTGCGCGACGCTGCTTGAGGGAAGGCGGCGGTATGTGATTGCGACTGCGCTCGGCTTGATTGCGGCGCTTTCTTTTATTGCGTGCCGCAGCCTGTCCCTGTTTGCGGGAGCCATTTTTCAGATAGAGCTGCCGGTGGCTGTGGAGCTGCTGATTTATATATTCAATTCCGTATGCAATTTTGTCTTTCTGTTTATGGTGACCGTGATTTTCGTGTGGGATATGCAGCGCATAACGGCCCAGCTGCGCAATCAGAATGTTGCGCTGGACAATATGGCAAGCGTGGATCCGCTGACCGGATTGTATAATCGTCGGAGTATGCAGGATTTTCTTGAACGCGCGCTGAAGTCGGAAGAGGATTTCGGGCTGATCATGTGCGATATCGATAATTTTAAGCGGGTGAATGACACCTACGGACATGATTTTGGCGATGTGGTCTTAAAGGAGATTGCGCATATTGCCAAGGAGAAGGTGAGCGATCGCGGATACGTCTGCCGCTGGGGCGGGGAGGAAATCCTGATTATGAGCACAGACAGGCTGGATCATATCTGTGAGACTGCGGAAAATATCCGGCAGGAGGTTGAGAAGCATGTATTTCGCTGTCGTGGAAAGGAGCTGCACTGTTCGCTGACACTTGGCGTTGCGGGGCACCGCGTGGGAAATGCGGTCGAGGACACGATCAAGCATGCCGACAGCAGATTGTATTATGGGAAACAGAATGGCAAAAACCGTGTTGTAACCCCTTATAATTCACAGTAAAAACCGGGCGCTCGTGCGCCCGGTTTGCTTTTTCACAGATTTCTTGCATTTTGATCCCCGTACAGGATTCGTTCCCGATCCGAGGCGGTTGGCTGCGTGATGCGGCCTTTCTTGTCATAGTAGGTCAGGAGCGAGGAGTTTTTGGCAACCGTCCGTCTGCCGTTATCCGTCAAAAGCTTCAGCACCTGCTGCATGTCCTTGGTATGCAGATACGGCCGAATCTCCTCCTCGAGCCGTTCTCTGGTCATCAGGTATGCGTCGGGCGTGTCCGCTGCGTCGTCTGTCGCTGCCGGGATGAGGCTGTCCGCGTCCGCTGCGGTATATGCGTCGTCTGCCGCCGTTGCGATAAGGCTGGCGTCGTCTGCCGCCGTCGGAATAGGGCCGTCGTCGTCTGCCGCCGTCGGAATAGGGCCGGCGTCGTCTGCCGCCGTTGCGATAAGGCCGGTGTCGTCGTCTGCCGCCTGCTCTGCCTCCACAGTGTCCGTATCGGAGGCTTCCTGCTCCGATGAAGACGCGGCGGCATCCACGTCCGTCGTTGCGGTATCCGGCTCGCGCCACAGCATTTGAAAAAAGCGCCCAATCGCCGCAAAAAAAGAAGATGCGGCTGCCCGCAGCGATTCAAACAGGGAAGTCTGCCCCCGGACGTCCGCAGCCTGAGCGGCGCCCGCGGCTTTGTCGGAACGGGGCGCGGCTTTTACGGGGCTGTCGGTTTTGGAGGCGCTCTGTGAGGTCCCGGAGAGCTCCAGACGGACGCCGTCCTCCTCATCCGTTTCCTTTTTGCGCTGTCCGTTCTGCGGCTGAAGCGGGCGCTGCCTGTAATCCAGACTGAACTGTTCCCCCGTATCGGACACATTGATGTTTTTCTGTCTGTTATAGGTATAATAATTGTTTCCGTTTACTTTATTGACCATAATCCATATAGATATTCCTTTACGTTTTAGAGATATTCTAGCACATTTTCGGAAAATAGGAAAGAGGGAGCGCGGAAATGCCCGGAAGCTACATCTGATCGATAAGCTCCCGAACAAGCTTGAGATCCTCCTCACGGATACGTGCGATTTCCTCCCTTGTATGCGTATAATAAAAGGAAGGGGGATAAAAGCTGTAGCAATTCTGCATGGTGTAGTACCACCAGAAATCCATGTGCCGCAGGCGGAACCAGAATATGATTTTGTGAATTGGCCACCACAGCGTGCCAAGGATTGTTTTGCCAATTTTTAATGATAATCGTACGAGCAGCATTCGTTCACCCTCCGGTAGTATTCTGACTTTGAATGACACGTTTAGTTGTCCTATAGCTATAGTATATAACTTTTGTTCTTGTAGTTGAAGCCTAAAATAAAAGAAAATTAAAAAAATTGTCCGGATGCCCGCGACAGGGCTGTTGACTGTTGCGGGGCTTTCACGTATGATGGTGAACAGGAAATAAATGTAGAGGACGGGTGGTGGCAGATGGATTTATTTGAATATATGAGGGAAACGAACGGGGAAAAAGAAGCGCCTCTTGCGGCGAGGCTGCGGCCGACCAGCCTGGAGGAGGTAGTGGGGCAGTCCCACATTATCGGCAGGGACAAGCTGCTTTACCGCGCGATCAAGGCGGACAAAATCAGCTCCATTATTTTTTACGGACCGCCGGGAACGGGGAAGACGACGCTTGCGAAGGTGATCGCCAATACCACGAGCGCAGCGTTTACGCAGATCAACGCTACCGTTGCCGGGAAGAAGGATATGGAAGAGGTGATTGGCCGGGCAAAGGACACGCTTGCCATGTATGCGAAGCGCACAATCCTTTTTATTGATGAGATTCACCGGTTTAATAAGGGACAGCAGGACTACCTGCTTCCTTTTGTGGAGGACGGCACGATTATCCTGATAGGGGCGACCACCGAGAATCCGTATTTTGAGGTCAACGGGGCCTTGATTTCGCGTTCTATTATCTTTGAACTCAAGCCGCTGGAGCGGGAGGATATCAAGGAGCTGATACGCAGGGCTGTGTACGATAAGGAGAAGGGAATGGGGAGCTTCGACGCGGAAATCGACGCGGAGGCGCTGGAATTTCTTGCCGACTTATCTGGCGGGGACGCCAGGCATGCGCTGAATGCCGTGGAGCTTGGGATTATGACGACGGACAGGAGTGCGGACGGCAAAATCCACTTGACGCTGGAGGTAGCGCAGGAGTGTATACAGAGGCGGCGCGTGCGCTATGATAAAGGCGGCGACAGCCATTATGACACGATTTCCGCATTTATCAAAAGCATGAGAGGTTCAGATCCCGACGCGGCGGTATACTACCTCGCGAAGATGCTTTATGCGGGGGAGGCCGTTGCGTTTATTGCCAGACGCATTATGATATGTGCGGCCGAGGATGTGGGCAACGCGGATCCGATGGCGCTGAACGTTGCCGTGAGCGCGTCGCTTGCCGTGGAGCGAATCGGAATGCCGGAGGCCCAGATTATTCTTGCACAGGCGGCAGCCTATGTCGCCTGCGCGCCCAAGAGCAATGCCGCGTGCAATGCGATTTTTGCGGCAAATGAGGAGATTAAGGCAAGCGGGAATCTGCCCATACCGTCCCACCTGCAGGATGCGCATTATAAGGGAGCGGCAAAGCTCGGGCGCGGCACCGGGTATAAATATGCGCACGATTACCGCAATCACTATGTTGAGCAGCAGTATCTTCCGTATGAGCTGGCCGGGAAGAAATTTTACGAGCCGTCATGGAACGGATACGAGGTGAAAATCAGGGAGCACATGCAGCGTATCCGCAAGGAGGCGCAGCAGGAGGCGGGGGATTAAAAAAGCTCTTCCACCAGATATTTGTAGATTTGCTGATTTTTGCGATACCAGCTTTCGCAGACGTTCTCCGCAAGCTGCTCTGTCGGGACGGAGAGCGTAACGCTTACGAGCGCTTCCTCACGCTCCCGGACGGAGAGAGAAACCGTGTAGTCGCCGCCGGCTGTGCGCAGGTAGTCCGCGGTGACAGAGGCTTCGCTTTTCAGCTCCAGATTGTTTTCCGCAAGGTAGCTGTCGATATCGGCGGTAATTGCTTTGCCGATGCGGTCCTTGAAATAGGACAGCGTCTTTCGCCCCTCTGCGGTGATGGACAGGTAAGTACGGTTTGTATGGCACTCATCCACCTCAATCAGCTCCGTGTCCCTGAGGTCGGAGAGAATTTGCTGCAGCGTGATGAAGCTGGTGTATTCCCGCTCCAGAATAAAGCTGCAAAGCTGGCTGTAGGTCATTTTGAACCGGACTTTGTCCAGCATATATAAAACGATTAGCTTGTACAGTGTGAAAAGCTCCTGTGACATAAAAATGTGATCCTCCCAAATCAGTTCTTGCAGAATGCGGCCGACTGGAACGTGCCGCGTTTTTTCATTTCCCGGTGAAGCGTGTTGAGTACCCGCCGTTTGTCGAGGCTCCAGAGCGGGGCGATCAGCAGGGAGCGCGGGCCGTCGCCGGTTACCCTGTGAATCACAATGTCGGGGGAAAGGACCTCGAGACAGGAAATCACGATATCGACATACGCCTCGAGCGTGAGCAGCGAAAAGGCATTTTCGCGGTATAATACAGACAAATCCGTATCTCTGAGCACATGAAGAAGCTGCAGCTTAATGCCGTCGATGTGCAGCCGGTTCAAATAACGGCAGGTATCCAGCATCATTTCCTTTGTCTCATGGGGAAGTCCCAGAATCACATGGACAATCACGGGAATGCCTGCAGCCTGCAGCCGGCTCACAGCGTCCGCAAAGACAGGAAGCGGGTATCCGCGCCGAATCAGGGCGGCAGTGGCCGGATGAATAGTCTGCAGCCCCAGCTCGATCCAGATAAATTTGCCAGGAAATTCACGCCGGAGCGTTTGAAGCAGTGCGAGAACGCCGCTGCCTAAGCAGTCGGGCCGGGTAGCGATGGAAATGCCGATGATTTGCTCCTGTGCCAGCGCCAGGCGGTAAAGCCTGCCCAGATGCGCGACGGGCGCGTAGGTATTGGTAAACGCCTGAAAATAAGCAATAAAGCGGTTCCCGGTGTGCTTTCTGTGCAGGGCGGCGATGCCCGCGGAAATCTGTGCCGGGATATCCGTACCGCCGGCGGCAAAATCGCCGCTTCCGCCGGCGCTGCAGAAAATACAGCCGCCGACGCCGAGTGTCCCGTCCCGGTTGGGGCAGGTCATCCCGGCGTCAAGGGCAAGCTTGTAAATTTTCTCACCGTAGAGGGTCTTCATCTCATAGTCGAGGGTATGGTAAGGCTTTTCGCCCCAGAACAGACGCTCCATTTTATCTGTGGATATGGGACTTTACAGCCTCGGCGACAAGCTCGGCCACTCTCGGGTCAAACGCTTCCGGCATAATGTTGTCCTCGCTGAGCTTGTCCGCGGGAACCAGACCCGCAATCGCGTTTGCGGCGGCAAGCTTCATCTCCTCCGTAATCTGTGTCGCGCGGCCCTCCAGGGCGCCTTTAAAGATACCCGGGAAGGCGACAACATTGTTCACCTGATTCGGGAAATCACTGCGGCCCGTGCCGACAATCCGCGCGCCGGCGGCTTTTGCGACGTCAGGCATAATTTCCGGAACGGGATTTGCCATCGCGAACAGAATCGCATCCTTTGCCATAGAGGATACCATTTCGGGGGTTACGATATTAGGCGCGGAGACGCCTACGAAAATGTCCGCGCCCTTTAACGCGTCCGCGAGCGTACCGGTTTCCTGATTCGGATTGGTAATCCCTGCCATCTTTTCCTGCATCCAGTTCAGCCCTTCGGTGGAGGTGGATACGATGCCGACCTTGTCGCACAGGATAACGTTTACAAAGCCGTAGGTGAGCAGCAGCTTTGTGATGGCGATGCCTGCGCTGCCCGCGCCGTTGACAATGACCTTGCAGTTTTCCTTTTCCTTGCCGACTACCTTGAGCGCGTTGATGATGCCGGCGAGCACCACGATGGCGGTGCCGTGCTGGTCGTCATGGAAAACGGGAATATCCAGCGCGGCCTTGAGCCGCTCCTCGATTTCGAAGCAGCGCGGCGCGCTGATGTCCTCGAGATTGATGCCGCCGTAGGCAGGGGCAAGCCATGTTACGGCCTTGATAATTTCCTCGGTGTCCTGCGTATCCAGACAAATCGGAACCGCGTTGACGCCGCCAAATTCCTTGAACAATACGGCCTTTCCTTCCATGACGGGCATGGCCGCGTAGGGGCCGATATTGCCAAGGCCCAGAACCGCGCTTCCGTCGGATATTACGGCGACGGTGTTGGCCTTCATGGTGTATTGGTAGGCCGCCTCTTTATTCTCCGCGATAACCCGGCAGGGCTCCGCCACGCCGGGCGTATAGGCAAGCGACAAATCCTCGCGGGACTTTACCGGGCTTTTGGATACGGTCTCAAGCTTTCCGTTCCATTCCTTATGTAATGCTAATGCTTTTTCCTGAATAGTCATAATTTTCCCCCATTTCTGCGCTGCTGCATTGAAAGCTCTCTTCACACTATCATAGTCTATTTATTTTTAATTCGCAATAAATTCTTCTTTCTATTTTCAGAAAAATGAGTTATAATAGCTTTGCAGTACATTCTACTGCATCTTATAAGAACGCATCATTTTATGATCTTACCTTGCTGGTTGAGGGTAATTTACCGATTAAATAAAAAGCTTTGTGGAGGAAAATATGAGAGAAAAATACGAGTCTCTTGCGCTTGCGGATCTGAGGGAGATCGCCAAGTCCCGCGGCCTGAAGGCAGTTACCGGCTTGAAGAAGGCCGATTTGATAGAGCTGATGCTTGCCGAGGATGAGAAGGACAAGGCGGCGGGAAAGGACGTGGAGCCCAAGCCCGTACTGCGCGGCCCCAGAGAGCCCAGAACGGAGAAGCCGGAGGAGAAGTTCCCGGCGGAGCTTGACAGCGGCGTTGCGGCAAACGGCATTCTCGAGGTTATGGCGGACGGCTTCGGATTTATCCGCTGTGAGAATTATCTGCCGGGCGAGAACGACGTGTATGTGGCGCCCAGCCAGATTCGTCGTTTCAATCTCAAGACAGGCGATATTATCGAGGGTAATACGCGCGTCAAGACGCAGAATGAGAAGTTCAGCGCGCTTCTTTATGTGAAAAAGATCAACGGGTATCCGCCGGAGCTTGCGGTCAGGCGGACCAATTTCGAAGATATGACACCGATTTTCCCCAACGAGCGGATTCGGCTTGAGACGCCGCGCGCCAGTGTGGCAATGCGCATTATGGACTTGATGAGCCCTGTGGGAAAGGGACAGCGCGGGATGATCGTATCGCCGCCCAAGGCCGGAAAGACTACCTTATTAAAAGAGGTCGCAAAGTCCATCCTGAAGACTGCGCCGAATATGCATATGATCATTCTGCTGATTGACGAGCGTCCGGAGGAGGTCACGGATATCCGGGAGGCGATTGAGGGGCCGAATGTCGAGGTGATTTATTCTACCTTCGACGAGCTTCCGGATCATCATAAGCGGGTGTCCGAGATGGTGATTGAGCGGGCAAAGCGTCTGGTAGAGCATAAACGTGATGTCTGTATTCTGCTGGACAGCATTACGCGTCTGACGCGGGCATATAACCTCACCGTTCCGCCCAGCGGCAGGACGCTCTCCGGCGGTCTGGATCCGGCGGCGCTGCATATGCCCAAGCGGTTTTTCGGTGCGGCGAGAAACATGCGGGAGGGCGGCAGCCTTACCATTCTGGCGACCGCGCTTGTTGAGACCGGTTCCAAGATGGACGATGTGGTGTACGAGGAATTTAAGGGCACGGGCAATATGGAGATGGTGCTGGACAGAAAGCTTTCGGAGAAAAGAGTGTTCCCGGCGATAGACATTCCCAAGTCCGGAACGCGCCGCGAGGATTTGCTGCTGAGCGGCGATGAGCTGGAGGCGATGAACATTATGCGCAAGGCGCTCAACGGAATGAAGCCGGAGGAGGCTGTGGACAAGATACTGGATATTTTTGCACGCACCCGGGACAATAACGAATTTGTAGCGACCATTAAGAAAATGAAGTTTCTTTAAATAAATTCCGCTGAAAACGAAATTTCTGCAAGAAAGCGTGAAAAAGGACTTGCGTAGAGGGTATTTTTATGATATGCTAAGTAAGCTGTTTGTGTAAACATAATGATTAACCAGATATTTTATTATAGAGAGGTGAGAACGATGAGAGAAGGAATACATCCGAATTACTACCAGGCAAACGTTACCTGCAACTGCGGGAACACATTTGTAACGGGTTCGACAAAGCCTGAAATCCACGTGGAAGTTTGTTCCAAATGCCATTCATTCTATACGGGACAGCAGAAGACGGCGGCAGCTCGTGGACGTATTGATAAGTTCAATAAGAAGTACGGCGTAGAAAGCAAATAAGCAGCGTTGAAAAGGGTTGAGGTAAATATTTATCTCAACCTGTTTTTTCATACGATGGGAGATTGCGGCAGCTTGCAGGTGGAGCAGATTCACCGAAGTGGAGGTTCGGTATGGCGAAGAGAAGGAAGGCTGTGTACTCCGGCATCGGCGGACAGGCGGTGCTGGAAGGCGTTATGATGAAAAATAACGACAGATACGCCGTGGCGGTAAGGAAGCCCGACGGGGAGATCGATGTACAGGTCGAGGAATACAAGGGGATATGCAGTCAATACAGGATAACGAAGGTCCCTTTTATCAGGGGCATTTTTGCATTTGCGGATTCGCTGGTGCTCGGTATGCGGGTTACCATGCATTCGGCTTCCTTTTATGAGGAGGAAGAGGATCCGGCGGCGGGCGGCGGGCGGCTGGAAAAGGCGCTTGGCAGCAAGGCGGATGATATTATGATGGGGCTGACGGTTGCGATTTCGGTTATAATTGCGGTTTCATTATTTATGCTGCTGCCGTTTCTGGTCTCGGATTTGCTGGCGGGCTATATCCGGAACGACAGCCTGATTGCTATTCTGGAGGGCGTTGTGCGCATTGCGATTTTTATCGGGTATATTGCGGCGATTTCGCTGATGAAGGATATCCGGCGGCTTTATATGTACCATGGGGCGGAGCATAAGTGCATCAACTGTATCGAGCGGGGGAGGCCGCTGACGGTGAAGGACGTGATGCGAAGCTCGAGACAGCACAAGCGCTGCGGGACAAGCTTCCTGCTGTTTGTGGTTCTGGTGAGTGTGATTGTGTTCTTTTTTATCCGCGTGGACAATTTTGCGGTGAAGCTTTTGCTGCGCGTTGCCCTGATACCGGTGATAGCGGGGATTTCATATGAGATTATCCGGCTTGCGGGGAGAAGCGACAATCTTTTTGTCCGGATTATTTCCGCGCCGGGCATGCTGATGCAGCGGCTTACGACCAGAGAGCCGGACGAGGAGATGGTCAGGGTCGCGATTGCCTCCGTGGAAGCGGTCTTTGACTGGAAGGCTTATCTGGCGGAGACCTTTGGCTATGAGATAAACGATTCCTGGCTAAGCTGAGAGCAGCCGCAAATATGCAGATTTTGGTAAGAATGGGAGATTTTTATGACATACCGGCAGTTGTATGAATTTGGCGCGCAGGCGCTGGCGCAGGCGGGGATTGCCGAGGCCGGGCTGGATGCGCGGCTTCTTCTGGAGTATATCTGCCATACGGACCGGAATACGCTTCTGCTATATGGGGACGGCGAGCGCAGCAGTCTGGAGGAGCAGTTTTACCGTGAGGTTATCGCGCGGCGCGCCGCACGCATGCCGCTGCAGTATATTACGGGAGAACAGGAATTTATGGGGCTTTCCTTCCGGGTGAACGCGCATACGCTGATACCCAGGCAGGACACGGAGGTGCTTGTGGAGGAGGCGATGCGCTATCTGAGCGACGGTATGCGGATTCTTGATTTGTGCACCGGCTCCGGATGTATTCTGCTGAGCCTGCTGCGTTACAGCAACCGCTGTACGGGCGTTGGGATTGATATTTCGCCGGGCGCGCTGGCGGTGGCAAAGGAAAATGCCGCACGGCTTGGGCTGGAGGCTGCATTTCTGGAGGGAGATCTGTTTGCGCCGCTGGAGGAATATTTCTCCGGTGCGGCGGAGGAGGACAGGCTTTTTGACATAATTATTTCGAATCCGCCGTATATTGAGACGGCAGTTATCGGGACGCTGATGCCCGAGGTGCGGGCGTATGAACCGCTGCAGGCCCTGGACGGCAGAGAGGACGGATTGTTCTTTTACCGCGCGATTCTGAAACAGGCCGGGGATTATATGCGCAAAGGCGGGTGGATCTTTTTTGAAATCGGCTGCAATCAGGGCAATGCGGTGTGTGCTTTATTGGAGGAGAGCGGATTTGCGGATGCCGCGATTGTGCAGGACTATGCAGGCCTTGACCGGATTGCGATGGCGCGCAGCGCGGGGTAAGCGGCGGACGGGGCCGCGGGATATGGAAGCAGGGATTAGATTTGGAGGATTGAAATGTTTGACAGATTAGAGGATTTGATTGCCCGTTTTGAGGAAATTATGAACGAGCTCAACGAGCCGACGGTGACGGAGAATCAGGCGAGATTTCGGGCATTAATGAAGGAGCAGAGCGATTTGACGCCGCTTGTCGAGGCATATAAGGAGTATAAGAAATGCAATGAGACCGTCTCGGATTCGCTGGCGCTTTTGGAGGCGGAGAACGACGAGGAAATGCGGGAGATGCTCAAGGAAGAGCTTGGCGATGCAAAGAAGCGCATCGAGGAGCTGGAGACGGAGCTGAAAATCTTGCTGCTGCCCAAGGATCCCAACGACGATAAGAACGTTATTGTGGAGATTCGCGCGGGTGCGGGCGGCGATGAGGCCGCGCTGTTTGCGGCGGAGATTTACCGGATGTATGTGCATTACGCGGAGGGCAGACGGTGGAGGGTGGAGCTTGCGGAATGCGAGGAAATCGGCATCGGCGGCATGAAAAGCGTTACGTTTACGATTTCGGGACAGGGGGCGTATTCCGTTATGAAATATGAATCCGGCGTACACCGTGTACAGCGCGTGCCGGAGACGGAGTCGGGCGGACGGATACACACCTCCACTATCAGCGTGGCGGTGATGCCGGAGGTAGACGACGATATTGATATTGTCATCGAGGATAAGGATATCCGTATTGACGTTATGCGCGCGTCGGGCAACGGCGGGCAGTGCGTCAACACGACGGATTCCGCAGTGCGCCTGACGCATTATCCGACGGGAATCGTGGTGTACAGCCAGACGGAGAAATCGCAGCTGCAGAATAAGGCCAAGGCTTTCGCGCTGCTGCGGGCTAAGCTGTACGACATGGAGCAGCAGCAGCGCCACGACGCGGAGGCGGAAATGCGGCGCAGCCAGATTGGTACGGGAGACCGTTCCGAGAAGATACGAACCTACAATTTCCCGCAGGGGCGCGTGACCGACCACCGAATCAACCTGACGCTGTATAAGCTGGATAAGGTGATGAACGGGGATATACAGGAGATTATCGACGCCTGTATCGCGGCCGACCAGGCGGCAAAGCTTGCGAAAATGAATCAGAATTAAACGGTGTTTGGCATAAATGCTTGAAAGGAGGCGTCTGTAATGGACAAGAAAACGATGTACAAGCTCACATACGGGCTGTTCGTGCTCACAGCTGCGTTTGAGGGAAGAGACAGCGGGTGTATCATCAACACGGCGGGGCAGGTAACAGGGGAGCCTAACCGCATCAGCATCACGGTTAATAAGGCGAACCTTACGCATGATCTGGTGCAGTCAAGCGGCAGGTTCAACATATCCATTCTCAGCGAGGAGGCCGGCTTTGAAGTGTTCCGGCATTTCGGTTTTCAGTCGGGGCGCGACGTGGATAAGTTTTCCGGTTATAAGGACTGTGAGCGCAGCGCCAACGGCCTGTACTACGTCACGGCGGGGACAAACGGCTATATCAGCGCGACGGTGGAGCAGACAGTCGATTTAGGGAGTCATACGATGTTTATTGCCGCTGTGGATGATATGGAGGTTTTGTCGGGAGCGCCCTCCGCCACATACGCGTATTATCAGTCTTCAATCAAGCCTAAGCCCGCGCAGGAGACTGCCGGAGGAAAAACGGTATGGCGCTGTACGGTCTGCGGTTACGTTTACGAGGGCGAGGAGCTTCCCGCGGATTTTGTTTGTCCGCTGTGCAAGCATCCGGCGTCCGATTTTGAGAAGGCAGCTCTGTAAAGCATGCTGTCGGAGCGTGTCAGGAAAGGAGCATGGTTATAAAAATGATTGTTTTGATAACGGGCGCCTCCCATACAGGCAAGACAGCGCTTGCGCAAAAGCTTCTTGAAACATACAAGTATCCGTATCTTTCGATAGATCATCTGAAAATGGGACTGATTCGCAGCGGATATACGCTTCTTACGCCTGTGAGCGACGAGGCGGCGCTGACCGCCTATTTATGGCCGGTGGTGCGGGAAATGATCAAGACTGCCATTGAAAACGGACAGAGCCTTATTGTGGAGGGCTGCTATATTCCTTTTGAATGGGCGGATGATTTTGAAGCGGAGTACCGCAAAGAAATCCGGTTCTATTGTCTGGTTATGAGCGATAAATATATTGTCGATCATTTCGACAGCATCAAGCGGTACGCAGGCGTCATCGAAGACCGCGGTGAGGACGAGGGGTGTACGCTTGAAACGGTGCGCAGGGATAATGCGCGGATGCTGGAACGGTGTATCCGCCACGGCGCGGCGTATATTCTGATTGAGGATTCGTACGAGGTTGATATCGTGCTGCAGGAATAAGACTGCATCCCGGCGTGATGTATAAAAAACGCTGTTTTATCCAATGCTGGTAACGAGTACCAAAATAAGGCGGGCGGCTTGCGCGCGCTTCATGTTATCAGGAGGGAAACAGTATGATTTTGACGGAAAAAGAGACGGCGGCAATCAAGGACCTGCAGACGCAGGAGCAGACCTGCATCGACAAGTACGGGAAGTATGCGAATGAGGCGAAGGATACGGTCTTAAAGGATTTGTTTAAGGAATTGCAGCAAAAGGAGCAGCAGCACTACGATTCGCTGGGACAGATGCTGGGCGGCACGGTGCCCTCCTGCAACTGCAATGACAGCGACGGAAGGAATTATAATCCGGCGGCAACTTACGACAAGACGGGCGATACGCCGGACAAGAAGGCGGACTGCTTCCTTGCGACAGACTGTATTGCCACGGAGAAGCTCGTATCCTCGGAGTACAATTCCGACGTGTTCCGCTTTGGCAGCTCTGACGTGAGAAAGCTGCTGGCGGATATTCAGATTGAGGAGCAGAACCATGCGGAGATGCTCTACAAGTACAAGACTGTCAACGGAATGGCATAAGGAAGCGCGGCGAAAAGAATTTACCCAAAAAGGACAGTGTCGGGGCATACCGACGCTGTCCTTTTGGCGTTACAGCATGTCGCTTTTTACAGTGTGCGTGCGGATATGTAGTCCCTCGGGTCCACTGCGTATGGGAGAAATGAGGGGATGAGCTGGCAATTTTTTTGGATATGATGCGGCGTGGCGATATATACGCCTTCGTGTATAATTATGGAAAATATAGATGAAATATGTAGAAAAAGCAAATATAGTCTGCTATGATTATTATAGTTGTTTTTGGGCTTGAAGCTCTCTATAATGCGCAGGTATGAAAGGATGGAGGTTATATGCTGGCAAGGCTTAAAATGAGACTGGAAATCAATAAAAAAGAGTTTGGCTATTATCAGTCGTCGAATATGCAGGGGATTTTGATGGAACAGCTTGACAGCGAATACGCGCAACAGCTGCACCAGCAGGGATTGAAGCCGTATAGTCAGTATATTGTATCAGGAGAATCGTATGAATGGGTGGTAAATACCTATACGCTGGAGGCATATCACAAAATAATACTGCCGCTTCTGGACGAAAGCTTTTGTCAGATGACTTTGGAAAAGGGCGGCGCAAATATAACGGTTTGTTCGAAAGAGCTTAGGACGACGAGCAGACAGGAGCTGATGAATGAGTTTTATGCGGCACAATTCAGCCGGTATTTGAATTTGGAGTTTATAACGCCGACCGCGTTTAAAAGCAATGGCCAATATATCATTATGCCGGATACGCGGTATATCTATCAAAGTCTTATGAATAAGTACAGCGCGGCCTCCTCGGACATGGAAATGTATGACGAGGAGACGCTGGAGCAATTGGTAAATAATAGCCGTATTGTACAATACAGGTTAAGAAGCGCTTTCTTTCCGATGGAGGGGATTAAGATACCCTCGTTCAAAGGAGAAATCGGTATAAAAATAACAGGGACAGAGACCATGGCAAAATACGCAAAGCTGCTGGCGAGATTTGGGGAATATTCCGGCATAGGAATTAAAACGGCGATTGGGATGGGGGCGCTGCGGATAAAGAGTCCCGCGCAGGGACAGGGTAATCCTGTTAAGGGTACATTTGCAAAAGAAAAAGGGGGGCGGCTTGAATGACGGACAGGGAGATTGCGCTTGTTTTGGGCGGGTTGCTGCATGATATTGGGAAAGTGATCTACCGTGAGGGCACAGATAAGCGGAAACATAGTTTAAGCGGGTATGAGTTTTTAAAGGATGAGATACATATTTCTGATACCGGGGTATTGGACTGCGTGAGATACCACCATGCTGACGCGATAAAGGGAGCAAAAATTGACAGGGATTCGTTGGCATACATTATTTATATTGCGGACAATATTTCATCGGCTGCGGACAGACGGCAAAATGATTCGGAGGATGTAGGATTTGAATTGTCCATGCCATTGCAAAGCGTGTTCAATATTCTGAACGGAAACAGGGGAGAATACTGTTATGATCCGGGAATGCTGGATGTCCAAGGCAGGATCCCTTATCCGGATGAAAAGAGAGAAAAATATGACGAACCGTTTTATACAGAGGTAAAGCTTCATTTAACGGATAATCTCAGGGGGATGGAGTGGACGAACGAATATGTCAATTCTTTACTGGAGGTGTTGGAGGCAAATCTTTCTTATGTGCCGGCTTCCACTGCAAAGAGCGAGACGGCGGATATTTCGTTGTTTGACCATGTGAAGCTTACGGCGGCGGTAGCAAGCTGCATTTATGCGTATTTACAGGAGCAGGGGGAAAAGGATTACAAAACAAGGCTGCTTGAGAAAGGAAGCGATTTTTACAAAGAAAAGGCGTTTTTGTTATTTTCAGCGGACATATCGGGGATACAGGATTTTATCTATACGATTATAAGTAAGAATGCGTTAAAGACGCTGCGTGCCCGTTCCTTTTATCTGGAGATTATGATGGAGCATATTATAGACAGCCTGCTGTCAAAGCTGCAGCTTTCAAGGGCAAATCTGATTTATTCGGGAGGAGGGCATTGCTATATTTTAATACCAAATACAAGGAGCGCCCAAGCGGCGGCAAATCAGTATATGAACCGGCTGAATCACTGGCTGGCAGAGTGGTTTGATATATCCCTGTACGTAGCATGGGGATGCGCTCCATGCAGCACAGATTCGCTTAAAAATGTACCGGAAGGGAGTTACGCCCAAATATTTCGACAGGCAGGGGATGAAATATCCCAAAGAAAAAGCCGCAGATATACGAGTGCTGATATTGTGGCGTTCAACGCCAGAGTGCACATGGATTATACAAGAGAGTGTAAGGTTTGCAAAAGAATAGCAAAGGTAAACGAAGACGGTATATGTCCGCTTTGTAAGGCTATAGAACGATTTTCAAGGAATATTTTGGAAGATGGATTTTTTACGGTTACGTTGGAGAAATCGGAAAATGCGCTGCCGCTCCCCGAGGGATATTACCTTGTGTCTGACGATGGCAATTCCTTAAAAGAAAAGATGCAGCGGGACGATTGCTTTGTTCGGGCATATAGCAAAAACAGGATGTTTACCGGCAGGCATATCGCTACCAAGCTGTGGGTGGGCGATTACAGCAGCAAGAAAACCTTTGAGGCCTATGCCGCAGAGGCGGAGGGGATTGACCGGATAGGGGTTATCCGTGCGGACGTAGATAATTTGGGGCAGGCATTTGTTTCGGGCTTTGAGAATCCCGCCAACCATAATCGGTATGTGACCCTGTCAAGGACGGCGGTATTATCACGACAGCTTTCACTGTTCTTTAAACTGCACATCAATCAAATATTGCAGGAAGGTGCTTATTCCCTGGATGGAAAATCTGTCGGGGCGCGAAATGTGACGATTTGTTATTCTGGCGGAGATGATTTGTTTATTGTGGGCGCATGGAATGAGGTGATAGAGCTTGCGGTTGATATACGAAGAGCCTTCGAACGGTATACGCAGGGAACCCTGACCCTGTCGGCCAGCATTGGCGTCTATGCATCCGGATACCCTATCAGTGCCATTGCCCGGGAGGTCGCGCTTTTGGAGGATGCGTCAAAATCTCTGCCGGGGAAAAACGCGGTGACATTATTTGAGGATGGGCAGCGCCATATCGTTGTAAGTGAAGATGGGACGGAAAGCAGTATAAGTGACGGAACATATTGCTGGCAGGAATTTGAACAGTCTGTATTGGGCGAAAAGTATGAGGTGATTCGGCATTTCTTTACGGTATCGGAGGAGAGAGGAAAGAATTTCCTGTATCATCTTTTGAAGCTGATTTGCGGCCGGAAAGAGAAGGTCAATTTTGCGAGGTATGTATATCTTTTGTCACGGTTGGAGCCGGAGAAAGCGGCACCGCCGGAGCAAAAGGCGGCCTATAGGGAATTTTCCTTAAAGATGTACCAATGGATAAAAAACGAAGCGGATTGCAGGCAGCTCAAGACGGCGATTAATTTGTACGCATATTTGACGAGGGAGAAGGAGGAAACAGAGCATGCAGATAAATGATCAGAATTATGTGGATGAAGCAGAAAAGGTTATTATAAACCTAAAGAATATGAAGGATAAGAATGGACGCACGATTCCGATGGTGACGACATCAAAGCTGCGAAACCTGCTGGCGCTTACGGCGGATATTTATAACGAAATAATGAATCAAAGCGGGGATAAGTTAAGTGAAGAGGTTTGTTCAAGAATTGAGTATTTGCGGGTAAGGTTTCTGTATGAGGCAGGCAGGGAGCCGTCGGTGAAAAGCTTGGTCGAGAAGGCGGATATTCTTGGCGTGTTGAAAACCATAAAAGGCAGTAAGCATAATTACATATTATTTAACCGATATATGGAAGCATTGGTAGCGTTTCATAAATTCCATGGCGGTAGGGAAAATTAGGAGGGAAAAGCTTATGTACGCAAAGATTCAGATAACGGGAACAATAGAAATAAAAACAGGTATACATATTGGCGGCTCATCTGCTTTTGCTGCGATCGGGGCCGTGGATTCCCCCGTAATCAAGGACGCCCGGACGAATCAGCCGATGATACCGGGAAGCTCCTTGAAGGGGAAAATGCGCTCGCTGCTGGCTAAAGAATATAATACAGAGGCAGCAAAAAAACCGGATGAAGATGCGCCGTGCTTAACACGGCTGTTTGGCTGCGCAAAGGAGAAGCAGGTAAAAAGAAGCAGGGTACTGATATCGGACATGTTCTTGCTAAATGAAACAGAATTAAGAGAAAAAGGTCTGCAGGGATTGACGGAAATTAAGTTTGAAAATACGATTAACAGGGTGACGGCGGTTGCGAATCCCAGACAAATTGAGCGTGTGATTCGAGGCTCGCTCTTTGGGGTAGACATCATGTATGAGATGGAAGAGGAGGATGAGGCAATCGAAGATATGACTGTTCTTGCGGAGGGGATAAGGCTGATGCAGTATGACTATCTGGGAGGAAACGGCTCCAGAGGATATGGCAAAATTGTGTTTCGGGATATGTGTGCAAGGGCAGTTGTGGGAACCGTGGCGGATGAAATTATTGCGGAATGTAACCATGTGCTGCAAAGTGCGGCCGAAGCCTGGAGGGAGTAATAGGCATGAACTATAAGGTGTATAAGTTAAGTTTTCTGGGAGCAGTTCATTTTGGCGGGCGAAGTCTGGAGGATGGGGAATATACGTTTTGTGCGGATACGCTCTTTTCCGCATTGTGCCAGGAGGCATTAAAACAGGGAGAGGATGTGCTGCAGCGATTTTATCAGGATGCGCTAAACGGGTCTCTGCTATTATCGGATGCGTTTCCCTATATCGGCGGTACATATTATCTCCCAAAACCGATGAAACGTATAGAGGCTGTAAACAACAAGGGCGATTCTGCGGTAAAAAAGGCCTATAAAAAATTAAGGTATATCCCGCTGGAAGCAATGGAGGCTTATTTGTCAGGCAGCTATGATATATGTGGCGTCCAATCAAAGGATATTGACCGGTTGGGATATTTTGAAATGAAGGCAGTGGCTTCGATTCGTGGGGAAGAGGAGACAAAGCCTTACCGGATAGGAACTTATTATTATAATAAGGGCAACGGGGTGTATATTATTGCGGGATATCAGAATCAGGCACAGCTGGAATTGATGGACAAGCTGATGGAGAGTTTATCCTTCAGCGGAATAGGCGGAAAGCGGGCGTCGGGGTTAGGGCGGTTTGAAGTGCGCTCGGAGCGTCTGCCCAGAGAGATTTGGCAGCGTCTTGAGAGGATGGGCGCGTGTTATATGTCGTTGTCCGTGTCTCTGCCAAGGGCTGACGAGCTGGAAGCGGTATTGGCGGGAGCAGAATATATGCTTTGTAAAAGAAGCGGTTTTGTTGCGTCTGGACAATATGCGTCAAAGCAAATGCGGAAAAGGGATTTGTATGTGTTGAAGGCCGGCGCTTGCGTCGCGGCCAGATATCAGGGCGATATCTATGATGTTTCAGGCGGGGACGGCGGACACCCGGTTTATCGTTATGCAAAACCAATGCTGATGGAGGTAGGCATATGAATAATCAATATTTGAAAAGCTATCAGGTGGTTATGCGTACAGTCGGCCCTGTATTTGTGGGAAGCGGCAAGGAAATCGGGAAAAAGGAATATGTATTTTTAGATCGAAAGCAGGTTGGGATTCCCGACATTCAGAGATTATACAGGGAATTGTCCGAAAGGCAAAAACAGGCGGCTTTCGAGGAGTACTTATTGGGGCCGAACCGCATGGGGCTTGCGGTATGGCTTAAAAGGCAGAATATCAGGCTGGAGGAGATACAGCCTTTTCTGAAATACAGTCTGGACTGTGGTGATTCCATTGACGAGGATACGACAAACAGGCTGCAGGTTATGGCGTGTATAAAGGACGCTTATGGTAACCCTTATATTCCCGGGAGTTCGTTAAAGGGAATGTTCCGGACAATACTGCTGGGTGAGGATATTTTGAAACGGCCGGAGAAGTACCAGCAGGAAAAGGCAGCGCTGAAAAGAAACGCGGATATCAATACGAGCAGAAACCGGTATTTGAAGAAGGACGTTTTGGATATTGAAAACCATGCTTACCGAATATTAAGGCGTGAAGGTACAAGACATGGCGATGCGGTGAATGACTTTTTGCAGGGTTTCATTGTCAGTGACAGTGCCCCCCTGTCCGTGGATGAACTGGTGCTATGTCAGAAGATCGAGCTGCATACGGACGGAACGGAGACAAAGCTTCCTTTATTAAGAGAATGCATCAGGCCCGACACAGAGATAAGGTTTTCTGTTGCTGTGGATATGAGTATCTGCAATGTGACAGGGAAGTCCCTGATGGAAGCGGTAAAGACTTTTATGGAAAGTTATTATAAAAACTTTGCGATGGCATTTACAGGTGTGGAGCCCCCGAAAATGAATTATGTCCTATGTGGCGGAGGGTGCGGTTTCGTATCAAAGACCATCGTTTATCCGATGTATGGGAAAAAGGAAGGTCTGGATATAATCCCAAGGATATTTGGTAAGACGAATGTTCCCAGAGTACATAAACATGATAGGGACGGAAGCTATGGCGCTTCACCGCATATCCTGAAATGTACAAGATATCAGGGGAAGCGGTACCAGATGGGGCTGTGCAGGATTGAAAAGATAAAATCTGTATAGTAGATTTGCCACGCACCTTGAAAACATTGGATTTGAATGGTTTCCTAAAGAATAAAGACATACAGATTGTGTCAAAACGGATTTTCCCCCGCGAATGGCGTTTGGACAACGCATAAATGCTAGGATATAGGGGAGAGGATTTGGAAAATAAGAACCCCGGAAGGGGACGGAAACCGGTTTACTGTAACTTTTTCCATGTCTTCCATCCGCATTTGGAAAATAAGAACCCCGGAAGGGGACGGAAACCAGGGACGAGGTTTCCATGATGGAGCCGGGGCCCTGATTTGGAAAATAAGCCCCCGTAAGGGGACGGAAACAATGCCACATCAAGCTGTTTGCGAAAAATCGTGGTAATTTGGAAAATAAGAACCCCGGAAGGGGACGGAAATGGGTTGCTTATCACAGCATGAGTAGGCTGGTAGTATTTGGAAAATAAGAACCCCGGAAGGGGACGGAAATCAGATCCGCGGAGATGTAAAAAATATCCTTTCCCGCAAATTTGGAAAATAAGAACCCCGTAAGGGGACGGAAATTTATTTTCCAGTTCAGGCGAAAGGCCGTCACGTATTTGGAAAATAAGAACCCCGTAAGGGGACGGAAACAATTATATGCGCCGTAAAATGTTTCACCGTCTTATTTGGAAAATAAGCCCCCGTAAGGGGACGGAAACCACCATCTGTCAACATAATGCCAATAGATATTGCTGTTTGGAAAATAAGCCCCTGGAAGGGGACGGAAACAATACTATCGTTCCGTTCTTTAAGTGCTTTTCCGCCTATTTGGGAAATAAGCCCCCGTAAGGGGACAGAAGTACAGTTTCTGTAGAGAAGACCAGTGTACTGACCTGTTCATATTTCACCAAATGACTTGCCTGAATTTCCATCTGTCACGTTGGCTTCAATCGACGATGCTACCGCATCGCCTCATTCAGCCGCCTTGCAGACTGAAAATTTATTCTGCGTCATCTAGCTGAAAATGAACGGGTCGGTACACTAGCAAAGTGGGCAAATTTTGATTGAGCAGCGTTAAAAACTGCAAAAGGGCCATTATTCTTATAAATTGTGGCGCTTTTAAGTGCAGTATTGGTGTGTTTTTGCTGAAAAATGTTGGTTGGTGCGACAGAGGTCTATTTTTGAGTTCGTAGTTAAAAATAATGACACAATTTAAGAGAACAGGGAAGCCTGTGATAAAACCTGATAAAGCAAGAAATTTAGAATATCTTGTCGTATAGAAGCGCCCATGTTATACTGATAGGAACAACAAGCGAAAATAAATAAGCCTGCCTTGTCACTTGGCCAGTACAGGTAGACTTTAGGTCTTCAGGAGGCTGACCACTTTGTGGGCGAGTACTCCCTTTTATGTTTATAATATATATAACATGGAAGACAGAAAATTCAGTTGGTTATGAAATAATTCGAGTTAATTCAAGATAATTTGAGTTGATAGCGACCATATAGCAATCAAATAGGGGTGAATGTACTGTAAAATTAAGCTTCCCTTTTCACGATTGAGAAAGCTGCGAAGATTTGAGAAATAAGCTCTTGTAGGGGATGAAAACTGCTTAATCTGGCGATACAGCGTTTGTCGCAATCGGTGAATAAGTTTGAGGAGGGAGAGAAATGAGTCTGCTGTATATAAATGAAAACAATGCTACGGTAGGCATTGAGTCCAACCAATGTGTGGTGAAATACGCAGATGGGATGAGGAAAGCGGTTCCCATAGAGACGCTGAAGGTATTACTATTATGGGGAAGGCCCAGGTTACGACGCAATGCATTGTGGAATGCTTTAATCGCGGCATATCTATAGCTTATTTTTCGAAGGGCGGCAGTTATTTTGGCCGGTTGCAATCTACGGGGCATGTCAATACAAGGAGACAGAGGCGGCAATGCGCTTTATACGAAACGGACTTTTCTCTGAAACTTTCCCGGAATATTCTGCGTGCAAAGCTAAAGAATCAAATGGTAGTGCTCAGAAGGTATGAAAGGGGGAGAAATGCTATCGTAGACGAATCCGTGAAAATGATACAGATATGCAGGGAGAAAATTTCTTTTTGCGAAGCAATACCGGAGCTGATGGGGTATGAGGGGCAGGCCGCGAAGGCATATTTTGAAGGACTGTCTGTGCTGGTGGAACCGAAATTTACATTTCGGGGGCGCAACAAAAGACCACCGCGGGATGAATTTAATTCTATGCTCAGCCTTGGGTATTCTGTTTTGATGAATGAATTGTATGGCGCAATAGAAGCGAAAGGATTAAATCCGTATTTTGGTTTTATGCATAGGGATAAAGAGAAGCACCCCACGCTGGCGAGTGATATGATGGAAGAATGGCGTGCTGTGATTGTGGATTCTACCGTTATGAGTATGATAAACGGGCATGAAATTCAAAAGGAGGACTTTGTGACAGATTTGGACGTCCCGGGATGTTATTTGACGAAAAATGGGATTAAAAAGTATTTGTCGAAGCTGGAGAAAAAGTTGCAGACCGATGTAAGATATTTAAGTTATATTGATTATCCGGTAAGCTTCCGCAGAGCAATTGTTTTGCAGATGGATACATTGGTAAAAGCGATTGAGGAGGAGGATTTTTCAATATACAAACCGATAGAAATCAGGTGAGCAGATTGGAAAAAGAAAGTTATTTTTTTGAAATAGACGATAATCCTGAAAACGACAGGGTATTTGTGTTGATTATTTATGATATTGCCGATAACAGGAAACGTCTGCGATTGTCAAAATTGTTATTAGGGTATGGTTTTCGGATACAAAAGTCCGCTTTCGAAGCGGTGATACCAAGGAAAAAGTATAATGAATTATTGGAACGTCTGCCGGCCTATACATCAACGCAGGATAGTATTAGAGTTTATAAAATTATTGGCAAGGGGCAGGTTACGAATTTTGGCAGACCTGCCGAAAATGAAAGAGAAGACATTATTGTAATTTAGAGGAGAGCCAGATGGGCAGGAAAATATTGTTTAGTCCTGTAGGGGGTACGGATCCGATAAAATATCTGAGGGATGGATCCATGCTTCATGTTTGTCGCCATTACCGGCCGGATATCGTATATTTATACTTATCACATGAGATGATGGCATATCATCAAAAAGACAATCGTTATATAGATGCGCTTCAACGACTGGGGGCGTTTTTAGGGCATTTTTTTGAGGTGAGATGTATTGAGCGGAACGAGCTGGTGAATGTACAGCAATATGACGTATTCTATCAGGATTTCAGGGAAGAGCTTCACAAAATCGAATGCGAAATGGAAAAAGAGGATGAATTGCTGCTGAATATGGCGTCCGGAACGCCTGCGATGAAGAGCGCGTTGCTGATTATCGCGACATTGGCGGAGTACCGGTTTAAGCCGATACAGGTAGCGACGCCGCAGGGTAGAATGAACAACCAGTATGAGGACAGGGAAGAATACGACTGTGAGCTGAACTGGGAATTAAATGAGGACAATAATGAAGATGCGCCAAGCCGATGCAGCGAGGTGCATTGTTTGCATCTGATCAGGATGCTGAAGATAGATGCGATTAAAAAGCATATCAGGGCTTATGATTATACGGCCGCGCTATCCGTTGCCGAAGAAATCCGGGAAGATATATCGCAGGAGGCATATCGGCTTTTGCAGATTGCAGATGCGAGAGTGAAGCTCAATCGTTCAAAAATCAGCCAATTAACAGCAGGGACGTCGCAGGATATTTATCCGATAAAGGAAGGCAATAAGCAGAAGATATTCGAGTATGCGCTTGTCCTGCAAATGAAAATAGAAAAACAGGAGTATGCGGATTTTATCAGGGGCATTACGCCGTTGGTGGTCGATTTAATGGAAAATATTCTGCAGAACAAATGTGGCATTGCCCTGCGGGATTGCTGTACAGAGGATTCGAAGGGGCTTATGAGGTGGAGCAGAAAAAAGCTTGATCAGGCAGGGCTGCTTACGGTTTTGGATAAGGCGTATAGCGGGGGTTTTCGGGAGGGACCGGTTTATTCCCATCACATTGCGCAGATAATTGGCGGTAAAATCAGCGATTCCGCATTAAAGCAGAAGGTTTGTGAGATTGTTGAGATAGAAGGCGCGGTGCGTAATGTGGCTGCGCACGATATTGTGGCGGTTACGGACGAATGGTTTTTGCAAAAAACAGGCAAATCGGCACAGGGAATTTTTGCAGTCATTAAGGAACTGATAAAAGAAGCAGGGATTCCTGTTAAAAAGGAATATTGGGAATCCTATGACAGGCTGAATGAAGGGATTGCATCGCGTTTAGGATAAAACAAAGAGAATTTTGGGTTTATTGGTGGGAAAATCATCTGTTACATGGTAAAATAAACGGAAGCTTACGTTTTGAAAGGGTGAAAACGGAGGAAAAATGGATAACAGAGCGGAATACACATTAAATAAAGAGCAGATGGAGAAGTTTGAGGGAATGGCGGTGGCGTTTCGCAAGCTGATGATGCAGTACGAGTGCGCCATGCTGGAGGTCGGGACGAAGCTCGACGTGCTTAATAAGGAGCTTTCCCTTCAGCACAGCCGCAACCCGATTGAGACGATCAAGAGCAGGCTCAAATCGCCGGAGAGCATCTTTGGCAAGCTCGAGCGCAACGGGCTGGATTACACGGTGGAAAATATTGAAAACCACTTGAACGATATTGCGGGAATCCGGGTAATCTGTGCGTTTATGGAGGATATTTACATGCTGGTGGACTGCCTGCTGGCACAGGACGATATTATTCTGGTCAAGAAGAAGGACTATATATCCAGCCCGAAACCCAACGGCTACCGCAGCCTGCATCTGATATTGGATATCCCGATTTTTTTGACCGACGAGAAGAAGCATATGCGGGTGGAAGTGCAGTTTCGGACAATCGCGATGGACTTCTGGGCAAGTCTCGAGCACAAGCTCAAATATAAAAAGGATATCGAGAACGCCGAGAGCATTTCGGAGGAGCTCAAATACTGCTCCGACATTATCAGCCAGCTCGACCGGCGCATGGAGCAGATTCGCAACCGAATCGACAATAACGAGACCTACTCGCAGACAGGCATACTGCCGACCAACCTCGGATAGCGCATGGCAGCCGCGACAGGTTTGCAAAAGGCGGACGGCTGTGGTATAATGTTTATCAACATTTTAAATGACAGGACGTGTCCGGCGGACACGGATGAAAGGAAATAAAAGCGCAGGGCCTGGGGATAAAATGCTCCGGGCGCGGAAATGGGGAACAATATGAATATTCAAATGCAGATGGGCGGATTGTTTATCATGTTTCTTCTGCTCTATTTTTATGGGCGTCAGGAGACGCTGGGGCTGTATACCGAAAAGCTTTTCCGGCGGGCGATGTATATTACCGTCGGATGCCTGATACTGGATATTGTGTCGGTCGTGTTGATTGTCAACCAGGACAAATATCCGCTGTGGCTGGTGCGCTTCGAATGTAAGACCTATCTGGTCTCGCTGATGCTCAACGGCTATATGGCGCTTGTGTATGCCAGTGCGGACATTCATCAGCTCACAAAGGCGGACAAGTTCGTGCGCGGAGCCGGTGTGCTGACCGCGGCGGTGAGCGTGCTGGTATATGTGCTGCCGATATCGCTTTTTTATGATGGGGATAAGGTGGTCTATACATACGGCATGGCCTGCATGGCAACGTATGTGGGCGCGCTGATATTGATAGTGACTACAATAGTCAAGATTAAGGTGCAGGGAAACATGATGAACCCCAAACGCCGCAGCGCGATTCTGCTGTGGCTGGTGATATGGATCGCGGCTGCCCTGACACAGTTTTTGAACAGCAATCTGCTGCTGGTTGGCTTTGCGAGCGTTGTGGGTATGGTTATCCTGTTCTTTGAGCTGGAGAATCCGGAAGGGAATATTGACAGAAAGACGGGATTTTTCAACCGTTACGCATTTGTCGAATTTGTACGCCAGCGGTATCGGGCGGGGCTTAACAACTGCGGTATGCTGGTGTCGCTGGAGGCGGCGCATGCCAAGGATGTACCCCCGGATCTGATTGAGGCCGCAATGATAGAGATTGCGCGGTTTATGCGGCGCGTGCCGGAGGCGCGGGTTTTCAGTACGGAGGAACGGGAATTTACGTTAGCCTTTGAAAACAACGAGGCGCTGGATCGCGCTTATCATATGATTTGCGACCGGTTTCGCGGCGCATGGCTTGCGGATAAGGAGGAGGCGCTCTTTTTGCAGCCGCGTTATGTCCTGCTTCCCTCCGGGGACGTGGCAAACAGTCCGGAGGAGATGCTGGGCTTTCTGAAATATTTCCGGGCGCGCTGCGCGGATGTGCCGGAGGTTTATGCGGTGACGGTGGACAAGGCCAGCGTAGAGAAAAAGCGCGCAAGGGAGGAGATGCTCGAGACGCTCAGCTGGGCAATAAAGGAGGATCACGTCGAGGTATTCTTCCAGCCGATTTATTCGACGCATGAGAAGAAGTTTGTGTCTGCAGAGGCGCTGGTGCGTATCCGGCGGGAGGACGGCAGCATTATTCCGCCGGGATTGTTTATTCCGATTGCCGAGGAGACAGGACTGATTTCCCGGCTGGGGGAGATCGTTTTTGATAAGACCTGCCGCTTTATCAAAGAAAATAATGTCGCGCAGTACGGTATTGAATATATCGAGGTCAATCTTTCCGTCGTGCAGTGCGAGGATACGTCTCTTGCGCGGATGTATATCGATATTATGGAGAAGCATAAGCTGGATCCCCGGTATATCAATCTTGAGATTACGGAGTCGGCGTCGGTTATTGTAAAAAAGACCCTGCTGGAAAACATGCAGATGCTGCTGGATTACGGCGTGTCCTTTTCGCTTGACGACTTTGGCAACGGTCAGTCCAATCTGAATTATATTGTGGATCTGCCGGTTCAGATTGTCAAATTTGACCGCGATATGACGCAGGCGTATTTCGAGAATGAAAAGGCGCAGTTCGTATTGCAGGCGACGATGAACATGGTGCATGACATGCACCTGAAGGTGGTTTCCGAGGGTGTGGAGACCGCGCGGCAGCTGGAGACGCTTGAGCAGCTGGGAATCGATTACATACAGGGATATTATTTTTCAAAGCCGGTGGAAGCGGCGGCATTTCTTGAGTTTTTGAAGGCAAAGAATCAAATCGGGTAGGGCAGGCTGCGGCTCTGCACATAAAAAAGGTACTTTAGCAGGCTAAAGTACCTTTAAGGCACGACTCTATATATCACTATATCACAAATCAAAATATAAGTCTAGTATTTTTTATCCCCAAATATTATACTGATACCGGTACTGAAAAGCGGCCCGGCAGCAGCCGGCCGCTGTAACTGTTCATAATACGCAACCTCCGGAGGCAGATATGCGCATATGCAAACAGGTGAATACATATGCCTGCAAACATATGCAAACATGCGCCCGTTGGAGAAGTACGTATGGAAATCCGTGTATACGGGTAAGGAAAGGGAAGGTATTATATGGAAGAAAACAACCGGAAGAGGACGAAGGAGTGGCAGCAGGAGGAGGCGCATCTGCGGGAATGCCGGTCGCTGATTGCGAAGAATATCGGCGAATACGAGCTTCAGCTCGAGGAGCGCCGCAGGGAAACCAAGGCGTTATTTGACGCGGTGCAGAGCGGCAATGTGGAGCTGTACGATCAGATGATGACCTCCAAAAGTCTGGAAGAGCACAGCTTTAACCAGCTGGCGAAAAACCAGGCGGCTTATGAAAGACCCTTTTTTGGCAGAATCGACTACAGGAATCTGGACGAGCGGCTTTTTGAGTCTATTTATATCGGTAAGCATGGCGTTCTTCGGGACAAAATCAATGTGGAGGTCGTGGACTGGCGCGCGCCGATTGCAACGGTTTATTATGAGAACGAGCTTGGCGAGGGAAGCTATGAGATTCCGGACAGCGGCGCGGACGAGCCGGAGAAGGGCAGGGAATACCGCATAGACCTCACGCTGAAGCGTACCTACGACATTGAGAACGGTGTTCTGCAGGGCTTTTATGACAGCGATGTGGCGGCAAATGACGAGCTTCTGGTGAAATACCTCAGCAAAAACAGGGATGCGGTGCTCGGAGATATTATCGCCACCATACAGAAGGAGCAGAACGAGATTATCCGCGAAAGCCCGTTTCACAATGTGATTGTGCAGGGCGTGGCGGGCAGCGGGAAGACGACGGTTGCCATTCACCGCATTTCGTATATTATGTACAACTATAAAGAGCGCTTTACCTCCAACGAGTTCTGTATCGTGGGCGGGAGCGATATTCTGATTGATTATATTACGGGCGGACTGCCGGAGCTGGACGTATATGATGTGAAGCATATGCGTATGGATGAGCTTCTGGCGCATCTGCTGCACCGGGAATGGCGCAAAAAATACAGAATTGAGGCGGCTTCTCCCGATTATGCGTGGAAGAGCAAGATGCTGTTTGCAAATGAGCTGGAAAGCCATCTGGCCAGGCTGCGCAGCAGGATTCTTGGGGGATGTGAGGTTGCCGACGAGGACCTCGGGATGCTGCTGTCGCGCAAAAATAATGAGGACTTTGTCAATGACGCGCCGCAGTACTCCATCAACCGGCTGCTGGTGACGCTGGACGAGCGGCTCCGCAGCCGCATTCGGCTCAAATGCCAGGGGCGCGAGGAGATCGGCATTTGCAGGAGGAAGCTGCAGCAGTACAAGAATTATTTCAGCGCGCACTGCTATCAGGGGAGCGCGGTCGGGCTGTATCTGGAGTTTCTTGAAATCTACGGGAAAACGTACTATATAGATGTGACGCGGGTGTCGGAAAGAATCCGCCGCGGCGTCTTCGACGTATACGATGTGGCGGCGGTCCTGCTCATTTACTACCGGGTGCTGCAGAAAAAGCCGGACGACGAGTTCGGGCAGATTTTTATTGACGAGGCGCAGGACTTTGGGCCGATTGTCTATTATGCGCTGCGCACTGTGCTGCCGGACTGCTTTTTCACCATTATGGGGGATGTGTCCCAGAATGTGAATTACGAGTGCGGTATGAATGAATGGAACGACATGACGCAGAAGATTTTTTGCGGCGGCAGGGATTCCTTCCGGATTCTGGCTAAGAGCTACCGCAATACGATTGAGATTTCAGAGTTTGCCGGGGAAATACTGGGCAGCGCGTCGCGGGGCGCGTACAAAATAGAGCCGGTTATCCGGCACGGGGAGCCGGTGCGCTTCGTGGAGAGCATTTCCACAGAGGAGGCTGTTGGAAGCAGTGCGGAGATGATTGCCGAAATGCAGGAGAAGGGCTACGAGACCATTGCGGTGATTTGCTTTTCCGGGGAACAGAAGGAGGAGGTGTCCAAACGGCTTGGGAAGCTGGTGGCGCTTACGGACACGCAAAAGAGCGGATTTAGCAAGGGTGTGGTCGTGCTGACGGTGGCGGAGACAAAGGGCCTTGAGTTCGACTGCGTGATATTGTGGAAGCCGGACTTGAAGGGGTACCGCGATAATCCCAAGCTTGCCAAGCTCTTATATGTAGCCGCTACGCGGGCGCTGCACGAGCTTTTGGTGCTGTCATAGGCTGCGCATTGAGAAAAGGGCGCAAATGTGGTAGACTCGGAGTATGCGGTGAAATGACAACCGGTACGGATTTGCCGATACTGCAAAAGGGAGGACTGCAATGGGAGAAAATTATAAGGTGCACAGGGTACCCGGGCCGATAGACTGGACGGTGGAGGTGCCCGGGTCAAAGAGCATGACAAACCGCGCGCTTTTGATGGCGGCGCTGGCGGATGGGGAAACGACGCTGGACGGGGTGCTGTTTAGCGACGATTCCCGGCATTTCCTGGCGTGTTTGACGGCGCTGGGCTTTAAGCTGGAGATAGATGAGGCGCAAAAGCGTGTCACGGTCACGGGGCTGAACGGGCGGCTTCCGGTGACGACGGGGGAGATTGATGTCGGCAGCGCCGGTACGGCGGCGCGTTTTCTTACGGCGATGCTGGGTATGGCCGAGGGCGTCTTTACGATACAGGCGTCGGAGCAGATGAAACGGCGTCCTATGAAGCCGTTGTTTGACGTGCTGACGGATATGGGGGCCGGAATCGTCTGTCTGGAGCAGGAGGGCTGCCTGCCGATTCGGATCACGGGTATCGGAGGGCGCGCTGCCTTGGACAGCGCCTGCGGCGTCCGGCTTGACATCAGCAAAAGCACCCAGTTTCTGAGCGCGCTGCTGTTGATTTCCCCGATGATAAAGCAGGGACTGCATATAGAGATTACAAGCGAGCGCAAGGACGGCTCCTATATCCGCATCACGCGCAGGATGATGGAGCGGCTGGGGGCCGCAGTCGGCTTTGACGGCTGCTGCTATGATACGGCGCCCGGCATTTCTTACAGGGCCGGCACCGGCCGGATTGAACCGGATGTGTCGGCGGCATGTTATTTCTATGCGGCGGCCGCGCTGACCGGAGGAAGGGCGTTGGTCAAAAATGTTACCCGGGCATGCATGCAGGGGGATCTGCAGTTTCTGGAGGTGCTCGCAGGGATGGGCTGCCGGGTGAACGAGCTGTCCGACGGCATCGAGGTACAGGGGCCTGCCGGGGGGCGGCTGAAGGGCGTTACGGTGGACATGAAGGACTTTTCGGATCAGGCGATGACGCTCGCGGCGCTTGCGCCCTTTGCGGACGGGCCGGTACGGATTGAGAATGTCGGCCATATCAGAGGGCAGGAGTCGGACCGCATTCACGCGATTGTTACAGAGCTGCGCCGCCTGGGAATATCGTGCAGGGAGGAGGAGGACGCGGTCACTGTTGTTCCGGGGCAGCCGTCGGCGGGCGTGGTTGAGACCTACGATGATCACCGGATGGCAATGGCCTTTTCGCTGATCGGACTTCGGACGGATGGCATCGAGATTGCCAATCCGGAGTGCTGCCGCAAGACCTTCGAGGATTATTTTGAGATTTTGGAGGCGCTTACCACCAGATAAAATATTAAATAAAAAATAAAATGTTTTAAAATGCACTAAAATAAATGTTGTAATCCCCCCTGTTTTATGATAAAAATATCTTATAGCGATGATTTCTTTTTCGCAAAGAAGCTGTTATAAAGATGGAAAGGATGGGGTATTGGGATGAAAACAGGAAAGAATTACAAGTTTTGGTTTGCGACGGGTTCACAGGATTTGTACGGCGACGAATGCCTGAGGAACGTTGCGGAGCATTCAAGGACGATCGTGGACGGCTTGAACCAGTCCGGCTTATTGCCGTATGAGGTGGTTTGGAAGCCCACGCTGATTACGAACGCGGTTATCAGAAAGACCTTTAACGAGGCGAATGCGGATGCGGAGTGCGCGGGCGTTATCACCTGGATGCACACCTTTTCGCCGGCAAAGTCATGGATACTGGGGCTGCAGGAGTACAGAAAGCCGCTGATGCATTTCCATACGCAGTTTAACGAGGAAATCCCGTACGATACGATTGACATGGACTTTATGAACGAAAACCAGTCGGCGCACGGGGACCGTGAGTACGGTCATATTGTGAGCCGTATGGGCATTGAGCGCAAGATTGTTGTCGGACACTGGAGGAATCCGGAGGTCATCCGGAAGCTTGCGCAGTGGATGGTGACGGCGGTCGGTATTATGGAGTCCTCGCATATCCGTGTGTGCCGCTTTGGCGACAATATGAATAATGTTGCCGTGACAGAGGGCGACAAGGTAGAGGCGCAGATAAAGTTCGGCTGGGAGATTGACCACTACAATGTCAATGATCTGGTTGAGTATGTGAACGCCGTTGCGGCGGGCGATGTCAGCGCGCTGACAGATGAGTATTACAGTAAGTACGAGATTTTGACAGAGGGCAGGGATGCGGCACAGTTCCGCAGGCATGTGGAGGTTCAGGCAGGCATTGAGCTTGGTATGGAGAAGTTTCTGGAGGAAGGCGACTATCACGCGATTGTCACGCATTTCGGGATGCTTGGCGGATTAAAGCAGCTCCCCGGGCTTGCGATTCAGCGGCTGATGGAGAAGGGCTACGGCTTTGGCGGCGAGGGCGACTGGAAGACGGCGGCGATGGTCCGGCTGATGAAGATTATGGCCGCCAACGTGAAGGATGCGAAGGGTACTTCCTTTATGGAGGACTACACCTACAATTTTGTGCCGGGACGGGAAGGCATTTTGCAGGCGCATATGCTGGAGGTATGTCCTTCGATTGCGGAAGGCCCGGTATCCATCAAGGTATGCCCGCTTTCCATGGGGAACCGCGAGGATCCGGCGCGGCTGGTATTTACCGCCAAGACAGGCCCGGCAGTGGCGGCTTCGCTGGTGGATCTGGGCAGCCGGTTCCGGCTGATTATCAACGCGGTAAACTGCAAAAAGGTGGAGAAGCCGATGCCCAAGCTCCCGGTTGCAACAGCCTTCTGGACGCCGGAGCCGAATCTTGCGGTCGGCGCGGAAGCCTGGATTCTGGCAGGAGGCGCGCACCATACGGCATTCTCCTACGACCTTACGGTGGAGCAGATGGTCGACTGGGCGGACGCAATGGGTATTGAGGCCGTCGTTATTGACAAGGATACGGACATTCGGGCCTTCAAGAACGAGCTGCGCTGGAATGCGGCCGTATACAGATAGAGCGCCGGAAACGCTTTCATCGGCGTTTCCTTAATAAAAGAAGAGCCGTTTGGGCTTTTCGACGTATTCAACTTCATCCAGGTCGGCGAAGGCGTCAATAAAGTCTTCGCGGACAGTTGCGATGGCATAGCTGTTGATAAGCGGTTCGATGTGAATAACCTCGGACTCAAGCTTTTCGAGCGGGCCATGGTATTTGACAATTAATTCCCAGCTTCTGGCGGCGGGCGTGTAGCCGGTCATCAGAAGCTGGGATTTTTCTAATTCTTCGGCAGTGGCGGACAGGGCAAGATTTAAGAGATTTTCAAGCTTGGCATTGGGCATGGGGCCTCCAAAGGCCTTTTTACTAATATATGGCGGTGGGTTAAAAAGGGTGCGGCAAGGGGCTTTTGGAACTATTGCCTAATTAAAAAAGGGAAAAATCGTGCAATATGGAAAAAGTGTATATTTATTATTGTACTACTCTTAAAAATATGTTAAATTAAAAGAAATAGTTAAACTAAAATAAAGTATAAAATAACTTTAATGATTAAGGAGTGTTTAAGTGAAAAGGAGTAAAAAGGTAATGCTTCCTGCCCTGACTCTGCTGCTGCTTGCGGGCTGCGGGGCAGATAAGCCGGAAAACAGCGCCGGGGCGGTTCAAACGGACATTGCGGCCGAGACGGTAGATTACGAGGCCGAGACGGCGAGACTGCTGGGCGGTACAAGTATTCAGGAGGAAAACGGCGCGGAATATGTGGACGGCTTTCGGGAGGACGCCGACGGCATGGAGCTGGACATTCAGATTGACGCGGAAGGCTTTTATGACATACATGTCATAAACAGGAGCGCGGACGGCGGCTACAAGGAAAATTACCTGCTGGTGGACGGGGACAGCATGGGAAGTTTTTCGGTTGAGGGGAAGACGTTTTGCGATTCGCCGATAAGGCGCGTTTATCTGGAATCCGGGCAGCACACGGTTTCCATTATGAAGCATTGGGGGTGGATACAGGTGGATAAGATACAGGTATCGCAGTCGGCGCCGCTGGACGAAGCACGGTTTGAGATCGAGCCGGTGCTGGTAAATCCGAATGCGACGGAGAACACAAGGCGGCTGATGACCTATCTGTGCGATGTTTACGGGAAGGATATTATTTCCGGACAGTATTGCGATATGGGCATGTACGGCAAGGAGAACGCCGTTATCTGGAAGGCGACGGGCGGTAAATATCCGGCTATGCTGGGACTGGACTTTATTGAATACAGCCCCTCGCGGGCGGCGCGCGGCAGCACGTCGCAGGCAGTGGAATACGCCATCGAGTATTGGGACGCGGGCGGCATCGTCACCTTCTGCTGGCACTGGAACGCGCCGGATAAATACCTTACCGGAGACTGGTTTTCGGGATTTTATACCGAGCATACGAATATCGACCTCGGGAAGATAATGAGCGGAGAGGATGAGGAGGGCTATCGGCTCCTCATGGAGGATATAGACGCGATAGCGCAGCAGATGAAGCGGCTTCAGGAGGCGGATGTGCCGGTTTTGTGGCGGCCGCTCCACGAGGCAAGCGGCGGCTGGTTCTGGTGGGGGAATGCGGGGGCAGACGCTTATAAGCAGCTGTATCGGCTTCTGTATGATAAGCTCACGAACGAATACGGTATCAATAACCTGATTTGGGTGTGGAACGGACAGTCCGCGGACTGGTATCCGGGAGACGAATATGTGGATATTATCGGCGAGGACATTTACCCGGGTGAGCGGGTATACACGCCGCAGACCGCAAAATATCTGGAGGTGCTGGACTATACCTCCGCCAGGAAGATGATTGTCCTGTCGGAAAACGGCTGCCTGTTTGATCCGGATCTCGCGATTCGGGATGGGGCGATGTGGGGGTATTTCGGCACCTGGGGCGGCGAGTTTGTCGCGGAGAATATCAGCATGAACGTGTTATCCGAGAAGTATACGGAGGAGGATATGCTCAAGAAGGTCTACAGTCACGAGCATGTCATTACAAGGGATGAGCTGCCGGATTTGAAAAGCTATCCGCTCAGAAGCGGGCAATAGCGGCGCGCGGCGCGGCAGACGATATGACGACAGCTATGAAAGAATCTTTTAAACAGGAAAGGAGGCGGAGCATGGGGAAAATATTTCAGATGGACAGTCCGGTTATGACATTCCTGAATAAGACGGGAGAGCTGATACTGCTGGATATCTGCTGGCTGCTCGGCTGTATCCCCATTGTTACAATCGGAACATCCACAACGGCGCTTTACTATGCCGTTGTGAAGAGTGTGCGCAGGGATACCGGATACCCCGTCGGGGAGTTTCTTCGCGCGTATAAGCGGAATCTGAAACGGGGGACGGCGGCGACGCTGATCATCATGGCGCTGATGGCGGTTTTGTATCTGAATCGGGAAATCGCGGCAAACGCGGGCAATGCGGCGGGTATCACCGGCGTCCTGGTATATGACGGGATTTTTGCGGCGCTTGCGGGGATTGCGGTATATCTGTTCCCGGTACTGTCGAGATTTTCTTTCCGGCTCAGGGACGGATTTAAGCTGTCCTTTGTAATGGCGGTGCGGTATCTTCCGGCTACGGTGCTTGTAGCCGCGGGAACGGCGCTTCTTTTTGCCGTGTGGGCGTACTGCCTTCCGGTTCCGTTGATACTGGTGCTGCCGGCGGCCTGGTACTATGCGGTATCCTTCCATATGGAGAAGGCGCTGTTAAAGTATATGCCAAAGCCGGAGGCGGGGGAAATGAGCTGGTACTATATGTGAGCATGGGAAGGATTTTTGAAACGATACGCGTATGCGGAAGCGGGCAGACAGGAGTGGGGAGGCGCAGAAATGGAGAAAATGATGAAGAAGAAAAAAGCAGGAAAAAGAACCCTGGCAGCCGTCCTGGCGGCGGTTCTGGCAGTGGGGGCGTGCCCGTTTTGCCTTCCGAAATCGGAGGCAAAAACGGTTATGTCGGAGGAGGCGTTCAAAGAGCTTTTGAGTACATACTCGATCGGCGGTGCGGTTCCTCTTTACAAGGAGTATGCTGCCGGTAAGGGGGACAACAGGCCTAGCAGGGTGATTGAGGTGGACGCCGGCAGCTACAGCCGCTATGAGGAAAACGGAATCGGCATGACGCCCGCTGCCTATGAGAATTATGAGGGCATGGCGGGCACGAGTATTGTGACGGCGGAGAACGCCATCGTCGAATATGATGTTACGGTTCCCGAGAGCGGATGGTATGACCTGTCGATGGTATATTATCCGATTGAGGGGAAAAGCTCGGAAATCCAGAGGGGATTTTTTGTGGACGGCGCGCTTCCGTACAGGGAGCTTGCGGACGTGGAGTTCTCCAGAATATGGAAGATAAGCATAGAAGACAGCGTTACGGATGAAAAGGGCATTGCGGTAAAGGCGTGGGAAAAGGACAATCAGGGAAACGATATGAAGCCGTCCATGGTAGAGGTTCCCGAGTGGGTGACGACGCCGCTTTACGACAGCGACGGGTATGTGCTGGAGAACCTTGCGCTGTATCTGGAGCAGGGCGAGCATACGATTTCCATTATTTCCAGAAAAGAGCCGATGCTGTTTCGCAAGCTGGTGCTGGGCAATATGCAGCCGGTGGTGCCTTATCAGGACGTAAAGGCGGCATGGGATGCGCAGGGGGCGCAGGATACCAGCGGCCATGTGATTCGCGTGGAGGCGGAGAACGCGGCGAAGACGTCGTCGCAGATGCTTTATCCGCAGCAGGATCAGTCCTCGCCCGCGGTATATCCGTCGAGCACAAAGGAGCTGCTCAACAACAGCATCGGCGGCAATTCATGGAAGCTTTCCGGGCAGTGGATGGAGTGGGCGTTTGATGTGCCCGAGAGCGGCTATTACAACATTTCTTTACATGCAAAGCAGAATTTCACGAGAGGTATTTACGTTTCCAGAAAGATATTTATCGACGGGACGGTGCCCTTTGAGGAGTTTAACGATTACGGTTTTACATACGAGCAGAGCTGGCGGGAGGACGTTCTTTCGGATGAGGCGGGCAATCCCTACCGGATATATCTGGAGCAGGGCAGCCATACGCTGCGCATGCAGGTGGTGCTTGGCGAGTTCTCCGAGATTGTCAGCGAGGTACAAAGCTGCGTCGAGGAGCTGAACGCGATATACCGCAAGGTAATCCGTATTACCGGCGTGAGCCCGGACAGCTACCGCGATTATGAAATCGAGGCGAGCCTTCCGGAGCTTTCGGGAGAGATGGCAGCGGTGCGCGATAAGCTCAATCATGCCATCGAAAGCCTGCGCGCGGCAGCCGGCAGAAGCAGCGACAAGGAGACGGTGCTGATTACGATGCGCGACCAGCTGGATGATTTGATTGCGGATCCGGAATATTTTGTAAAGGTGATTTCCACGTTCCGTATCAATATTCGTGCGACGGGTACCTGGATTACGCAGGTTATCGAGCAGCCGCTGCAGCTGGACCGGATTTATGTCACTTCGCCGGACACCAAAGCGGATATCGCAAAGGCGTCGTTTTTTGACAAGACAAAATACGAGTTTGGCAGACTGTTCTATTCCTTTGTCATCGATTATAACCAGGTCGGCAATGTTGCCGAGGAGGGGGATGAAAACCCCACGATCACGCTCTGGATCGGCACCGGACGGGATCAGGCAAATGTTATCAAGACGCTGATAGACGAGACCTTTACGAGCCAGACGGGGATTAACGTCAATGTACAGCTTGTGGATATGAATACGCTGCTGCGGGCGGAGCTTGCGGGAGAAGGACCGGATGTGGCAATTCAGGTCGCAAATACGAACGGTATCGCAGGCGCGGTATTAAACACCGGAAACGACACACCTGTCAATTATGGGCTTCGAAACGCGGTGCTGGATCTGACGCAGTTTGACGACTGGCAGGAGGTGACCTCAAGATTTTACGACAGCGCCCTGACGGCATTTACCTTTGACGGCGCGCTGTATGCGCTGCCGGAGACGGAGACCTTCCCGGTGATGTTCTACCGCAAGGATATTCTGGCCGAGCTTGGCCTGGAGCTGCCGCAGACATGGGACGAGGTGAAGGTGGCGATGACCGTGCTGGCAAAGAATCAGATGGAGTTTGCAATGCTGCCCAGCGAGCAGATTTTTGCGATGATGCTGTACCAGAACGGCGGCGAGTACTACACGGAGGGCGGTATGGCGTCCGCGCTGGACTCGGATATCGCGGTCAGCACCTTCCGGGAATACTGCGAGTACTATACGGATTACGGCCTGGATAAGGTGACCAGCGCGGAGGAACGGTTCCGTACAGGCGAAGCGCCGATTATGATTGCGGATTATACGGTATACAACAATCTGCAGGTTTCGGCGCCGGATATCAAGGGCGTATGGGATTTCGCGCCGGTGCCGGGCGTCAGGAAAGAGGACGGGACGATCGACCGTTCCGTAGGCTGTACCGGCCTTGCCAGCATTATCATGTCCGATACGGAATATCCGCAGGAGTGCTGGGAATTCCTCAAATGGTGGACCTCGGCGGAGGTACAGGTCCTGTTTGACAGGGAGCTGGAGAGCCTGATGGGGTCGGCGGCGCGTGTCGCTACGGCGAATAAGGAGGCGTTTGAGAGCCTGCCCTGGCCGGTGGAGACCTATGAGGTGCTTTCCGAGCAGTTCCAGTGGGTGAAGGGCATCCCGCAGGTGCCGGGCGGATATTACTCCTGGCGTAACGTCAACAACGCGTTCTACACGGTGACAACGGATACCGATACCGCGACGCCGCGTGAGGAGCTGATGGATAAGGTCATCTATATTAACGATGAGATCAATTACAAGAGGAAAGAGTTCGGACTGCCTCTTGCGGAAGATTGAAGATAGGAGGGGAAGGAATGGCAACAAGTGAAAATCTGTCGGAAATCGCAAAAAGACAGAAAAAATTAGGCTATCAGATTAAGAAGAACCGCTCCTGCTATCTGATGCTGGCGCCCTATTTTATACTGTTCTTTGTGTTTACGGTGCTTCCGGTTCTAATCTCGGTGGGGCTGTCGTTTACCTACTTTAACATGCTGGAGATGCCGCGGTTTACGGGCTGGGCCAACTATATCCGGCTGTTTCTGGAGGATGACATCTTCCTGATTGCGCTGAAAAACACCTTATTGTTCGCCGTGATCACCGGGCCGGTCAGCTATATGCTCTGTCTGCTGTTTGCGTGGATTATCAACGAGTTTTCCGGAAAATTCCGGGCGTTTCTCACGCTGATATTTTACGCGCCGAGCATCTGCGGCAACGCGTACATGGTGTGGAGCCTGATTTTATCGGGCGACCGCTACGGTTATCTGAACGGTATCCTGTTAAAGCTCGGCATTATCAATGAGCAGATATTGTGGATGCAGACGGAGAAATACATTCTGCCGATGCTGATTGTCGTACAGCTGTGGCTGTCTCTGGGAACCGGCTTCCTTTCCTTTATCGCCGGTCTGCAGACGGTCGACAAGAGCCTCTATGAGGCGGCGGCGCTGGACGGCGTGAAGAACCGCTGGCAGGAGCTTTGGTATGTGACGCTTCCTTCAATGAAGCCGCAGCTGATGTTTGGCGCGGTTATGCAGATCACGCAGTCCTTTGCGGTGGCGGATATCTCGATACAGCTTGCAGGAAACCCGTCCATCAACTACGCGGGCGCGACGGTGGTAACGCATTTGCTGGATTACGGCTCCACCCGGTTCGACATGGGCTATGCTTCCGCCATCGCGACAGTGCTGTTCCTGCTGATGGTAGGAACCAACAAATTGGTACAGAAGGTACTCAGAAGGGTGGGTGAATAATGAAGACGATACGGTTATTCAAACCAAAGCAGAAAAAACTCAACCGCTCCATGGCGGGGAATACGCTGTTGTTTATTCTGATGGCAATCTGCGGCGTATTTATGGCGCTCCCGATTGTGATGATTGTGAACAACGCGTTGAAGCCGCTGGACGAATTGTTCCAGTTCCCGCCCAAGATTTTTGTGCGCAACCCTACATTTGAGAATTTCTCGGATTTGTTTGTCGTGATGAACGACTCCTGGGTGCCGTTTTCAAGGTATATTCTCAATACGGTGATTATCACGGGCTTTGGCACGCTGGGCCATGTTATTCTGGCCTCGCTTGCGGCGTACCCGCTTGCAAAGCATAATTTTCCGGGGAAAAACCTCTTGTTTGGCATGGTGGTGCTGTCCATGATGTTCTCGTGGACGGTCACGCAGATTCCGACTTATATGATTGTTTCGTGGCTGCATATTAATAACAATTTCCTGGCGCTGATACTGCCGGCATGGCAGTTTGGTATGGGACTTTATCTGATGAAGCAGTTTATGGAGCAGCTGCCGGATTCGCTGATGGAGTCGGCGCGGCTTGACGGGGCGACGGAGTTTCAGATTTTCTGGAAGATAGTCATGCCCAATGTAAAGCCGGCGTGGCTGACGCTTGCGATTTTCCAGTTCCAGCAGATGTGGGCAAACACCGGAAGCATGTATCTGCGCGACGAGCAGCTCAAGCCGATGCAGTTTGCGCTGCAGCAGATAACGGGCGGCGGAACGGCAAGAGCGGGCGCGAGCGCGGCGGTGACCTTTATCATCGCGGCGATTCCGATTATCTTCTTCCTTGTATGTCAGAGCAATGTCATTGAGACCATGACAACATCCGGTATGAAGGACTAGAAAACAAAAAATTTTTCTAAGGCAGCAAAGAACGCTGCCAAGAAAAGCTAAGTTTTGTTTAAGCAATGCCTTCGGCATTCTTTGGCGGGATGGTAAAAAAGCAAGGTAGAGGAGAGGGTGTGAGAATATGAAGAACGGGAAAAAAACAAAAACGGGAAAGCGGCTTGCGGCGCTGCTGTGCGCGGCTCTGGTATTGGGAGCCGGCGCAGGGGAAACGGTGCGGGCGTCGTCTCTTCCGTACGACGCGTATAATTATGATTACAGGGAAGATATTGTGTTTACGCCGTCCGCGTATGTGCCGGACACGAGTATCTCCGGCGTGAATCTGGGGGTGGGCGCGTTTTCGTCGCCGCAGGATCTGTGCGTGGCGCAGGACGGAAAGGTCTATGTGGCGGATACCGGCAACAACCGGATCGTCGTGCTGGATCAGGATATGAAGAACGTGCTGCGGGTTATCGACGGATTTGAGCATGACGGTCAGGCGGATACCTTCAGTTCGCCCTACGGCGTGGCGGTTTCGGAGAAGAACGAGCTGTATATCGCGGACTCCGAGAACAAGAGAATCGTGGTGCTGGATGAGAACGGCGGCTTTGTCAAAATTGTAGACAATCCGACGTCGGAGATTTTGGAGGACGGCTATGTGTTTACGCCGCTCAAGGTCAGCGTGGACTACGCAAACCGTATCTACTGTATCGGGCGGAACATGTTTGAAGGCATTATGGTGTTTGACGAAAAAGGGGATTTCACCGGATTTTTCGGCACCATTGAGGTACAGATTACGCTCTGGGAAAAGTTCTGGCGGAAGCTTGCGACCAAGGAGGAGCGCTCCAGGCAGCAGCTTTTTATCCCGACGGAGTTTACCGGAATCGACGTGGACGGCGCGGGGTTTGTGTATGCATCCAATATAGACCCGGAGGGCGTGCAGGCAGTCCGGCGGCTCAATCCCAAGGGCGAGGACGTTATTAAGAAAGGAATCAGCGGAAATCTCGGCGGGGACGTTGCAATTTCGATGTCGGGCATATACAGCGGCCCCTCGACGATCGTGGATGTGGTCTACCGGGGGAGCGGCATTTATTCCATTCTCGACAGCAGGCGGGGAAGAGTCTTTACATATGACAGGGAAGGAAACCTGCTGTATATCTTTGGAGGACTTGGCTCGCAGGCGGGAACCTTCACAACGCCGGTAGCGGTGGAGTCGAGCGGAGAGCGCATGATGGTGCTTGACGCCTACAGGGGGGAAATCATCACCTTCCTGGAGACGCGCTACGGCAGCCTGATCAACGAGGCAGTGGCGCTGCGCTATGACGGCGACGAGACGCTGGCGGTGGCCAAGTGGCAGGAGGTTTTGAAGCTGGATGAGAACAACGAGCTTGCCAATACCGGCATCGGCAAGGCGTATCTGACCGCAGGAGACAACAAAAGCGCGATGAAGTATCTGAAGCTGGGCATGAACCGGGAATACTATTCCATCGCGTTTAAACGGTACCGCAACGAGATGCTCAAGGACAACATGAGCTTCCTTTTGACCGGAATCGTTGTGCTGTGCGTGGGCGGTTATGTGTTTGGCAGGGTCCGGCGCAGGCGGAAGGGAAAGACGGCGGAAGGAGGGATTTTGTAAATGAAAGAATATTTTTCCAGGGATAAGTGGCGGTTTTTGTTTTATACCATGACACATCCGGCGGACGGTTTTTACGAAATCCGGCATCGGGGGCAGGGAAGCGTTCCGATAGCGGTTGCGATGGTTGTATTGTTTTCCATCTGCTTCTCGATGAACAGAATGCTGGCGAGCTTTGTGGTAAACGATGTGGATCCCAGAGCGGTGGACAGTCTGCGGGAGCTGACGGCGGTGCTGCTGCTGTACCTGCTGTTCTGCGTGGGCAACTGGTCGATCACCTGCCTGATGGAGGGCGAAGGACGGCTGAAGGATATTGCCACGGTGATAGGCTATTCCCTGGTGCCGATGATTGTGACCATGGTGCCGGCGACGATTTTAAGCCAAGGCATTGCGGATAACGAAGAGGTTTTTTATACCATGCTGCTGGTGGCCGGAATCGGTTACTCGGTGATTATCGCGCTGATCGGCATTATGCAAATACATAATTACACGCTGGGGAAGACCATTATCGTATTGTTCCTGACGTTTATAGCAATGTTCATTATTATTTTCGTATGCCTCCTGCTGGCGGATCTGGTGACCCAGATTTACAATTTCTTTTACAGCCTGTATACGGAAATTATATTCCGTAACTAGAAAGGGGAAAGCGGACGATGAAACGAAAAACAAAAATAATCATTGCAGCGCTTTCCGTAGCGCTGGCGGCGGCATTGGCATGGGTCGCGAATTATCTGATACGGTATCAGTTCTATGATGATTACAAGGATTATACAAGGGATTACGCGTTTGCATACGAGGAGGACGCGCCGGCCTTTACGCCGGCTGCGGAGAGCAAAAGCGATGTGCCGGGGATGGCGCTTGTCTGTGAGAACGAGAATCTGAAGCTGTATACGAATACACAGACTGCCGAGGTGGCCGTGTATGACAAGCGAAACGGCAAGACCGTCTACTCCAATCCGCAGAATCCGGACGAGGACGCGGTGGCAAACCAGGTGCACAAGAATTACCTGAAATCCCAGCTGGTGGTGGATTACTTTAATTCAGGCAGAACCTCCTCCACCTACGACTCTTATTCCGTGGGCGCAGCCAACGGGCAGGTACAGGCGCAGGCGATGGAGAACGGCATCCGCTATATCTATGAAATCGGCGATACGACCAGTCCGACCGGAATCGTTCCGGTATACATCCGGCAGGAGCGTCTGGAGCAGTTCATGTCAAAGCTGGAGGAGCGGGACGCGAGAAAGGCGATGAACAATTACGTGGAAAGCTCAATCGGGGACGGCTGGATGGAGCTGATGGAGTCTGCACAGAAGGGCGCGGGAACGCTGCGAAGGCTGACCGGCTACTTTGAAGAGGCGGGCTACACGCAGGCGGACTTCGAGCAGGACATGGCGGAATCCGGCGTGGAGGGCGCGATGAATGTCTCCTTTAAGCTGGCGCTGGAATACCGGCTGGAGGAAGACAGCCTTGTCGTGACACTGCCGACGGCTTCCATCGAAGAGCGCGGCGGCGGTTACATTTACCGTGTGCAGCTGCTGCGCTATATGGGGGCGGGCGGTGCGCAGGAGGAAGGCTATATGCTGGTGCCCAACGGCTCCGGCTCCCTGATATACTTTAACAACGGCAAGACCGCCACGGAGGAGTACAGTCAGTTTATCTACGGGATTGACGCGCTCTCCATGGCGTACACGGTCATCGATATCGGCGAGGATATCCGGATGCCCCTGTTTGGCATCAGCAGACCTGACAGCGGTATTCTTGTGACGATTGAGGACGGACAGTCGCTTGCTTCTGTCTCAGCGTCGGTCGCAGGCAGGGTAAATGAATACAATTTCGTGTACCCGACCTTTTCCCTGCGGGGAACGGACAGATTGTCGATGTTTGGCGCGACCGGAAATGAAGCGGAGCTGCCGATTTTGGAGACCGACTATTACAAGACGGACTGTACGGTGCGCTACACATTCCTGACCGAGGAGAACGCGTCCTATGCGGCGATGGCGAATTATTACCGCAGCCGCCTGATTGAGGAAGGAAAGCTGGCGCTGAACGGGGCGCAGGGGGATATTCCGTTCTACTATGATATTATCGGCGGCGTGAAGCTGACGAAATATTTCCTCGGCGCGCAGTATCTGAGCGTGGAGCCGATGACGACCTTTGAGGAGGCAGGGAAAATCAGCGAGGATCTGACGGCGCGGGGCATCCAAAACCAGGTGATGAATTTCCAGGGCTGGAGCAACGGCGGCTACTACCACGACGTGCCGGATAAGATTAGGGTGATCGGCAAGCTCGGCGGGAAGAAGGGGCTGCAAAAGCTCAACGATACGCTGACGGCAAACGGCGGGAAGCTCTATGTGGACAACGCGATGCAGAAGGTGACATGGATTTCCCGGCGGTACAAGGATAATTACGAGAGCGCCCGGTATTACGGCGGCGGGTATATTGCCAGCTTCGGGCAGCTCAGTCCGATCAGCCTGCGCCAGACATCTTCTTTGGGCTACGTCGAGACGCTGTATGACCTGATGTCCCCGAAGTTTCTGGTGCGCTATGTGGATGATTTTGTCGACGAGATGAGGAAGATTGACAATGTGGGCATCTCGCTGCGGGATATGGGCGACAGCCTGTATTCGGATAAGAAGCGGACGGAGGTCATCGACCGGAATCAGGCGATGCACATTGTGGAGGCGCAGCTTGAAAAAATTGACGGGCTTGGCCGGAATATGATGGTGAGCGGCGGGAACGACTATACCTTTGCTTATGCGGAGGATATCATCAATGCGCCGATCAGCCACAACGATTATTTTATCTGCGATGAAGAAGTCCCGTTTTATGAGATACTGGTGCACGGGTGCATCAGCTACACCGGAAAGCCGATTAACCTCAGCGACGTGTACGACAGGACCGACATTGTCCTGCAGCTGATAGAGAACGGGGCGTCTCCCCACTTTACCTTCACATGGGAGGAGTCCAATCAGATGAAGTATTCCGGGCTCAACCGGTATTACGCGACGACCTACGCAAACTGGTGTGAGGATGCGGCCGCTATTTACAGTGAAGTAAACGAAGCGCTGAAATATGTAAACGGAGCGACCATTACGAATCATCAGATTTGTGACGGCGGTGTCAGAAAAATCACTTACAGCAACGGCGTAACTTATTATATCAACACCTCCGGCATTGATGTGAGGGTGGACGGAAAGGTTATTCCGGCAAGAAGCTATGAAATGGAGGGAATGTAATATGAAAAAGAAGAAAATGTCCCTCATGGCAAAACGCAGTATCACAGGATACCTGTTTATCCTGCCGTGGCTTGCAGGTTTTCTCATATTTTATCTGCGAAGCCTGATTATGACCGCGAATTTTTCCCTCTCGGAAATCTCAGTGGCTGTCGGCGGCGGCTATAACAGCGAATTTGTCGGCCTGCAGAATTATCTCTTTGCATTCCGCGCGCACGGAAGCTTTAAACAGGTGCTGACGACCTCCGTCGGCAATATGCTGATTGACGTGCCGTTGATTACGTTTTTCAGCCTGCTGATGGCGATGCTGCTCAACAAGAAGTTTAAGGGAAGGACGCTGGTAAGAGCGATTTTCTTCCTGCCGGTGATTATGAATTCGGCGGCAATTACCGCGGCAATCGAGATGAGCCGGCAGATGCTGGCAGGCGGGTTAAGCGCCAGCAGCGCGGAGATGGCGAGCGCGTCAAGCGGGATGGGTATGGCGTACTACGTGCAGATGTTCGGCAATCTCGGCATTCCTGAGGCAATCCTGGAATATATCGTGGCGGCGGTCGCACGAATCAACGATATTATCAGCGCGTCCGGCGTACAGATTATCATCTTTATCGCGGCGCTGCAGTCTATTCCCGGCTCCATGTATGAGGTAGCCAAGATTGAGGGCGCGACGGCGTACGAGACTTTCTGGAAGGTAACCTTCCCGATGGTAATGCCGCATATTATCACAAACGTGGTGTATACGGTGGTTGACAATTTCGCGGAATCCGACATCGTCGAGATGGCGTATGACACGGCCTTTACGGAAATCAATTACGGGCTGAGCTCGGCGATGAGCCTTGTGAGTACCGTGATCGTATGCGCGATTTTGGTTCTGGTTTGCGGCTTTATCCAGAAGCGGACCTTCTATTATAACTAGGAAAGGAGAAAGGACAGTGAAAAAAGAATTGATACTGGAGAACGACAGAAAAAAGATAATATCCGCAATAAAAAATTTCCTGCTTTCTCTTTTCAGGTTTATTGTTATTGTCGGAATCTCTTATGTGATTTTAAGCCCGATCATCGGTATTGTCTCGAGCTCCTTCTTTTCCAACGCGGATGTGTACAATCCGATGGTATACCTGATTCCGCAGGCGCCGACGCTGGAGCGGTACACGCGGGCAATCATGCGTCTGGACTATTGGCGGACGGTGGGAAAGACCCTGCTGTACTCCCTGTCGCTGATGGCGGTACAGGTCATTATCTGTTCCATGGTCGGATACGGGTTTGCGCGGTACAGCTTCCCGCTCAAGAAGCTGCTGTTTGGCTGTGTGGTTGTAATGATTGTCATTCCGGCACACACCATTATGCTCCCGATTTACGTGACCTTTGCGAAATTTGATCCGCTGGGGCTTTGCACGATGTTTACCGGTTCGGCGAAGAACCTGCTGTCGTCGCCCGCGCCGATGTATATTATGACGGCGCTTGGCTGCGGGCTTCGTTCCGGTCTGTATATTTATATTTTTAATCAGTTTTTCAGAGGGCTTCCCAAAGAGATTGAGGAAGCGGCCTTTGTGGACGGCGCCGGCACCTGGTACACCTATTTTCGTATCATGCTGGTGAACGCGATTCCATCGGTTATCACTGTGGCCATCTTTTCTATGGTCTGGCAGTATAACGATACATTTTATTCCAAGCTGTTTCTCATCAACCAGGATATTGTCATCAGCAAGCGGATTACCTCCCTGCAGGCGACGATTTCCAATCTCGATAAGGTTCTGGATCCGACGATATCGCAGCTCTATGTGTATGCGGGCATTGTGCTGGTCATTCTGCCGATATTGATTGTTTACGTCGCGCTGCAGAAGTACTTTATCGAAGGCGTTGAGCGAAGCGGCATTGTTGGATAACACCGGAAGTGAAGGACTTCCGAAGGAAAAAGGAGGATGAGAAGGTTGAAGACAAAAAAAATGGCAGCGCTTTTATTATCCGCGGCAATGAGTGTTTCTCTCTGCGCATGCGGGGGGAAGGACGCGCAGGACGCGAGCGTCGATACGCCTGAAACACAGCAGGCATCGGAGGTGAGCACCGCGACGGCACAGACAGAGGCAAATGAGGAAAAAGCGCCCGAGGCGCAGGCGGCCCCGGGAGAGGTGAGCATTGATTTCGAGGACGGCCTGTTCGGATTTGTCGGGAACGACAAGACGGCGAGCGGCGGCGCGGACGATTCGGTGTTTTCTCTGGAGGATTACAACGGTTCCAAGGCATTGAAGGTGACGACGCAGGGCAGGCTCCCGTTCGTCGGTATCCAGGCGGATGTCCTTCTGGGAGAGAATGCGGCGAAGCTTAAGACGGTTGAAATGACGATTGGGACGGAGAACCCTGATGGACAGTTCTTTGCCTGCTCCGGCAATATTTACGGGTTTGTAGGCGAGGAGAATAAGAAGACAAACGAAGCGTGGTCGGTTTATCTGGAAAACGGCAATCCAAAGACTGCAAGCTATACGGTTCCGGATAATCAGTCCTTTGGTGCGGGCAACTTTATCGTTGTGTCTCTGGAAACGGACAACGGCAAGGATAAGGGCGCGGCACAGGCCAATCTGTACATTGACAATATCGTTTTTAAGGATGCGGACGGCAACGTGCTTCCCGTAGATACCTCTGCGGAATATGTATCCGCAGGCACCGATGTGGACCGCTCCAACCTGTATGCGGTGACAAAGGCGGTAACCTTTGAGGGCTTTACGTGCAGCGGAGACGGCTGGGCGCAGAACGGCTTTGATATGCCGCAGGAGATTCTGGACGCGCTGGTACCGGGCTCCGTGGTAGAAATCTCGTACAAGAGCGATAACGGCGACATGTGGCTTGTCATACCGGATGCGGCGGCGGGCTGGATGCGCGTCGGCAACGGCGACAGCGACGTATTCGCGTATCTCAACAACGCGGGAAATACCGCGCAGATTACCTATGAGCAGATTGCGTCGCTGTGCGGCGACGACGTATCGACCTGGGGCACACGGATGCAGTGCGAGGCGAGCGGCGCATGGGAGGTCAGCTCCGTAAAGGTCGGCATGAAGAGCAATCCGATTGCGGCAGCGGGCGCGGTAGCCTTTGAGGGCTTTACGTGCAGCGGAGACGGCTGGGCGCAGAACGGCTTTGACATGCCGCAGGAGATTCTGGACGCGCTGGTGCCGGGCTCTGTGGTAGAAATCTCGTATAAGAGCGATAACGGCGACATGTGGCTTGTCATACCGGACGCGGCGGCGGGCTGGATGCGTGTCGGCAACGGCGACGGCGATGTGTTTGCAGTCTGCGACGGTAGCAAATGTTATCTGACCTATGAGCAGATCGCATCGCTGTGCGGCGACGATGTGTCGACCTGGGGCGCGCGGATGCAGTGCGAGGCAAGCGGCGCTTGGGAGGTTTACGGCGTAAAGGTCGGAAAGGCACAGGAGATGTATGCGCTGAACAGGTACACCCCGTTTGAGGGCTTTGCGTGCAGCGGAGACGGCTGGGCGCAGAACGGCTTTGACATGCCGCAGGAAATCCTGGATGCGCTGGTACCGGGGGCGGTCGTACAGATTACCTACAAGAGCGACAACGGCGATATGTGGCTTGTGATTCCCGACGCGGCGGCAGGCTGGATGCGTGTCGGCAACGGAGACGGTGATGTGTTCGCGTCCTGCACCGGGAGCGTCTGCCAGCTGACCTATGAGCAGATTGCGTCGCTGTGCGGCGACGACGTATCGACCTGGGGCGCGCGGATGCAGTGCGAGGCAAGCGGCGCTTGGGAGGTTTTTAGTGTTGCGGTAGGCGTTCCGGCAGCGGAATAAAGAAAACAGGAGTAAAGACTGAAAGGAGTATGTTAAAAATGAGAAAATCAAAAAAGCTTATGGCATTGGGACTGAGCGCGGCAATGGTTCTGGGGCTGACCGCGTGCGGCGGCTCCGACACACCGGCCAATAACACGTCAGACAGCAGTGCAGGTACAAACAGCGCGACTGCGGCGGCAGATAATAACAGCGACAGTAACAGCAGCAGTACGGTGACGATACCCACCGAGAAGCGGGTTATCACAATCGGTACGTGGTATGACCACTATTATACGTCGGATCATACAAGCATTGACGACAATCCGAGCGTGACGGATTTGGATGCGGCCCAGATGCAGCTGGACAATATACGCGCCATCGAAGAGAAATATAACTGTGAGCTGCGCTTTGTCAACTTAACATGGGACGGTACCATCGAGTCCATCAATACCTCTATTATGGCGGGGCAGCCGGACTGCGATATCTATGAGGTCGACATTCAGTTTGGCGTTCCGGCGGCATTTAACGGCTATGCCGCCGCGCTGGAGGATGTTGTTCCGGCGGACGCGGACGTTCTGACAAATCACGAGATTTTAAAGCCGCTGGACATCGGCACCGAGAAGACGTATCTGTTTAAGCCGGTGACGAAGGGCGATCAGCTTGGCGGCTACCCGCTGGGCTTCAACATGGATATGATTAACGAGGCAGGCCTTGAGAATCCGCAGGACCTGTGGGACAGAGGCGAGTGGACCTGGGATAAGTTCGAGGAGTACTGCGTGGCGCTGACCAAGGATACGGACGGCGACGGCGTAACGGATGTTTACGGCTACAGCGGATGGTGGACGAATATGGTAGCCAATCTGCTGATGTCCAACGGCGCGACGATCGCGGCCGGCGAGACGGAGACGCTGAGCAGCCCGGAGACCGGTGAAGTGCTGAACTTCATCAATACGCTTTACAATGTCGACAAGTGCGCAAGACCCTGGAATCCGGACGACTGGGACAGCAACAACGCATGCTATAAGACCGGCGAGACCTGCTTCTTTATCGCGCCGGCATGGACGATCACGCCGGATGAGCTGAACTTTGAGTTTGGCGTGGTTCCCTGGCCGGTAGGGCCCAGCGGAAACAAGGATACCAACAACGGTATGGCATTGGCGGGCAACGCATATCTGATCGCGAACGGCGTTGCGGATCCGGCATATGTATATCAGGTATTTGAGGATTGGAACAACTGGTTTGAGGGCGATACGGAGCTTCGCGACGACGTGGAATGGTTTGAGAATCAGATGGTATCCGAGCGCAATTACAATTACCTGCTTGAAATGGGGCAGAGAGAGCAGTTTGACCTCTGGCAGACTATTTCGGTAGAGAACTTCAACGTAATCGGTATGCTTGCCGGCGAGGTGACGCCTGCGCAGCTTCAGGAGCAGGCAAAGCAGGAGTTCCAGACCGGATTGGACGCATTCTTTAAATAAAATGAGACGCATTTCCCTTCTCCGGGAAATGGCAGGGCGGCAGATTCTTTTTGGAATCTGCCGCTTTTTTTCAATTTCAGATGCAGTATTTGATTTTTGTGTAAAAAAATGTATAATAAAGATATGTTTAGAAAACGGCGGCGCATAAGAGTGGAGGAGTTCCATGAGTGGGATGAAGGACGAGTTTGGAACGGCGATGGATGACGGTACGATAAAGGCGATTGAACAGATGGCGGAGGGGATGCCGGGCGGGTTCTTTATTTACCGTGCGGACGGAGACGAGGAGCTGATTTATATCAACAGCGCGATTCTGCGTATCTTTGGCTGTGATACGGAGGAGGAATTCCGGCAGCTGACGGGCTTTACATTCAAGGGAATGGTTTATCCGGAGGATCTGGAGGAGGTCGAGAAGAGTATTCGAAGGCAGATTGCGGACAATGTCTATGATCTGGACTATGTGGAATATCGTATTATCCAGCGGGACGGATCCGTCCGGTGGGTAGAGGATTACGGCCATTTCGTACATACGCAGCGGCATGGGGATATTTTTTATGTCTTTATTGACGATGCGACAGACCGGATGAAAAAGCGTATTGCGGAGCTGGAGGAGGTCAACCGGGAGCTGCGCGCGGCTTATGCGCGCGAACGGCAGTATAAGAAGGCGATTTTGCAGGATACGCTTTATTTTCTCGAGGTCAATCTGACAAAGGATACCTTTATCTGCGCATCCGCGCAGACTGCGGACGAGCAGATAAGCGATTTGCTGCAGCTGATGGGCCTTCCCACGTACGGGAAATACTCGGATTATCTGTCTCTTTGTCAGAAAAATATGATTCTGGGAGACGCGGAGGCATTCGGACGGTTCTGCAGCGCCGGGCGGTTGATTCGCTGCTATGAGAAGGGGGCGCTGGAGCAGTCGTATGACAGCTGGATGATCGATTCGACGGGGCGCAAGCGCCTGTGTCATTATATATTTCTCCTTGGCAGCGCGGGCCATACAAAGGATGTGGCGGCGCTGGCAATCGTAAAGGACATCACGGAGCAGTCGGAGCGTCAGACGCTGCTGCAGTCCGCACTGCATCAGGCGCAGACCGCAGGCATTGCCAGAAATACCTTTCTTTTCCATATGTCGCACGACATCAGGACGCCGCTAAACGCTATTATCGGTTATGCGGAGCTTGCCAAAAGCCGCACGGCGGATGAAGAGAAGCTGACGGAGTATATGGATAAGATTCAGATGTCGGGGGAGCAGCTTCTGGCCATTGTAAACGAATCGCTGGAGATTACCCGGATGGAGTCCGGCAAGGCCAAGCTGGTGGAGGTTCCGTGCAGCCTGGAGGAGCTGCTGGAGGACATAGAGAGGGAAATGCTGCCGCAGATGAACGCCAAGTCGATACAGTTTGCGGTCGACAAAGCGGCGGTACGTCATTTCGCGGTGATTGCGGACTATATCCGTATCAAGGAGGTTTTAAACCAGCTGCTGGACAATGCCGTCAAGTATACGCCTTCGGGCGGAGCAATCAGCCTTTCGGTCAGGGAAACGGACATGAAACGCAGGGATTACGGGAAATACGAGTTTATTGTTGCGGATAACGGCAACGGGATCTCGGAGGACTTTATGGCGGATCTGTTCAACCCCTTTAAGCGGGAGCAGAATACGACAAAGAGCGGCGTGTTTGGAACCGGCTTAGGGCTGGCGGTGGTGAAAAACCTTGTCGATATGATGGAAGGGAGCACCTCCGTGGAGAGCAGGGTCGGGGAGGGCAGCAGATTTACGGTGAGTCTTCTGCTGAAGCTTCAGGAGGATCAGGAGGAGCCGGAGAAGGAAGAGGAGCTTCCGGATGAGGATACCCTGAGAGGCAGCAGGATACTGCTTGTGGAGGACAATGAAATCAATTGCGAGATTGCCGAGGAGCTGTTGAGTGCGAGAGGGTACATCGTAGACACTGCAAATGACGGCAGCGTGGCGTTGGAACGGATGCGCAGCACACCTCCGGGGTATTATGCCCTGATTTTGATGGATATACAGATGCCTGTTATGAACGGATATGAGGCGGCCAGGGCAATCCGGGCGCTGGACAACAAGGAGCTGGCGGGGATTCCGATTATTGCGTTGTCCGCAAATACATTCGCGGAGGATTATCAGAAGTCGATTGAGGCGGGCATGAACGCACATTTTCCCAAGCCGATTAACATGGATGAGCTGCAGGATACGATACGAAGCGTTTTAAGATAGACAAGAAAGGCATAAGGTATGACACTGAAAGAACTGGCAATCGGAAAAACCGCGGATATCCGCTTTGTCGGAGGAGAGGGCGGCCTGCGGCAGCATTTTCTGGATATGGGACTGATTCCCGGCGCGGAGGTTACAATGGTAAAATTCGCGCCGATGGGCGATCCGCTGGAGGTGCGGATACAGGGCTATGAGCTGACACTGCGGGTCGCGGACGCGGACAAAATCGAAGTAGAGCATGTGCGGGAGAGCAAAGCGCAGGAGCCGGTATCGCCGCAATACAAGAACGTGCCGCATCCCGGTCTGGGCGAGGGCGGCAAATACCATGAGAAAGCGCAGGAGCATCCGCTGCCCAAGGGACAGACGCTGACGTATGCGCTGGTCGGCAATCAGAACTGCGGGAAGACAACGCTGTTTAACCGTCTTACCGGCTCGAACCAGCATGTCGGAAACTTCCCGGGGGTCACCGTCGACCGGAAGGACGGCGTGATTAAGGGGCATGACGATACGCTGATTACGGATTTGCCGGGGATTTATTCGATGTCGCCCTACAGCAGCGAGGAGCTTGTGACGCGGGAGTTTCTGCTCAGGGATAAGCCGCTGGGCATCATTAATATCGTGGACGCATCCAATATCGAGCGCAATCTGTACCTGACAATGCAGCTTCTGGAGATGGATGTGCCGATGGTGGTTGCGCTGAATATGATGGACGAGGTGCGGGAAAACGGCGGCTCTATCCTGATTAACAAGATGGAAGAAATGCTGGGGGTGCCGGTGATTCCGATTGCGGCGGCCAGGAACGAAGGCATCCACGAGGTGGTGGATCATGCGATACATGTGGCGAAATACCAGGAGCGACCGGAGCGCATCGACCTGTGCAGCGCGCAGGACGACGAGGGCGGCGCGGTGCACCGCTGTATGCACGGCATTATGCACCTGATTGAGGATCATGCCAGGGAGGCCGGGATTCCGGTAAGGTTTGCGGCGAGCAAGCTTGTAGAAGGGGATTTACTGATTCTGGACAGTCTGCAGCTTGACCAGAACGAAAAGGAGATGCTGGAGCATATTATACTGCAGATGGAGGAGGAGCGCGGACTCGACCGCGCGGCGGCGATTGCGGACATGCGTTTCCGCTTCATACGCCGGATGTGCGACGCGACGGTGATAAAGCCCGGAGAGAGCAGGGAGCATGCCAGAAGCAGGAAGATGGACAGTGTGCTGACCGGAAAATATACGGCAATACCGATGTTTATCCTGATTATGGGCGTTGTGTTCTGGCTGACCTTCCATGTGATCGGCGCAGGGCTTGCGAATCTGCTGGACATGGGGATTACCTGGCTGACGGGCGCTGCGGATGCCGCGCTGACGGCGGTGAAGGTGAATCCCGTTCTGCATTCGCTTGTGATTGACGGCATATTTAACGGCGTCGGCAGCGTTTTGAGCTTTCTGCCGATTATCGTGACGCTGTTCTTCTTTCTTTCGATGCTGGAGGACAGCGGCTATATGGCGCGCGTGGCCTTCGTGATGGATAAGCTTCTGCGCAAAATCGGCCTGTCGGGGCGGAGCATTGTCCCGATGCTGATCGGCTTTGGCTGCACGGTTCCCGGGGTGATGGCGAGCAGGACGCTTTCCTCGGAGCGGGACAGAAAGATGACGATACTGCTGACGCCGTTTATGAGCTGCTCCGCGAAGCTTCCCATCTACGCGTTTTTCACGGCGGCCTTCTTTCCGAAATACGGGGCGCTTGTGATGATCGGGCTTTATTTTGTGGGGATTGCGGCCGGCATTCTGGTCGCGCTTTTGATGAAGCGCACGATGTTCCGGGGCGAGGCGGTGCCCTTTGTCATGGAGCTTCCCAATTACCGGATGCCCGGGGCAAAGAATGTAGGGCAGCTGCTGTGGGATAAAGCGAAGGACTTTTTGCAGCGCGCGTTTACGGTGATTTTTATTGCGACGATTGTGATTTGGTTTTTGCAGACCTTTGATATCCGGCTCAATGTGGTGGCGGATTCCCAGGACAGCATGCTTGCGTCGCTGGCCGGAGTGATTGCGCCGGTTTTTGGTCCGCTTGGCTTTGGGGACTGGCGGATTTCGACGGCGCTTTTGACGGGCTTTATGGCCAAGGAGAGCGTTGTGGCGACCTTATCGGTGCTGATGGGCTCCACGGATGTGCTGCTGGGTGCGGTTACGACGGCGGGTGCGGCGGCCCTGCTGGTGTTTAGTCTGCTCTATACGCCCTGTGTCGCGGCAATTGCGGCGATCAAGAGGGAGCTTGGCGGCAGATGGGCCGCGGGCGTCATCCTCGGACAGTGCGCTGTCGCGTGGCTTGCCGGATGGCTGACGTATATGATTTTTTAAGGAAGCGCTGATGAAATTATCGCTTCTCTAAAGAAATGGAACCTTGCCGGAATTTGCTCATATGATATAGGAACAAACGGCAGGAGTTTGCGGATGGATTTTCTGAACAACGATTACGCAAAAGAGGTGTCCTGTATACCGCAGGTGACGCAGCGGGAGCCGTATCTGACCGGCCGCGGTGTGATTATCGCGGTGCTGGACAGCGGGATAGATTACTTTTTGCCGGAGTTTACGGACAGGAACGGAAAGACGAGACTGATTGCGATATGGGACCAGACGGCAGGAGCGGACGCGCAGAACGGACTGCTGCCGCCCCCGGGCTATCAGGAAGGGGTATTATACACACGGGAAATGATTGACGAGGCACTTTCGCTGGGCCGTGAGAACGGACAGCGGATAGTGCCTGTTTTGGATTTGTCGGGCCACGGCACGGCGGTGGCCGGGGTCGCAGCGGGGAGCGGTATCGGCGTTGCGCCGGAGGCCGAGCTTCTGGTGATTAAGCTTGGCAATCCGATGCCGGACTCTTTTCCCAGAACGACACAGCTGATGCGCGGTATTGACTATGCGGTCAAGCTGGGGATAGAGCTGAACCGGCCGGTGGTGGTCAATATCAGCTTTGGCAATACCTACGGGGATCATCTGGGCAACTCCCTACTGGAGCGCTTTATCGATAATGCTTCGGAAATCGGACGGACGGCGATTATCATAGGGAGCGGAAACGAGGGAAGCTCGGGCGGGCATACGGCGGGTATAGCCAGGACGAATACGGCCGTGGAGCTTGCGGTGGCCGATTACGAGACGGGGCTGAGCGTGCAGCTGTGGAAGCATTATCAGGATGTCTACAACATGACGGTCGTGTCGCCCGGGGGAGACCGCGCGCTGCTGCAGCTATCGAACCGGAACGCGGCGGGGACGGAACGGCGCACGCTGGAGCAGACGGAGCTTCTGTGTTATCTGGGCGAGCCGCTGCCCTACAGTGCAAGCCAGGAGGTTTTTATCGATATGCTTCCCACGGGCAGCGGGCGGCGCAGCTACATCAACAGCGGCGTGTGGCGCTTTGAGCTGGAGCCGGTGCGCACGGTTACGGGCGAGTACCGGTTTTATCTGCCAAGCTACGCTATCCGCAATAACGGAACCGGGTTCTTCCTGCCCACGCCGGAGATGACGATAACGATACCGTCCACCGCGCACCGTGCGGTGACGGTGGGCGCTTACGATGCTAATCTCGGCAGCTATGCGGATTTCTCAGGCAGGGGCTATGTGTACCGCTATGCACAGGGACGTCCCGATACCACGGGCGGGCTTTTCGGGGTTGCGGAGGCAAAGCCGGATCTGGTCGCGCCGGGCGTGGGTATCGCGGCGCCGACGGTGGGCGGCGGCTATGAGCGGGTGTCGGGCACGTCCTTTGCGGCGCCCTTTGCCGCCGGGAGCGCCGCGCTGCTGATGGAGTGGGGCATCGTGAAGGGGAACGACCCGTTTCTGTTCGGACAAAAGCTCAAGGCCTATCTGATACGGGGGGCAAAGCCGCTGCGCGGAGAGCGGGAGGTCCCCAATACCCAGGCTGGCTGGGGCGCGCTGTGCGTGGCGGGGAGCCTGCCGGGGTGAGGCGGGGGAGAATAGAAACAGAACTTATGTTCGAAAACTAATTGAAAAAGTAAAGATGGTATGCTATACTTATACATGAGTAATAAGATTTTAATCAGTGCCATATGGGAGAAGAAGGATGGGAAAAAATAAAGTAATTGTGGTGCAAAACATTAACGTTACTGTTTCAGAGGAAAATTTTGATGATTATATCTGTATTACTGATATTGCAAAAGCTAAAGTTGGTGAGTCCCGAGGAG